>WRCC01000003.1 GCA_009784235.1 Alphaproteobacteria bacterium | reverse complement strand
CGTTGGAAATCAAGGTGCAACCGGCGCCCAGGGTGCGGTCGGTAATCAGGGGCCGGTGGGTAACCAAGGTCCGGTCGGAAATCAAGGCGCACAAGGTGCTGTCGGAGCACAGGGTTCAGTCGGCGCACAAGGCGCGACAGGTAATCAAGGTGCCCAGGGTGCGGTTGGTAATCAGGGACCGGTTGGTAGCCAAGGTGCGACCGGCGCCCAAGGCGCAGTCGGTGCCCAAGGTTCAATCGGAGACCAAGGCCCGATAGGCAATCAAGGGCCCGTTGGAAACCAAGGTGTGGTTGGCGATAAAGGTCCGATTGGTGACCAGGGACCAATTGGCCCAGCCGGAATTCTGGATAATCAAGGCGCGAACATAGTTTATGCCGGCCCGGCATCAGGCGGTAATGCAGCGCCGACGTTCCGTGCGCTGACCGCAACAGATATACCAAACGCCATGCCGATTGCAAAAATCGACCCAGCATCCATTGTTACGCAGACCCAGGTTAATTCTGCGGCGCCCGATGCAGCATTGGTGTCTGGCGCAATTATGCATTCAAATGTTAATTCCGTGCCCACAGCACAACCGAGCGGTTCGTTGCCAGCTGGTCGTGCATGGATTTGGGTACAATAAAGTCCATAGATTATAGTATTAAAAAAATATGTCCATTATATGGACATTATTTTTTCTTGAAATGTTTTTCGAGTGTTTTATATGCAGCATTTAATGCGGTAAATTTTTCAGCTGCGACAGATTTGGATAATTTTTTTGCTGTATCCGGGTGATATTGTTTGGCCAGGCGGCGATATGTGCTTTGCACTTCGCGCCAAGATGCGGTCGCTGGCAATCCAAAAACGGCCAAGGCCGCAGAAATTACAGATAACACGGCCGGTCGTGCAGATTTGGTTGCACGGTCGAAATCGTCCCGTCCGGATAGAAAATTATTCAAAAAATCCAAATATTCTGCGGTTTCAATGGCGGCTTTGTCTTTATCTTTGGATGCGCTGCCAAATGTATCGCGTTCCCATTCTGCTTCGATTTCATCGGCCGACAGGCCGGCATAATAATTCCAGTTTTTATTATATTCTGCGGCATGTTCGCGGCAAAAATGATAATACGATTTCAAATCGCGGTCCCGCGGTGCGCGGCAAATTCCGGCCTTGTCACATCCTTTGAAATCGCATTTTTTTATCATTTTAATTACTTTTTTGCCAACGGATGATGTTCATATACCGCGTCGATTAATTTATCTTGCATTACATGTGTATAAATTTGTGTCGTTGCGATGTCTTCATGGCCCAGCATGGTTTGTATCGCGCGTAAATTCGCACCGCCGGCCAGCAAGTGCGACGCAAATGAATGGCGCAAGACGTGCGGTGATACCCGGTTCGGCGATATTCCGGCCAGCGTGGCGCATTTTTTCAATATCTTGAAAAATCCGTCGCGTGTTATATGACCGGCCGCGCTGCGTGATGGAAATACATATTCATTTTTGGTATCCGTTGTCCATTCGCCCCGCATTTCCAAATGTTTTTCCAATGCGTCGCGCGCGCCATCATGCATCGGAACCATGCGTTCTTTGGCGCCTTTGCCGCGTATCAATAATTTATCGCGCAGAACTTGATTCATTTTTAATTCGCATAATTCAGATACGCGCAGTCCGGATGCATACAGCAATTCCAACATCGCGCGCAATCGTACGGATGTCTTGATATCGCCCGCGCTGGATATTAATAATTCAACTTCGTCCGGCGTCAGATACTTTGGGATTTTCTTTGTAACTTTTGGCAATTCCAATGCGGCCGCCGGATTATTCGACATGATTTTTTCAAGATTCAGAAATTTATAAAATTGCCGCAGTACGCTGGTTTTGCGTGCTATACCGGATGCAGCAGCGCCAGATGCGGACAATCCGGCCAAATATTTTTGCAAATTATCCGCGGTTGCATGTGTCAAATCGCCCAGTATATTTTCAGCGGCGCGCAGGTCCGAACCGTACGATGCAATAGTGTGTTTTGCGCGGCCGCGTTCGGCAGAGATTGCTTCCAAGAATACATCTGTATAATTCATTTTGGATATAATAAAATTTCAGTTACATGTACCGTCGGTGCAAAGTACAAAAACGTCAATGTCAATAAAATCCCGCAGCACAGCGCGATAATAATTATTTTTGTCGATAATTTATTTTTTTGTTTTTTCATCTTTATTCCATTATATCGTATCAAATGATACGATGAAAAATGCCGCCGCAGATAATATTATCATCGGTGGAACCAGCACGGCGATAACGGTGGGAAGCGACCCGGATACGCCCAGCGCCGCAAACACATTCGTGATAAAATACAATATAAAACACGTTAATATTCCAATCGAAAACTTTATGCCGAATGAAAAATTTCGGCGCTCGTTCGTTTGGGAAAATGCAAAGCCCAGCACCACCATTGCAATCAGCACCAGCGGCAAAAACAGCAATTTCCAAAACTGAATCAAATGTCCCCGCGTGTTCAATCCCATTTGCGATAATGATTTTATAAAATTGGGCAATTTCCAAAAAGAAACTTGTTCTGGTTTCAAATGTCGTTCCAGAACATTATCCGGTGACATTAATGTATCAATTTCCCATGTTCGCCGCGTAATTGGTGCGCCGTTTGGACCAAATACTGTAACATTTGTTGCTTTGAATTGGCCGTCCTGGGTGAGCGTTATTTCGCGTGATTCGATGCGTTCCTTGAATTTCGATTCAGCCGATTGCACAAATGCGGCGGCATTTGTAAATATCATTTTATTTGCGTCGGTCATGCGGATTCCGGTTGCGCGCATTGTGAAAATTTGGCCGTCATTCGATTCGCGCAGCCATACGGCATTATCAACCAAGTCAATGCTGCCCGCGTTCAGGTTATTCTGATTCATGCGTATTGCCATCGGATTTACAACCAGTGTGGCAATGATTCCGATAATCGTGATAATAATCAAAAACGGGCGCATGGTTTTGTATGGCGACAGACCGGCGCCGGATATAATGACGCCTTCGCTGGAACGGGTCAGATTATACATGGCCAGCAATGTGCCCATAAAAGCAACAAGCGGCAGCATCAGTGGCACATATTCCAAAATCAGTGCGAACGATATTCGTGCCGCATCAACGGCGGACGGAAAACTGGGCAATTTTTCAACAAATGTTATCGTAAATATTATGCCGGCAACCACGGCCAGAACAATCAGAAAAGCCGACAGGAATCGCCGCATCAGAAACCGGGTTAAAATTTTTGGCTTTATTTGCATGATTTCTTTATTATAATGGGAAAAAAGGTAAAAATCAAATGAGTTTGAAATGACAAAGAAACCCATGTCCAAGGCGGGATACGACAAAAGCATGGCCGAATATACCCAATTGAAAACCGTTGACCATCCGGCAATTTTGGTGGCGGTCAAGGCTGCGCGTGATTTGGGCGATTTATCCGAAAATGCGGAATATTCATCGGCCAAAGAAACCGAAAGAAATATAAATAAACGCATGCGATATCTGGAAGAAATCATCGAAAATGCGGAAATTATTGATGTTGCATCATTATCCGGTGACCGGGTTACATTCGGCGCACATGTTGTGGTGGAAGACGAAGATGGTCGGCAGATGCAGTGTCAATTATTGTCGGATATAGAAGCCGATGGACGTAGTATTGTTGCATGTACTTCGCCATTTGGTCGTGCAATGATTGGAAAATGTGTTGGTGATACTTGCGTTGTTAAAACGCCATCCGGCGACCGAGAATACGAAATTTTGGAAATTTCGTTTAAAAAATAAAATGACCATAAAAATTCTATCAGATTCATTAATAAACCAAATTGCGGCGGGCGAAGTTGTCGAACGCCCGGCATCGGTGGTCAAAGAATTGGTTGAAAATGCGCTGGACGCCGGCGCAGACCAGATTGTTGTTGATGTGGTCGATGGCGGCCGAACACTGATAAGCGTAATTGATAACGGCGGCGGAATGGGACATGAAGATTTGGCGAAATGCATTATGCGTCATGCGACCAGTAAATTGGCCGATGGTGATTTATTAAATATAAACTTTATGGGATTTCGCGGCGAAGCACTGCCCAGTATTGCATCTGTATCGGATATGACAATTGATACAAATCGTGGTGGAAATGGCTTGCAATTAAATTGTTCAACCGGGGAAATTCGCCCCAGCGCATGGGAATCAGGTACGCGTGTTCGCGCAGAAAACCTGTTCGGTAAAACACCTGCGCGATTGAAATTTTTGCGCAGTGACCGCGCGGAAATGATGTCAATTGTCGAAGTTGTAAAGCGCCTGGCATTGGCCCGGCCAGATGTAGGATTCATATTAAATAATAAGTGGCGGTATCTGGGCGGACAATCAATTTACGACCGCACAGTTTCAATTATCGGCGATGATGCGGATGGACGAATGATTGAAATATTGAATACATCTGGCGAATTAAAATTATCCGGATTTGTATCGGAACCGACATTCCGGCGCGCTTCATCCATCGACCAATATCTGTTTGTAAATGGTCGGCCGGTCAAAGACAAAGTATTGGTTGGGGCATTGCGCGCCGCATACATGGACGTAATGTCTGCGCGCGAATTTCCGGCTGTGGCGCTGTATTTGGAATTACCATCCGGTGAAGTTGATGTGAATGTATCGCCGGCCAAGACCGAAGTTCATTTCTTGGAACCATCGCGAATTCGTGCATTTATTATAAAGACAATAAGGGATTCGTTGGCTGTGCCGCTGTGTGCCGCAGGGAAGTTTGAGACAGAAAGTTTGAAGGTTGACCAAGCAGTGATACGTGATGACAATTTATTTTGTGTACCAAATGTGGGGCATGATTTACTTTTCATCAACGAGCCTGGCAAATATCATAACTATGTTCAAAATGTTGCGGCGCGGTATGTTGCGGAAAATTCTGCACCGGCCGCTGATTACCCGCTGGGCCGTGCAATTGGTCAAATTGGGAACAAATATATATTATCGCGAAATGTTGGCGGTTTGGTTATTGTTGACCAGCATGCTGCGCACGAACGCATTGTTTACGAAAAACTGCGCGCGCGTCAGATTAATCGCCAGCCGTTGCTGACACCAATAGTTATAAAATTAAAATCCGAAGAAGTTGCGGCAGTCATGGAAATCGCAGATGAATTGGTGGCATGTGGATTGAAAATCGATGAATTCGGCGACGATGCAATTGCGATTTATGAAAAACCGGCCGATTGGGATTTGGATTGGACAAAGGTTCTGCGCGATGTGGCAAGTGAAGTCCGGTCGTCCGGGCATTCGTCAAAATTGTCCGAAAAATTACATCTGAAATTGGCCAACCATGCATGTCATCATTCGGTGCGGGCGGGGCAAACGCTGGATTTGAACCAGATGAACGCGCTGCTTCGTGATATTGAAAATACAGAAAGGGCGGGGCAGTGCAACCACGGCCGACCGGTTTATAAAATGATTACAATCGCCGAAATTGATAAATGGTTTGAAAGGTTATAAATCTATTGACCCGATGGGGTATTTTTTCTATGATTTCGCATAGAACTGGGGGCGCATACTTGCGCCCAGGGCGCGAATACGCGCCCCTACGATAAACAAAGGAAGAAAAAATGGAAAATGTTGTTGTTAATGTAATAGAACCGGTATCTGATGCGATGCCAAAGTCTGATTTCTGGGGAATGATGCTGTACGTTGTTGTTATATTCGCAGTGCTTTATTTCTTTATGATTCTGCCGAACAAGCGCCGCATGAAAGAATATAAAAATATGCTCAGCAAATTGGCCGTTGGCAATAAAATATTGTGTGCGGGCGGAATTTATGGCGTTATCAAAAAAATCGATGGCGAAAAAATCCAAGTCGAAATTGCCAAAGGCGTCGTGATTGATATCCCGAAAAGCGCAGTTGCAAATATTGAGTAATTTATGATTTAGGATTTCTGATTTCTGATTTAACAGATTTCATAAATCATAAATCATAAATCATAAATAAGGTTTACTTATGTTTAAGAAGTTTATAATTATCACTATCGCAATCATCGGCTGTTTGCTTGCTGTGCCGACGATTTATTCGCCGGCGGCAAAATTTCTGCCAAGCTTTATCCAGCCGATATCTTTGGGTCTTGATTTACGTGGCGGCGCGCAATTGTTGCTGGAAGTTGATACCGAAGTCATGTTTGCGGAAAAAATGAACCAGCTTTACGATGGTGCGCGTACCGCATTGCTGCGCCGCGACAAGGGTGTTATTCGGTTTTCAGACCTGCGCAATATCGGTGGCAAGGTATCCGTTGTAATTCGTGATTCGTCTGACGTGTCGGCTGCACGCGGACGGTTGCGCTCTGAACTGGGTGACAGTGTCGATATCACCGCATCCGGAAATACAATTACTTTGTCTTATTCGGACAAAGAACGTATGCGTATGACCGAAGATGCGTTGAACCGTTCGATTGAAATTGTACGTCGTCGTATTGATGCGCTGGGCACCAAAGAGCCCAGCATTCAAACCCAAGGCGGCCGTTATATAATGGTGCAATTGCCGGGCGTCGATAATCCAGAACGCATCAAAGAACTTATCGGCCAGACCGCAAAGATGACATTCCATCTGGTGAATGAAAATATATCACGCGAACAGATGGCGTCCGGCCGTCCGCCGGCCGGGACAGAATTTTTACCATTAATGGATGACCCGACCCAGATGATTCCGGTGTTTTCGCGCGTCGAAGTATCGGGCGAATCATTGACCGATGCCCAGGCAAGTTTTGACCAAAACAATATGCCGGTTGTAACCCAGGTATTTGATTCCGCCGGCGCGCGTCGGTTTGCGCGATTGACCACCGAACATGTGAATGAAAGATTTGCAATTGTCTTGGACGGCAAAGTGTTATCTGCGCCGGTAATTCGCGAACCGATTCCGGGTGGCCGCGGCCAGATTTCCGGAAACTTTACAGTGCAATCTGCAAAAGATTTGGCTGTGCTGTTGCGCAGTGGTGCATTGCCGGCGCCATTGACCGTTATCGAAGAACGTACCGTTGGTGCGGGCCTGGGTGCGGATACAATCGAGGCTGGTCGCATGGGAACAATCATTGGTGTGTTATTGGTTATACTTTCGATGTTGCTTGTTTATGGATTGTTTGGTGTGTTTGCCAATATTGCACTGGTCGTAAATATGATGATGATAATCGGTGTTGCGGCGCTGATGGGTGCGACGCTGACATTGCCCGGTATTGCTGGTATCGCGCTGACCCTTGCCATGGCGGTTGATGCGAATGTGTTACAGTTTGAACGAATACGCGATGAATTGCGCAGCGGGGCCAGTCCATTGCACGCGGTTGATGCTGGGTTTAATCGCGCGCTGAAAACCGTTCTGGATGCGAATTTAACTACGCTGATTGCTGCGCTGGTCTTGTTCCAATTTGGCGCGGGTCCGATACGCGGATTTGCCGTAACATTGTCTATTGGTATTTTGACCACTCTGTTCACTTGCGTATTATTATCGCGCGTTATGGTGGATATATATATGGGCGGAAAGAATAAGAAGATTGGTTTTGTTAAAAATAAGAAGTAAAAAGGTTAAAAAAATGCAATTAAAATTTATGAAGTATCGCAAATTGTCGTACGCCATATTGGTCGGACTGATGACGTTGTCCATATTATCATTGGTGTTTCGCGGATTGAATTATGGCATTGATTTTTCCGGCGGTATATCTATGGAAGTAAAATCGACAAATCCGGAATACACAATTGACCGTATGCGCAGCGATTTGGCCGAATTGTCCCCGGAATTACAAGAATTCCAGGATACTGGAACAATACTCATCCGTATTGGTATGACCAAAGATTCGACCGAAGAAAAACAAAACCTGATTGTCAGCGAAATCAAAACAGTCCTGGGCGACCATGTGACGTATGAACAAGTTCAAATCGTCGGTCCGAAAATCGGTGGCGAATTGATACGCGGCGGAATATTGGCCGTATTGTTCGCGTTTATCTTGATGGCGGTATATATCTGGATTCGGTATCGGGGCGGATACGCGGTCAGTTCGCTGATTTCATTGGTATCAGACTTTGTTATTATGTTTGGGTTCTTCTCGCTTGTCGGATTGGAATTTAATCAGACATCGATTGCGGTTATACTTATGGGCCTTGGCTATTCCACAAATGACAAAGTTGTGAATTTCGACCGTATCGAAGAAAACGTAAAAAAATATCATAAAATGCCGACGGCTAATTTAATCGATTTGTCCATCAATGAAATGATGCGACGCACTATCATAACAAATATGACGACGATGCTGTGTATGCTGGGGCTGTATTTGTTTGCTGGGTCCGTGCTGCGCGATTTTTCATTGGCGATGATGTTTGCGATTATCCTGGGCACATTGACGTCGATATTTGTTTCGAATTCGCTGTTGTTGAATTTCAATATTCGCGGGGAAAATAGTAAACAGTAGACAGCAGTCAGTAGACCGTAGGAGATGGGCATGAAGAAATTAAAACTTTTCACTATATTAATGTCTACTGTCTACTGTTTACTGACTACTTCTGGCAACGCCAGTCTTTTCGACCCAGATAAACCAATAGTGGATGGCATAAATGTTATCCAGATGTCGGATGTGTTTGCCGATATTTATGAAAAATTGGATGGTGTAAAATGGGGTGGTCGCGGGATAAATATCGCGATTGAATCATTAGAAAATCTGGACAAAGACGCGCATATTGCGGCGACGGATAATCGTGTTGTCTTGGTATGGCGCGATACGATTGTCGGTAATTGGCCGCGTCCGATAAAAAATAACTGGACCGAATTTGGCCAGGTTACGACTGCGCTGGTGCTGCGTCTGCGTGAACATATTCCAGCGTTTCGCGCGCTGCCTGAATCTGGCGTGTATGAAGTTGCGGTTGGCGCATTGATAAACGGCCTGGACGAAAATGGCCGATATATTTATTCAAAAAAAGAACAAGTTGTTCAAGACGGACGTCTGATTACATCGGCGGGAATCGAAGGCACGACGGACAACCGTGGTAATTTCCGGGTCAGCGGCGTGTTCAAAGGCGGACTGGCCGATGAAGCCGGCATACGCGACGGCGACCTGATTACTGAAATTAACGGCGCATCCGTATCCGGTATGAATCCGGGTGCAGTTACGGCCGCATTTGCCGGGTTTAATTCTGGAACTTTGCGCCTGAACGTTTTATCGCCATCGGGTGCGCGAAATGTAACGCTTCGCCGTGCGACCATTGTGATGGCGGACAGCGATATAATTTGGCGCGATGGAATACTTGAAATCGTTGTACATCGCATTTCGGATAATTCAGCAAATATTATTCGCGAAGCATTATTGCGACACACAAATGCATCCGGAATAATAATTGACTTGCGTGCGGCGGCGGGTGATGATGAACGTGCGGCGGCAAAGCTGGCCGGACTGTTTATGGGGCGCGTGCCAGTACTCCGTTCATCGGAATCGGCAAAGGAAGAAATTGAAATCACGCCCGGCGGCGATGCAATCATATCCGAACAAATTCCAATTATTGTATTGGTATCTGGCGGTACACGCGGCACGGGGGAAGCATTGGCGGCCGCATTCTATGAAAATCACAGGGGACTTTTGGTCGGCACGCCAACTGCGGGTCGTGCGCGTTTGGCAACGCGGATTGATTTGCGTCACGGCGGCCAATTGGAAGTATTAAATCGCAGTATAAAAACTGGGTCCGGTCGCGTGATTGAAGAACGCGGAATATTTCCGATTGTATGCCTTTCCACCATACGCAGCACTGAACAACAAAATGCATTTTTCGTAAATGTTGTGAACGGGCAATTCGGCGCGCGCGACTTTAATGCAGAGTCGGATATTGACGGCGATGCCGTTCGCCGCGGATGTCCAGGCATAATTTCCGGCGCGGACGAAGATGCGGTATCCGCTGCCGTTGCGATAAAAATATTAACCGACCGGTCGGCTTATAACGGATTGATGCGGTAAGTTGTGATTGGTGGTTCGTGATGGTGACTCGTATAAACTGTCCCATATATTGGACATAGGATTAGAATGTTTTTAACCAACGACAATAAAATCAAATGGAAATTATTAAGCATTACATCGGCTGTGCTGGGTGTATTTATTGGGGTTGGGGTTTTATGGCTGGATATTCCGGTTTATAATTTTATGCGGAATTTCGATTTCTCGATTTGGAAAATTTTCGATGGTTTGTTCAGTTTCAAAATTTGGATTGCGGTGTCGGGGTTGGTTTTAATCGTTGCGAAATTGTGTATGTATATGGTCCAACGCGACAAGGCCCCGCACAAATTCTGTACTCGCAGAATTTTGTGGGATGACACTGATGGTGCGCCACCACAAAACATTATACGCACCGCGCGGTTGGTATTTTTATCTGTTTTGGCGGCGGGTGCGGTTACAGGCGCGCTGAAAATAATCATTGGACGTATGCGGCCAATATTTTTCGAAGCATTGGGGCAGACTGGTTTTTACCCAATGACGCGTGAATGGGCGTTTAATTCAATGCCATCGGGACATACGGCCGCATCATTTGCCGGATTGGTTATGATTGGATTATTGTTTCCGAAATACAAATGGGCGATATGGACATTGGCCATTGTTATTGCATTGTCACGCGTTGCATCCGGCGTTCATTGGCCGACAGACGTGTTGTTCGGCGCGTTTATTGGCATGGTTGTTGCTGATTTTGTAAAGTCATATTTTGCGCGCAAATAGCTATTTTTTTCAGTTCATTTTTGTGATATAATGCCTTTACAAGTAAAGGGATTTTTATGCAAAAACAATTATCTTTATTCACATGGGCGGCGGCTGTATTTGGAATGGCGGCTGTGGTGACATCAACGGATTCTATGGCGTCCGTTGTTATAAATAATAATATCGGTTCGACTGGGACCGGTTTTCATGGTGCGAATACTGTTGATTTGACATCGCCACCGGCGCGTCCGGAACCGGTTGTTGCACAGCCAGCAGCACCAGTTAATGTAGTTATGCATAAATATGACACCCGGTCATCTGGATTCCGCGTTAATGATTGCAAGAATATGTATTATTCTGCCAAGTATGATGAATTCTGTGGATGTGACGCTGGATGTGGCAAACCCGTTGCTGCGCCTGTGCCAATAATGGCACCGCCACCGCAACGCGTTGTTGCACAACCCGCACCGCCGCCAGCTGCAAAGCCAGCACCTGCACCAAAGCGCACGGAAACCGTACGCAAAGAAGCTGCGCGCAAATATCACCTGGCGCATCCGTTCTTCCAACCGGCCCAGGGTCGTATTGGTGGCCTGACCGATATTGGATGGCATCGGAATACTTATGATTTCAAGCTGGTCGATGTACACCCCAGTATTATTCAAAGCGCAGACGGATTTTACGAAGGCCTGGGTGGCGATTGGAAGGCAACGCAATTATTCATAAAACAAGACTTGTCGTTCGGTATCACTGATGATATTGCGATTATCGGCAGTGTGAAATACGGATGGAACAATTATGAAATGAATTGGTCTTCGCCGTTGATACCAAATGATAAAAATAAAAAGAATGGATTTGACCAGTATGGCATTGGCGCACAATGGAAATTTTATGAAGATTCTGACTGGATTTCATATATCGCCGGATATTATCAATGGAACGATATTGCAAGCACATTGCTGGCCGATTATAAGTTGGGATACAAAATTTCCGATACGACCATCTATGGTATCGCGCGCCTGTGGTACGTTATGTGGGATGATAATTCATACGGAAATGGAATAACAGACGATGCGGGTAATACAACATACTTTGCGTTCAAACGCAATGTCGATAATTCGGTCTATGCCGAAGGTGGCTTGGGTGTATTTTCGGCACTGGACCGCGATTGGTCGGTCAGTGCAGAGCTTGTATTTGGAAATTACGATTGGCATTCACAGCTGAGCATTTCTGCCGGAATAAATTGGCAACCGGGCGACCATTTTGCAATCGGACTGTACGGTCGCGCATCAGTTTGGGACAGTGCTAATGGCAGCGAAAAAGCCGAAGTATGGGCATGGACACCGTCTATTCCGCCAACATACGTCAGCCAGTTGCACATGTCATCGTATCAAGACCTGACGCTGGGTGCGAAAGTATATTTCTATTTCTAAGG
This sequence comes from Alphaproteobacteria bacterium, assembly GCA_009784235.1. Taxonomy (GTDB): domain Bacteria; phylum Pseudomonadota; class Alphaproteobacteria; order Rs-D84; family Rs-D84; genus WRKW01. The sequence continues at coordinate 173,010 of WRCC01000003.1, read as the reverse complement.
AATAAATAAATGCGTAAAATAATCACATCGGTTATCGTGTTCAGTGCATTGGCGTCGCCTGTGTTCGCGAATATTGGCGATGAAAGCTTGGGCAGCGGCGGATTCACGCCGGTCACGGCGTTTATCCTTGATACCGAAGACCCGATGTTTTTCGAAGCAGCGCGCGATTTTGTATCACGTTCCGCAATATATGTCGGAAATGAAAGATTCCAGGCCCAACAAAGATTTTCATACGGCATTAACGGTAATATGGCTATTTCCGCGGATGTGAATTACCAGGCCAGCTATCACACTGATAATACCGGATTTTCGGGTATTGGCTTGACCGGCTGGTATCGTGCGCAAGATACTGCGACCAAAATCGATATATTTGCAGGGCTTAATTTCACTGGTGCGGCGTCTGTGCCGAACTATTCAGATACAGTATATGCAGCCGGCGTACGGGTCGGTCGGCAATGGAATTGGGTAACATTGGCCACTGTGGCGCAGACATCATGGATATTCGATGAAGTCAACGGTATGGCATTTATTGATATTATTCCCGAAGCATATTTCAGAATAGGGTGGGACTGGTCACTGGGCGCGAATGCAATATTGCGTAAATCCACAAATCCGAATTTTGACCAACAATGGCTGGGTGCCAAGGTCGCAAAAAGATACGGCCGGACGATGTACGTTGGTTCGTTTGATTATGAATTTGAAACCGAAGAATGGCGTATCGGCGCACGGTTAAATCTTTTATTCTAATCGAACACAAAAACAACAATTTATTTTAATTTATTGAACTGCTTTATCTAAAATAAATTATTTAATGTGTGATGTTTAAATTTGTTTTTAATAAATTTATCTAATGTTTATGAACTTTTTCCTTGTGCTTGTATTGTGTTTTTTCATATCATCAATGCGGAGTGAACAAAAAAACTGTATTTTTGTTGTCGGTGTTTGTATTCGCGATTGCGGCTGCATCATTGCGCGCAGATTCTGTTACACCGGGACTTATCGCGTCCAAAGAATATGTTGATCAATTTGCCACCAAGATTGCAAATACCTTGGAAAACAACGCTGCAAATATTTATACCAAGGGCGAAGTCGATGCGCTGTTGGCACAGAAAATAAATCTGTTGCCGCCTGGTTCTACATTTGGCGGTAATTTGGCCATATTGGATTGGTACGGACAATATTATGATTCTGGGATGAATGTTGATGAACTGAAAGCACTTGTGGCCAGCGTCGATGATAAAATAAAAAACAAAGCGGATAAACCGGCAGATGCCGTTGGCGGTCAATTAGCCATGTTGGATTGGGGCGGCGATTACATTGATTCTGGTATTGCACGCAGTGATTTGTTGGCAACTTTGGCAACAATTGCACCAAAAGCAGATAAATCCCGCCCGAACCAGGAAATGGGCGGCACCGCCGGGAATTTTGCCGCAATCGATTGGTACGGCCAATATTATGATTCATTAAAAGGGCCGGGCGATTTTGCAACGGCGGCCCAAGGCGCACGTGCGGATACTGCGGTTCAACCCGAACAATTGGCGACCGTTGCGACAACGGGCAGTTGGAACGATTTGATGGATAAGCCGAATACTTCATTGGCCGCGCTGTATGAAATTCGTTCAAATTCGGTTTTGAATGCGATTACCGGTAATGAATTTTATATTGATATGGATGATTTAAGATTTCGTGCGTTCAAGGCATCCACAGCGAATTACTGGGGTGCGCGCATAGACAATAACAGCGATACGCCGATAAGTTACGCATCCCGGGGAATACACTATTATTCTGGCCAGCAAACAAATAACAAGCAAGGGACGTTGGCTGTTGGTGCGGAATTAAACCCAGATAACGAAGCAAGCGACATCGGATACAGCCAAGGCGACGCATTTATTACACATTTCTTTGATAATACCAACATGCGCCTTTACAGATGGACGGTCCAAGTTAATATAAGAAATGCAGTTATGGTCGTGGAAAGATTGCATTAAGACTTTTTACGCAATCCATTCCAATAATCCAGTCTCTTTTTAATCTCGCGCTCGAACCCTATTTCTTTGGGACGATAGAATGTCTGGCGGGGCATTGATTCCGGGAAGCAATTTTGGCCGCTGAAACCGTCCGCCGTATCCGGTTCGTAAATATAATCTTTGCCATATCCCATATTCTTCATCATTTTGGTCGGCGCGTTCAGGATATTTTTCGGCGGCATTAATGAACCGAATTCTTGCGCTGCGCGATATGCTTGGCCTTGGGCGCGATAGTTCGCGATTGATTTCGGTGCGGTTGCTAAATAAATAACCAGCTCGGTCAGTGCCAGGTCGCCTTCGGGACTGCCCATCCGTTCATAAACCTGCCACGCAGCCAATGCCAATTGCATTGCATTCGGGTCGGCCAGACCGATATCTTCCATTGCAAAACGGGTCAATCGGCGGAACAAATACATCGGGTCTTGGCCGGATGTCATCATGCGCGCGGTCCAGTAGAGTGCGGCATCGGTATCAGATGCGCGTAATGATTTATGTACAGCCGAAATTAAATTATAATGTTCATCGCCGGATTTATCGGACAGTGGCGCACGCTTTTGGATTGCCGCATCCAGTTCTTCGGGTGTCAGTGGCGCGGCAAATTTCGTGCGTGCCAAATATTCTGCTGTATTCAACAAAAACCGTGCATCGCCATCGGCCATCTGTGCCAAATGAATTCGGGCATCTGCCGCCAATGGCATTTTCACATCCAAAAACTTTTCTGCGCGTTCCAATAATTCCAACAGGTCTTCGGATGATAATGGCGTCAGAACGCCAATATGACACCGCGACAGCAACGCGTTATTCAATTCAAACGATGGATTTTCGGTGGTTGCGCCGACAAAAACAACTGTTCCGTTTTCCAGATATGGTAACAAGGTATCTTGTTGCGTTTTATTAAACCGGTGGATTTCATCGATAAACAACAAGGTTCCGCGGCCAATTTCGCGATTCATCTTTGCGGCTTCCATAATCTTTTTTATATCGGCGGTGCCCGAAAAAACCGCAGACATCGCGACAAATTCCATATCGGTTGTACCGGCCAACGCGCGTGCAATTGTGGTCTTGCCGCATCCGGGCGGCCCCCAAAGCAATAAATTCGAAAGATGTCCGGAATCAACCATCTGGCGCACCAAGCCGTTCGGCCCCAGCAGCGATTTTTGACCAATAATATCATCAATTGTTTTTGGGCGCATACGGTCGGCCAGCGGCGCGACGGGCAGGGCGGATTTCAAAACAGATTTATTGGTCGGTTTTGGCATTTGATTTATATTTTACTTGCTCTTTATTTATGTTATGGTAATTATAATACAAATATAAAGGATTGCAAGACATGCCAAAAAAACATACAGCTTCGAATTCAAAGCCGCAAACTTCGGTTGATGCGATTGCCGCATTGGCGGCGGCGGCGGTGACAGTGAATCCGAAATTAACCATTGATGAAGCTGTACGCCAAGCGACAGAATCGCTGCGTCGTGCGGCCGCCGTACAATTAACGGCAAAGCAAATCACGGACAGCATTCGTCCGGATTCCATAATGTGTTTTGAAGACGGTACTTGGCACACCATGATGCGTCGGTATATCAAGCGAAAATGGAACATGACGCCGGAATCATATCGTGCGAAATGGAACCTGAGCGATACTTATCCAATGACCGCGCCGAATTATGCAAAAACCCGCGCGAAAATTGCAAAAAAGACGGGCTTGGGAAAGAAGAAGTAATTCAGGTAAATATTAGCATATTCCCAAAACCAAATATTGCGCGTGATTCGCGCCAAACATATCTTTGGCTTTATATCGCGTATCCAGTCCGGATTCCGGCGGTATTGTGAAATCCGAATTTTTTATTTTTAAATTTGTTTTTGCAATCTGTTCAATCGTCCATTTAAATAAATCCACATGGTCCGTACCAAAGATTATTTCACCGTCGGGCGCAAGATGTGTGGTCAATTCGGTTAAAAATTCCGCGGACAGCAGACGACGTTTTTCATGGCGTGCTTTGGGCCACGGGTCCGGATGCAGGATATAAATTTTATCAAAGGGGCGAACATTTGCGCCCAGTAATTTCCGAACATCATCCGGCCAGATTCTGATATTTTGATATTCTGGTTTAACTTGGTTTTGGTCATCGGTCATGTGTGATAACAATGATGCGATGCCGTTTATAAAAGGTTCTGCGCCGATGACTGTTGCATCTGGATTTGTTTGTGTCAAATGCATCAGATGTTCGCCTGCACCAAATCCGATTTCGAGAATCATGGGTTGTAGGGGAATATCGCATACGCCCCTTGCGGGCGACAGCGTCGGCAACAAATTATCCACCAGCCATTGTTGTCGCGGGGACAATTTTTTGCCATGTATCCGGCCGAAAGTCCTGATAATGAAAGATTTTTCTGTATTTTCCATATTTTTAAGTATAAAATGCCAGAATTGAAAAGGCAAATGAAATGAGAGCAGGTTTATCACCAGATTTAATTGCGCGGGTGCTGGGCGGGGTGCCGAAATACACCATTGCGGAACTGGAAGAAAAATTTCCATTGCGCACGTTGCCGGATGGGGCAATGGTTACGCGTTTTGCGCCGTCGCCGACCGGATATATGCATCTGGGCGGATTGTACCAGGTCTTGATTGATAAAAAATTGGCGCAACAATCCGGCGGTGTTTTTTACCTGCGTATCGAAGATACGGACACAAAACGCGAAGTTGATGGCGCAACACATATTATATTGGAATCGTTAAGGTCATTTGGTTTGGAATCTGACGAAGGTCCGATTGCGAACAACAAGTATTCGCGCGGCTATTATGGTCCTTATTTTCAATCGGAACGCAAAGATATTTACGCGTCCGTTGCGGCGGAATTGCTTACGCGCGGCGCGGCATATCCGTGTTTTTTGACATCGGCTGAAATGGATGAAATTCGCGAGAAACAAAAAGCAGCGGGATTACCAACTGGAATTTACGGCGAATGGGCGATATGGCGCGATGCGTCTGCGGCCGATGTAATTGCGCGGTTGGACGCTGGCGAAATTCCAGTGATTCGTTTGTATTCAACCGGCAATCCGGAACAAAAAATATACTGTAAAGATGCGGTTCGCGGGTCGATTGCATTCCCAGAAAATAATGAGGACGCAGTTTTGATTAAATCAGACAACGGTCTGCCGACGTATCATTTCGCGCACTTGGTCGATGACCATTTTATGCGTACCACGCATGTTGTGCGCGGCGAAGAATGGCTGTCTTCGTTCCCACTGCATATCCAGATGTTTAATATGATGGGCTGGATTCCGCCAGTGTATATTCACACATCGACATTGGATACCATTGATGATGAAACAGGGAAACAGCGTAAATTATCCAAACGCAAAGACCCGATGGCAAATGCGGCGAATTTTATTTCAGACGGTTGGCCAGTGGAAGCAGTCTTGGAATATCTGTTTAACATTGTCGCGTCCGGATACGAAGAAGCAAAGGCAAAAGGCCAGGTTAAAAACATTTGGGAATATGATTTGAAAATTAAAAAGATTCCGATGTCTGGTGCGCTGTTCGATATGAAAAAATTGGAATGGTGGGCAAGGGAGTTTATTGCAGGCATGCCAGTTGATGAATTGGTCGACAGAATTTATGCATGGTCGGAATATTATGATGAATTCTGGGGTACAATTTCCGGTCAAAAAGATTACTTGCGTGCGATTTTATCCATTGAACGCGATAATCCAAAACGTATCCGAAAAGATTTTGTTACATGGAAACAGACGCTGGAAGAAGTTGCATATTTTTGGGATGATTTATTTGTAGGAACGCATACTTGCGCCCAAGGGCGCGAATACGCGCCCCTACAAGAATTCCTGGCCACCTTTAATGTCAACGACGACAAAGATACGTGGTGGAAAAAGATTACGGATATTGCGGCACGGCTTGGCATATCGAATGGTGATGCGGCGATGGCTTTGCGTGTCGTAATAACCGGTCGCACAAACACACCGGATTTATATTCAATAATGCAGGTTATGGGTGACGCACGGGTACGCGAACGGATTGGGAAAGTAACGAATGGGTAAAAATAAAAAGGAAGAAAAATGGTAACAAAAAAACAAAATAAAAAACCAGCACGGATTGCGCGCGGTCAGGCGCGTGCGATTAAATCCGAACCACGCGCGAATGCTCTGCTGCGCGCGCTGCGTGCTGCTGGGCTGTTTCGCTGGGAACGATTGCCGTCAAAATCCGAAAATGTTTTGGATATTTTAACGCATGGTATCGGCATCGGTTTGGCGATTGCAGGATTGGCCGTGCTGTGCGCATTTGCAGCGGTTTATCAGAATTGGTGGGCATTGGTGTCTTGCGCGATATTCGGCGCAACTATGTTTACTTTGTATTTCGGCTCGACCATGTGTCATGCGATGGTGGGCCAGAAATCGGAATGCTTTTTCGAAGTATGGGATTCCGTTGCGATTTATGCACTTATCGCCGGAACATACACGCCGTTCTTGCTGGTCAATATGCGCGGATGGGTTGGGTGGACAGTATTTGGAATCTTATGGGCGGTCACAATATTCGGCGCAGTGATGAAAATCCGTCGGCCGAAACAACAGCCGAAATGGATTGTATTGCTGTATCTGATTATGGGTTGGACCGTTTTATTTATATTGCCAAAAATGATTGCCACGGTGTCACCGCGTGCGCTGGTGTTCGCGTTGGCGGGTGGTTTGTCATATTCCATCGGCGTTTTGTTCTATTTGTGGCGTCGTCTGAAATATTCACACATGATATGGCATCTGCTGGTCATCGCCGGGTCGGTCTGTTTCTTCTTTGCAGTGTTGTTTGGAACGATTATAGATTTTGTTGGATAAAGAAAAACGGCCGCAAGGCCGTTAAATTTTGGTAGCGGGAGAGGGACTTGAACCCCCGACCCCATGATTATGATTCACGTGCTCTAACCAGCTGAGCTATCCCGCCATAGGGCCGCATTATAACTAATTGAATACTGAAATCAAGCAAAAATGTTGACTTCTGCGTATGGAAGCTTTACCATTGCAAACCAGAAATAAACAAAGGTTTTGTTATGTCTTATGATATGGATATTATTCGTCATTCGCTGGCACACGTATTGGCGGCGGCGGTGAAAAAATTATGGCCGGATGTGAAATTTGGTGGTGGGCCGGCGATTGAAAATGGGTTTTATTATGACTTTGATTTGGAACATCGTATTACCGAAGAAGATTTTCCAAAGATTGAAAAAGAAATGCGTGAATTGATAAAGGGCGCTGGTCGGTTCGAACACCGCGAAGTGTCGGCGGTTGAAGCACGCGAAATTTTCAAAAATGAACCGTATAAATTGGAATGGATTAACGACTTGGACAAAGATAATTCGGCAATTTCCATTTATCAATTCCGCGACTTTGTTGATATGTGTCGCGGACCGCATGTGGAAAATTCCAAAGAATTACCGCGTGACGCATTTAAAATTCGCAGTGTGGCGGGCGCTTATTGGAAGGGAGATTCCAAAAACAAAATGCTGCAACGCGTTTATGTTGATGCTTTTGCGACGGTCGAAGAACTGGCCGCACATTTAAAAATGATGGAAGAGGCGGCAAAGCGCGATAATCGGAAACTGGGTCGTGAAATGGATTTGTTTCATTTCGAACCGGAATACGCGCCCGGTGCGGTTTTCTGGCATGACAAGGGTTGGCGCATTTATCGTCGCTTGATTGAATTCGTGCGCGCCGCCCAGGAACGCGCCGGGTATTTGGAAATTTCTACGCCGGGTATTATGGACCGTTCGTTGTGGGAAACATCGGGTCACTGGGCAAAATATGGTGAACATAATTATTCCGGCAAAACACAAGACGACCGTCAATTTTGCGTAAAACCGATGAATTGTCCGGGCGGAATGCTGGTCTATGCGCAAGGTATCAAGTCTTATAAAGATTTGCCGCTGTATATCGGTGAATTTGGCAAGGTGCATCGGTTCGAAGCATCGGGCGGCCTTTCCGGTCTGATGCGCGTGCGCGAATTTACCCAAGATGATGCGCATATATTCTGTACCGAAGACCAGCTGGAAGAAGAGTTTGTAAAAGTATTGCGCTTTATCAAGGGCATTTATTCCAAATTCGGGTTTGATGATATCAGTATGAAATTGGCCACGCGTAAGGAATCCGAATTCCGCATTGGCGATGATGCCGTGTGGGATAAATCGGAATCTGCGCTGCAAAATGCGCTGGAAAAAAATAATATTCCGTTTGAAATCGCCGCGGGTGACGCCGCATTTTACGGACCGAAAGTTGATTGCTATCTGAAAGATTCAATCGGTCGGACTTGGCAATGTGGTACGGTTCAGCTGGACATGAATCTGCCGGAACGTTTTGATTTGTCTTATGTTGGTGAAGATGGACAAAAACATCGTCCGATTATGATTCATCGCGCGCTGTTGGGTTCTGTTGAACGATTCATGGGCATATTGCTGGAATCTACGGGTGGGAATTTGCCATTATGGCTGTCGCCGGAACCAGTTGTGGTTGCACCGATTTCGGAAAAGTCGGACGATTATGCGCGCACGGTCGTTGCGGAACTGCGCGCCGTCGGTGTTAATGCGCGTGCGGATTTGCGCAGCGAAAAAGTGAACTATAAAATCCGCGAATTGTCATTGGCCAAAACGCCGATTATCGCAGTTGTGGGCGAGGCGGAAGCCGCCGATAATACCATGAATCTGCGTCGATTGGGCGTGGAATCGCAGGAAACCGTGCCGTTGCTGCAATTTGTGCGCGATATGGCAGAAGCGATTAAATTGCCGGTATAGTTTTACAAATTTTACGAAGTAAAATTTGTCATTGCGGCGCAGGCCGCAATAGGGGCTTGAAAAATGAAAGAATATAATTTCTGGGTTTATATTTTATTCGACGAACGCGCAAAAGCAACATATATAGGAATGACAAACAATTTAAGACGCAGGATGCTGCAGCATAAAAATGGGACGGTTCGCGGATTTACAGAGGACAAAAATATTCACAAGCTGGGCTATTTCGAATATTATAAATATGTTGATAAAGTATTGTGGCGTGAGAAAAATTTAAAGGATTGGAAACGCGCATGGAAGTATAGATTGATAGAAACCATGAATTCAGAATGGAAAGACTTGGCGGAATATTTGGATGAAGTTGATATTTATAGAATGCCTACGGAGTCCGACCTGGTAGACCCAAGGACGGGCGAAAAGGTTTAATAGACCCTATTGCGGCCTGTGCCGCAATGACAAAATCACTTTGTGATTTTGTAAAAAATAAAAAGAAAGGAATAGAGATGAAAAAGATAATCTTATGTTTAACACTCGGTTTGGTTTGTTTCTCACTTGGTGCTTGTTGCCGGTGTGAAAAAGAGCCAATCGTTGAACAGAATCATAAATTAATTGTACCGCCGAATTTCGGACAAAAGCCAGCGGCATAAAAATATTTTTATTTCCCCGGATTTGTGATATAATGATTAGCATAATACACAGGAAAAGGAGACAGTTATGTCACTGAAAAATATATTTAAAAAAATTGCATTTGCGGGAATTGGTCTTGTCGTCGGTATTGGTGCCGCGCATGCAGCCCAGCCAATTGTTACGGCAGATATATGTTTGCTGATTGGCCAATTGCAAGAAGTATTCAAACTGCTGCGCACATTGGCGTTTATCGGTGCGGCGTTTATGATTTTAGGCTGGGCATGGGGAATCATCACAGGCAAGGGCGAAGGCTTGATGGACGATTTGAAGAAGAAGGGCTTGGCGCTGTTGGTTGGGTTCACTTTGCTATTCTCGGTCGGTTTGATTATTCAATTCGTCGTATTGAATCAAAGCGTTACCGGATGCGTGACCCAAGGATGGTAATGTGCATTAACTTGATTTAAATTACGGGGGCGTATGATTACGCCCCTTTTATATTATTGGAACTTGAATGACATACTTACTTATTGGTTTGCTTGTTTTATGGCTGTTGTTTGCAGTCTTTATGATTTTGCTGTGTTTAGAAGTTGGTGCAACATTTATTATTCGCAGCGCGCCCGAAGTGCCCAGTTCACGTCGTTTGCGTGACGCAGTCGCGGCTGAAATCCGAAAGAATTATCCGGACGCGAAAACAGCGATAGATGTTGGCAGCGGGTGGGGCGGCATGGCACGCCGCGTTGCACGTGAATTTCCAAAAATGAAAGTCACAGGAGCAGAATTAATGCCATTGGCATTTATTTGTTCTTGGATTGCGCGCGCGGTATTCGGGCCGCGTAATTGCCGGTTTGTACTGGGTGATGCAGTGAAATTTATTAAAAAATCAAAAGGATTTGATATTGGAATTTGTTATTCCGGAACTGGATTAATGCGTGCGGTCGCACCGGTGAAAAATAAATTCAAAATAATAATTGCATTGGATTTTCCGTTGCCAGACGCAAAGCCGACCCGAACCATTCAATTACATAAAGATACCTTGGGCCAACATGTATTATATGTGTATGAAAAATAAAAAAATGCGGCGATGCCGCATTTTTTATTCTCTTTTTTCAATTTCTTCTTGTTCTTCCAGTGTCATGGTGGCAAGCGGACGGGCCATCATACGTTTGATACCGATTTCGTCACCGGAAATCACGCTGAACCCGAAATTACCGTTTTCCAACTGTGCCAAAGCATGGTCAATTTTACGCAGTAAATTTGCATCGCGTTCATGCATGCGCAGCTGGCGGTCGGCTTCTTGTTGGAAATTGCTGGTGTCGGCTTCATCCATTGCACCCGCAGAATTTAATTTTTGGCCAACATTTATAACATTTGCGACGTCTTCCATTGCGGCGACCAATTCGGCGCGTTGAATCATCAACATATTATAGAAATATGCTTTCTGTTCTGGGCACATATATTCTTCCGATTTTTTCGGAATATATTTCGCATCTAGTTGAATGGTTTTGTAATCTTTTTTTGGCATGACAAAAACCCTTTATTTTACGCCGATTTCGGCAATCCATTGTTCCATGTCGGCCGGCTGCATAAGTCCCGTTTTCGCCGAAATCAATTCACCGTCGCGAAATGCCAGAACAGACGGTATTGAACGGATTCCATATTTGGCGGGGATTTCTTTGTTTGCCGGTCCGACTTCGAATTTGGCAAACTTTATATTGGTATGAATCAGTGCCGCTGCTTCGAATACAGGGCCAAACATACGGCACGGGCCACACCAATCAGCCCAAAAATCGACCAAGGTTACGCCGGATTTGACGGCATCTGCAAAATCAGTATCGTTCAAGTGCAATATAGACATATTTTCTCCTTTTCCTTTCCTTTACTTTGCGTGGGCTTGCAGTATAGTGTTGTAAAACCGGAAAGCAATAGGAAAATATCGATTCGGATGCCATACAACATGTTGCGACGAATCACCCGAAAAAGGCACTAAATATGGAAAAAAAGACCATTTATGTTGACGCCGCGGCAAGCGCATTAAAGCCCGAATCGGTTATTGCGGTCGAAATGGATTTTCTGCGAAATAATTATGCGAATGCCGGCCGCGGAATCTGTGCCCGTGCAGGTGCGGTTGATGCAATGGTTGCGGATGCGCGCAGTACGGTCGCACGGTTTATTGGTGCAGCAAATTCCAATCAAATAGTATTCACATCCGGCGCGACAGATGGATTGAACCGTATTACCAATATGTTGAAAAATGATTCTGTGGTTGCGATATCTGATTTGGACCATCATTCCGCACGTTTGCCATTTGAAGCAAAACATAAAACCATAATCGCGCCATTGGATACAGATTTTAATTATGATGCAGCTGCAATCCCGCAATGCGACGCGTTTGTAATAACCGCAATGTCCAATGTACTGGGCGCACCGCAAGATATTAAAAGGATTATCACGGCGGCACGCACGATAAATCCAGATGTGATAACAATCGTTGATGCCGCGCAATATGCCGCACATTTGCCGATTGATGTTGTTGATTGGGATTGCGATTTCCTGTGCTTTTCCGGACATAAAATCGGCGCGGATACCGGTGTTGGTGTGATGTATGTAAAGGAACCACAGCGTTGGTCCGCAGATAAATTTGGTGGCGGGATGGTGGTGACGGTTACTGGTGAACAGTGGACATTAGCCACGCCACCGGCAAAATTTGAAGCGGGTACATTGCCATTAACACAGATTATTGGTTTGGGCGAAGCAGTAAAAAATCATAAATCAGAAATCATAAATCATAAATTTTTGGATTTCTTGCGCGATGAATTTTCAAAAATACCACGGATAAAGTTTGTGTCCCAGCCGGGCGCATACGTTTTGACATTCACAATAGACGATATGCATGCGCTGGATTTTGGGGCCTTGATGGGCGCGAAAAATATTTGTTTGCGTGTTGGAAATATGTGTGCATCATGGATGCACGCGCGTCTTGGCATTCCGGGTACAATTCGGATTTCAGTCGGACCATGGAATACGATGGATGAAATGGAACAAATTGTAAAAGCCGTGCGGGAAATTATAAAATGAGTTTTACAAAGGATGATATCTTTGCTGCGCTGAAAACTGTATTCGACCCGGAAATTCCGGTGAATGTCGTGGACTTGGGGTTGATATATGATGTTGAAATTAGTGATTCGGTTATTGTAAAAATGACCCTGACATCACCGACGTGTCCGATGGCCGAAGAAATTGTACAAATGGTGAAAATGGCGGCGGAATCTGTGGCAGGCGCGGGCAATGTGAATGTCGAACTGGTCTGGGACCCGCCATGGTCGCTGGATAAAATGTCCACAACTGCGCGACTGGAATTGGATTTAACGGAAGAGGGTTGGTGATGAATTACAATGAAATCAAAACAATTTTGTTGCAAATCCATGACCCGGCAGAACGCCTGGAATTCGTGATGGATTTGGGACGGCAATTGGTCCCAATCCCAGAAAACGTCCGCAGCACAGAAATTAAAGGTTGTGCATCGCATGTTGCAATTTATCGTGATGAAAATAATAATTATTATGGTGAATCTGATTCAGTATTGGTGCGCGGGATTGTTGTATTATTATTATCGATGGCGGCGGGAAAATCGCCCGCGCAATTACGTGATGAAAATTTGGCCGATGAATTTGAATCATTGCATCTGCACCTGGGCACGGGTCGTATGAATGGTGTGAACGGCGTGATTGAGTTTTTAACGAAAGAATGATAGGATATAGTGCATGAGAGATGACGAGGTTATGTTTAACTGGGGCGTGCGGCTGTTTGTGGCGGCATGGGTTTTGGTCGCCGCATTGCAAGTTTCAAACCGTGTCCAAGACCGCGCGCGCGCGCGGACCAAAGCAGAAATTGTCAGAGCCCAGCAAGATTATGCGGATTCCGCGGCACGATTTTCATCGTTGATGCGGCCGGAAACTTTGCGTGGTGTTGTTATGACAATGTATCCGAATTTCCAACCAATTGGATTCAGAAAAACTGTATTAATTGAAGAAATACCACTGAATAACTGATGCTTGAAGTTGGCAAAGATATTATGCGGAATAATGCACCCGGCGCCGGGATGTCGGTCGGTCGGCTGCGAATTGTGCATACTGTATTTATATTATTATTTGCCGCATTCATCGGTCGGACTTTGGTGCTGGGCATAAATGGCACAGATGCGTCGCGTCGTGGTACGGGCGCCGGGACATGGGTATCATCGCGCGCGGATATCGTTGACCGCAATGGCGACATTTTGGCAAAAAATACTGTATCAGGACATATCGTCTTGCGCCCGCACCAAGTCAAAGATGCGGATGCCACAGCCGTATTTATCAACAGTGTTATGCCAGAAAAAACAATTTCATCCGCACTGGCTGATATTAATTCTGGCCGGCGATTTATATATATCAAAAAATTGGCCACCGATGACCAGCGCCGATTTGTAAAAAGTGCAAAAATGCCTGGCATTTCCGTTGAAGAAACTGAACGGCGTTCTTATCCAAAGGGTCGGCTATTCGCGCACGTCGTTGGATTTGTGGAACGGTCCGATGATATGAGGGGGTTAGAGGGCGCAGAAAAACTGAACGATAAATATTTGCGCGAAAATACTCATCCGCTTGTTTTGTCTGTTGATTCGCGGATTCAGGCGGTGTTTTATCATGAATTGGCTGTTGCAAAGCAAAAATATAATGCGATTGGTGCGATGGGAATGCTGATGAATTCGCGCACCGGGGAAATGTTGGCGATGGTTGCATTGCCCGACTTTGACCCGGAAAATGTTGAAAATGACCCGATGCAAAATCGTATGTTTAATCCAACGCGCGGTGTTTTTGAACTGGGCTCTGTCTTTAAAATATTTAATACCGCAATGGCGATGGAATATGGCATTGGACTTTCCCGCGAATATCCAGTTACAAAACCATATAATGTATTAAATCGTCATGGGCGTGTGTCTGCGACAATACGCGATGTTGCGTCGTTCAAGCCGCCGCGTCCGAACTTGAACGTCGGCGAAATATTATTACATTCCAGCAACGTGGGCAGTGTTCAAATTGCACTGGATTTACCGGGCAGTGCGCAATCAGATTTCTTGCAGCGCATTCATATGGACAAAGCGCTAGATTTGGAATTCGGCCGTACGGAACGCCCATTATGGCCGCGTCAATGGGGTCCGGTTGAACGCGCGACAGTGTCGTTTGGTCACGGAATTTCAGTCACGCCGATGCATTTGTTGCTGGGCGTGAATGCAATGGTTAATGGCGGTATTTATGTATGGCCGACGATATATCGTCGCAATGTCGGTGAAATTCGTGGTACCCGCGTTATATCTGCCGACATGTCTGCGGAATTGCGCAATGTTATGTTCCGTATTGCCGAAGAAACAACCGCAAAACGCGCACGCGTTGCGGGCATTAATATCGGCGGGAAAACCGGCACGGCGGAAAAGCGTATTAACGGTGTTATAGACCGTCGCCGTAATATCACCGTATTTGCCGGTGCATTTCCAATCGAAGCACCACAATATACAATCCTGATTGTTTTGGACGAACCCAAAGGCACAACAGAATCATTCGGTCTGCGCACTGCGGCTTGGAATGCGGTGCCGACGGCGGGCGCTATACTTGATACCATCATGCCAATGTTATTCTGATTTTCTATTTGCCCCCTTGCTTTTTATATTGTAAGATTCCATTGATAAGAAAAAAAAAGAGATAGCGTTGAGAAAGATAGTTGATAAGAGTATGCTGGGCAAAGCGTGGATAGAACATGCGAGAGAGGGCGATAATATAGTCCAAAGTATTCTTGGCGCGCGCGGCGTTTCTGGCAACGATGGTATTCAAAAATTCCTGAACCCCCAAATCAAAGATTCTATGCCCGACCCATCGGTATTGGCCGATATGGATGTGGCGGCGCGTATCGCTGCGGATGCGCTGAAAAATGGCACGCGTATTGCTGTATTCGGTGATTATGATGTTGATGGAATCACCAGTACGGCGATTGTTATAAAATATTTGCGCGCGCTGGGCGCTGACCCATTATGGCATCTGCCAACACGTGAAGGCGAAGGATATGGCCTGAACATCCCGGCAATCGAAGAATTAGCGGCGTCTGGTGCCGGTTTATTAATTTCCGTTGATTGCGGTGTCAGCGGTGTGGCGGAAGTTGCGCGCGCCAAAGAAATGGGATTATCCGTTATTATTACCGACCACCACAGTCCGGACAATGAATTGCCCAAGGCCGACGCAATTGTTAATCCAAAGCGTGCCGATGACACGTCCGACCTTTCATACTTGGCGGGTGTTGGGGTTGCGTTTATGTTCTTGGTTGCTTTGAATCGTGAACTGAAAAATCGTGGCGTGCTTAACACACCAAATTTAATGGATTATATGGATTTGGTGGCGCTGGGTACAATATGCGATATGATGCCTTTGAAGGGATTAAACCGTGCATTTGCTGCGACCGGCCTGCGCGTTATGGATGCGCGGAAAAATCTGGGACTGGATACTTTGATGCGCGTGTCTGGTGCAAAGAAAGCAAATACTTATACAGCCAGTTTTGTTTTGGGTCCGCGTATTAATGCCGCCGGACGCATTGGTGATGCGAATCCAGGTCTTGAATTATTATTGACCGATAATGCCGGTACGGCCGGGTTCTTGGCATCACAGCTGAATGATATGAACCGCGAACGTATGGATATCCAAAATGACATCATGTTGCGCGCGACCGAAATGGCCACAGTCGCGCGCGATGCCGGCAAACGGTGCTTGTTTCTGGTTGGTGACAATTGGCACAAGGGCGTTATGGGTATAATCGCTGGCCGCCTGAAAGATAAATTTTCCATGCCAGTATGCGTTGCGACAAAATCAGATGGCACAATAGATGGCAGCGGGCGCAGTATTCCCGGTGTCGATTTGGGCCGTATAATTTTGGATGCGTTGGCACTTGGGATTTTAACCGACGGTGGCGGACATATGGCTGCTGCTGGATTTGGACTGGATGCAGCGCGCGAAAATGAATTTGCCGAATTTTTTGAAAATGCAGTGTGTGAACAATTGGGTAATTGCACCGCGGCGTCTGAAATCATGATTGATGCTGAAATAGATGCGGGTGGTGCAAATATGAAACTGGTGGATGAATTGTCTGCATTAGCCCCATTCGGCCAAGATAATCCAGAGCCTATGTTGGTATTATCCGGCGGTGAATTGGCGTATGCCACGACGATGGGCGGCGGTGACCATTTGCGCGGAAATTTACGTACGTCGGCTGGGACCAATTTATCATTTGTTGGATTTAATATGGCGCGTTCGCCAGTTGGACAATTTTTACTGGACGACGCCAATAATGGTCGTAAAATAAAGGTATGCGGTCGGCTGCAAGGAAATGAATATCAGGGTAGGGTATCCGCGCAATTCGTAATCGAAGATATAGCTATTTAAAAAGGAAGGACAGATGAAAAAAATTATTTTAATTTTAAGTTTTTTGTTTTTTGGATTTTCAGCAAATGCCGCGGTGGATAAAGCATTGGTGGAACGTGCGGAAAAGTATTTAAATTCGCTGACCGGTATTACCGGCGATTTTACGCAAATCGCGAACGGAAAATCATCGACTGGGGTGTTTTCCATGTTGCGTCCTGGGCGTGTTCGATTGGATTATAATAAATCGCCGATACAATTAATTGCAGATGGTAAAGATTTGTACTTTATCGATAAATCGCTGGACCAGATTACGACCGTGCCGCTGACAAGTACGCCTGCTGGAATATTGGTTCGTAAAAATATAAATCTGCGCACAGCGGATATTAATGTTACAGAAACCACATCGGACGATAAAACTTTTTCGCTGAAAATGCATATCAAGGATTCAGCTGGTCTGGGCAATATGGTTGTCGTATTCGATAATTCGCCGGTGAAACTGCGTGCATGGACCGTGACAGATGCAACGGGCGCAAAGACCGAGGTATCGTTTTCGGGGCTAAAAACCAAGACAGATTTCGGACGGAATTTTTTCCAGGTTCAACAGCGCAGAACTGCATCAACATCCGGCGGCGACAGTTATTTTGAATAAAAAAATATTTGCATTTTTTATTTTGATTTTTGGTGCATGCAATACATCACTGTATGCATCCGTGCGCGGCGTTGAACCGGATGCTCCGGTGCTGTCTGGTGCGGCGCGCCAGGGCGGAATGCTGCACGGTCAAACCGGACAATATCGATATGTTTATAAAATTGGTGATGAAAAAATTCGTGTTTCACATGACAAAATATTTGTCGTTGGGCTGGGGCGTGATGAACCAGCGGAATTAAAATTGCTGTTCTGTAAATTCGGGCTGCCGGGGCGATGTGATACATTTACATACGCGATTGAACAGCGCACATATCCGACCCAAAATCTGACCGTGGCGGATGCAATGGTTCGCTATGCGCCAGAAATTCAAAAACGAGTGGATAGCGATGCAGCGGCTGTTTCCGCCGCGCGCAGAAAAGCCGCCGATGATAATGCCACGCACTTTATGGATTTATCGCTGTCGGATATTTTGGCGCGACACCGTATATCAACTGTATTTGGCGCGGCGCGCAATTATAATAATGGTGCGCGGTTTTCGTCTCATAACGGAATTGATATTGCGGCACCGACGGGTACGCAAGTACACTCAATTGGTCGTGGTACAGTGATATATGCAGATGATAATTATTTATCCGGTAACATGGTAATCGTATCGCATGGTCGCGGCGTGACAAGTGTCTATGCACACATGGATAAAATTATGGTTGCGGTTGGTGATACAGTTGATAATAAAACTGTGGTCGGTATGGTGGGCAATACTGGACGTTCAACCGGTCCGCACTTGCATTTGGGCGCATCGATAATGCATGGCGGCCGCGTGATACAATTGGACCCGTTGTTGTTAATGAATTAAGGAATAGGCGAACATGTTTGGCATATCAATGGCTGAATTTTTAATAATACTGGTTGTTGCCATCGCGGTAATACCGGCCAAAGATTGGCCGGCGGTTGCACGGTTCTTGGCGCGCAGTGTTAAATTCATCCGCGATTTAATTTGGAAAATTTCAGATAGCGCGGACAAAATCCGCGAACAAATCGATTTGGAAAAACCAATTGATGAATTATCAAAGCAAACGATGAACGATGTAATGGACGCATTTCGTGTGCCGATGAAAAAAACAAAATCCAAAAAAGCAAAAAAATAATGCAGAAAAATATGACTCTTTTGCAACATTTCGTGGAACTGCGCCGGCGGGTGATGTGGTCTTTGGTTTGGTTTGCCGCGGCATTTGGTATCGGTTGGTTTGTTGCCCCAGCATTACAAGAATTTTTAACCCGGCCACTTTTGTCCGCATGGGGCGATGGGATAATGCTTTATACCGCCGTGACCGATGGATTGTTTATACAATTTTCTTTGGCGGGATTATTTGCGATATTTGCGACTGTGCCGGCCGTGCTGTGGCATATTTGGGGTTTCGTTGCGCCTGGATTGCATGCGCCGGAACGTCGGTTTATCGGCCCGGTTTTAATCATGTCACCGATATTATTTTTGGCGGGCACAGCGTTTGCTTATTATTTCTTGTTCCCGATGGTGTTCGCATTCTTCATCCACATGAATGAAAGCGCGCCGGTACCGGCGGCTTTTCTGCCAGTTGCGTCAAATTATTTGTATTTCGTAATTGATTTATTAAAGATATTTGGATTGGCGTTTCAATTGCCTTTGGTTTTGATTTTGTTAAATCGTGTTGGAATTTTATCGCGTCGCGCGGTTATAAAATCACGCCGATATGCGGTTGTTGGCGCGTTTATAATCGCAGCCATATTGACACCGCCAGATGTAATATCATCGATTATGCTTGCATTGCCACTGTGGGCATTGTTCGAAGCAAGTATTTTATTTATGAAAAAAGAAGAATAGGGCGCGTCTTTATTTTTGCATGTTTTTATGATATAATTCGTCCAATATGAAGAACAAAACCCGTACATCATACCTTGTATTATGTGCGCTGCTGCCGTTGGCGGCATGCGATTTGCAGCCACGTATTGTCGGCGCGTTTGACGGGGGTAATGGCGGCACATCAAGTAACAGCACAGATTTATACGGCCGCGCGGTGTCGCAGCAATATGGCGCGCCGCAGACCGCGGCAAATATGTATGGTACGCCGACCGAAAATGTTCGGTTTGCGAATCGTAATGATTACACAATGCCGGCGCAATCAACGACGGTTGCCGCGCCCATTGTACAATCATCGGGCGGAACACATACGGTGGTTGCGGGTGAAACATTACATTCGATTGCACGCGCGCATGGGACCGATTGGAAATCACTGGCCGCGATTAATAATTTATTTGAACCATATCGTTTGTCCGTTGGTCAAAAATTGCAACTGCTGAATGGTGTGAATACCACGCTTCTGCAAAACACGGAATCTGAACCGGTACCAGAAAATGCCCAAGGTGCTGATGAAGAAACAGCGCCAGGGCAACCATCGGCATCATCGCCATCCGAACCACCGGTTAATACAACCGTTGATGATGTATTATTGGTACCCGCACGCGTGGCGGCGGCACCGAAACAGGTTGAAATTGTCGCGCCCACAAACGGTGAAATTATTGTTGCGCGCGGTGATACAGTTTTTGGATTATCGCAAAAACATAATGTGCCATTGCGCGATTTGTTGGATGCGAATGATATCAAACCGCCATATACTTTGCGTGTCGGTCAAAAATTAAAATTGCCGTCGGCGCGTATTCATACGGTTGTCGCGGGCGATACGCTGTATTCGATTTCGCGCCGGTATTCGGTTGATTTGAATTCTTTGGCGCAAAAAAATAATTTGCGTGAACCGTTTGGATTGGCTGTGGGTCAGCGTCTGCAATTGCCCGCAACTGTGACTGTGCCGTCGGCACCGGCCGTTGCGCCAGTTGTTACGTCTGCGCCAACACAACCGGTTGTTGCGGCGCCCGCGCCGACAACAGCGCCTGCCACTTCGACGACAACCACCACATCTGTGGCGACGCCAAAACCAACAACACCCGTGCCTGTGGTTGCGCCGCCGCCGCGACCGGCTGCACCCGTAACAACGCCACCGGCGCAACCCGCACCACGCGTTACCAGCACGACTGCATCCGGTACAGTTGCGAAATTGCCCGCGACGCCGGCGCGAGCTTCGCAAAAATTTTCATGGCCGGTAACGGGCCGAATAATTTCAGATTTTGGCGCGAAAAGCGGCGGGCTTTATAATGATGGAATAAATATCGCGGCGAAACTGGGTACGACGGTCAAAGCGGCGGAAAACGGAGTGGTCGCGTATGCGGGGAATGAATTACGCGGAATGGGAAATCTGGTGATTATAAATCACAGCGGTGGATGGATGACGGTCTATGCACACATGGATACGATTACGGTGCGCCGCGGGGCCAAAGTTTCGGTTGGTGAAAAAATCGGCACAGTTGGACAGACCGGCCGTGTCAACGAACCGCAATTACACTTTGAAATCCGCAACGGGACACGGGCATTTAATCCGCGAACGCAGTTGAAGTAGAGCATCAAGCCGAAAATTGATATCTGTCTTTGAACGCCTTTAAAATATCGTCTTGTTTGCGTTTTGTTATAATTGGCTTTCCATTTTCATCCAGAATTTTTTCACCGGTCTTTGAATCCGTTTTGTATTCAGTTGCTTCATTAAATGCTTCTTGAACTTTTGATTGTTTATTGAACGGATTCCTGTTTTTGACGTATCCGCCTTGGCCGTTCACAAAATTTCTGAACGCCATGAATTCCAGTAATTCATTTTTATGATTTTTATCGAAATCTTTCAATATTTTCGTGTCAGCACTTATAGACTCATCTAGCATCATCATGGCTTGGACTTTCTCTTCGACAATATTTTCTTTGTCATTTTGTTCTTCCGCTTCCATCAATATCTTCTTGTGTCCCTCTAGAACTCCCTTCCACATGTTTAATCTGTGTTCGTATTTTTCTTCTGATGCTTTCGAGTCCGCCGTATCAAGTTTTTCTTGATATTCTTTTATTTTATGGAAACATTTTTTTATACGCTTGCTCAGGCTTACTCCGTCAAGCATTATATCGGCAAGACTGTCAAAAGCTTTATTGTCCCTATCGATTCGTTTTTTAATCGCGGTTTTTTCATCCTTGTTATTATCGGCACGGTCTTTCATTATCTTGTCCAGGTTATTTTTTCCCTTCTTGAAATACCGGCCACGGCGGCGGATTGCGTTCACGCCAATGTTGGCCAGGTTGAATGTGCCCATAATCAAAGTATGAATTGTTTTATCTGTGGCGTTTGCCATAAATTTCATCGTATCGGATTTTTGAATCGATGGCATATTGCCGAATATCGGGCCGTTTGCTTTGGCCAAATTTTCACGCATGGTGGACGTAGTATATCCCCATCGTAATTTTGATAAAACTTCGACAACTGTTTCTGCTTCTTTGTCGATTTTTCCCTTGGTATCCAATGCCCACAGGCCGATTGCTTGGTCAATTGCCAATCCTTGGGCGCTGTTTTTCAATGCACCGGCAAATGCCTTGCCCATGCCACCATTTTTTACGGCGTTAAGGGCGTCAATCATATATTTAAAATGCTGGGCGGCAACCGGTGATTTTGCATCCAGTTTTTTTTGGATTTCTGGCGCTTTTTCAAGAAGTTTTTCCAGGCCGTCTTTGGGTTTCCATTTTGCCCCGTAAATGGCAAGGGTAATTGGTTTCGAAGTATCGCTATGAACATATTTATCGCTTTTCGCACGATTTTCCAGTTTCAGGACAGTATCGTCAAGCGTATCATTTATCTTTTTGTTCAGTGTTTGCCAAGGCGTCAGCGTATCTTTAAATTTCGGTGGCAGATAGTTTTTGCCATCCTTGTCATTGTAATTTGTATCTTTCAGCGCCTTGGTCAGTGGGCGCAGAATTTTACCGCCATTATTGTTGTTAAAGGCATCTCGCAGTTTTTCTTTGCGAACCAACGGTTCCAGCATTCCCGGAAGAACGACTTTGAAATATTCAAGTTTATGCGGATTTATGACCTGGTCGGCTTCGTTGAATCCGGCTTCTATTGCACGGAACTCTAGACTTTTCCATTCATTTCTTATGCTGCTGAATTCATGCCCGCCGTATATGATGTTATGATTGATATTTTCCGAAATATTTTCAAATTTGCTTCGCAGGTCGGAATCTTCATTATACTTACCATCTTTAATTTTGTTCAAAAATCCGTCATAGTCGGTAATTCCAGCCTGTTTAGCAAAATAGGCACCAATAGAACGTCCACTTTTTTGTAAAAATTCTACTAATTTCTCTATTTGACCCTTGGTTGCAGAATCAACCTTGGCCGGGCCGAATAATTTATCGGTGCCATACAGTGAACCCAAATATTCCTGTGCGTCTTTGTTGTCTTCCAGCGATTCTTTATTCTGCGACATGGTTCGCAGAACCGTCTGGAATTCACGGTACAGTTTTTCCCATTCGTCCTGTTTCAACTCAATTCCGGATTTATCGTCGTTCGGGTCGGGTAATTCTTTGCCGATTTTTCCAACCCATTTCAGCATGTCTTTATTCAGGTTTCCGGATTTTTCCAAGCCCCTGAAAGTGTCATGAACGCCATCTGGCATATCGTTCAGATGGATTTGCCAAAATATTTTATATAAAGCTTCTGGATATTTTATATCTGTATCTGCCATTTTTTTACCGTTGTATGTCTGTCATTATAGTGGATTTTTTGCCGAAATTCAAGTTTTTGCGGACGCGCATTGCGGCCAATCGACTTGACCAATATTATATTAGGTATTTAATGTAATTATTCTTGATTTAATATGATTTATTTCCTATACTTTTTTTGTCGGGCAGGGGGAAATAATGCACAATTTTCTGCGGTTTTTTGTGATTGCTGTGATGTTTTTCGTCTGTACGCCGTCCGTCCGCGCCGAAGATTTCAATGGCAATATTACAGGCACAGAATTCTATTTGGCCGAAGATTCATATATTGCGCCGAATGTTCATTTCGATATTAAAAATCTATATATAATTTCTAGCTTGAGCTTGATTAATCGCGGGTTTATTGCCGGCGATATTTTTATTGATGATAATCGGCGGTTGTATTTGCAAAATTCGGGCGATATTTTGGGTACTGTTAATATTGGAGTGGGCGGCGCGTTGACCCAGATTGTTCGCAGGTCTGAAGACTTGAATTTTCTGAATATTGTACGTGGCGCGTCGGCATCTTTTGTTGTTCGGGCGGATGGTGCGACCGGTGTGAATTTTATGGATTTGGCGGCCATCGCGGTGTCCGCCGACCGATTGGTTTTGCGCAATTCAGTTATTGATTTTACAATTGGTGACCGTGCGGATGTTCCGGTTGAAATTTCCGGCGAAGTAATTTTTCGGATTTCATGCAAAGCCACAGACGGCGGCGAACTGGTACCAGATGCACTGGGCGATGGAATTTTGACGGTCAAAGCAGCAAATTCGAAACTATTTTATATTGATTCAATGCGCGATGGGGATGATTGGATTTTGACTTCGCGTCGGAAAACGGATTACACGGAAATTATCGGCGGTCGCACGGGTCAGTTTATAAATACAGTGCGCAGTGCTGGAACAAACGCCCGTGTATTATCGCGGATGGATGCGGCGCAATCGGAATCAGAGCTGTATGGAATCATGGCAAACAGCGTGATGCTGAATCCGGTCAAATTGATGAACCCAATAAAAACAATGACAACATTTTTGGATGCGAATGGTGCACCGACACCATTGCATGGTGGCGGTGGTGCGCTTGCGATTTTTGGTGGCGATATGACTGTGCTGCGCGCGGATGCTGGGGTTGGCGGTTCCGCAAATAATTTTACATTTAGTGCATATGGGCATTTTGGTGAATTGTCGGTCGGCGGGATGGAAAGTTTTTCAGGCTATTTTTACGGTGGAAATATTACGGCCGCGATGAATTCGAAATGGTTATTTGCGCATGCAACCGCTGGGGCCAGCTTTGCCGATTTTGATGCTGGCCCAATATATAATGGTACGGGCGATGCAGAATATAATCCCAGCGGCATGGCTTATTATGGTGCCGTCACCATTGGCATAAACGCGTACAGCATTGGCGATGCGCGTCGCAGTGAATTTTACGTAATGCCAATTGCGCGTGCGCGCATGTTTTCAGCCAAGGTTTTGCATGATACCGAATCTGAATTTGCAATTGGCGGCGGTGCGCGGGCAGGTTTTCGCGCACAGACGCTGGGCATAAAAACTGATTACAGCGCATACGGATTATTGGAACCAGGCGGCGGACAATTTGGCCTGCGCGGTGAAGTCACAATGCCGCGTGATGGCGTTGGCGTTATGTTGGATGCAGCTGCGTTGGAAATAGATAACGTATGGTTTTATAAAATTGGGGCAGGGGTGAAAGTAAATTTCTGATTTATGATTTAAGATTTATGATTTCCCCACGCAGTGAACATTTGTTTGCGGATGTGATGCGGATTTTTTGCAGGGGTGGTAAATTATTTGCCGCGATAATGACTTGCTGCATATATGGCGTACGGGCCAATAAATGTTTGCCGGTTTTATCGGGCCCTTCGATTAAGCATTCCATTTCGCGCCCGATACATGATTCATTAAAGGCGCGGTTATTTTCAGTCAAGATTTCGTCCAGTATTTTCAGGCGAACTTTTTTTATGTTTTCTGGAATCTGATTCGGGAATTGTGCGGCTGGTGTATGCGGGCGCGGCGAATATTTAAACGAATAAGAATTTATATATTTTATTCGGCGCGCAATGTCACACGTCATTTCAAAATCTTCATCCGTTTCGCCTGGAAAACCGACAATGAAATCGGATGATATTTGAATATCTGGCCGTGCAGCCAGCAATTTATTCACAATATCTATATATAGTTCCAGCGAATAAGGACGGTTCATTCTTGTCAATACATCGGGTGACCCAGACTGTATAGGCATATTCAAAAACGGCAGAAGTTTGGGTTCCGTGCCAAACAGCGCAATCAAATCATCGGTCATTTCGGTGGGATAGCTGGATGTAAAACGAATGCGTTCTATGGAATCTATTTTCGCAGTTTCGCGGATCAGGTTGTCCAGCGAGAATTTGTAACCATTTACATTCTGTCCCAGGAAACAGATTTCAATTGCGCCGGTATCGGCCGCCGCGTGCACATCACGCATTACATCATCGAATGGACGCGACAGTTCGCGACCGCGTGTATGCGGAACGATGCAGTAAGTGCAAAAATGGTCACAGCCTTCTTGGATTGGAATATAAGACAAGTTTGAAGTTTGAGGTTTGAGGTTTGAATAATTTAATTCATCAAACTTCTCCAACCCACTAAGGTCAATATTTAAAAGTTTCGAATCGGGATTATCCAAAATTTCCGGTAATTTATGATACGATTGCGGGCCCAGAACAAAATTCAATTCCGGAATTCGGCGGAAAGCATCTGCGCCAGATTCACGTGCAACGCATCCGACGATACCGAACAAAGCGTCCGGCCTTTTGCGTTTTTGAATCCGGCCCAGTTCCGAAAAAACTTTATTAGTTGCTTTTTCGCGCACCGAACAAGTATTCAAAACAATCAGGTCGGCGGCCGCAACATCGTCCGTTTCAGTCATACCGCGCCCGCGCAACATGGATGCAATCCGCATTCCATCATAGACGTTCATCTGACAGCCAAAAGTTTTTATGTAAAATGTTTTCACTCAAATATCCCTTGTTGCAACTTTTATCTCGGCATAAATCATGCAACCTTGCGATGCGTTCCAGCGTCTCGCGGCTAATAACGCCGCTCGTCGGTAATTTGTACGCTCGGTTTCATCTGAAACTGCAACCCAGAATCTTTTTCCGACGCATTTTCATTTCATGCGGAAACAAGTATGTTCTTACCAAGTGTTTATTATGTTTCGTTGGCTTTTCTGGAATCGGCGAATACGTGCGTTCCATAAGATTGATTCCAAGCTTATCAGTTAATAATTGTTTGAATTGGATAGATAAAGTGGTTTTATTAAATTCTGTCATTTTCATCGTGTTATATTATTCCGCGCGAATTGATTGAAAATCTTGTCGCTGATTTGATAGTCATTGTAATAAGAGCGAACAAAACCTTTGAAATCATTTTTATTCAATGCGTGCGGAAGTTGTACGCGGTCAGAACGGTACAAAGTCCAGGCAGTTTGCAGCATATTATATGTTACCATATATTTTGCACGCATTACCTTTATTGTTAATTTGTCTTTTCTCATGGCCAGTCCTTTTGGGCTGTTCTCTCTCCATATTTAACTTAATTTTTGTTTTAATATTTCATTCACTGCGCTTGGGTTGGCTTTGCCGCCGGTTGATTTCATTACTGCGCCGACAAAGAATCCCATCAGGCCGACTTTGCCGGATTTGTATTCGGCAACTTGCGCGGCATTGGCGGACAGTACGGCGTCGACCGCGGATTTGATCGCGCCGGTGTCGGTGATTTGTTTCATGCCAAATCGGTCCGCGATTTCACGCGGTGTGCCCGATTCGCCGTCCAGCATTTTTGTGAAAATATCTTTGGCTTGTTTGCCATTGATTTCATTCGCAGCAATCATATCGACCAGTTCACGCAAATCGGTTGGTTGTATCAGGCGCGCAGTGTTTGTACCACTCTCCTTGATGGGGGCTGTCGCGTTAGCGACTGGGGGGAGCTCCCCCTCGTCAGCTTCGCTGACACTCCCCCTCAAGGAGGGGGAGACAGACCAATTTTCGGGATGTGCGAATAATTCCGAAATCATCCAATTTGCAATCGGTTTCGCGCGGGCGGGTTTATCGCCCATCGCCGATTCGAACCATTTTGACACAGCGGCATCTTCGGTCAAGCGCGCAGCGTCATATTCAGATAATCCTAGTTCGTCCGTATAACGTGCGCGCCGCGCGGCCGGCAATTCCGGCATAGTTGCCCGAATTTTTTCAATTTCTTCATCCGTGATAACCAATGGCAATAAATCCGGGTCCGGAAAATGCCGGTAATCCAGCGCGTCTTCCTTGGAACGCATCACGGATGTTGTCCCGGCGTCTTGGTCATAACGCATCGTGTCTTGGGAAACTGTGCCGCCGGATTCGATTATTTCAATTTGACGACGTGCTTCGAATTCAATTGCCGTTTTTATAAACTTGAACGACACCATGTTTTTGGTTTCGGTGCGTGTACCGAATCCACTTTCGCCCGCCCGGCGCACGGATACGTTCACGTCGGCGCGCATTGAACCTTCTTCCATATTTGCGTTCGACACGCCGGTTGCGCGGACGATTTCTTGGATTGCGCGCAGGTATTTTTCGGCTTCGTCCGGCGAAGTAATATATGAATTATTTTCAGGATTTTTTACGTCCAAAAATGTCACGATTTCAAGAAGCCCGACGCCCGCACGATTCAAATCTACAAAAGATTTCGTCGGATGCGCATCGTGCTTGTTTTTTCCGGCATCCTGTTCCAAATGTGCGCGTTCGATAAAAATCTTTTTCTGCGTGCCATTATCACCCATGATTTCAAGGTATCCGCGGCCAACGACCGGCGGCGCATCGGCCGGTTGGGTAATCTGGTATCCGGTCGGCAAATCCGGATAGAAATATTGTTTGCGCGTGAAAATTGAACGACGTGATATGTCGGCATTAATCGCCAAACCAAAACGAATTGCTTGGTCCACGCATTCGCGGTTAATGACTGGTAACATCCCGGGCATCGCGGCATCGATAAATGACACTTGGGTATTTGCCGGAACGGACGGATTGTAATCCGCGGACGCACCGGACATCAGCTTTGCGTTGCTGTGGATTTCAATATGAGTTTCCAGTCCGATAACAATTTCCCATTCGCCCGTTTTTCCGGTTATTGTGTACATATTATTCACCTGTCGATTCAATTATTTTCGCCAATTGCAAAACGCGGACATCATCAAACCGGCGTCCGATGATTTGTATGCCCAGCGGCAGGCCGTCTGCGTCGCCGGCCGGGACAACGCAAGCGGGCAGGCCGGACATATTCGCCGGAATCGCGATTGCGGCGGCGATTTTGTCTTCGGCGTCTGTCGCGGTTGTGCCGAATTTGGGCGCGGTGCGTGTTGTGGCCGGCGTAATTATCAAATCGCATTTTTCAAACGCGGCGGTCATTTCATTGTCCGAAATTCGGCGAACACGCGCGGCGGCCAAAAAGCAATCGTCATAAAAATCTTTGGTTAATGTAATTGCACCGGAAAGCAGTCGCATTTTCACATTGTCGCCAAACCCGGCTGCGCGCGTTTTCTTGTAAGTATCGTCCAAATCGGCGCCATCAACGCGCAGTCCGTAACGCATGCCATCATATCGCGACAGATTCGACGATGCTTCGGCACGTGAAATAATATTATAAAGCGTTTGTGAATGCATAATGTGCGGAATTGAAATTTCAATAATTTCCACGCCGCCCGATTTTAATTTTTCGATTGCCGCATTAAAAACATTTCGCATGTCGGTTGAAATTTCCGGCGCATCCAATTCGCGGATGATGCCGATGCGCAGGCCGGCAATGGGCAGGTCGGTCAAAGGCATGGCTAGCGATTTTGCAATTTCATCCGCAGCCGGTGCGGATGTTGAATCACGTGGGTCATGTCCGGCCATGACCGATAACATCAATGCCGCATCATCGACTGTTTTTGTTATCGGGCCGGCATGGTCCAAAGATGATGCGAAAGGGATGCATCCGAATCGGGAACACAGTCCATAAGTTGGCTTCATGCCAACAATTCCGGTAAATGCGGCGGGTACGCGGATTGAATCGCCGGTATCCGTGCCGGTTGCGGCCATGGCCAATCCGCCCGCAACGGCGGCCGCAGAACCAGATGATGACCCGCCGGGCGTGCGCGTTTTATCAATCGGATTTTTTGCGGCGCCGAAATATGACGTTGTGCCATCGCCATACATCGCGAATTCATCCATATTTAATTTGCCCAATAATACGCATCCGGCATCGGCCAATTTTTGCGAAACGGTTGATTCATATTCCGACACAAAATTTTCCAGCATTTTGGATGCGGCGGTCGTGCGAATTCCGCGTGTGGCGAAATTATCTTTCATTCCAATCGGGATTCCTTCCAGTTCGCGCGCCGTACCATCCGCATATCGGCGGTCGGATTCGGCGGCATCCGTCAAAGCACGTTCGCGCGTGACCGTGATATACGCGTTCAATTCCGCATTATGCGTATCAATCTGTGCCAAGTATGCAGTCGTCAATTCCGTTGCGGTAATTTCCCGTGCACGCAGTTTTTGTAATGCTTTGGTCATGGTCAGGTTTATCAGATTCATTGTATTTTCTTTATTTTTCTTTGGAATAATGTTCTGGGAAAAAGCGTTTCCCAAAAGTTTCTATCATATGTGAATCTTTGCATTTTCCATTAATCAGTTTGTTATAACAAATCTGGGCAGGAGATATAAAAATACGAAGAGTTTTGAATTCCTTTGATTGGCAACATGGATGTTTTGCTTTGCGCCAGAATAACGGCGTAAAAGTAATTTCTGTTAAATCGGGGGGATAATCATGTGTTTGTATATGTTCTTTGTTAAAACGGAACTGCGTAATGCAAGACCCCGATGGAACTCTAGATACCGCCACCGAAAAATTTTCAGCATCCGTCACAGAAATAGTGCCCAGTTCAGTGTTCTTTGTTTTTAAAGTGCCGAAATAAATGTCTACTGTTTTATCTTGTGTCATAATTATTGTCTTTTTTGTTACTCTCTCTCACTCGTCCATTACTTTCGGTACGGCGAAGTACCCGCGGGCTACGCCGGTTTTATCCGGCGCGTTGGCCAGCACGGATTCGCGGATGTTCGGGACGGTCACAATATCTTCGCGCAGCGGCGCGTTGCCGGCGGCGGGCGTGAACATGGGCTCAATGTTGGCGGTGTCGAATTGTTTCATCTGTGCCATCCAATCGAAAACCATGCCGATATTCATTGCGGCCAGTTCGTCGTCCGAAATTTCGATGCGTACCATATGCGCGAATTTTTGAAGTTGCTGTTTTGTGAATGACATTATTTTGTCCGTATTTGCTATTTCATAAAATTACCGTATAATAATACTATGATTTTTGTAAGTTTCAAGGACTTTGTAGCCGCATTACCGCCCACCGGGCGGTTGTTGGGCATTGATTGGGGCGTGCGGCGAACAGGTACGGCGGTCAGCGATGAATCACGCGAATTTGTATTCCCGCGGGAAATATTGGCTGGGGCGGAACATTTTACTCCCCTACAAGAAATTGTTCGGTCCGAAAAAATTGTCGGGATTATTATCGGGTTGCCGATGCATGCGGACGGGACTGATTCAGATACAACGCGCAGCGTGCGAGGGTTTGCTGAAAAATTGGCGGCGGCGGTTGACATCCCAATTACACTTGTTGATGAAAGATTGAGCAGTGCAGCAGCATCGGAAATAGTTGGAAATAGAAAATTAGATGCCGCCGCTGCGGCTGTAATCTTGGAAGATGCGATTTCCGCGATACAAAGGACACAATATGTTTGAAAAGCAAGCACGAGAATTTGCACAGAAAATCCGTGCCGCAGAAACGATACTTATATTCGGGCATAAAAATCCGGATGGAGATTCTTTGGGTGCCGCACTGGCCATTCGCGATATTATTCGCGATAATTTTGAAAAAGATGCGGTTATAACTTATGATGGAAATTCGCCAATTTACTATGACTTTATGCCGGGACGTAGCGATTTTATATTTGCCGAAAAAATACGTTCCGATAAGTTTGATTTGGTTATTATTGTTGACTTGGCTTCGGCCGTGCAGATGGGCGATATTCCGAAAAAGTTCTTTGATTCCGCAGGCGATACGATAAAAATAGATCATCACAAGACCGGCGATGTGGATGTAAACCTTGCAATCGTTGATGTGTCGGCGGCTGCGACTTGCGAAATTATTGCGGAATTGGCGACCGCGGCAAATTGGAAAATTGGCGTGGCTGCTGCGAAAAATTTGGCCACAGGGATATATACGGATACCCAAAAGTTTTCTTTAACCGACGACGGTCATGTTTTGCGCATCGCTGCGGATTTGTCGGACATGGGCGCAAGTCTTCGCGATATCGCCGAAGGATGGTCTGTTGCAACGAAAAATGATATTTTGGCCCAGGCGAATATACTGGTGTCGGCAGAATTTTTCTATGGCGGTCGATTGGCTGTGGCAGTCGTGCCGAATAAATATTATAAAAAACTAGATTCTGGCGAGACGGAAATATTGTGGTACCTGCGTCGTATTAGGGGTGTCGAATTTGTTGCGATACTGAAAGAAGCGCACGAAAATGAAATCGGACTGTCATTTCGTTCGCGTCGGATTCCAATACGTCCAATTGCAGAAAAGCTGGGCGGCGGCGGACATGACTTGGCGGCGGGCGGGCGTTTGAATGTTCCGTTGCTGGATGCGAAAAAGATTGTGGTCGAAGCATTCAAGGGAATGTAAAAATGCGGTAAGGCCACATTTCAGTGTAAAGTGTAAAAGTGAATAGTGGAAAGTTAATGTGTCCAATATATTGGATAACTTGAATCATAAATCAGCAATCCACCTTCGCCAAGGCTACGGCGGACAAGTCATAAATTCTAAATTTTGTTGCTTCCCATAACATTAATATTTTTATCTTTGTATAATTCTTTCATTAAATCGCGGGCGGCGGATAAATAAGTGCGCGGGTCGAAAACATCCGATTGTTCGGTCAATATTTTTCGAACGCCAGCAGTAAATGCCAATCGCGCGTCCGAATCCACATTGATTTTACAGATATTCATTTTGCGGGCGCGGACCAGTTGGCTTTCGGGAATTCCGTGGGCCCCGGAAATTTTTCCGCCGTATTTATTGATTTCATCGATCAGATTTTGTGGCACGCTTGACGCGCCATGCAGGACCAGTGGAAAATCGGACAAGGCGGCCGCGATTTGTTCCAGGATATCAAAGCGCAGCGTATCAGCTGGATTTTTTAGTTTATATGCACCATGTGATGTTCCAATTGAAACGGCCAAAGAATCCACACCGGTTTCGCGAACAAATCGAACCACGTCGGTCGGATTTGTGTAATGTGTTTCAGTGGAAATTTTATCATCTTCGATGCCGTACAGTGCGCCCAGTTCTGCTTCGACCGATACGTCATATTTATGCGCATATTCTGCGACGCGGCGTGACAGCGTGACATTTTCATCAAACGGTTTATCGGATGCGTCAATCATAACGCTGGAAAATCCCATATCTATACAATCGCGGCAGACTTCAAATGTTGCACCATGGTCCAAATGCAGGGCAATCGGCGCAGTCATGCCCAGTTCGCGTGCATAATCGGTTGCGCCGCGGGCCAGCGCAGTCAACAGTGTTGCGCCCATATATTTTCGTGCACCGGCGGAAACTTGCAGAATTACTGGTGATTTGGTTTCTGCGCACGCCGATATAATCGCCTGTAATTGTTCCAGATTATTGAAATTATATCCCGGCACGGCATAGCCATGGCGCAGCGCATCGCGCAGCATTTTGTGGGTATTAGACAATCCAAGTTCTGTATAATGCATTATTATTCCTTTTACTCAATTATATCAGAAAAATTGGGAAATAGCATGTGTGGCAGGTGGTATTAATTCAGGCTTGACAATTTTGATGTATGTGCGAAAATACAAAAAAGAGAAGAGCGAATCGGGCGGGTAATAATAAAAAGGAAATAAGATGAAAAAGATTTTAATGATGGTTGTTGCAGCGATTGCTGTTACCGGATGTACAAAAGAGTATTACAACGGCAAAGTTCGCTATACCCAAGATAACGATAACTGCATTTACAGATTTTCCCAAGGTGGTGATTTCGCGCAAAAGAAATTTGCCGAAGATAAAAAAGTTGTTTATAAAGAAGCGCTTTGCCGTGATGTTTTGGCAAATGATATGGCGGCCGCTGCGCCAGTCGCGCGCCCGGTCCCAATGCCACAGCCAGTTCCAGTTGTGCGTAACGTTCGGCCAGCGCCGATGTCTGCGTGCAATTCATGCGGATGTGGTTCTTGCATGAACCCGGTTATCGCAAATACGAATCGTTTTCACAGCGCGCATGGAATTGAAATTATTATTGAATAATAAAATACAAAACAAAACATGCGGGTATTTGTCCGCATTTTTTGTTGCGCACTCCATATATAAATCAATATAATTGTATATTATGATAGACCACGAAGCGACAATAATAACAGATGATTTTAACAAGGCGACAGGCGAATATGCGTTGGCCCATGCAATCATCCGACACGTTTTCAAAAGTCCAAAAAATGGTCGGCCTGCTGCTGTATTATTGGACCAAGTGGGGTTAAAGGGATACAGATTATCCTATTCTGATACTTGTGTATCGTTCAAGCATGCGAATTGGATTAAATGTTATGCACGATCAACACCGACCGAAGTTATACGTTTGATGCTGTTGATGTATCGATTGGTTGATTGGAAATTTGAAATAAAATTATTGCCAAATGTGATATATCAAGGAAACAGTCCCGTCGCACACAAAGCATTGGAAACAATGCATCAGGGACGTTGATTATACAAATATATCTTTCACAAATTTTGCATGTTCGGTAATAAATCTAAATCTGAATTCTGGCTTTTTCCCCATTAATTCATTTACCAATTGTTTTGTTTTTTCGGCATCTTCGGCGCCTTCTTCGGTACGCGGCGGCAATTCAACGCGAACCAATCGACGCGTTTTTGGATTCATCGTTGTTTCTTTCAATTGCGCGGGCATCATTTCGCCCAGGCCCTTGAACCGCGAAATTTCGACCTTTTTATTTTTAAATTTGCCGGTCTTTAATTCAGCCAATTCTTCGTCAGACGATACATAAAGCGATTCGATGCCAACAGTCGCCCGGTACAGCGGCGGGCACGCCAGATATAAATGTCCGCCGTGAATCAGGCCCGGCATCATGTTGTACAGGTTGGCCATCAACAGCGATGCGATATGCGAACCGTCAACGTCTGCGTCGGTCATGATTATTATTTTTTCATAGCGCAGTTTTGATTCATCCCAATTTTTTGCGGTACCCGCGCCAATCACATCGACCAGTTCATTCATTTCTTTATTATCAGCTAATTTTTCGGATGAATTCGAAATCACATTCAAGACTTTACCACGCAGCGGCATTATCGCCTGGGTCGCGCGGTCGCGTGCTTGTTTCGCGGTGCCGCCGGCAGATTCGCCTTCGACAATAAACAATTCAGTTCCGGCAACACCGTGTTTTGCGCAATCGGCCAATTTTGCGGGCATGCGCGCGCGTTTGGTCGGCGTCTTGCGTGCGATGTCTTTGACTTGTTTGGTTTTAATACGCGCCGCGGCCAGGTTGTTTACGAATTCAAGCAGGGCAGTCGCAGTCTTTGGATCGGATGCCAAAAACATTTCCCACGGGTCGGACAGCGCGCGTTCAACATATCTTGCGATTTCTGGGTTTGATAATTTTTCTTTGGTTTGGCCCAAAAATTGCGGCGACTTATAAAATACGGACACAATTGCCGCGGCAGAATCAAACATATCTTCGGCCACGATTTGTGCCGCGGCCTTGTTATTTATTTTTTCGCCGTAATTTTTTAATCCCCTTGTAATCGCAGTGCGGAATCCGGTTTCGTGCGTTCCGCCATCAATTGTTGCAATTGTATTACAATAAGAATTTAAAAATCCATCGTCTGATGCGGCGCCGTTTTCGTCGGTCAGAATGGTCAGCGCCCATTCAACGCGGCCAGAATCATCCGGGAAATCTACGGTACCGCTGAACAATTTTGGTAATATGCGTGGCTTTGAATCCGTGCGTTCGGACAAGAAATCAGCCACACCATTTGGATAAAAGAATGTTGCGGCGGCGGGCAGACCCATATCTTCGGTAATTAAATCGGGCGCACATTTCCATTCGATTTTTACGCCGCGGGACAGGAAAGCCTTGGCACGGGCCAGACGGTAAATTTTTACTGGACGAAATGCCGCGGCCGCGCCGAATATTGCATCGTCCAAAGTAAATCGCACGCGCGTGCCGGTTGATTTTGTCGCTGCGCCGCGCGTCAAAGTACCGACTGTTTGGCCGCGTGAAAATTCGATTGTCCATTCATATCCGTCGCGCATTGATGTTACGGTTGTTTGCGATGAAAGCGCATTTACCACAGCCGCGCCAACACCGTGCAGACCGCCGGATGTTTTATATACGGAATTGTCGAATTTACCGCCAGAATGCAAGGACGAGAATATAATTTCCAATGCGGATTTGTCTGGAAACTTTGGATGTTTATCGACCGGGATACCACGACCGTCGTCCGATATTTCAATGGTTTTCGCATCGATTAATGTCACGGTAATTTTGCGTGCGAATCCAGCGACGGATTCATCAATCGCATTGTCCAGAATTTCAACAGGCAAATGATGCCAAGCTTTTTCATCCGTGCCACCGATATACATTCCGGGGCGCAGACGAACGGGTTCCAGGCCTTCCAGGACCTGGATATCACTTGCCGAATAAGATTTTGTTGCGGATGCCATTACGGGGGACAATATAAAGAAAGATTGTGTAAAATGCAAGCATAGCGTTTCGTTGTGCGCACATTTAGTTAATTTTCCTTAAAACCAGTTGACAAAACATTAAAAATCAATATAATGTGTTCCGAAAACAAAAGGATTCATTATGTCGATTCAAACAAAAGTGGAAAAATCATTCCAACAATTATATTGCCCGGTTATGCACGGCGGACAGCCATTGCAATCTGGGAATGCGACTGGCTTGTACCTGTATTCGACGCGTTGCCAGCATGGCCTTGTCGCTGGCGCCGCCATAGAAAATTGCAGATTTCAACAAGACAAAGGGACTTGTTGGCAAATACGCGAAGGGCAAGTAAGATAAAATGAAAAATACCCCAAATCCAAACACAGCAGAATGTCCGCGGCGCGAAGCATCAACTGGAAAAATCAAGATTTCCAATGATGCGATAATATCACTATCGGTTTTCATTGCATCAGATTTTGCCCGGAATACTTGCCGCGACGGCAATCATACAGATTGCCAGCGTCCCGGATACAAGGATTTCTGCTGGAATACGTTTCAAGCAGAATTTTCCAGACAAAAATAAAAGGTAATGTTATGCGCATAAAACGGAATCCATGTCCACGTGAAGTTGCAATGGAAAACAACAATATTATTGTGGCCGGATATTCTATATCCCCGCGGTTTTTTTATAATTCGGACTTATATAAAAATTTTTGCAAAGGTCATCATCATACTGATGGCTATTGCAAAATAGAAAGCTTCAGACAAGAATGCCGTAAAAGATTTGATACGGAATTTTCAAAGCAGGTAAGCGAAAGAAAAAATAAAAAGTCGGTCGTTTGACCGGCTTTTATTTTTGTGAAATCGTAAATATTTCCGCCAAGTGCATCAATTCCAGAAAGTCAATGTTTTTTGGTGGTGGGGATTTTGGTTTTTTATCTGTCTTTTTGTCTGACACAGCGACTTCCTTTGGTATTTTCGCGTTATTTTGCCATATTAATTAATGCGTCGGCACAGGAATGAATTCTTGTTTTTGTCCGGGCTTGATTCTTGCTGGTATTTTATTATATTAGGTCAAAGGAATTTTAATCATGGCGAATCCATACGAAATTTTGGGCGTGGCACGCGGCGCGACCGATGCGGAAATAAAAAAAGCATATCACAAATTGGTGATGCAGCATCATCCAGATAAAAACGCCGGCAACGCGGCGTCCGAAGAAAAATTCAAAGAAATCAACAATGCGTTTGATATCTTGAAAGACCCGCAAAAAAGGGCGGCTTACGACCGATTTGGCGATGCCGCGTTCGCGGGCGGAAACGGCGCATCGGCCGGTGCGGGCGGAAATCCTTTTGGCGGCATGGGCGGCAATCCATTCGGCGCGGGCGGGTTTGAATTTAATTTCGGCGGCGATGGACTCGATATGTCCGAAATGATGGAAGAAATGCTGCGTGGCGCGGGCATAAATATGGGTGGACGTGGCCGCAGCGGTGCGGGTCGTCGGGCGGCGGAACCGCAAGAATTCCGCGGTCGCGATATGCTGCACCAAGTATCAATTTCTTTGCGTGATGCTTTTTTCGGAAAACTTGAGACAATAAAATTTACAACAAATGTTAAATGCGAACCATGCGCGGGACACGGCACGGCGGATGCGAAATCCGCGCCGATATGTAATACTTGCGGCGGGTCCGGATATGTTCGCACGCGCAATGGATTCTTTGCAACGGAAAGTCCGTGCCATGAATGCAGCGGTATCGGCCGCAATATAAAAAAGCGTTGCGCTAAATGCGACGGCATGGGGGTCAGCGAACAGCAACGAGAAATCGAAGTTAAAATTCCCGCGGGTGCAATGGACGGAATGCGTTTGCGTATGGCCGGCATGGGTGAAGCCGGAATGCTGGGCGGGCCCGCAGGCGATTTCTATGTCGATATTCACGTGCGACCGGATAAAGTATTTACGCGTGACGGCGCGGATCTGTTGATGCGTGCGACGGTGCCGTTCGCGACACTTGCGCTGGGCGGAAATATTGACGTTGAAATAATTGATGATAAAAAAGTGGATGTAAAAATTCCCGCGGGAACCCAGGTTGGCGAACGCATGCGAATGCGCGGATTGGGGATGCCGTCGGGCAATGGCCGCGGCGATTTGTATCTGGACATCGCGACCGAAGTTCCAAAGAAATTATCTGAAAAACAAAAAGCTGCGCTGGCTGAATTTGCTGGCACTGCGCCAAAAAAGAAACGCGGATTGTTTTAAAAAATGCGACCAAATAGTCGCATTTTTATTATCCCTTTTTTTCTGGAATCTGGCCGTTGGATGAAAGCAATACGGCAATCCATCGCGTCCGGTCGAACTGTGATGTAATCACGAATGTCGCCACCAACAGCGGCACTGAAAAGAACATTCCAACCGGTCCCCATAACATTCCCCAGAACACCAGGTTGATAAGTATCGCAAGTGTCGATAGGTTAAGGGTTTGCCCAGTCAATCGTGGTTCCAGCAAATTGGACAATACAAGTTGGACTGTGATTAATCCCGCAGCAATTGGTATCACCAGCATCGGTGCGACCAGCATCGCATAAATGATTGGCAAAGACGTCGCGATAATCGTTCCGAACGTTGGAATATAATTTAATATGAATATGATAAACGCCCAAACGCCTGCGAATTCCAATCCAAAGTACTTCATCCAAGCATATGAAAGCAGGGCGGTTGCGACCGATACAGCCGTCTTCATAAACATATATTTTTTCATATTCGCGGCGATGGATTTCACGATGAAGTTTATTTTTTTCGACCGCTTTTTATCCGGAAATACCGCGGCTATTTTTTTCTGGAACGTGCTTTGTTCAATAAACATAAAGAATATATAGACTAAAACCAGTCCAAGCGTCGCCAACCATCCGGCTGCAGACATGCCGATGTTTGCAGCCAAACTGCCGATATTTGGAATTGCAGAAATACTTAATTCAATGCCGAATTGACCGGCCAGATGCGCGATTGAATCATAAAGCCGGTGCTGGATTTCGGGCAGGCGCGTCGCCAGAACGACAAACATCGGACGAATCTGCATAATAAATACATAGACAAACCACCCAATTGACGCAATGGCCAATGCGAATGACGCCGCGCCGGCGCCCCATGATTCCCGCCATGGCATAACCTTGCGATAATATGCTGCCACAGAGTTTATCAAATACCATATAAACAAAGATAATATCAGCGGCGTGAAAAGCGCCCGTCCGATAAACAGGATAAATATAAGCCCGATAAATATTATTATGCCGTTCATTTTATTGTTCTGTTATTTCAATTTGTTCGATATCAAATACTGGCATGGTCGGCGCAGATACTTTTGGCGCGCTGAACCACATAAAGCAAGCAACTGTGGCGATAGCCAATACATTCAAAATAACCGTCATGTTCGCGAACCATCCGGACATAGACTTGTTCATTTTTTTGGTTCCATATATTGCCCACAGACCAAAGAATATCGCAATCGGAATCAATGATATAGACGTTGATTCAATCGCGGCGGCCGGTAACAATATCGCAATCATCGCAATTGGCAAAATGATAAGCAGTATTACGGCGTTTGATGTTTTTGCAACCGTCCATTCGGTGATGCGTGATAACCAATTTGTCTTGATGGATAATACTTGCGAAGTTTTAATTTCTTCGGGCAAGAACATAAACGGATATAGCAGTAATGCCCAGCCAAACGGAAATGCCAATATAAATTTCCATTTAGACATGCCCATTTTACGTGCGCGCCAATATGCGGCGACATAACGCGCGGCAACATACAGGCCCAGCAAATACATCATGGCCAATGCGAATATCAACAATCCGGCAAAGAACAACCATGGCGACATATACATTAAATACACCATCCAGAATTGCGGAACGATGCCCAACCAACCCATGCCGGCAATACAAAGCGTGAATAACAATGATGCCGCGGTGACAATGATTGACAATGCGACAAAGCTGCGCCGGTCCATCGGGTTTGCTGGTGACCACCGTACTAATTTATAAAACGCATACGCCGGTATGACCAGCATTACCCCAGAAATAATTAATTCCAAAAATGTCGGAACGGCGTCGGGTGCGCCGGCGAACATGCTGGCAATAATGGTCACAGCGACAATGAATGTCACCATTAATCCAACGAACAACAGCGAAAATTTTATCGGCGCGCGCAACAGCCATGTTGATAAAGTTTGCACGGGCGCAGTTATTTTTGTGGTCGCGACCGGTTTCGCAGTTTTTGTTTTTTTGGCTGTTGGCATATCGAATCCTTTCGTTTGATTGCGCACATTATATCATAATACGACCATCTGACAAAGTCGTAATCGCGGTCGGTGCAAACATTTCGGTGAATTTTTCCTGGTGGGAAATTATTAAAAACGTTGTTCCGTATTCGTTCATTTCTTTTATTATATCTGCAAACATTTTTTGTGCGTCTGCGTCTGCGCCAGAATCAGGTTCATCCAGAATGGCAAACGCAGGACGCAATAATAACAAATGCAAAAACATCAGCCGTTTTTTTTCGCCGCCAGAAAATCCGACGTTAATACTGCGCGCCATCCATGATTCCGGGATATCCAATTGTTCGCGTGCAGCGGTCAATTTTTTGAAAAAATCGCCCGCCGTCAAATCCGGGTTATGCGCCATTAATGAATGTTTCATAAAACTGGTCACGGTCAGGCCCCGAATTTCCGGAACATGTTGCGCGCCAATAAATATACCCAGACGCGCGCGCGCAGCGGTATCCAATTTTGTAATGTCTTTTTTATTAAATGTGACTTTGCCACTTTCAATCTTATAATCCGCCGCGCCCGCGATTGTATTAACCAGCGTGGTTTTACCGGAACCGTTCGCGCCGCGCACCAGCAATCGGCTACCCGTCGGCACATCCAGATTAATATCATGCAATAACTGTTTGTCATTGTGTGATACGGAAAGATTTTTAATTGATAACATTTTAATCACCATTACTTAATGCCAATTGTATCAGCTGTTTTGATTCGACTAGAAATTCCATCGGCAATCGGCGCAGAACCGGCGCAGCCATGCCGCCGATAATCAACGCGGTTGCTTCGTCCACTGGGATTCCCGCAGTGGCCAGGTATGCCAGGGCGGTCGCGTCAACCGCGCCCGTCGCAGCTTCGTGGCTTTGGTCGTTTTCGCCGTTGCCATGAATAATTGTCGGGAAAGTATTTACGACTGCACGGTCACCTATTATACGGCTGTCGCATTTTTGTGCACTTTTCGCACCGCGCGTATCGCGCGCGAATGATGTCAGCGAACGGAAAGTCTGGCGTGATTCTTCCATTGCGACACCGTATGATACTATGTTGGATGTAGTATCGTTTCCTATATGAATCATTTTTGTGCCGGTGTCTGCCATTTGTCCGCCGCGCGTGATGGCCAGCGAATAAAAATCAGAATGCGCGTTTGTGCCGGTCAGCACGGACGACGGATATTTCCATGTCATCGCGGAACCGATTTCAATCTGGGTCCATAGTAATTTTGCATTTGCATCGCATCGTCCGCGTTTTGTGACAAAGTTTATTATGCCACCACCGTCTTTGTCACCCGCATACCAATTTTGAACTGTTGCATATTTTACGGTCGCGCCGTCCATCGCAATGACTTCGATAACGCCGCTGTGCAATTGATGATTTGGACGGCGTGGCGCGCTGCACCCTTCCAGGTATGAAAGTTCGCTGCCTGTGTCTGCTATAATTAATGTTCTTTCAAATTGGCCGATATGTGCAGTTTCGATTCTGAAATAGCTTGCCAAATCGATCGGGCATTTAGTATTCGGCGGAATATAAACAAATGTTCCATCTGAAAATACTGCGGCGTTCAAGCATGCGAAAAAATTATCCGTCGCTGGTACAATCGTGCCCAAATATTTTTTTATTATATCAGGATGTTTTTCGACTGCTTCGGAAAACGGCATAAATATAATGCCCAATTTTGAAAGTTCCGCGGAATACGAAGTATGCACGCTGCGACTGTCTATGACAGTATCCGTTGCCATGCCCAGCAATGCGCGTTGTTCCGCGTCGGGCAGATTCATTTTTTCATATATTTTTTTCAGATCGGAATTGTCGCGGACGTTTTCGGTAGGCTCTTTGTAATAATTCAGCGCGTTGTAATCAATCGGCTCGTAATCTATTTCTGCCCAATGCGGTTCATCCATTTTTTTCCACGCATCGAACGCGGCCAGACGCCAGTCCAGCAACCACGCTGGTTCACCACGTTTTTTTGATATATCGATGATGGTTTGTTCAGTTAGCATTGGCAAGTTGCTTTGCCTGGGCCAGCAGGGTCATCGCTTGGCCCAGCAAGCCATCCGTGAATGTTGCGGCCAATAATCCATCCGGGTCGGCGTTGGACAGATGGTGCAGCAATTGTTCGCCGCGCATCAAAAATGCATCTGCTTTGCGCGTCGATGCGGAATCCAGTTTTATTAATCGGCGCAATTGTTCCAGAACAAATGGATTTTTCGTGTATTCATCCAGCAGTCCGCCGATACTGCGCCACAGGTCATGTTCATTTGTATCGCGTGGTTTTATTTCCAACGCGGCCACAATCGGCGCAATATTTTGTAACATATCTTGGTAAATAATTTCGGCGTTTTGTGCGATTGCATCGCTGGCCACTTTGGCACGAAATGCGCCCGACATTTTGGACAGCACAGAATTCTGGCGTGCGACCGCAGATTCCAAATTTTTTATTTTTTTGCTCGCGCCCGCGGCGAAAATCAATAATACGACCATGGCTATAAAAATTGCACCAGACATCATTAACATTATAATTTCAAAATTTGTAAAGTTCATACATGTGCCTTTGTTTGATGGGATTGTAACAAAAAAATTATCAATTAGCAATCCGGTCTTTGGCTGTTATTTTCCCCTTGCCTCGATTCGGCCAAGTCGTTATAATCTATTTATAATTATAGGAAAGGAAGCCAATAATGTTCCGAAATCTCTTTATTTTCGCGCTTTTTGCGACTTGCGTTGGGTATGCTTTTGCACAACCTTTGCCGCATGTTTGGGAACCAGATGCAGTCCAGTGCGGTTATGACCCATCGGGTCACTTTACCGGTTGCGGCGGTGAACCGATTGCGGCGGCACCGGCAATTTATCAATTTCAACCGGGCGAATTGCCACAAATTCAATTTCAGTCGCACGGTGACCAATTTCCGACATGGCCGTTGCCTGGTTCCGATGTAGACATGCAATTTGGTGACGCGTCGTCGTCGCCATCCGACAATATTCGCATAGTTTCAAATATCGGCG
Organism: Alphaproteobacteria bacterium; assembly: GCA_009784235.1. Lineage (GTDB taxonomy): Bacteria > Pseudomonadota > Alphaproteobacteria > Rs-D84 > Rs-D84 > WRKW01. Next base: position 129,672 of record WRCC01000003.1, on the reverse strand, counting down.
CGGACTTGGTTGTCGAAAACAATATCAATATGGGCGCGCGCGGGATTGACCCGAATGTATTTTCCGGTGGCGCGAATTTAGTCCACGTATCGCCGGCGCCTGCTGGATTTAATATATTCGAAGGCCAGGCACGCATGCCATTGATGCATGCCGAAATGCTCGAAGACGATGGTGGTGCGGTTTTGGCGATGTCCCGGTCCGGTCGTATCGCGCGTCAACAACAAATTGCACGCAATGGCGTGTTCATTGAAAATAATATCGACCGTGGTGCGGTAATGGGCGGCGGCGCAATGTTTGGTGGCCATGAATTCGCGGTCGAAGAACCATGTGAAGACGAACTGGAACCAGTCAACGGCGATGACCAAATTCGTTCATGGGTTGTGGCGTCCGGTCAAACATTGCGTGAAGTATTGCAAGATTGGGCAAACAAAGAAGGATGGGATTTGGTTTGGGCAACATCGCGTGAATATCCAGTCCAGGCATCTGCGGTATTCAAAGGACGCTTTATGGATGTGTCATCGGCATTGGTTCGTAATTTTTCACGTGCCAACCCAACGCCTTATGCAAAATTTTACAAAGGAAACCGTGTCATCGTAGTATCGACGGCCAGCGGGGAATAAATAGAAACAGAGAGAGCTTGTGATGAAAAAAATCATAGCGATATTTACAGTGGTCTTGGTAACTGTGGGCTGTGCGCGTCAAGAATCGCGCCAAGTTGCCGCAACGGTTGACCAGGATTTTATGAATGCGTATGACGCGTTCCAGATGGCGAAACAGCCGACGGCAAAACGGTCGAATGATACTGTGTCCGTTTCCGAAAGCGTATGGCTGGGCAATCAATCAACGACGCTGGCGCATCGCAATAATCTGCCGCGCGAATTCGAATCGGATACAGGGATAACCATATTATTGTCGGAACCTGTATCATTACAGGTTTTGGCGAATAATATTCATTCGGTTACAAATATTCCGGTAAAGATAGACAGTCAGATAAACCCAGAAAAATTAAAACGCACCATGAATATTGCTTATACGGGCAAATTGTCTGGTCTGTTGTCCCAGGTTGCGACGGACTTGGATTTGTTATGGTATTATGATAAACAATCGGTTGTGTTTTTTGAAACGGAAACCAAGACATTTACTTTGCATGCATTGGGCACCGATGTGAATTTCCATTCCCAAATGCGCACTGATGATGGAAACGTGGTTGCGCTGGAATCACAACTGCGCGAATGGGAAGAAGTTGAAAAAGCCATCGCCAGTATAGTTGGAACATCTGACAACGCAAAGTTCAGCGTATCGCGTTCGTTGGGCACAATTACCGTTACTGCGCCGCCATCACTGCAATCGCGCGTGTCTGAATATATAGATAAACAAAATCACCGTCTGTCGCAATTGGTTACGATTGACGTCAAAGTCTTGCAAGTTTCCATATCAAATAATTCTGCATTTGGTTTGAATTTAGCGGCGGCGATTAATTCGGCGTCTGGATTGAACTTGGTCGCGAATCCAGGCAATAATTTGCTGACCACTGAATCGTCCAGCTTGAACATCGCAGTCTTGTCGAATGCTGTGGCGGGTGCGGCAACAGGGATTCCCGATACTTATTCGCCTGACCAGATACGTAATGGCTCATTGTCACCGGTTGCCGGTTCCAGTGCTTTGATTAACGCGTTGGCCAAACAGGGCAAGGTTTCATTGGTCACGAACGTCGGCGTCACGACGCGCAACAACCGAATTGCGCCGGTGTCGAATACACGTTCAACCGGATACATACGCCGATTTGAATCACGTAACTTTACAACTGTGGAATCATCAACAGTTGACCAGGACACGCTTGAAACCGGATTTTCGATGCAGCTGTTACCAAATGTTTTGGATGGCGGGAAAATATTATTGTTATTCCGGATGTCGGTGCGCGAATTATTGACCATGAACACAACAACGATTGGTTCGGTCACACTGCAATTGCCAGATGTTGAAGAACGTTCATTCATGCAAGAGGTAATTATGGAATCGGGCCAGATGTTGGTATTGTCTGGATTTGAACGCCAGACGAACAATGACACGCGTTATGGATTGGGCAAACCAGACTTTATGGCGTTGTCGGGTTCACGCGAATCTGCATCGACGCGTGATGTGTTGGTTGTTATGCTGACCCCGCAGGTTCTCGTTTCTCCTATGGATGCGGAACGTAGTATCCAACAAAACTGGGGCGCTCCATTAAATTAGTTATAATTTTGTTTCTGATTCTTTTAATCGCGCCTTTGGCGCGATTATGTTTTTATTCATTTTGTATTGTTCCGCATAATATGATATAATTTTACCATTAACCAAAAGGATAAAACATGTTCTGGAAAGTTGGATTTTTTGTATTGTTGGCGCTGCTGATTGTGGCGGGTTGGGTGTTTATGAAGGCAAACCCGATGAAGAATGAAGGCGCGGCCAGCTGGACTGAATTCTATTCCTCGGCGCCGGCCGAAACCATGCAATTTTTGAAGGATAACTTTGGAATCAGCAATGAAAAGTTTTCCGAAACCGCAGCGGGCGGAATGGATTATCACAGCTTGAAAGCACGCGGGCAATTCTGGCCATTCGCCGGTGTTATGGAAGTTCCGACTTTGCCAGATGGTTCAAAACCAGCACCGCATACTATAGTATATCTGACCGTTAAAGATTACGATGCAACGCATGCAAAGATAGTCGCGGCCGGCGCGAAGCCCTTGTTTGCCAATGAATATGCGGCGGGTATGAAATTCGGGGTATATTTAATACCCGGTGGATTGACAATCGGTATCGCGCAATATGGTGTCAAAAAACCGGAATAGATTGTTATTGTGAATTAAAATAGGGGCGGAAGATTTTCCGCCCCTGTGTCTATTAAAAGGGTAAGTGAATGAAAAATATTGAAATCTTTATTGATAATTCGACGGTTTCACCGACGGTAATTGATGGCTATAAAGCCAGGGCAGAAAATGCAAACCGTGCGCTGCATGATGGTACAGATGCGGGCGTCGAATGGTTGGGTTGGCTGAATTTGCCATCCGTGGCTGACGAAAAATTGATATCCGATATTGAAAGCACGGCCAAAAATTTGCGCGAAAAATGCGAAGTTATTGTTGTCATTGGCATCGGGGGCAGTTATCTGGGCGCGCGCGCTGTTATCGATGCTGTATCAAACAGTTTTTTGGCGCCCAAAATTATTTACGCCGGCCATAATATCAGCGAAGATTATTTGGCCGAATTGTTGGAATTTTTGGCCGGTAAAAAATTCGGCGTCATTTGTATTTCCAAATCTGGCACGACGATTGAACCAGCAATTGCATTCCGTTTGTTGTCTGGCGCGGCCGTGGAAATAGTATGTATAACCGATAAATCGCGCGGGGCGCTGCGCGAACTGTGCGACCGTCGGGGTTATAAATTCTTTGTAATTCCGGATGATGTTGGTGGGCGATTTTCAGTTTTGACGCCTGTCGGATTGCTGCCTATTGCGGCCGCCGGGTTTGATATTCGAAAATTAATCGATGGCGCGCGGGCGATGGAAAAGATTTGCGCCGATGCAATTTTCGATAAAAATCCAGCAATGCAATATGCCGCTGTGCGAAATGCATTGTATGATTCAGGGAAAAAGATAGAGATACTGGTCAATTATCATCCAAAGCTGCACTCTATATCCGAATGGTGGAAACAATTGTTCGGCGAAAGCGAAGGTAAAGAACACAAAGGAATTTTCCCAGCCAACCTGAACTTTACAACTGATTTGCATTCTATGGGTCAATGGATTCAAGACGGCGAACGTTCCATTTTTGAAACCGTAATTTCAATTACGGAACCGAACAGCAAGTTGGAAATACCGATAGATGCCAATAACTTGGACGGGCTGAATTATATCGCGGGCAGGCGAATCGATGCGGTCAATAAAATGGCGGAACTGGGCACTTTGCAGGCGCATATTGATGGTGGTGTTCCAAATATAAAAATCGAAATGCCGAAATTGGATGAATATTATTTGGGTCAACTGATTTACTTTTTTGAAAAAGCATGCGGCATCAGTGGATATATGCTGGGCGTGAATCCGTTCGACCAGCCGGGCGTCGAAGATTATAAAAAGAATATGTTCAGATTATTGGGTAATTAAAAAATAGTCTGTTATAAAAAATATAACCCGCAGTCACAAAGGATTTGCGGGTTTTTATTTCAGATTTTTAATTTCTATGTCCCGCATGCTGTGCTGCACCGCAGATTACAAAAACACCTGTGTTTTACCATTTCGGCTGCTTTTTTGGGATTACTGTCCAATGTTAAAGTTCTCTTGTTTTCCGTAGAATATGAAAAAAGGGGTAATTATGAAAAACCATATCAAATATTTATTAGTAATACTATCAGGGGTGCCGCCAAGCTTAGTAATAAATTCAGCTATTGCTGCGACATATACCGTTGGACCAGGGGATTATGCAACCGTGCATGATGTCATCGCATCTGGGTTGTTGGTTGATGGCGATACGATTGTTATCGCGGCCGGATATACATCCGCCGAAGCATCAACAACAGTTGTTACAGTTCCGTCGGGTGTCACAATTACAAGCGCGGACACGTCAAATCCATCGACCATAAATTTAGGAGTTGGAAAATATATTTTGAATAATACGGTGAACACAAATATAAATAATGTTATTTTAACAGGCGCGGTATTGGGGTCATATTCAAACCCACTTTTTGAAAATAGATACAGCATGGTTTTGGACACGGTAACTGTAACTGGTAATACATTGAATACAGTTGTTCAAACGGATGCGGGCGCTGGTTTAACAATCAATAATTCGACTTTTTCGAATAATACTAATAATGGCTTGAATTATAACGGCCTTATCTATAACAATGGCGGAAATGTCAGCATCACAGGCGGAACTTTTGATTCAAATACCTTTGTTGTATCAAAAGCGGCCATTCAAAATATGTCTGGCGCAATGACGATTGATGGAACGACATTTAATGCTAATTCCAGTACAACCGGGTATGGCGCGGGGATTTACAATGCGGCTGCGCTTGTAATAACAGATGCGAATTTTACAAACAATATTGCGGGAAATGCCGGCGCGATTTACAACGGGGCCGGATCATCTTTAAGTATAGTCGGCGGCACTTTTGAATCCAATACGGCCAGTGTATTCGGTGGCGCGGTAATGGCATCAGCCGCCAGCGTATTCACGGTTGACGGCGCAACATTTACAACAAATCATGCCAATGCAACAATGGGATATGGCGGTGCGGTAATAGTCGCGAATTTTGTCGGCGGCCAAATCAGCAATTCTGATTTTAATGGAAATACGGCTTTCAACGGCGGCGCGATTGCAAGTTATTCTACCGGTGGTTATGAAAACTCGCTTTTCATAACCGACAGCACGTTTGAAAATAATATCGCATACGGCAATGGCGGTGCGGTTTACACAACTGCAAATGCCACAACAACCATCAACGGGTCGTCTTTTACATCTAATACGGCCAACGCCACATCGGGATTTGGCGGCGCGATTTATACAGAATTGGGCGGTACGGTTTCATTAACAAATACCGATTTTACCACCAACAGCGCATTTGATGGCGGCGCGATTTATAATCTGGGCAGCATGACAATATCGGGGGGAACATTTTTACAAAATCAATCGTTCCAGTCGCTTGCATCAACCGGTGGCGGCGCGATTTTTAACGCAGGTACATTAAATATATCCGGCGCAGAATTCACACAAAATTCCACGGCCGGTGGTGGATACGGCGGCGCGATATTAAATACTGGAAACCTGACCGTCACAGGCGGATCGTTTGCACAAAATACTGCAAATTCGGGCGGCGCTATAAACAGTCTGGGCAGCGCGGGTGCATTAAATGTTACGGGGGTATTATTTGATAATAACACAGCATCATCCAGCGGCGGCGCAATTGCAGCCGAACAAGGAACGGTAACCATAGACCAATCAACATTTACAAATAACACAGCCGCAACCGGCGGGGCAATTTCAGATATAGGCACATTGTCCGCCCCGGCAACTATTAATATCACAAATTCAATATTTGATAACAATACCGCAACGACATCCCGCGGCGGCGCAATATATGTTTCAAATAACGGCAGCGTATTAAATGTCAGCGGTTCATCATTTACAAATAACAAATCATTAAATGCATCGAATGGATATGGCGGCGCGATATTTAATATCTTAGGGGCGACAACAATAAACAATTCATATTTCGAAGGCAACAGTGCAAACAACGGTGGCGCATTGGGTAACATGAGCACGGCAAGCACGATGTCAATCGGCGCCGGCACCAGCTTTGTAAGTAATACCGCAACCATAAACGGTGGCGCGATTTATAACAGCGGCCAGATGAATTTGACGGGCGTTTCATTTGAAACTAACAGCTCTGGTTCGCGTGGTGGTGCGATTTATAACAACAGCACAATGACAATAGACACATTTACATTTAACGGAAATTATTCCGTATCATACGGCGGGGCAATTTTCGGCGACAGCTCAAGCAGTCTGACGTTAAGTAATGGATCATTTATCGGAAATTACACAACAAGCACAAGTGGGAATGGCGGCGCATTATATCTCTCTGCTTCATCAAACAGTTTAGGCATCAACAATGTATTATTCCAAAATAATTCGACCGCCATTTATGGGGGTGCGATTTTTGATGAAAGCTTGGGGACGACGAACATAACATCGTCAACATTTGATCAAAATAGCAGCGGAACAATGGGTGGCGCTCTATTTTCATACAACGTGAATAAGACTGTAAATATATCTGATTCATTATTTACAAATAATTATACCACCGGAGCATCCGGAATGGGCGGCGCCATCATCAACTATAATACAGTAAAGTTAAATATCGATACCACTGGGTTTGATAACAACAGTGCATTCCAAGGCGGTGCGATTTACAACATGGGGACAGCGACGTTGAACATAGCGGGCGGAACCAGTTTTACAAATAACACCGCAGATTCAGGTGGCGCGATTTACAACCATTTGAACGGAGTAATTAATTTAGATTCTACAAATGACAATATTGTATTTTCCGGGAACACAGCCATTACCAACGGTGCCGACATATATATGGACGGTGCGACCAGTGTTATGAACATCATCGGTACCGCCAATACCGTATCATTGGACGGGGGCATCGCAGGATTGGGCACAATCAATAAGTCAAATAACGGAACACTTTATCTGGCCGCGGGAAGTATAAATTCAGGATACACCGGATTATTCCGTCAAACAGCAGGAAATACAATCGTTGCGACAAATGATTTCTTTATGGGCACAAATAATATTTCCGGCGGAACGGTATTCTTTCTGGAAAGTGCGACAGCAAACAGTATGGTTGTAACCGATGGGGCGAATATAGACATACGCAGTCAAGCAATAGTACCCGCATACGCCATGATAATGCCGGCAGCGGCGACCATACCGCAATTTAATACATTAACAGTAAATTGGTGGGGTGCGGATAATGCAAACCTTTATATAAACACGTCGTTTGATATAACCGGGACAAATACGGATAAGTTGGTTGTTGATGGCATGGGCGCAACCGGGGATACGACAATATTCGTGACATCTGTCGGCGCAACAGATCCGTCTGCCCAAGATATCATGGTTGTTGATTTAACAAATGCAACGGACAAATCTGCAACATTCGCATTGAATGGTGGGATGGTCGATACCGGCGCGCACGAATATTATTTAATCCAAGAAGCGGACGAAAACTGGTATCTTCATACTGATTATGTAATAACATCCGCCGCGCAAACCGCGGGTGCTATTCCGGTCATTCATTTGGCAGTGGTAAAGGCCGGTATGAATGAATTACGCAAACGTTTGGGAGAATTACGCGGTGACGATAAAAGCCGCCATAATGGCGTTTGGGCGCGTGCATACGGCAAAAATCTTGATATACACAAATATATCGATGCGGATATGAATCTGCTTGGATTCGAAGGTGGCATAGACCGACAGATAAATGTTGATTCCGGCCGCATGTATGTCGGTGTTATGGCCGGTATGCTGGAATCCAGCGACATAAGAATCCATCAATCGAATGGTCAGCGCGGAACCGGCACAACACGCGCACCATCCGTCGGTGTATATGGAACATGGATACATAAATCCGGCTCATCCAATAAATGGTTTATTGACGCAACCGCACGATATTTTTGGGTTGATACTGATTTGAAAAATATCGCCGCAAATGGCCAATCTGTCGAATACGATATAGACCGCAATTTTATTGCAACATCATTGGAAACCGGAAAACTGTTTTACTTCCACGCACCGGAATTTGCGAATATCGGAACAAAGCAACGTTCACACATGTCTATGGAACCAAAAATGGAACTGCGCTTCAAACATGCGCCATCAACAAATGCGACTACGAATTTCGCAGATGATATTCATATCGATTCAACCACAGCATTCAACACAAAGCTAGCGTTACAGACAAATTATTTGCCAAATGGCACACAATCTGTTTGGAAACCATGGGTCGAAATCGGTGTATTCCGCGAATGGCTTGGGAATGAAAATGTCGGATTCGGCGGCGCACAAATACATACATCCGCACGTGGCACTGGCATGGAATTGGCCGCCGGAACGAATGTGTCGTTGGGCGAACGGTCATACGGATACGCTGGATTTACATATGAAACGGGCGCTGTTTACACGTCGTATATGATAAATATTGGTGCACGTCATAAATTTTAAAAGTACATACCGGACATAAAATAGCGTTTTGTATGTCCGGTATGTGTCCACAGGTTTATGTTCCATATATGTCTTTTTTCATACTTGTCTAATATACAAGTATGAAAAAACATAATTTTAATCAGTATGGTCGGTATATGGTGGTTTTCCCGTGCTCAATGAGCAAAAGCAAAGGTTTAATAAAAAATCCCGCATTCGCGGGATTTTAATTTCATTAAGCCATTTTGTTGACTTTTTTCACAAGGCGAGAGACTTTGCGTGCGGCGCGTTTTTTCGGCATGACTTTGCCGGCGGATTTCATGATTTTTGATTCCGCGGTGCGCGTTGCGGCAACGGCGGCGGCTTTGTCACCCGAATCGATTGCCTTGACCGCTTTCTTGGTGAATGTTTTAACCTGGGACCGGCGGGCGATGTTAACCGCGTTCTTTTTTGCCGTTACCAATATACGTTTCTTTGCAGATTTATGGTTTGCCATTTTTAATAGTCCTTTATATTTATTGCAAGATTGGCGCTATTATGACTATATTTTTGGCGAAAGTCAAGAGCAGGGCGCATTTAACAATTGAATTTTTATGCGATTTGTGATATACTGTCCGCCAGACACAGGAGAGGCTTCATGAACACATTTATTATGATTATTATTGGTTATTTGTTGGGTTCCATTCCATTTGGCGTGATTTATGCCAAGATGTTCGGCTTGGGCGATATTCGTAAAAAAGGTTCGCGCAGCACGGGTGCAACAAATGTTATGCGGCATGGCGGACTGTCCGTTGCGTTGCTGACTGTTATATCTGATATGCTGAAAGCAATCTTTGCCGTATTGCTGGGCTTTTATGTCGGTGGTCCGGTTGTTGGAATGTTGGCGGGTGCGGCCGCCGTTGTTGGTCATAATTTTCCGGTATGGTTGGGGTTCCGTGGCGGCAAGGGATTTGCATCAACGCTCGGCGTTCTTATGGCCATTAATCCGATATTGTTTGTAATCAGCGGATTGATTTGGATAATCATGGTTGTCGCGTTTGGATATTCATCGCTGGCCGGGATTGTTATTTTGTGCTTGCTGCCTGTATTTGGATTATTTATGGGATTTTATGGATTTGTTGTTATGCTATTGTTGGCATTGTTGGGCCTGTGGCAGCACCGGGAAAACATTCAAAGATTGGCCGACGGTAAAGAATCAAAGATTGAATGGAAGTGGAAGAAATAAGTTTGAAGTAGGAAGTTTTAGGTTTGAAGATAAATAAAATGTCGCGATATGCGGCATTTTTTATTATAATTGGGCATCATGAACAATCAGGAATTATTTCATAAATTATTAATACTGCGGATGCCGCGCGTTGGACCGGTTCGTTACGCAGAATTGATAAATAAATTTGGGTCGGCCGCGGCTGCGTCGGAATCTTTGGCCGCGGCTGCGTCACATATTGATTCGGTGCGGCGCGAAATGGACAATGCTGCGCGGATGGGCATTATATATATATCGGATGATTCGGATGATTATCCAGCCAATTTGCGCAGCGTTAAAAATCATCCGCCGGTGATATCAGTGCGTGGGAATATTGCAGCGTTGCGTATGTCAATGGTTGGAATGGTTGGTACGCGTCATGCAACGGGCGCCGGTATGAAATTCATGTACGATTTGGCGCATGAATTTTCATCGCGTGGGCATGCAATTGTGTCCGGTATGGCGATGGGGTGTGATACGGCGGCGCATCGCGGCGCATTGGCCGCTGCAGGCGATGCAAATACAATTGCTGTTTTGGCCGGCGGTGTGGATTATATATGGCCGTTGGAAAATGAACGGCTGTATCATGAAATTATCGAACGCGGATGTGTCGTGTCGGAATTACCAGTTGGCATAAAACCGGTTACTAATAATTTTATTCAGCGTAACAGGTGGATTGCCGGGTTATCCGAAAAATTGATAATTGGTGAAGCAGATGAAAAATCAGGCAGTATGGCAACCGCACAATTCGCAATTGAATATAATCGGCCGGTTTTTGCCATCCCAGGCCACCCATCCGATTCGCGAAGCGTGGGCCCGAATCGACTGATAAAAGAGGGGCGGGCGACATTATGTGATGGCATGGGCGATTTTTTCGAAGTCACGCGGCAAAATAAAACCACAAATCATAAGTCAGAAATCATAAATAATGACGTGCTGGATAAATTGGGAAATATTCCTATGGCGGAATCTGTATTGTCAGAACTTGTCAAAAAATCTGTGGCCGAAGTAAAGCGTGAATTGGTCATGCTGGAAATCGGCGGATACATAAAAAATACAGGCAGCGGATACGTAAAAACATAACAGTTTTATGTATATACCGTGTATATACAATGCCTATACAGTCCGCGGAAACCGGGCAAAAAAACGAATCGGCGGCAAGCCGATAAGTTAAAAATATTTTTTATAAAATGCTTGTGAATTTGTTTTTTTGATTTAATGTCCAATCACAAACGAACGATATATTAATTTATATCGCACAAAAGGGAAAAGGGGGATCGCGATGATGACGGCATGCGCGAATGCAAAGACTGCGACAACAAATGTTGCGGATTGCATCAAAAACGCGATAAAATCGCGTGTCGACAGCGCCGCGTTTGATTCCTGGATTGCCCCTTTGTCTTTTTCTGTTGATGGCAATATTCTATCGTTGATTGCCCATAACCAATTTGCATGCGATTTTGTTCGTGCAACCTATACAAACATACTCCATACATTTGCGTCCGAATTTGGATTGTCCGTTCGTGTTTGCGCCGGTCGTCCCGCTCATTCTATTTCACCGCGTCCGATGAATGACAATGCGCCGCGGAAAGAAATCATAACATGTGAATTATTACCTGTGACCGCGCCCGATGCAACAGGATTCGATTCCTTTGTCGCGTGCGATGAAAATGCGTTTGCGGTAAATGCGTGTAAAAAATTTGCGGCTGGGAAAATAACTTTCTCGCCGCTGTTTATTTACGGTGCGGATGGATGCGGAAAAACGCTATTGGCGGAATGTTTGCATGGTTGCGCGCATGGCAAAACATTGATGATGACGGGCTCGCAATTTGTTGCGGAATTCCAGCGTGCAATCACTGAACGCAATATATTCGCATTCAAAGATTTTGTGCGCAATTGTGATAACTTTATTATGGACGACGTCCAAGCAATTTGCGGCAAGCGCGCCACATCCGAAGAATTTACTGGCCTGTTGGTTGATTTGGTTAAAATGGGTAAAAATATTGCGTTGTTTTCGAATGCATCGCCTGCGAATTTGACCGGATTCGACCGTCGTTTGCAATCATTGTTGGCATCTGGTCTGGTCGCGGATATTGTAGCGCCGAATAAAACTGTACGCCGTTCAATTATGACACGTGCAAATGTGCCGGCGGCGGTTGCCGATAATTTGTCTGGTCGTATTTCGGCGAATGGACATATCGTGTCGGGCGTTGCGAAAAAAATCGCGGCGTGGCGTGATATGATGGATATAGATGTCACATTGGACGTTGCAGAAAAATTATTAGCGGATGTACTGACCAAACAAAAAACACCATTGGGTCGTGCGCGTGAAATGGCGGCCAAATTGGGTGTATCATTTGATGATGTTGCATCGCCATCACGGGTCCGGGGTGTTGTCCGTGCGCGCCAGATTATAATGGCCGTACTTAAACAAACAACTGACTTGTCGTTGGCTGAAATTGGACGTATTGTTGGTGACCGTGACCATGCGACCGTGCTATACGGATTGGCCCAAATCGAAAAGCAAAAACAAACTGACCTGTTGATGACCGCCGAAATAGAACAATTAATTCATGGATAAAAAAATCCGGCGTATGCCGGATTTTTAATTTTAATTTATTTCAGCTTTTTAATTTTCGTCCAAAATTCGCGGGTGTATCCCCATGCGGACCATAAAGATGCGCCCAGCGCCAGCCAGATACCGACGATACCAGACATCAGAACGTAATACAAAATCTTGCTGGTCGGTGCGTATGGCAACAAACAGATTACAAAGAACAATAATCCGATGGACGCCATTTGCAATACTGTTGCAATTTTCGGCCATGAAAAACGGAATGCTGGCACCGGCATTTCCATTTTCTGGGTGCCCAAGAATTCGCGCATGCCCGATACGTACAGATTGCGGCAAATCATCAATATTACTGGGATAAATATAATCCACAATTGCAAGAACATGGCCAAGACCAACGATGCAATCGTAATCAATAATTTATCGCCAATATGGTCCAACACGCCGCCCAGCTTTGTCACAGCGTTGTATTTTTTCGCGAGGAACCCATCGAAAAAGTCAGATGCGGCGGCCAATGTGAACAGGATAAATATCAGCCAGAATTTTTGGTAGGCCAGCAGCGGTATCAACAGGAATGCCGCGACAATCCGAAATCCGGTTAACGAATTAACAATCAGTTTCATATTTTTTTTGCACCAAGTGCTCAATTTATTAATCATAATTTTTCCTTCCTTTTGTTTAATGTTTACAATTATGCACTTTCAGGGTGAAAGTGTCCATAGGTTTTTTCTGCCATCAATTTCGACATTCCGGGTACCTTTGCAATTGCATCAATGGATGCATCCGCGATTCTGGCGACCGACCCAAAATGTCGCAGCAAAGCGCGTCGTCGTGCGGCGCCAATTCCTGGAATATCGTCCAGCGTGCTGGCAACATTCGTTTTGGCGCGCACCGCCCTGTGATGCGTTATCGCGAACCGATGTGCTTCATCCCGCACGGCGCGCAGCATCAGGAAAAGTGGCGAATCTTTTGATAAAGATGTGTCCGTACTGCCGTCCGGCTTTATAAAATGTTCATCACCATCGCGAACTTCGCCTTTTGTAATACCCAAAACCGGAATATCCAGATTCAGTTTTTTCAAAACTTTTTTCGCAGCATTCCACTGCGCCCGTCCGCCATCGACGATTAATAATTGATTATTGTCATCGGCATTTTTATATCGGCGCGAAATAAATTCCGTCATCATTCCGATATCATTACCGGCGACTGCCGAATCTTTTAATTTGTAATGCCGGTATTCTTTTTTCTGGAATCCGTCTTTGTTTAATACAATCATTGCGCCGACCGGGTTCGTGCCGAACAAGTGCGAATTATCAAACACATCCGCGCGGTCAATTTTTATGCCCATCCATTCTTCCAGCGCACCCACCGATTCGGTCCAGTTGATTTTAGCACCACCAAAAGTTTTCCGGTTTAATGAAATCTGGTTTAATAATTTTTGGATTTCGGGGTCATCTGCGAAATTCGAAATTCGAGATTCGAAATTCGATTTTAATAATGGTGTTTCAATATTGGTAATAATTGGAATACGATTCCCGATTCCCGATTCCCGATTCCCATAGAACCACAATATCGTCTGTTCCATAATATCGGCCGGTGACATGCCATCAGTTTGCTTTGGATATATGGTTTGATTCGATATATATTGCCCGGCGCGCATTTGTGCGATTGCGATTACGGGTACGGTCGTGAAATCGCCGGCAAAATAATCGGCGGACGCGGTGGTCATTTTACCGCGTGATGCGGTTTCAGCCAATGCGCGTATTTGGTCCCGGATTTTGGCCGCTCCTTCGAAATCTAATTTTTCAGATGCAGCGTCCATTAATAGGGATAGTTCTTTGGTAACGGTTGCAATATCGCCGGATAATATTCGCCGCGCCAATGCCACAGAATTTTTATAATCGTTGTTCGGCACGGTGCATGGCGCGCTGCATCGGCCGATTTGATACAGCAAACACGGACGGTTTCGATTATTCATATATGAATTGGTACAAGTCCGAATTTTGCATACCTTTTGAATTAATTTAATCGTATCGTTTAATGAATATATGGATGAATACGGACCAAAGACGTCTTTTTTCTGGGTCGCGCGCCCGCGGAATTTATAAAGCCGCGGAAATTCGTCGGCCGTCAATGCCAGCATCGGATACATTTTATCATCGGTCAGCAGTATGTTATAACGCGGCTTTTTATTCTTTATTAAATCTGATTCCAGGATGAGTGCTTCCGATTCGGTTTTTGTCTGGATTATTTCGATATTCGAAACCAATCGCCGCATTTGTTTCATATTATATGGCAATCGGTCGATATTGGTATATTGGGTCAGGCGTTTCCGTAAATCTTTGGCTTTGCCAACATAAAGCAGGTTGCCGTCCAAATCAAACATCTGGTACACGCCGGGTACATTGGGAATATTTTCAATCAGTTGTTCGAATTGCAATTTCAGGCCTTTTATGCTATTATAGTGACCAAGATAAAACTATCAAGTAAAAGGATTACAAATGAACCGCAAACAATTTTTCAAAAACCAACAAAGCGGACGCAGTATGATTGAAATGCTGGGCGTTTTGGCAATTATGGGAATTATCACCGTCGGCGCGATTGCGATGATTTCTGTGGCAATGCGCAATCAAAAACGTACCAGTGTTAATGATGAAGTTTCCATGATTGTTACCGGTGTGCGTGCCCAATTCGGCGGATTCGATGATTTTTCCGGAATTAATCCAAATATAGTATTCGCACAAATCGGTGTTTCGCAAAAAAATCCATTCGGCGGCAATTACAGAATCGAAACCAATCCAGAAAATATTCAACAATTTGTTTTGACCATCGATGGATTGAACCAATCTGATTGCTTGTTCTTTGCCGGTCGTGCATGGATTGATTCGGTCGGATACCAAATGTCGGACGGACGCTTTGGCGGCGCGACTGCAACCCCATCCGATTGCAGCGCTTCGTCGGGTCAGAACGTTGTCAGAATTATCTATAATTAAATAGGCCCGGCATGGCCGAACCAATAAAAGTTTCAATGACCGAAGACGGAATCCGGCTGGCCCGCTGGTTTGGGCGGCATTATCCGTCCGTCAATATTGGCGAATTGCGCAAGCTGTGTCGCAGCGGTCAAATCCGAATCAATTCCCGGCGTTGCCGCGGTGATGAAATATTAAAATCCGGCGATATGGTTCGCGTGCCACCGGGCGCAACATCGCGCATTGCATCCGAAAAACCAAAACGAACGGAATCCGGCGAACGATTTTCAATGCGTGATTTGGAAAACCTGCGCACGCGGATAATCCATGATGACGCAGATATTGTCGTGTTTGATAAACCGGCCGGCTTGGCAACCCAGGGCGGAACAGGTATTCAAAAATCACTGGATAAAATGGCGGCCGCCATGTTTCCGCATGATAAAATCATGCTGGTGCACCGTCTGGACAGAGACACCAGCGGTGTTATTGTATTGGCGAAAAATCAGCGTGCGGCACAATTGTTGGCCGAAGAATTTTCGGGCCGCGATGCGAAGAAAGAATACCTTGCATTACTGTCCGGAAATGTATCGCCGAAGTCCGGAATCATTGATAATTTTATGGTCAAGGGTCGGGTTATTTCAGATGATGAAGCCGATGAATTAAAAAAAGAATCCGGTGTTCGCGCACATCGCGCGATTACGAAATACGAAGTTGTATCGCATTTGCCGGGTTTGGTTTCTTGGGTGCGGTTTTCGCCCGTGACCGGTCGTACGCACCAATTACGACTGCATTCTGCATTTTCATTGAACGCGCCGATTGTCGGCGATGACATATATGGTCGGTGCCGGTCCAGTGATTGTGAATCCGCCGCCGCAACACTTCGTTCGTTCATTGATAATAATAACTTGTTTTTATTTGCACATCGGTTATCGTTCAAGCATCCATCAACCGGCAAGGTCGTGACAGTCCGGGCGCCATTGCCAGATTTTATGCGCGGCGTGGCAAAGTTATTAGAGTTGAGAACAGAATAGTAGGTAGTAGTTAGTATGTAGTGGGTAGAATTTAGATTTTGCCTTTTACATCCTACATAATACTAGATATGAGACGTAAAAAAAGAATCTTGGTCTTTATACTTCGTGCGGTCATGCTGTTTTTCGGCTTGCTTGCTGTGTCTGCGGTAATTGCGATTTCACAAATTGATTTGGAATCTTTGCGTGATGATGTAACACGTACTTTGTCGGCAGCGACCGGATTGCCAGTTGAAATCGATGGCGCGGTTTCATGGAAGCTGTCTTTGCGTCCGCGCGTCAGCCTGCAAGAAGTTCGCATTGCCAACGCTGAATGGGCGAAAAATCCAGACTTTGCACGCATTGAACAAATTACTGCAACGATTAATTTAATTTCATTATTTACCGATGCGCCGGCGGTCGAAGAAATGCGCATGACACGTCCGCATATTTTCTTTGAACAAAATGCAAAGGGCGAAAGTTCGGTACAGATTACGGAACGCACAGATGTCGGACAAATACATCATGATGACAATACTTTTCCATTTGATTTAGATATTGGGTTGGCATCGCTGGAATTGATCGAGCCAAAAGTTGCGATGATAAATCCGGATGGCCGAACCGATTGGGAATTTGATTTTATAAAGGTTAAATATAAACAAACGCGTAATTCATTGGAATACAGTGGTGTTATTGAAAAGCAGGGCAATGAATTTTCATATCTGATTGTATTTTTGCCACTGGAAGAATCGCGTAAAATATATCCGTTGCGTATTGCGATTGCCAGTCGCATATCGCCATTGGTCATTAATGCCGCGCTGGAACAGAAAAGCAAGATACCAATTGATTTTATAATAAGTGGTGAAATTTCAGACCTGGTAACAATCGGCCAATTATTCAATATGGATTTGCCGAAAACGCCCGCATTAAAATTAAATATATCCGGCGGATTTGACCACGGAAAATTAAAAATTCATAAATCATCAATAACATCACGGCGCAGTGATTTTGCAATTTCCGGCGAGTACAATTGGTCATCCCGTCGTCCGCACGCGACAATAAAATTGAAATCCAAGACCATAAATATGCGGGAAATGTTTCCGTGGATTTACGCGCCAGATGTTCCGTGGGTGCATCCAGGCCGTCCGTTGAATGTGTTCAAAGATACGCCGCTGCCTGTGGAATTGCTGACCATTGCGGATGCAGACATACATCTTGATATTGATAATTTGATTATGTACCGCGAATTTAATACGATGAATGTCAAATCGCACATGAATATCAAAGATGGGTCGTTCACGCTGGAACATTCATCAAAAATCGCAGATGGTGATTTCCGTGTGGCGGCCCGCGGCGCAGAATATAATGGCGAAGTTCGCATTCGCGCCGCCGCCCGCGGCGAAAATGTCAATATTGGAAAGCTGTTGGTCCAATTACGTCAAAATAATGTTATATATGGGTTGCCGTCAAATGTAAAACTGTACGTGGAAAGTCGAGCTACGAATTTGTCTGAATTAATGGCAAATATGACCGGTCCGGTCCAAGCATTTTCAGTTGGTTCCGGTCAAGCATTACCAGATATCACAGAATATTTATATGGTCGGGATTTTTTAACCGCGCTGCGCCATAATGTTACGGATATGGTTACGGGCAAGGGCAAATATGAAAAGATGAAAATAAATTGTGTTGCTGCGAATTTAAAATTGCGCGACGGTATGGTCGAGACCGAACGCGGTGTTGCTGCAGAAACCGCAGAAATAAATCTGCGCATGCATGGGTATGTTGATTTGGGTCGCGAACGACTGCGCGCGGCAATGGTTGCGACACCGGTGCGTGGGCTTAAAATTTCCGCCACGAATAATATAGTGAATTCAATGGAATTTAATGGCGATTTGGCAGAACCGGAATTAAAGGTCAGCGGTCGCACAATTGTGAATCGCGCAGTGACGGCAACCGGAATCGGATTATTATTGGCGCCGTTCACGGGTGGATTGTCGATTGCAGCCGGTGCGGGATTGGGCTTTTTAACCAGCGATTTATTGTCAAACTGGCTGGCCGATGACCATCCGTGTCGCACAGCGATGAATTCTGGTGCACCATCAAAACCGGGCGACCCGGAATGGATGAATCGCCCGATTGACGAATTGCTGCAAAATATGGGGATATAATGCCAGATTTATTCACATCCATATCATCTGTTGTCCAGATAATGATAATCGCCGTTTTGGCGTGGTTGTTTTATCGCCAATTTATTCGCGGGTCTGCGTCTGAGAAATTTGTTCGCGGATTATTCGGCTTGCTGGGCCTTTGGATTGTCAGCTGGATTTTTATGGAACTGGGTCTGGGTATATTGGGTAATGTCACGCGATGGGTTGCATTGTTTATGTCGATTGGATTGGTCGTTATATTCCAGCCGGAACTTCGAAAATTTTTGGGCATGATGGGCCAGATAACTTTTCTGCGCGCGATGTTTTTTAAAAATGCTTTTATTGATGCAGAAAAAAAGAAAAGATTGAACCATACTGCGGATGAAATTGTTCGGGCGGCAGAATACATGTCTAAAAAGCACACCGGTGCGCTGATGGTATTTCAAAAGGGATTGTCCAGCACGGTTGATAAAATCGGTACCCGGATAAATGGGGATGTTTCGTCGGAATTGCTGATAACTATATTTTTTAACAAGACGCCGCTGCATGACGGTGCGGTGATTATATCCGGTGCGAAAATTTTATTTGCGGGCGCGATTTTGCCGCTGACCGAAAAGAATAATCTGGATTGGAAATATGGCACGCGGCATCGTGCGGCAATCGGCATGTCCGAAGTATCGGATGCAGTTGTATTGGTTGTATCCGAAGAAACCGGCGACATATCGATTGCAAAAGGTGGCGTCATAAAGAAATATGATGATATAAAGAAATTACGCGCGCGTATTCGCGATGCGCTGGATAATTAAAACCGCACGCCCAGGTTAATCCCGAATTCTGTCATAGTATTTGCCGGTTCTTGGATTCGGCCGCGCAAGGCGCCGGCATTAAAATCAGTCCATTTTGTTGATTCTATTTTTGTAAATGAAATATACGGATTAAACCAAAGCATTTCATATACGTATTCCAGCGATATTTCCGCACCGAATCCGCCGGGCTGCTTTTGTTTTATTGTTCCGGAATTTGCAAATATGCCACCCAGGTCAGACAGGCGGCTGTGGTGATTCGAACTGATTAACGGTTTGGCTTTTATCATAAATTCCAGATAGCGATAGCTTGCAAAATCACCGCGGATGCCCGCGCCGATAACACCGAAATATGAATCGCGCGTGCGCTGGTAAAATGCGCGGTTGACCGTGTATCCATTGTCCGTCATATTTTCATATCGCAAACCCCCGATTAATTTATAATGGATATCCGCATCGCCAGATTTGATGTATCCACCAATCAGAATTTCTGCATCTTGTTTTGATTTCGGCATACCGGAATCATGGTATGTCCAGCGTCGTCCGAAATTATCTTGCAGGTATCCGCTGTAATCGTACGTTCCAGTTAAATATCTGTACTGGATGGATGCGAACAATGATGATTTGGTTGGCGCGGCATGTTCCAATCGCACGATGAATCCTGGGAAAAATTTATCGTTATGCGTAACGTCGATTTCTGGTTCGTTATATCGCGCAAATGCCATTGTCGTGCCCAGGTATAGATTAATAGGGGATGATGCAGTTGCCGCACGCGCAATTATAAAGCACGCAAAGATGATAATCGTGATTCTGTTAAATCCAGTCATTTGACAAATATTATATAGCGCAAAACCAATTTGTCAATAAAATTTAAGGCAAATTTACTCTTGCGCCGAATCGGGCTTTTCAGTAAAATCACGCGAGAGAATATATATCAAAGGAACAGTAAAATGGAATTTTCAGTATTCAGACAAGTTTTAATACGCGCGCTGGGACACATGCAATCAATTGTCGAACGTCGCGCGACTTTGCCAATTTTGATGAACGTTAAAATCGAAGTCAAAGATAATCTGGTATTATCTGCGACCAATGTTGATTTGGAATTGGTTGAACATGTTGTGGCGGATATCACACTGGGTGGCAAGGTTACTGTGCCGGTGCATATGCTGTACGACATTGTGCGCAAATTGCCGGATGATGCGGAAATAAAGTTCAAACAGACTGGCGACCAATTGGTTGTGTCGTCGGGTCGCGCGATATTCAAATTACCGACATTGCCGGCGGAAAATTTCCCGATGATGGCGGGTGCGCATTTGACGACGAAATTCACCATGACAACGGGCGATTTGGCGCACTTGGTCAACCAGACGAAATTTGCAATACCGACCGACGATGTTCGTTATCATTTGGGCGGTATTTATTTCCACATTACGGACGAAGGCAAAAATAAAATGCTGACCGCTGTGGCCACGGATTCACAACGTCTGGCGCTGTGCAGCGCGTCCGCGCCGGATGGTTCGGTCGATATGCCATCGGTTATTTTGCCACGTCGTGTTATCGGCGAATTATCCAAATTGCTGGAAGATGCGAACGTTGATGATGTTACAATTGAATTGTCGGATACCAAGGCACGCTTTACCGTTGGCCCGGCAACGCTGACATCCAAATTGGTCGATGCGCAGTATCCGAATTATCGCGTCGTGATTCCAAAAGGCAACGATAAAATTGCCGTATTGAACCGCAAACAATTTATATCCGCGGTTGACTTGGTTTCGGTTGCATCTGTGGATAAAGCGAAAACTGTTCAATTGACATTTTCGATGAATAAATTGGTTGTTAATGCGTCATCTGCGGATAATGGTACGGCGACCCAAGAACTGGACATCGAATACAATGGCGATGATACATTCACGATTGCATTCAATGTGAAATTCTTGCTGGATATTGCGGGCCAGGTCGAAGGCGATAAAATGCAATTGGCGATGCAAGACCCGTTATCGCCAACGGTATGGCAATCGACAAATAAGAAGACGGATTGCTTATTCATCTTGATGCCCATGAGAATATGATTTTATTCTTAAAGTATAATCCCGGGCATTTTGTCCGGGGTTTATTTTGCCTTTGGCAATTTTGCATGATATAATCACACGAACAAACAAGGAAAATAATAATGACATTGGAAAAATTGACACCAGGGGCAAACCCACCGCATAATATGACTGTTGTAATCGAAGTCCCCGAAGACGGACACGTAAAATATGAAATTGATAAAGAAACCGGATTGTTAAAGGCTGACCGGGTTTTGCATACGCCGCTGTTGTATCCGGCAAACTATGGGTATTTTCCGGGAACATTGGGCGATGATGGTGATCCGCTGGACGCCGTGGTTGTGTGCAGTGCTGCGCTTGTCCCGGGCGTCCTTATCGATGTGCGACCGATTGGCGTATTGATTATGGAAGACAATGCAGGCGGAGATGAAAAAATAATCTGTGTGCCAACGGACAAAGTTGACCCGTTTCAAACCAACATATTGTCTGTTGGAGATTTGCCACCGATATTAAAGGCAAAGATTGAATACTTCTTTGCGCATTATAAAGATTTGGAAACAGCTGTATGGTCGCGCGTTATCGGATGGGGCGATGTTACCCAAGCACACAAAATAATTATGGACAGCATTGCGCGTCATAATGCAGGCAACAAATAAATTTTGAAGCCAGGCCGAATCGTGGTATAATGCAGCGGGATATATAGAAAGGAGGGCGCAATGGCCGACAGAGAAGAATTGGAATTAATCGATTTGGACGATGATATCGATTTGCCGGAATTACCGCATGGCGGCCCGCTGGAATCTTGTGCGCGTCCGCGTCGTCCGTGGCTTTTGTTCGGTTTGGCTGCGATTGTTATAATCCTTGCTACTTACATTATAATAAGTGTTATCCGCGGCGGCGAAGAATCTGTGGATATAGATATCAGCTTGCCGACGCCAACCGTCATTGCCCCGGCTGGTGATGAAACCGCGCCTGAAATCAGCGATGATGTCGGTGCACCGGTTCGTGTCGTTGGTGACCGCGCGAACGCAACATTTAATCCGGCGGCGGCACCTGTGGAAGCACCGCGTCCACGCCCGGCAACAACAGCGGCGGCGCCCGCACCAAAACCAGTTGCAAAAACCCCAGTGGCAAGACCCGCGGCATCCGCGGTAAGCGGTGGCTGGTCTGTCCAGGTTGGTTCATACGGCACGCGTGATTCTGCATTGGCCGCACAACGCAGATTGCAAGCAAATCACAAAGCATTGTTCGAAGACCGTTCATTCGTCGTATTGGCCGCAGTTCTGCCGAATGGCAAAACCACACATCGCCTGCGCGTTGTCGGGTTCAAAGATGGCTCGGATGCGAATGGATTTTGCAGAAATGCGAAATCAGACGGACTTGATTGCTTTGTAACGAAATAAATTTGTCATAACGGCGCATCTGCATCGTTCTGACAAATTTCTATAAAAAGGAAGGAAAAAATGAGAATTGGGTTTTGGGAAATAATATTGGTAATCGTTTTGGCAATGGTTTTGTTCGGACATTCGAAATTTCCGAATATTATGAAAAACTTGGCCGAAGGGATTAATATCTTTAAAAAAGAAATAAAAGAAGACGACAAGAAAAAACCGGCCGAAAAACCAGCAACAGATAAAAAACCGGAAACAAAACCGGTCGTCGCAAAGAAAAAGCCAGCTGCAAAAAAGACCGTAAAAAAACCGGCGGCGAAAAAAGCACCGGCTGTGAAAAAGAAATAAAACTATTTTACAATCGCATAATCACGGGGGCGAAATATTTTTCGCCCCTGTATATTTTCAATCTTTTGTGATATAATTCGCATATGCCAAAGCAAACCCGATTTTTGCCCGAATCAATTTCAAATGCGTTAAAGAATTTGACTTTGCGTATTATTGGCGCGGGAATAATTTTAATCGGTGTTGTTTTTATTATCGCGTTGCTTCGATTTGACCCCTGGCTGAATGGCGCCAGCGTGGCCAGCAGTTTCGGCCGACAATCATTAATCGGTGTGATTTTATCTTTTGCAATTAATGGTATTGGATGGATTCCATTGTTGTTCGTTCTGCTTTATATAACCCGACTGGGTGCCGTGATTTTATTAAATTGGGAAAATGAAACACCGGAATATGACGCAATGCGTGC
The DNA here is from genome assembly GCA_009784235.1 of Alphaproteobacteria bacterium. Taxonomy (GTDB): domain Bacteria; phylum Pseudomonadota; class Alphaproteobacteria; order Rs-D84; family Rs-D84; genus WRKW01. The sequence continues at coordinate 105,994 of WRCC01000003.1, read as the reverse complement.
GTTTATTGCGACTGTATTTGGTGCGGCGGGCCTTGGCCTGGTAATTCCCGCATGGTCATCCGGCGGCCTGGTCGGTACAATTATTCATAGTGATTTGTCAGGCTTGGTCGGCGGTTCCATTGCGATGATGCTTGGCATTTTATTTATCGGTATGTTTTTATTGATGTCTGGAATATTGCTGCATATAAAATGGGCGAATGTTATGACCGTTTATCGCGGAATAATTTCAGCCGCACGCTGGATTGGTTCCGTACTGCATTTAATCAAAGTTGAAAAAATTTCGGATGAAGATGACACAGAAGAAATCGAAGAAGATGAAGAAGAAAAAGAAAAGAAAACGTGCGCGGTTAAAAAAGTGCCCGCAAAAAAAATCACCAGCCACCAGCCACCGGCACAAACCACCAACCACGATGATTATGAATTGCCATCACCCGAATTGGTAGAGCAAGCAAAGTTTTCAAAGCATGCCGTGACCGCAGACCTTAAACGTACGGCCGCCATGCTGGAAACACATTTCCAAGATTATGGCGTATATGGCAAAGTCATGGGCATTGAACCCGGACCGATTGTTACATTATATAAATTCGAACCGGATGCCGGAATGCGAATTGCAAAAATCGCGGACACAGTCAAAGATATGACGCGCGCGATGGCGACTGAAAATATTCGCATTGCCCATATTCCGCGCAGTAATTATATTGGCGTTGAAATGGTGAATTTGGGCGGCCGACAAATTGTTCGGTTCCGCGGTCTTGTCGATACTGATGATTTTATCCATTCGCGCTTGAACATACCGTTGGCACTGGGCGTAAATATTGCCGGCGACCCGATGTATTATGATTTGGCGAAAATGCCGCACGTACTGATTGCCGGCCGCACGGGTTCTGGTAAATCTGTATTTGTGCAATCTATTATAATGTCGGTGCTGTATCATTTCCGTCCGGATGAGTGCAAATTAATTATGGTTGATCCAAAGGGTGTCGATTTTACAATCTGGAAAGACATTCCGCATTTGATTACGCCGGTTGTTACGGACGCGAATGCCGCGGTCAATACTTTGAAATGGTGTGTGCGTGAAATGGAAGAACGGTATAAAAAATTAAAAGATGCCGGTGCACAAAATATCGAAGGCTTTAACGAAGTTGCGGCATCGGGCAAAAAAATTACAAAACAAGTCGCGGTTGGAACCGACCCAGAGACAGGCGCGCTGGAATTCGAAACACAAGAAATAGAATTCGAACACATGCCGTATCTGGTGGTAATTATTGACGAAGTTGCCGATTTGATGTCCGTTGCACGCAAAGAAGTTGAAGCGTGCGTGCAGCGATTGGCACAGAAAGCACGCGCCGCCGGCATACATCTGGCGATGGCGACCCAGCGTCCGGACACGTCCGTTATCACCGGTGTTATCAAAGCCAACTTTCCAACGCGAATTTCATTCCAAGCGCGTTCGAATATCGATTCCATGACGACGCTGGGCGAAAAGGGCGCGGAACAATTATTGGCCAATGGCGACATGCTGTTCAGTGAAGCTGGCCGCGTACCGGTGCGCATTCACAGCGCATGGATAGAAGGCAAGGAAATGAAACGCGTTGCGGATTTCATCCGTGCCCAGGCGGAACCAGAATACGTGGATGGCATCGGCGACGCCGAAGAATCGTCATCCGGATACGGCGGCGATGCATCTGCTTACGAAGCAATCCCAGGAATGCCGCGTTCTAAATCCGAAAAAGACGGCGATGCATATCGTCAAGCAGTTGAATATGTAACCCGCGACCGCAAACCGACGATTTCATACATCCAGCGTCGCCTGGGCATCGGATATAACAAAGCCGCAACCTTTATCGAACGAATGGAGGCAGAGGGGATTGTCAGCGGCCCAGATGCGAATAACAAGCGTCACATTTTATAATTGCTGATTTATGATTTATGATTTATGATTTCAGCATGTCCATAAAAGTTTTCATCACAATTAACGACCCGCGATGGGAAAAACATAAAATCGATTTTGATAAAATCGTGGATACCGCGATTCGTGCCACAGGCGCGAATGGCGACGGGGAAGTTTCCATTATATTGACCAATGATTCTGAAATACAAGAATTAAATAAAAAATATCGCGGGAAAGATGCGCCGACAAATGTCTTGTCGTTTGAAACCGGCGATTCGGAATTGCTGGGCGATATATTTATTTCGTTTGATACAGTTATGCGTGAATTGCCAAATGATTTTATTGCGCATGCGTCGCATATGGTTGTTCACGGTGTTTTGCATTTGCTGGGGCACGACCATATAAATGATTCGGATGCAGATAAAATGGAATCGTTGGAATCAAAGATTTTAAAGAAATTGGGAATAGGGGACCCGTATAAAACCGAAATTCGTGGTAAATATTATTTGCCAGTATTGACATTTTTATGCGGTGTCATCGCATCACTTGGGTTCGCACCGTTTTATTTGTGGCCGGCGACGCTGATTGGAATCGGTGGTGCATATGCGATTATTTCCACGCGGAAAAAATCATATTTATTGCCTTTTGCATTTGGCGCCGGGTACGCTGTGGCAAATTTCTGGTGGGTTTTGAATTCTATATATGTTGTGCCGGAATTGGCGGCGCAGTTTGCAATTTGGACCGCGCCGGGCGTTATTGGAATCGCGTTGTTTGGTGGAATAGTTTTTGCATTGCCGTTTTTATTGACCAAGTGGACGGGTGTGAATAATTGGTACCGGCCGATTATATTCGCAGCGGCATGGACTTTCGTTTTATGGTTGCGCGAATGGCTTTTGACTGGGTTTCCATGGAATCCGATTGCGAATATCACAATGCCATGGCCGGCACTATCAAACAGCATGGCTCTGTGGGGCGCATTGGGATTAACGTTTATAATTATTGGATTAATTGCAGCATGCACGAATCCAAAAAAATACAAATGGTCGTTTGCGCTTTTTGTTCCATTGCTAATTATCGGTATCGGATATGGTCATTATAATATTCATGCAATTAATAAATTACCAGCACCTGAATCGCCAATCATCAGAATTATTCAACCGGCGGCGGGCCAATCATTTAAAATCAATCGCGAGGCAGTCGACGAAGCTGTTAGGCAGTTGGTGGAATTGAGTCGAACGGGCGATGGAAATCCAGATATAATAATCTGGCCGGAAACAGCGTATCCGATTTTGATACCGTTTGATATGGATGGAAATGTTTTGGTTGATTTTGCACCAGCGCGCGAATTGAATGCGACTGTTATTGCGGGCGTTAATACTGTGCGTGTTCCAGAATCGCGAAACATTCGCGATGCACAGTTTTACAATTCCATGATTGTCGCAGACGCGACCGGTACAATTAATCATATATATCATAAATCGCATTTGGTTCCGTTTGGCGAATATGGCCCGCTGGGCGGACTGGTTCCAACACCCGGCGAAATGTCACGGGGCGATGGACCGGAAGTTATCAATATAAATGATTTTACATTTTCACCGGCAATTTGTTATGAAATTATTTTTTCAGATTCGTTGGTGCCGCGTGGCGCCCGGCCGAATATGATTATAAATATTACAAACGATACCTGGTTTGGTCGGACGCCCGGTCCGTATCAGCACTTGGATATGACGCGTCGGCATGCAATTGAATCTGGGGTGCCCGTTATTCGCGCGAATTATTCGGGTATCAGCGCATTTGTCGCCGCAGATGGTACAATCATATCCAGTTTGCCAATTGGTGTTGCGGGCACGTTGGACGGCACCGTCGGTGCATCGCGCATCACGCCATATCGCATCATTGGCCGCAATTGGATGATGGCGATTATTTTATTGTTAAGTATCGCAGTATATAGATTCGGACGGCCGAAGAAAGATTAGTCGTACGGGCGCGATTTGCATCAATTTCTTGGACCAATCCGGCAATGGATTTTTTCTGTGATGCGGCAATTTGACGTAGCGCATCAATGAATTCGGATTCAAGTGTCAGAGATGTTCTGTGTCCGGAAATTGTGATTGATATTTTTTTCATTTAAATTTTACCAACCGCCAAACAATCAATTATCGCGCGATACGGGTCATTTTCATATTTACGAAGAATACGAAAATTCAAAATATCCAGCATATAAAAATTTCCAAATGCATCAAATGCAAACCAAAACATTTGGTTGCGGCCGATGATGGTTTTGCCGCGCAGCGCCCCGATATTCGCCACATCGCGATTAATCTGCACAATATCAGGCAATTCATAATTCGCGGATACGCGGTCAATTTTTTCCGGCCCGAAAATATTCGCATCGCCCAATATCATCCCACCACCGATGGTTTTATAAATGTCAATCAGTCCCAGCGACATCATCGCCGCACGCATTGTCTGTAATCCATTTTGAACCAGTTCAATCGCACGGTCTGATACAGTCGGCATCAAAATCGCGCCGCGATTTTTTAATTCGGAAATGAATTCTTCGCGTGTCATATCATTCCCCTGTCTGCGGCAAACTGCGCGGCCAGTGCGGCCAATCGGTCACTGGTCGCATTGCCGCCCGGACCACCGCCCAGTAATCGCGCCGGAACATATATTTTTTTTGCCGGATTTGGAATCCATAAAACATTATTGCCGGATTGTTCAGCAATAAACCGGTCCATATTTTGACCGTATGGAAACCGTGGACACATAAACATATTTTTTATATCCAATTCGCCGCCGTATTCCAGTGGTCGCCGCCAACGAAGCGACAAATTTTCCGGAATCGCGCGTCCCATCAGCAATTGCATAAATGTTTCTTGGGATAAATTCAAGAATGATAATTCTTGGATTGAATCAGACAATGATTCCATAAATTCGCGCCGGACTTTTTTAAACCGTTCGAACCAATCGGATGGAACCGTGGCCATTCGCGCCGGAATTTCCATTACCGGCACATCGTCCATCATCAAATCTGCGAGGCGGCGTTCCGCATCTGTTTTTGTCATTTTTATTACTGGCTGTTAAAGTATTCACCAACTGTGTCTATGTATTCAGAATATGCTTCGAAATCTTCGGCTTCGGATTCTGGTAATACACGGTTACGATTCGATTTCATAAATTCAGCCAACGCGTTTGGCGAATTGAATACGCTTATATCAAACGCATCCCAGATTGGTCGGACTGTTTCGGTATTTTCGATTTCGCCGCCATCCATTACAACGAACGCGTGAATTGTTACCTTTATATCATCTTCCAATGTTTCATCAAAAGTTGCACGCAGTTTGTTAACCATGCCCGACAATTTCCACACTGGCGATTCGAATTCACCATCAGTATCCGATTTCCACATTGATGCGCCGCCCTCGCTGACAACAATTTTGCCGCGCGCGTCGCAAACCAATCCGACAATCAGGGTTTCATCCGAACCAGCCGCCCAGATGTCAGGACGCGTGCCACCAATGCTGGGCGACTTCTTTATAATGTATCCAGCGTCGGATATTATTTTTTTTATGTGGGAAACGTCACGATGAATTTCAGTTGTTTGTGGTTCATCATGTGTCGCAATCGCCACGTTGTGATTCTGCGGAATGATATTGTGTTGCAAATGCGGTGGGACTTTTAATTCTGGTGGGCGAACTGGCGCTGGTGCGGCAGGCGGTGTAATTGGTGTTGGTGGCTGGGCATTCAATACTGCCAACGGTGTATGTGAATCACGATAATTCAAATCTGCATCTGGTGTTATTGAATGCACGGTGCGTCGTGCGCGAATCCGGCGATACGGCTGTGATATCAAATAAAGCCCAATTGGCAACAATAATGTGAATATTACCAGAGATACATAGAATGTGGTGCTGACCGGTGCATCAGTGGTCTGGATATTCGCCAGATACCGCCAATGTGCGCGCGCAAAAATATTAAACCCGAAACGGATATCGAACCAAAAGCTGGCCGCCAGTAACAGCGCAATCGCCCATAAAAGACCCAGCAAAAATTTATCGATATTTCGTTTCATCAAAAATAATTATAGCACACTGACATATTATGATACAATCGGTATTATGATTGATTACAGCGCTACTTTGTCTGAAATATGGCGGCATGCAGATGTGTCTGCAATCGGTGCGCGTGATGCATCAGATTTAGTCGCGGCCGCGACGCGCGCAATTAAAATTGATACTAAATACGTCTTGGTGGATGATGTAAATGTGCCGACTATTTGGCCCTGGCTGGAACGGTCGCCACTGGAATTAATCGCCGAAGTCAAATCGGCCAAGAAAAAATCGGATGCGGTTGCGCTGGATTTGGCTGAAAAGATAAGCTCTGTTTTGCGTCGGGGCGCCGCCGGTGTTGCCGTGGTGGGTCGTCCGGTGGAACTGGTACCGGTATTAATGCCGGTGCGCGACGACTTGTTTTTCGGAAAAAAATTATTTTTTATAATTGATTTGCAAAAGACCGAACCGCTCGATTGGTTGGATATATGGACAAATTTGGCCCAAATACGCAGTGACGGAATTATTATTCGTGATGTGGGTGGCCGCGCGGATGCAGACGATGTCGCGGGTCGGATTTTTGGAATGCTGGATACCATGCCGGATGATTTTTCGGGTATGCTGATGTTTGATATTCAAAGCATGTTTATTATGGAAATTGCATACAGGTTGGTACAAAAGGCACGACCGACGATTGCGCAGAATCTACGATTTTTTATTAAAGCTTGAAATCTGTGGCCATATGTTTATAATGCCCCCGAAAAACAAGGGGTTTTATTATGGCAACATTTTCCGCAAATGATATTCGCGCCGGATGGGTGATTTCCCACAACGGCCGCCGCTATTCAGTCACAGGCATCACCAAAGTCAAACCGGGCAAGGGCGGCGCGTTCGTCCAATGCGAAATGCGCGATGTCGATACGGGGTCCAAAGGCAACGAACGATTCCGTTCCGAAGATAAAGTTGAAAAGCTGATGGTCGAAGATATCGAATGCCAGTTTTTGTACAATGACGGCACGGACAGCCACTTTATGAATTTGTCGGACTATGAACAATTCACATTGCCGAATTCCGATTTGGGCGAACAGGTGAAGTTCTTGCAACCGGAAATGAAAGTCATGGCGAATTTTATATCGGGTATGCCGGTTTCCATTAATTTGCCAAAAACGGTCATCGCAACAATCGAAGAAACTGAACCAGCACTGAAAGGTCAGACCGCAGCAGGCAGCGGCAAGCCGGCGATACTGGACAACGGTGTCCGCATCACAGTTCCGGTATTTGTAGAACAAGGCGAACGGGTTGTGGTTAATACAGAATCGCTGGAGTATGTAGAGCGAGCAAAATAAAAAATGCGGCATCGCCGCATTTTTTATTTACTCCAATTTATACGCTTGCCGCCGGCGTACGGTACGGCATGGCCTTCGGCCATCATTATTTCACCAACATCGCGACCGTTGGCATCAATGACGTGTGCGTTGATTCGGCCCAGGTATTTATCGTCTTTGACGGATAATAATTTAACGGGGGCGCCGATGGGAATTAATTCCGCTAACCGGTCTTTGGCGGCGAACGCCGCCACGATTTCAGATTCGCATTCGCCGGATAATTCTGGTGCGTCGATATTTATAAACCGGACGCGGACGGATATTTCAATGTTTTCGCGTAAAATTACCATCGCCGAAAAAGTATCGCCATCGATTATATAAGTTACCGTTGCGTGAACTGGGTCTGCGATTGTATTTTTGGAAATACGTTTTTGTGCGGCGTGCGCGCTGGCGCAAAAAATAAGCAGCGTGAAAAATATAAAAAGTTTTTTCATTTTTTAATTCAAACTCTGCAAAGTTCCCCTCCACAGGAGGGGAACTTTACGGCAATTTTGGTGACCAGGTCGGTTCTGTGCCGTGTATGCCATCGGGCAGCTTGATTTCATAATCATTCATGCCGATGATATCAACGGTTCTTATCCGGCTGGCCCGTTGTTCGTCATCGCCCGGGACCCTGGATGTTTCATAATATACTATGCGGCGTGAACCGGGTGCCCATGACGGACCTTCCATATACCAGCCAGATGCCAGTATTTTTTCATTTTTTCCGCGCGGCGACATTATTCCAATATAAAACGTATCATCGGCGATTTTTGTGAATGCGATATAATTTCCATCGGGTGAAAAAGCCGGCGTCGCATATCGGCCACCGCCGTATGACAATCGGTCAACCGACAAATTCCGCATATCCAAGACGTGTAATTGCTGGGACCCCGAACGATTTGAATTAAACGCCATTTTTGTTCCATCCGGCGAATACGACGGCGAAGTATTAATTCCATTACCGAACGTTAATTGTCGCATTGTTTTATCCATCAGGTCGTATTCGAATATATTGGTATCACCATTATTGACCAGGGACAGGGCGACCTTGGTCCCGTCGGGCGAAAACCGGGGCGAAAAAGTCATTCCGCCGAAAATGCCCAATCGACGCTGTTCGCCAGTGTTCATGTCCAGTGACCAAATGGTTGGCTCATTATTGCGATACGACAAGAATACGATTGTTTGCATGTTTGGCGAAAAGTGGGGCGACATAACCATTGATTTGCCATCGGACATGTATCGGAATCCGTGGCCGTCGCTGTCCATAATGGCCAATCGTTTTATTCGGTCGGACATTGGACCGGATTCGGCGATGAAAACAATTTGCGTATCAAAGTATCCGACTTCGCCAGTCAGGCGTTCGTAAATCGCATCGGACATAATATGGGCCAATCGGCGCATAGATTTTTTGGTTGATACCAATGTTTGTGCTTCGATTTGTTCTTTGCCATTAACATCCCATAAATAGAATGACAGGCGATAATTGCCATCGGGCGTGTTTTCCAGTTTCGCCTGGACCAATGCCTGGGCCTTTATCATTGACCAGTTTTGGAATTTGGGCACGGAATCAAATGGCGCGTGTTCCGGATGTGCATCACGGCTGATTATTCGGAACAGTCCGGACGTGCGCAAATTATTTTCAACAATGCCGCGCATGGTTTCAGCATCTTTGGCATTTGCAGCAGATGATTCGAATTTTTGGATTGCAATCGGAATCGGTTCGACATTGCCGGCGATGATGTCGACTTTTAATGCAGCTGACAAGGCATAGGGCATAATGCATAAGGCAAATATTGCGAATAGTTTTTTTATCATAAAAATTCCTTTCCTTTTATATATAAACGTTCGGCGCGATTTTAGCGCGGGGGCAGGGGAAATGCAAATAATAATTGTAATTGTAGGGGCGCGTACTTGCGCCCCATTATTAAAGGGCGCAAGTACGCGCCCCTACAAAAGCCCACACAATCGCCATTACAGCCGGCAATACAGACCGCTATACAAATGTATTGACATCTGTAAATACATTGATATAGTCATTCGTAAATACGCCAGTATTGGCGGTTGTGATGGCAAGTGTGGCAGAAGGAGTCAAGGATGCCGAATGTAATGCAGCAGTTGTTCGTTATGAACATTGATTCATTGCTGAAAGAATATGCGGCTTATCGCGCATTTAATCGTTCTGATTCAGTTATCAATATGCGTATTCCGAAACCGGTTTTGGAAAAAATCAAAGAATTGGCCGACGCCCAACACGTTCCGTATCAATCATTAATATCATCGGTGCTTTATTCACTTGCTAATATTGAAGACCCGAAAAAAAATTAAACCCGCAATGCGGGTTTAATTTTTTAGTGTAAAAACGTAAGAGTGTAAAAAGTGTAAAATTTATAGTCGTCGCGTTTTACGCGACACAATCACTGTTACACTAGAAAAATTACACAGTAATTTTTCGATTACACTTTTACACTGTATGTTAAAAAAATCCGGCTTTTGCCGGTTTTTTATGCACTGTATCGGCCAATTGCATCGCTGATTTGTTCCAGCGTCGCATTGTACGGCAACATTGGTTCGAACCAGACATTCGCAGTACCAGGACGCATAATTCCCCGCTTTGGCCAATATAATCCAGAATCTGTGCCAACGGGTTGGATTGGTAATTTCAAGCTTTCCGCAATAAACAATAATCCGCGGCGCAGTTTTACGGGTGCGCCCGGTGCGGCGCGCGTGCCTTCTGGATATATAATCAATCGGTCGCCCGCGATGATTTTTTTTGCGACAGTATTCAGCAATTTTTTCATATTTGTCGTGCCGGAATTCCTGTTCACGGGTACGTATCCGATTCTGGCCGCGGCCCAACCGAAAATTGGAATCCACATTAATTCGCGCTTTATTATAAAGAAAGCATTCGGTACTGTCATAATCAGGACTGCAGATTCCAAAATAGACATGTGTTTTGCCGCAATTATTGCTTTGCCATCACTTCGCGCATGATTATTGTCGGATTTTATTCGTAAATGTTTATCTGGTTCTGGCCGTGCCATGTGGATTTCATATTTTATACCGGTAATAACGCGCGCCAACCAAAGCAAACCCATAGCATTCAATACGAATAGTTTTCGCGTCAAATGGCGCGATGGCAATGCGAATAAGTGCAGTACGCCAAGCCCAATCCAAAATAAAGCAAATGCGACATAAAATATGAATGTTCGTAACATGGCGGCAATGATATCGCAATGTATGAATGTTTTCAAGGGTAATCAATGAAAATCTGGATCGGGGGATAATCTGCCATGTTTTATGGGGCAGGCGGACCCAGTTCCGGGGCCGATTTTATATATTTAATGTAGTATTTGACAATGGGAATAATTTACTAGACTTTTGTATATTTAGTATTATCATGGAAAACATTCCTAGGACAAAAAGGACGGGGCGATGCGATCGTGTGTTGATTCGCGGCCGCATCGTTCATATGTATTATGGAAGAATTATACAAAACCTCTAACATAACGGAGAAAGTAATGAACAAACTTAAAATCTCAATATTGGCGGCAACCGCTGTATTCGCATTTAATGCTGCGCATGCGGACATTGCCACCGATTTGGCCAATTTGAACCAAGCAGTTGTCGATGGCTTTTCAACCATCAATACTGGAATGGCCGGATTGAATTCGGAATTGGTTAACACCAACAACGAATTGCAAATCACAAATGCCAATTTGACAAACCTGTCAAATGACGTTGCTGGCTTGAACAGCGAATTGGTTGCAACAAATGCTTCCTTGGAAACTGCAAACCAAGCTTTGTGGGGTCCGAATGGAAATGACGGTATTGTTGCGCAAACCGCAACCAATGCTTCGGACATTGCTGGTTTGCAAACCCAAGTTAATCAGCAAGGTACCGATTTGGCCAACCTGAACCAGGCGGTTGTCGATGGATTCGATACTTTGAACAACGGTCTGGCTGGCTTGAACAGCGAGCTGATTAACACAAACAATGAATTGCAAACCACTAACACCAATCTGACAAACTTGTCAAATGATGTTGCCGGTTTGAACAGCGAACTGGTTGCGACCAATGCATCGTTGGAAACAGCAAACCAAGCGTTGTGGGGACCGAACGGAAATGACGGTATTGTTGCGCAAGTTGGCGATATCCAAACCGATGTTGACAGCTTGAACAGCCTTATCAAACGTCATCCAGACACCAACAAAATCCACATCGGTGAACATTCGTTCGTTCTGGATGATACAACCGGTGATATGAGCTTCTTTGCAACAGGAACATCAGGTCCAGAATCTGCGATTAACTTTACGCTGACCCCGACGGTCAACGGTGTTAACGTCGCGACTATGGACGATATCGGTGATATGTCTGCATTGGTCGGCCCAATGAACGGCCAAACAAACTTGGTCGGCGCATTGAACGCCAGCTATGAATGGGCGGAATCGCAATTCGGCCAAGTTAATGCGCGTATCGACGGCATGGACAAACGTGTTGACGACATTTCCAAAGAAATGCGCGCTGGATTCGCAGGATTGTCCGCGATGTCTGCATTGGTTCCGAATGCACGTTCCAGCGGCGATACTCAATTGTCGTTCGGCACGGGTGGTTATCGTGACCAAGTCGGATTCGCAGTTGGTGCATTCCACTATGTCAACAACGGCACATTGCTGAACGTCGGTGGTTCGTATGCAGACCGCAACGTTGCATGGCGCGCCGGTGTAACCTTTGGGTTCTAATCATATAGGTATAAAGACCCAAAGGTCGGCATTGTAAATGTACGGCTTTTGGGTTAATATGAACTGATTGAAACTAAAAAGGGCAAGACATGAAAAAAATATTGATAGCATTGCCGATGATAATGATTGCCGCGACTGCGATTGCGTCGCCGCATAATGTGGTCCCACCAAAGCCAACCGGCGACGGCAACGGCCCATATCATTGTCACGAACAGGGTGATAATAAAGTCAGCTGTGTTGGCTGGATAAACGGAAAGTACAGTCGTATTATCACAGAATGCAATGAACTGAAATGCGGTTCGAAATAAAAAAACGCCCTTTGGGGCGTTTTTTTATTTAAGGTTTGAGGGGTGAAGTTTGAGGTAGTAGGAAGATAAAAATATCCTCAAACCTCTTACCTTCTACTTCAAAACTATTTCTTGCTCTCCACGCCCAGCATCGTTCCGATATATTTCATATATTCCAATGTCCAGCGTTCCAGGCGCAGCGCGGCATCGGTGCCGTGCAGGGGAACCGGGCATTCTATGATTTTTACATCTGGCAATTGGCGTCGGATTAATAATTCGCTGCGCTTCATATGGTCTTGTGTTGTGACCAGTACTATGCGCCGTATGTTTTGTTCGCGCACGATATCGCGAATTGCGATTGCATTTTCAGCCGTTGTTTTTGATTCGTTTTCTATTTTTATTTGATGGCGCAATTCGCCGGGCGTCAGGTACGGATAATCATATCCGCCAACGCCAATTATATATAGCCGGCGTGATGGATGCCCATCTAACAGGTCGGCCGCGAACGGAATTCGGCGTGCATCACCGGTCAGTACGAAAATTTTTGCATCCGATGCAATCGCTGGGCAAGTATCTGGGGTGGACATCTTGAACCATGCGCCGCCAATGACAAACGCAGTAACAATTAACAAAGATGGTTTTAACAGTTTTAACATTTTATTGTAGGGGCGCGTATTCGCGCCCGGGCGCAAGTATGCGCCCCTACGCTGATTTCAATATTCCCATCACAGTTCGTCGTGCGGTAAATACGGCCAGAATGACGATTGCAATCGCAAGGCCCAGCAAAATTGCCCAACCCATCGCCGGAATTGACATTTGTGTGAACATTCCGGTGCGGAATGAACGCGCCATTGCGATGATAATAAACAGAATCGGCGCGGCGGCCAAAAATCCAGTCGCAGTTGCGATGGCCGTAATTTGCGCGATGATAGTCATTAATTGCCGGGCGACGAATCGGTCACGTGCACCGACTTGGTTTAATATTTCCAATTCGCGCCGATGGATAAGCGTGATATTTTGTGTGATATATGAAATACACAAAACAACCGCGCCAAGGACAAGTGTCAGCACAAGCGCGGCAAGTGCAATTATCTTCCATCCGGCGCGGGTTGATGTTTTCATGCCTTCTGCAAAACTGATAAATCGAACGCCGGAAATTTCGGTGGCCGCTGTGCGCATATCGGTCAATGCGCGGCGTGATTTAAATTTTAATTCGATTACCGTTGGAATATATTGCGTCAAAGCCGACCCGGATGATAACCATGCGGACAACATTCGCGCAGACTCTTCTGCGAGGATTTCGCGGGATTGGGCGATATTTGCACGCTCAGCGGCCAATAATCTTTGTATTGGTGCGGTGTCCGTGTTCGGCATAATTTGAATCGTTGCCATCAGTTCCCATTGCTGGTTCCACCGCTGGACCGCGGTGCCCAATGATATAACCAATCCCAAACACAATACAGCCAAAAAGGATAACAATCCCATCAGCGCCATTAAAAATGTACGCTGCTGCTTTACAAAAGAAAATACCAATGGTTGTTTTTTCATCCTGCGATGTCTTCAAATTGTTTTTCCAAATCAGTGGACAGATTGGAAAAATATGTTTTGTCTTTTTTCAGTGGTGTAATTCTTGCCGCGCCGAAGCCGTCAGGCAAAGGCGGGTCGGTGATTATTTTTCGGCCGCTGGATTCTTTGAATGTAACCTTGCGGTCGCCGACGATGATGCGCGGGAACCCATAGCTGTCCAACATTTTCTGGCTGTGCGTTGCCATAATTATCGCCGTGCCGAAAGATTTGTTCATTTGGATAAACAGTTCCATCAGCTTGGTCGCCGATTCGTCGTCCAGGTTTCCAGTCGGTTCGTCGGCCAGTAATATTTCCGGTTGGGTAATAATCGCACGTGCGACCGCGACACGTTGTTGTTGCCCACCCGATAAATTCAGTGGCAAGGCATTCGCATATTGCGACAATCCAACCCATTGCAGTGTCCGCGCGACCAATTTTTTCGTATAAGATTCGGATGTACCGCGCACGCGCAAGGGCAGGGCGATATTGTCGAAAACAGACAGATGGGATATCAACGAATATTCTTGGAATACAATCGCCATTTTGCGGCGGATATCGGCGATTTCATCGCGGGATAATCCGGCCGTTGATTTTCCAAACAGCTTTATTTGCCCGCGCGATTGCGGCAACAGGTGATAGATAAGGCGCAACAGGGTCGTTTTGCCTGCGCCAGATGCACCATTCAGAAAATAGAAAGAATGCGAATTAATATTGAATGAAACGTCCGATAAAACTTCGGCACCGCCGTCATATCGCGCGGCAACATTCGCAAAGCTGATTACATTTCGCGGCGCGGATTTTGGTGCAACATTATCAAGAAGATTTTCCATAGAGGTATCATAAAGGAAAAAGGGAGAAGTGGAAAGGGATTTTTTATATCAAAAAATAAAGGGTATAGATAGTATGCCCTTAGTATTTATAATTCGCCCTTGGTTACATTAAATCCAGCATAAAATTTATATGATTTTGGAATAAATTCCAATACTGAAAAATCACCACCGTCACGTCCATCTGGATAGTAAATTTTCCATGAATCATCCCAAAGTGAATTGCGCGTTTCGTTGTCGGTCACTTCCGTTACCGTTCCGGACAACATTAATCCATTGAAGTTTTCATCATATGCATAAAGCGCTGCTGCGGGCGTTCTGTGCAGTTGAGCGATTTTGTCAGATGAAGTATTAGTAATAAAAATCAATCGACCATTATTTTTGAAATACTTCACCAGATGCGGTGCGATTTCCGGATTACGTGGATTTATCAGCGCTCGAATTGCTGGCGCGTCGTTTAAATCAATAGTGCCAAGCATTATAATTTTCTGTGCATCTATGAATGTTAAGATTTCATTTTTGGTCATTATAAATCCCCCGATATACTGTTTAGCAATTCATCAATTCTGGCGGATTTTTCCAAAGTATCATCGTATGCGAATCGCAAATCCGGAACATATTTTTGGTCCATTCGATGTGCCAATTCACGGCGAATGGATGGCGCGATTCCATCCAGACGGGATTGTACGTCAGCACTTTCACCGCCGATGTAATAATACAACCGTACAAAAGTTAATCCGCTGGCGGATTCGGAACCGACAATCGACACGCGGCCCAGCACCGGGTCATCACCGTAATTATCGCGCAATATTTCCGCCACGATTTTTTGGACCGTTGATGAGATACGTTCACCGCGATTTGAAGATGGATTGAATGGTCTTTTGGGCATTTTATTTTTGCTTGGTTTTTATGATTGCATCCCGCAGGTTGAGAGATATATTCTCTGCCTTTAACGTTTGTGTTTCAAAGTCTTTGCCCAATTCTTCTAGATTGGCGATATGAGCATTTGTCATTTCTAACGCGCGCAGCATATATTTTTTCGCCAATGGCCTGTGAACTTTTTTCGGCGTACGGAAATCTCTAGCTTTAATCATAATATTTTACCTTTGTGTTTTCTTCTCTCGGATTTGTATTGTAATATGTGAAAGATTCATTTACAATCAATAAAATTTGTAGGGGCGCGTAATCGCGTCCGGGCGCAAGTATGCGCCCCTACATAAATGGATTAACTATGAAATTACAACATTATATTCTTAAACAATGTGATAAGCCGGCGGCTTTGTGGGTTATATTCTGGCTGACCGTTTGTGAATCAATATTCTTGTTCCTGCCACCCGAAGTATTTATGACGCCGACAATCGTCGCGAACAAGAAAAAGGCATTGCCGGTTGTCATAGTGACATCTTTGGGGTCGTTGGTTGGCGGGATAATCGCGTATATGATTGGGTTCTGGTTGTTTGAATCAATTGGGACATGGCTGATTACTACATTTTCCAGTATGGAAAATTTCGAAATCGCACGTTCATTGTTCGCAAAACACGGTCTGTTTATCATATTCTTGGCCGCATTCACGCCTGTGCCATATAAATTATTGGCGATATGCGCTGGGTTCCTGACATTCAATCCAATTTTGTTTATTGGCGTGACGGCGATATTCCGGACGCTGCGATTCGCCATATTGGGCGCATTGTTGTGGCGGTTCCAGGAACAGGCAAACACAATTGTGAAAAAGTATTTTTGGCCATTGACTCTGTTGGCGGTTGTTGCCGCGGGGTTTGGCATCATTATGATGACCTGGCTTTGATTGATTTGTTGTTGAAATCCAAAAAAATCTGTGATATTTTCCGGGTTCAATGAGCAACGGCAAACCAGTCTTTTTACATAAATTTATCGGACGTATGGCGTTGGTGCTGTTTGCTACATCGTTGGCCGCTAATTTTCATAATACAAAATCAGCACTGGACACTGTTCACAAAACAGACCCTTGTTTTAAAAAGCCAAAGCGGAATTGTTTATGCCGAAAACGTGTGCGGTTGGGCGTGATACCGCCATGTTGTTAAGAGAATAAAATGAATCAAAAAAATATCAGAAATTTCGCAGTAATCGCACATATCGACCATGGAAAATCGACTTTGTCCGACCGGATTATTGAATATACCGGTGGCCTGGAATCGCGTGAAATGAAATCGCAAGTTCTGGACAGCATGGATATCGAACGCGAACGCGGAATTACCATCAAGGCACAGACTGTACGCTTGAATTACAAAGCGCGCGATGGGCAGGAATATCAATTAAATTTAATGGATACGCCGGGACATGTGGACTTTACTTACGAAGTATCGCGGTCAATGGCTGCGTGCGAAGGCGCGCTGTTGCTGGTCGATGCGACCCAGGGTGTCCAGGCACAGACATTGGCAAATGCTTATTTGGCCATCGATAATGATTTGGAAATTTTACTGGTCTTGAATAAAATCGATTTGCCATCATCGGACGTTGTCGGTGCGCGCGCGGGAATCGCGGACGTTATTGGAATTGATGCCGCAGATGCGCTGTGCGTTTCGGGTAAAACAGGCGAAGGCGTTCCAGAATTACTGGAATCAATCGTGCAATGTTTGCCATCGCCGCATGGCGATGCAAATGCTCCGACCCGTGCATTGCTGGTCGATTCTTGGTATGATTCTTATTTGGGTGTTGTTGTGCTGGTGCGCGTTGTTGATGGTTCGTTAAAGCGCGGCCAGAAAATCCGATTTATCGCAACCGGCGCGGAATATGCAATTGATAAAATCGGATACTTTACGCCCAAAATGGTGAACGTTGATGCTTTGCACGCGGGCGAAATAGGGTTCATTATTACGGGCATGAAGACAATTCATGATTGCAAAGTCGGCGATACTATTGTTAACAGTGGCCAATCTGCTGAACCACTGCCCGGATTCAAACCATCCGTGCCGGTTGTGTTTTCATCGTTCTTTCCGGTCGAAGCCCAAGATTATCCCGTACTTCGCGAAAGTGCTGAAAAATTGGCGCTGAATGACGCATCGTTTGTATTCACGGTTGAAAAATCGTCTGCCCTGGGATTCGGATTGCGCTGCGGTTTTTTGGGTCTGCTGCATATGGAAATTATTTCCGAACGATTGTCGCGCGAATTCAATCTGAATCTTATTAATACGATTCCATCCGTGCTGTATCGTCTTCATCTGCGCGACGGGGAAATTGTTGATTTGGAAAATCCGGCTGATATGCCAGAACCGACACGCATCGAATATATTCAAGAACCGTGGGTGCGCGCGACCATTATGTTGCCCGACCAATATTTGGGCGGGATTATGGCGCTGTGTTCCGAACGCCGCGGGATTCAAGAAAATATGTCTTATATCGGGCGTCGTGCGGTTTTGACATACCGTCTGCCGCTGGCGGAAATAGTTTTTGATTTTTACGACCGGGTCAAATCGCTGACATCCGGGTATGCTTCGTTCGATTATACTCTGGATGGATATGAAACATCCGATTTGGTAAAAGTATCCGTGCTGGTTAACGAAGAAGTCGTGGAACCATTGTCTTTCCTGTGCCATCGTTCGTTTGCCGAAAAACGCGGCCGACAAATTGTGGAAAAGTTAAAGGACTTAATTCCCAGACACCAATTCAAAATTCCATTGCAAGCGGCCATCGGCGGAAAAATCATCGCGCGCGAAACCATTGCGGCATATCGCAAAGACGTGACCGCGAAATGTTACGGCGGCGATATATCACGCAAACGCAAACTGCTTGAAAAACAGAAAGAGGGTAAAAAACGACTGCGCAGTTTCGGCAGCGTCGAAATCCCGCAAACCGCATTTATTAATGCACTGAAAGTTGGGGATTAATGGTGGCACATCAATTTTTCTTTTCGCCGCATATACTCGATAACCTGGCGCCGCCGCGCGCCGGGTTTATTGTTGTCCAAGATATCGCGGAACCGCACTTGCGAATGTATATCACTGCACGCGGGGTGAAAACTTTCTTTGTTCGTCGGCGTATGAATGGCCGCGATGTGCGCATCATTATCGGCCGATATCCAGAAATAGATGTATTTGATGCGCGCGCGCGTGTTGCGGCTGCATTGTATGATTCAGGCAACGTGCAAAAGTCGCGCAGCAAAAAAATTACATTTGGTGCGGCAGCAAAACAATTCGTTTCAAAAAAAATTCGCCGCGCACCAGAATCAAAGGCCAAATTGATTCGTGCAATGGAACATGCATTTGTGTCGTTATATCCGATTTATTTGAACGATATCACCGCGGTGCACGCGACAAAAATCATTGATAATATCGCGCGCGAATCTGGTGCGCCGACCGCAAACCGCATGCGTGAAATAATGTCCGGAATTTTTAAATTTGCATGCGCGGATAATAATCCGGCGGCAGAAATTGCACCATTCAAAGAATTGCGCCGCGCGCGAACATTGAATATAACGGGCCTGCGCCGATTAGTTTCGGCAATTAATGCAGAACCGGATGTTATAATTCGCGCTGCATTTTTAATGTTAATATATGGATTTGCCAATCGTTCGAAAATATTTTCAATGCGCTGGTCTGATATGGATTTTAATAATGATAATTGGGGCACAGTGCCATTATCTGATGCCGCAGTCGTTGTATTGCGCGATTTGCCGCAGAATAAACAATATGTGTTTCCGGGGGCGTACGGCCGTGGACATTTAACCGACCCGCGCAGCGCGTGGCGCCGTGTTGTGATGCGTGCGAAATTAAAAGATGTGCAAATGTCCGATGTGCACAGGTTTATGATGAAGAGACTGGAATGGTCGGCCGACCGGGAAACATTGCGTCAAAATATGAATGAAAGTATAGAACAAATAATATAATAATAAATAGCAAGTAATATTAAATTAATTTATCGGGGTGCTATCAATTGCTTGACAAAACTATCTTGTTATAATTTGTTAGAATTTATTTGACATGGGGGCGTCTGGAATGGTATCTTGCGTCAAGTTGCCCAGTGAAACAAATGTAAAAAGACGGGCCATCAGTTAACACAACAAAGGAAAACAAAATGTCAATTGAACAGAAAGTCATAGATATTATCGCAGAAAAACTTGATATAAAAGACAAAGCGAAAATTGTGCTGGGTGCATCGTTCAAAAACGATTTGGGCGCGGACTCTTTGGACCAAGTGGAATTGGTTATGGAATTGGAAAAAGAATATGGTTTGACAATTCCAGATGATGCTGCGACAAAAATGCTGACCGTTGGTGATGCGATTTCGTTCATCAAAGCAAACATCAAAGAAGCCCCGAAAGCTTAATCGGTCGTCGTTTTACAAAAATAAAAATCTGCGCGAAATGTTTTGCATTCCGCGCAGATTTTTTGTATGTTGTTGGTATGTAGGGGCAAATATCATTTGCCCAATCAAACAAAATGGAGATTTATTATGACACGCAGAGTAGTCATCACTGGAATAGGAATTGTTTCCCCGGTCGGCGTTGGAATCGAACATGCTTGGGCAAATATATTGGCCGGTAAATCCGGTATCATTAAATTAACCGAAGAACAATATGCAGATTTGCCGGTACAAATCGGCGGACGTATATTACGCGGCGATAATCCGGGCGAATATAATCCGGATACAATCGTCAGCCCGAAAGAGCAGGGCCGCATTGATAAATTTATCGTATATGCACTGGTCGCAACGGATGAAGCATTGCGCGATGCGAACATGATTGAATATACAGGCGACAAAGAACGCGTCGGCGTGAACATCGGTTCAGGTATCGGCGGATTGTCCGGTATTTATAATGCCAGTATCGAACTGCATACCAATGGTCCGCGGCATATCAGTCCGTTCTTTATACCTGGTTCAATCGCAAACATGGCGGCGGGTCAAGTATCGATTAAATATGGGTTCAAAGGGCCAAATACTTGCGTTGTGACTGCATGTGCAACTGGTACGCATGCGATTGGCGATTCGGCGCGGATTATATCACGCGGCGAAGCAGACATTATGATTTGCGGCGGTGCCGAAGCAGCGATGGAAAAACTGGGCATGGCAGGATTCTGTGCAATGCGCGCATTATCCACGCGCAACGATGACCCGGCCGGTGCGTCGCGCCCATGGGACAAAGGTCGCGATGGATTCGTTATGGGTGAAGGTGCAGGTATATTGGTACTGGAAGAATACGAACATGCGGTCGCGCGCGGTGCAAAAATTTATGCCGAAGTCGCGGGATACGGTATGTCTGCAGACGCCAGTCATATGACTGCGCCAGCACCGGGCGGTGAAGGCGGGTTGCGTTCAATGCGCGCCGCTTTGAAAGATGCCGGCCTGGAACCATCTGCGATTGACTATATTAATGCGCATGGAACATCGACACCGGTCGGCGACCCGGGTGAATTGGAAGCAGTAAAAACATTGGTTGGTGAAAATTCCGGCACGTCCATGTCCAGTACGAAATCCATGACCGGGCACTTGCTGGGCGCGGCCGGCGCGGTCGAAGCGATATTTACAACATTGGCAATTCGCGACCAAATCGTTCCGCCGACAATTAATTTAACAGACCCGGTTGACGAAGTCGGCAATTTCGATTTGGTTCCGAACGTCGCCAAAAAACGCACCGTTAATGTCGCGCTGTCTAATTCATTTGGATTCGGCGGCACTAATGCCACGGTGTTGTTAAAGAAAGTTGATTAAAAAAACCGGACAAAAGTCCGGTTTTTATTTTTATTTGCGGGTGCGGTTTTTATATGTATAATCGCCGCATGAAAAAAAAGCATAAAAAATTTTTAAAATTTGGTGCGGGTATTATTATTTTTGTCGCGCTGTTTTCCATTTGGTTTTTGGGTATTCATTCGCATGTTCGTGTTGATACTACGTTTGATATTGGTCGTGGTGCATCTGTCGCGGGCGTTGCCGCAGATTTAAAATCGCAAAAATTAATCGGATTTGAAAGGCCGTTTAAATTACTGGTTCGTGCATTCGGCGGTAATGTAAAACGCGGAATGTACGATATTCCGCGCGGCGCATCTGTTTGGCGAATTGCACGCATAATGTCAGATGGTCGCGTTGCAACGACAACAATTATGATTCCCGAAGGGTTAACAGTGCGCCAGATTATTGCGTTGTTGAATGCTAATCAATTTTTAACCGGCGATTCGTGTCCACCAAGAAATCCAATTTGTTATGCCGAAGGCGAATTGTTCCCGAATACTTATATAGTGGCCAAGGGTACATCGCGCGCAGCTGTACTGGATTTGATGCGCCGCGAAATGCAGCGAATCGAAAAAAACTGGATTGAATCGGGAATGCGCGCGCCACCGCCGCTGAAAAATTGGAATGAAATAATTACGCTGGCATCAATCGTGCAAAAAGAAACGCCGAAAAAAGCCGAAATGCCAAAAGTAGCATCTGTGTTTATTAATCGTCTGCGCAAGGGCATGCGCCTGCAAGCCGACCCGACCGTTGTTTATGCAATTACGGATGGACTGGGCGATATGCAAGGCAAACCGATTTTAACGCGTCATCTGCAAACGTCACATCCGCATAATACATATATGAATCACGGTTTGCCGCCGCATCCGATTGCATCGGTCGGGCGCGATGCGATTCGCAGCGTTTTAAATCCGGCGGATACAAATTATTATTTCTTTGTTGCAGATGGCACCGGTGGGCATGTGTTTGCCAAAGATTACGAACAGCATAAAATTAATCATGCGAATTGGCGGATTATAAGAAGTCAAAAATAATTTATGAAAAGCTTCCTAGTGAAATTTCCTATCTCTCGTGCAAGAATTTGAACAACCCAAATAAGGAGGGATTTATATGTTCAAAAAAATTGCATTAACTTCATTGGTTGCAGTCACGATGGCGGGCGCAGCAAACGCATCCAGCTTTCAATATTCAGATGGTCCGGATTGGAACCGCATAGCGCAAAGCGTCTTTAACCCAGCATATCGTCCAGTACAAAACAAATGGGCCGTTATGGGTGGAATCAATTTCCAAACCGGTTCGAACGCAGCACAAACAAATGAAACACGTTGGCAAGCCGGTGATTTCCAAGTCGGTGATGTCAGCATCAGATACGGTATATTGGACCAATTGTTTGTGTCGGTCGAAGTTGCAAATAATGATGGATTTGGCTTGAATTCATACACCGGTGCAGTCGGACAATTTGCAAATCCAGAAATTGGTGTGAACTGGCAAATGTGGCGTCCGGCAAAATCTTTTGCAATTGACTTGATTGGTAAATACGGAATTGCATGGACCAAAGATGCGCTGACCGAACAACGAATCGGCGAAAATAATCTGCAAGCCGGATTGCGTGTGTATGGCGACGAAGGCAGATTCCAATGGGCGGCCCAAGGTATATCGCAATGGGCATTCCTGCAAAGCGGCAGCATGTTCGAACATGATTCATTGTGGAACGCGTTGTTCAAATTGGAATTGGAATATGAAGTCGTTCAGAAAGTCGGCTTGAAATTCGAAGGTAATTACAACATCTATAACGCCGATAAATCCAGCGGTATTCCGATTATATATGACCGTGGTGTACAGTTCGGTGTTATATTCGACGTGGCGCCGGGTGTTGCTGCATTACAGCCATATGTCGCGTATCACTTCCAAACCGCGAACAGCGAAAACAGCCAGACTGCGAATAACGACTTTTGGCAAGTTGGTTTGAAGTTTGGTGTACAATTCTAAAATTACAAAGCAATTTCAGAATGAAAAACATCCCACCACAGTGGGATGTTTTTATTGCATTGCACAATGTGGTGTGACCAATGAATAGAATAAATTCAATTGTTATATTTTTCTTGATTTATTTTTGCATTAGGATAAAATTCATACCGTTAACCCAGAACAGGAGTTCTATATGAAAAAAATCGTTTTACTTTCTGCTGGTTCCATGCTGATTGCTGGTTCCGCTGTGGCCGCAACCTATACCGTTCAAAAAGGTGATTGGTTGTCCAAAATTGCTGTTAAACACGGAATGACTTTGCAACAGATTGCAGATTTGAATCCACAAATTTCAAATTTGAATCAAATCGAAATCGGCCAAGTAATAAACGTTTCTGACCGCCGCGCAACCACAACTGCCAAAGTTGCCGAAGTCAAAGAAGCACCTGCGAAAATCGAATCGCAACCAGTTGTCAAAGCAGCCAAAGAAAAAACATGCGCTGCATGCGAAAATGTTCTGGATGGAAATCCGTTGTATCGTCCGGCTGCCGGTCGCTTTTACAGCATCACCACACTGGGCACAGACACAGCGTTTGACATCTGGGGTCTGGGCACTGAACTTGGCTATGGCATCACAGACAGATTGTCTTTGTTCGTGAACTTGGCCGGTTCGACATATAAATTTGATGACTATTCATGGGATTCATACGGCGCAGGTCTGTCTTTCCGTTATCTGAATGATAAAAATTGGAAAGGTGATGTGTATGGAAAATTCAACCAGCTGGGCGTTATCGATTCGATTGATGGCCGCTTCTTTACCGGTGCATACAACTGGACCGCTGGAACCAAATTCGGTTACACGACATGCGGCTGGACATTGGCGGGCTTGTTCGAATATGACTGGCTGACCATCCCGGGTGTCGGCGATACGTTCGACGGATTTAAAACATACCGCGTTGGTGCCGAAGGACAATATGTATTCACCAAACGTTGGAACGTTGTTGCAGGTATCACATACGAAATGCCGGAATTCATTGAAAATTATTTCACCGGTAAATTGGGTGTGAACTATAACTTTACCAACACTGCATATCTGGGTCTGTATGCCACCCAAGCCATGGGCGAAAAGTCCGGCAAGCTGGCTGATGACACAGGTTTGGCTTTGCAATTTGGAATTGAATTTTAATTAAATGTAATGTAATTAAAACCAAAAACACGGGGGGCTTGCCCCCGTGTTTTTATTACATTGCACAGCGCAGCGCGGCAATGTAATTTGTCATTGCGAGCGCATGCGAAGCAATCCAGTAATAGGTTATTTTCATTATTAACTGGATTGCTTCGTTTGCAAACGCCACGTTGTGCGTACGCGTTTGCTCCTCGCAATGACAACTATTTTTCATTGTTATCATCCGTTATACTTTTTTACTTTTTTATGAAAAAAGTCCTTTGCTTTTTATTTTCAATGTACTAAGCTTGGTTCAATAGGTGGAATACCTATCTACTCTTTAAACCTAACCAAAGGAAAGGAAAATGAAGAAAATCCTGTTAACATCATTGGTTGCCATGGGTGTCGCGACTGCGGCGTCCGCCGGTGCAATCAACGACAATCCGTTGTATTTGCCAACCGCTGGCACGTTCTATAGCGTGACTGATTTGGTAACCGATACAGCGTTCGAAGGCGCAGGCCTGGGAACACAGTTCGGATACGGTATCACCAACAAATTGGCCGTCTATGTCGGCACATCTGTTGCATTGTATGACGAATTCAACGAATTTGCATGGTCTTCTGTTGATCTGGGTGCCGCGTTCCGCGCGTTGGACATGGGCAACTGGAAAGCCGACATCGTCGGTAACTTGACCGTTCTGGGTAACAACTTCTATGACAAAGATGCCAACCTGTACACATGGTCTGCTGGCGTTCGTGGTGGTTACGTTACACGTGACTGGACATTGGCCGGTTCCGTTGTTTACGGATACACCAATACCGAAGCATTCAACTGGGGCGATGAAGGTCTGCGCTCGCTGGCCTTGGGCTTGTCTGGTCAATACCTGATTGACAACAACTGGAACGTTGTTGCTGGCTTGACATATGACATCTTGTCCATCACAGACGGTGTCCCAACCGATGCAGATACACTGACCGGTAAATTGGGCGTGAACTATAACTTCACGGACGATATGTACTTGGGCGGTTATGTCACATACGAATTCTTGCAAGACGGCGACAAAGACGTCGGCTTGGGCGTTCGCTTTGGGGTCCAGTTCTAATACAGAACAACAAACAAAAAATCCCGGCAATTGCCGGGATTTTTTAGTGTAAAAGTATAAAAGTGTAATCGCAAAATTGCTTTGCAATTTTGCTTAGTGCAAATAGTGAATGTGTCGCGCTTTGCGCGACGAGTTTTAAAAAAACTTTTACACTTTTTACACTCTTACACTTTTACACTGACAAAAACACCGAAGATGCGCATTTTTTCTTGACAATAGGATTGCTTGCCCTTATACTGTCTGGACTTTGCGCGATGCTGGCGCAAGGGAAATCACGGAAATCCGCGAAAATCAACGGTTTATAATTCCCACAAGTGTGGAGAAAATAAACCGCAGGCGTGGCTTTGCGTAGATAAAAAGCAACCAGGGTGCCCCAAAAGCCCCAGAAAACAAAGAGTTTTTTAATGCCAACCGTCAACCAACTGATTCGGAAACCGCGCAAGAAAATTGCGAATCGTTCGAAATCACCGGACATGAAAGGCAACCCGCAAAAACGCGGCGTGTGCACACGTGTTTATACGACTACACCGAAAAAACCAAACTCGGCCCAACGTAAAGTCGCCCGCGTTAAATTGGCGAATGGTCACGAAGTTACGGCATATATCCCAGGCGAAGGCCACAATCTGCAAGAACACAGCGTCGTTATGATTCGCGGTGGCAAAGTAAAAGACTTGCCAGGTGTTAAATATCATATCATTCGCGGCGTTCTGGACACCCAGGGCGTTAACGCAAGAAAACAAAGCCGTTCATTGTACGGTGCAAAAACAAAGAAAGCATAAGTTGATAACTTATGAGTAATCCGGAAACGGGTGAAGAAAGGAAATAAAAATGTCAAGACGTAACAGAGCAATCAAACGCGAAATTCTGCCAGATTCAAAATACAACAATCTGGTCGTTGCAAAAATCATCAATATTGTCATGTGGGATGGTAAAAAGGAAGTCGCCGAAGGTATTGTATATGGCGCAATGGAAAGATTGAAAAAGGTCGCCAAAGACGGTAATGAACTGGTCGCGTTCTTGGATGCAATTGATGCAATCAAACCAAGCGTCGAAGTCAAAGGTCGCCGCGTCGGCGGTGCCACATACCAAGTTCCGGTCGAAGTTCGCAAAGAACGTCAACAGACTTTGGCCCTGCGTTGGATTATCATGTTTGCGCGCAAACGCGGCGAACGTAGTATGGAAGAAAGATTATTTGCTGAATTGCGTGATGCACTGAATAACACCGGCAACGCATTCAAGAAAAAAATTGACACACACAAAATGGCAGAAGCGAACAAAGCATTCGCACACTTCCGCTGGTAAAATTAAAGTACAGGATTTAAAACAATGGCTCTTGGAAAAACCGCACCTTTACACATGTACCGCAACGTTGGAATTATGGCGCATATTGACGCCGGAAAAACAACGACGTCTGAACGCATTTTGTTCTTTACCGGAAAAACATACAAAATCGGCGAAGTTCATGATGGCGGTGCGACCATGGACTGGATGGAACAAGAGCAAGAACGCGGCATCACCATTACATCCGCGGCCACGACGACTTTCTGGCGCGACCATCGCATTAACCTGATTGACACACCGGGACACGTTGACTTTACAATTGAAGTCGAACGTTCGTTGCGCGTGCTTGACGGTGCGGTCGCAGTATTCGAATCCGTGTCGGGTGTTCAACCACAAACAGAAACAGTTTGGCGCCAAGCCGACCGTTACGCGGTTCCACGTATTTGCTTTGTTAATAAAATGGACCGCATCGGTGGTGACTTTTTCCGCTGTGTCGATATGATACGTGAACGTTTGGGTGCGAATCCGCTGGTTATCAATTTCCCGATTGGCGCAGAAAATGATTATCGTGGCGTTGTCGATGTTGTCGAAATGCGTGCGATTGTTTGGGAAGACTGGTCTGGTAAAGAACCGAAAATCACAGAAATCCCAGAAGACTTGCGTGCCAAAGCGGATGAACTGCATGAAAAATTAATCGAAGAAGTCGTTATGCTGGATGATGCAGTTATGGAAGCATACATGGGCGGCACAAAACCAGACGTTGCGACACTGAAAAGATTAATCCGTCAAGGTACAATTAATCAGAATTTCAACCCCGTATTAAATGGTACCGCATTCCGTAACGTTGGTGTGCAACCGTTGTTGGACGCGATTGTTGATTATTTGCCATCCCCGATGGATATCGAAGCCATCAAGGGTGTCAAGATGGACGGCGAAACCGAAGAAGTTCGTCATGCGGACGCGACCGAACCGTTCAGCGCGCTGGCGTTCAAAATCGCAAACGACCCGTATGTTGGAAACATTATGTTTATTCGTATTTTCTCGGGTAAATTGATGTCGGGTTCGTATGTTTATAATTCATCCAAAGACAAACGTGAACGTGTTGGCCGCATGCTGTTGATGCATTCAAATAACCGTGAAGAAATCAAAGAAGCATCGGCGGGTGACATCGTTGTTCTGGTCGGTCTGAAAGATACCATTACTGGTGATACTTTGTGTGATGAACAGAAACCAGTTATCTTGCAACGCATTCATATTCCAGAGCCGGTTATGCAATTGGCGATTGAACCAAAAGCAAAAGCGGACATTGAAAAAATGGCGCTGGGACTGCAAGCATTGGCCAAAGAAGACCCATCGTTCCGCGTGTCTGTTGACCAAGAATCCGGCCAAACAATTTTGGCGGGTGTCGGTGAATTGCACTTGGAAATTCTGGTTGACCGTTTGTTCCGCGAATTCAAGGTCGAAGCAAACATTGGCGAACCACGCATTGCATATCGCGAAGCATTCGGCCGTCCGATATCCAAAGATTACACGCATAAAAAGCAATCTGGTGGTTCCGGTCAATATGCCCAGGTTAAAATTGAATTTGAACCATTGGAACCAGGTTCCGGTTATGAATTCGAAAACAAAATTGTCGGTGGCGCAGTTCCGCGCGAATATATCCCGGGTGTTGAAAAAGGGCTGCGTTTGGCTCAGAATACCGGAACTTTGTTGGGATATCCGACCGTAGATTTCAAGGCAACGTTGATTGACGGAAAATATCACGAAGTCGATTCGAACGTTCTGTGCTTTGAAATAGCCGCACGCGCCGCATTCCGCGAAGCGATGCAGGAATCCAAACCAAAGTTGCTGGAACCGATTATGAAATTGTCGGTCAATACGCCCGAAGAATACACAGGCGACATCATTGGTGATTTGAATTCCCGCCGCGGTCAAATCAACGGGATGAAAATGGAATTTGGCGCACAGGTTATCGACGCCTATGTCCCGCTGGCCAATCTGTTCGGGTATATCAAAACATTGCGTTCATTGTCACAAGGTCGCGCCAATCCATATATGGAATTGTCGCATTATTCCGAAGTGCCGACGAACGTAGTCGAAGATGTTATTAAAAAACATAACAAGTAAACAAATTAAATAAAAAACAACAGCCAAAGGAGAAAACTATGGCCAAAGAAAAGTTCGTAAGAAGCAAGCCGCACGTTAACGTTGGAACCGTTGGACACGTTGACCATGGTAAAACCACATTGACCGCTGCCATCGTTCATTACTATGGCGTTGGTGCTGATAAAAACAAAGGCGTTACAGAAATTGACAATGCCCCAGAAGAAAAATCACGTGGCATAACAATTAACACATCGCACGTTGAATATGAATCCGCAGAACGTCACTATGCGCACGTTGACTGCCCGGGACACGCGGACTATGTTAAAAACATGATTACCGGTGCCGCGCAGATGGATGCTGCAATCTTGGTTTGTGCTGCGACCGACGGTCCGATGCCACAGACACGCGAACACGTCTTGTTGGCGCGCCAGGTTGGTATCGGTAAAATCGTCGTGTTCTTGAACAAATGCGATTTGGCCAAAGACGAAGAATTGTTGGAATTGGTCGAAATGGAATTGCGCGAATTGTTGTCTGCAAACGGATTTGACGGCGAAAACACACCGATTATCCGTGGTTCCGCTGTGTCCGCTGTCGAAGGTAAAAACGACGGCCTGGGCAAAGAAGCCATTGACAACTTGATGAACGCGCTGGACACTTATGTTCCGTTGCCAGAACGTCCGATTGACAAACCGTTCTTGATGCCTGTTGAAGACGTATTTTCGATTACCGGCCGTGGTACTGTTGTTACCGGCCGTATCGAAACCGGTGTTGTCAAAGTCGGCGAAGAAGTTGAAATCGTCGGTCTGCGTCCAACAGCCAAAACAACCATCACCGGCGTTGAAATGTTCCGCAAATTGCTGGACACCGGCGAAGCAGGCGACAATGTTGGATTGCTGTTGCGCGGTACGAAAAAAGAAGATGTCGAACGTGGCCAAATTCTGTGCAAACCGGGTTCTATCCAACCGCACACCGAATTTGAATCCGAAGTTTATATCTTGACGAAAGACGAAGGCGGCCGTCATACAGCGTTCTTCAGCAACTATCGTCCACAGTTCTACTTCAGCACGACCGACGTCACCGGCACAATTGAATTGCCAAAAGACAAAGAAATGGTCTTGCCAGGCGACAACGTGCGTATCACTGTTAAATTGATTGCACCGATTGCTATGGAAGAAGGCCGCCGCTTTGCTATCCGTGAAGGCGGACGCACAGTCGGTTCCGGTGTTGTTGCGAAGGTTATCAAATAAAGTTTGAAGGTTGAAGTTTGAAGTAGGAGGATGTAAAAATTCTTCAAACTTCAAACTTCCTACTTCAACCTTAAACAAAGTAAGGTAAAGAAAATGGTTCCGTCACAGAAAATTCGTATTAAATTGACCGCGTTTGACCATCGTGTGCTGAATGATTCAGTTCGTTCTATCGTGGCTGCGGCTGACCGGACTGGCGCGGAAGTGCTGGGGCCGATTCCTTTGCCGACCAATATTCAAAAGTTTACAGTCAACCGTTCCCCGCACGTGGATAAAAAATCCCGTGAACAATTCGAAATCCGTAATCATAAACGGGTTATTGATATTGTTAATCCAACCCCTCAGACAGTCGATGCCTTGATGAAGTTGGATTTGGCGTCCGGTGTGGATGTGAAGATTAAATTATAAGAAAGGCATATAAAATGAAACGTTCGGGATTGATAACAAAGAAAATCGGAATGACGCGTCTGTACGATGATGCGGGCAATTCGACACCGGTGACTGTATTGTCTGTTGGTGATTGTGCCGTAATTGGCAATCGCAACATGGATAAACATGGCTATGTCGCGGTTCAATTGGGTTTCCAAGAAGCCAAAGAAAAACACACCGCGAAACCGCAATTGGTTGCGGCGCAAAAAGCGGGCGTGAAACCATATCGCAAAGTCGTTGAATTCCGCGTTTCGGATGATTGCGTGATTCCAGTTGGAACTTCTTTGGTCGCGGGACATTTTATTGCTGGTCAATTCGTTGACGTCCAAGGAACCAGCAAAGGTAAAGGTTTCCAAGGCGCGATGAAACGTCATAATTTCGCCGGACTCGAAGCATCGCACGGCGTTCTGAAAGCACACCGTTCTTTGGGCGGTACCGGTATGCGCGAATGGCCGGGTCGTGTTTTCAAAGGTAAAAAGATGGCGGGTCAAATGGGTAATGAAACCATGACCGTTCAAAACTTGAAAATTTTTGGCATTAACGAAGAAGATAATTTGATTTATGTTGCCGGTGCTGTGCCGGGCGCAAATGGAACTTTCGTTCTGATTACTGATGCGATTAAAAAAGAACATAAAGATTTGCCGATTCCAACGAAATCGAAATCCGCAAAAGTTGAAGAAGTAAAAGAAGAACCAGCAGCGGAAGTTGAAGAGGAAGCAGCGCCATCGGTTGAAGAAGCCGCAACAGAAGAAGTCGCAGCAGAAGGGCAGGGTGAATAATCATGCAAATCGATATTATAAATTTTGATGGCAAAGCGGTCGGCAAAGCAGACTTGAACGATGCCATATTCGGACTGGAACCGCGCGCGGATATACTGCATCGCGTCGTGACATGGCAACGTGCAAATGCACGCGCCGGCACGCACGCTGTGAAATCAGTGGCTGATGTTGCAGGTTCGTCCAAAAAAATGGTCAAACAGAAAAAAACAGGACGTGCACGTCAGGGTGAAAGACAAAATGTTCACATGCGTGGTGGTGGCGTTATTCATGGACCAGTCGTTCGTTCACATGCGACCGATTTGCCAAAGAAAATTCGCAGCCTGGGTCTGAAAATGGCTTTGTCATCCAAAATCAAATCCGGTGAATTGATTGTTATTGATTCTGAAAAAGTTGCGGCGGCGAAAACCGGTGCGATGGCAAAAACGTTGCAAAAATTGAAATTAACATCGGCATTGTTTGTTGGTGCGGATGCATTGGATACGAATTTCAAAAAATCTGTTGCGAATATTCCGTATATTGATGTTTTGCCGACAATTGGCTTGAATGTCATGGATATTTTGAAACACAAAAACTTGGTCTTGACCAAAGAAGGCGTGGCAGCGATTGAAAAAAGATTGGGTGAATAAAATGGCAACAAAAAAAACAGTTGAAAATAAAACAGAAAAAAAAGTTGTCGCGACCGCGGGTATGTATGATATCTTGCGCCGGCCGGTGATTTCTGAAAAGTCTGCAAAATTGGCGGAATCAAACGGATTGGTTTTTGAAATCGACCCACGCGCCGGCAAGAAAGAAGTTGCAAAGGCAATCAAAGCGATATATAATGTCGCGCCTGAAAAAGTGAACATTGCCAATATCAAAGGAAAAGTCAAAACTTTCCGTGGCAAATCCAAAGGCACACAAAAAACCGTCAAAAAGGCATACATCACTTTGCCGAAAGACGCGAAAATCGAAATCGCGAATGCGGCGGCATAATAACGCTTTGGCAGATAATCCGTCGTGATGCTATTGCCAAAGTATAGTAAAGGTAAAAAGTTATGGCACTGAAACAATATAAACCAAATACGCCCGGAATGCGCGGTCTTGTACTGGTGGACCGCAGTGAATTGCATCGCGGCAAACCGGAAAAATCTTTGACCGTTGGATTGAAATCCAAGGGCGGACGCAATAATTTCGGACATGTTACTGTTCCGCACCAAGGTGGCGGACATAAACGCAGCTATCGCTTGATTGATTTCAAGCGCACGAAAAAA
This sequence comes from Alphaproteobacteria bacterium, assembly GCA_009784235.1. Classification (GTDB taxonomy): domain Bacteria; phylum Pseudomonadota; class Alphaproteobacteria; order Rs-D84; family Rs-D84; genus WRKW01. The sequence goes on along the minus strand of WRCC01000003.1, from coordinate 73,241 downwards.
GACGTGCCAGCAACAGTTTCCCGTTTGGAATATGATCCGAACCGCACAGCATTCATTGCATTGGTTGAATACAAAGACGGCGAAAAAGCATATATCATCGCGCCGCGTAAGTTGGCGATTGGCGATGTTGTGATTTCTGCGGAACATGCGGATATCAAGCCAGGTAACGCCATGCCGCTGAAAAATATGCCGATTGGTACAATCGTGCATAACGTGGAATTGAAACCAGGCGCGGGCGGTCAATTGGCTCGTTCTGCTGGATGCTATGCACAGTTGATGGGTAAAGACGGTGTTTATGCACAGATTAAAATGAATTCGGGCGAATTGCGTCGCGTTCATTCGAATTGCATTGCAACGGTTGGTTCCGTATCGAACCCAGACCAACGCAACGTGAATTTGGGTAAAGCTGGCCGCAAACGCTGGTTGGGTATTAAACCGACAACACGCGGTATCGCGATGAACCCGGTTGACCATCCGATGGGTGGTGGTAACGGTAAATCCAAAGGTCACACACCGGTGTCACGTACTGGCGTTCCGTCAAAGGGATACCGCACACGCAAAAATAAATTGACGCAAAAGTTCATCATTCGTTCGCGTCACTTGAACAAGAAGAAAAAAGGTTAAGCAATGGCACGCAGCGTTTGGAAAGGTCCATATATTCATCCATCGGTTTTGAAAAAGACCGCTGTGGCAAACGACGCCAACGACCGCAAACCAATTAAAACTTGGTCGCGCGCATCGACAATCGTTCCGCCAATGGTCGGATTGACATTCGATGTTCACAATGGCAAAAAGTTTATTCCAGTGTTGGTGTCCGAAGATATGATTGGACATAAATTGGGCGAATTCGCGCCGACGCGTACCTTTAAGGGCCACGCCGCGAACAAGAAAGCCGCCGCCGCGAAGAAAGGCGCAAAGAAATAAGGTGAATGGTCATGACGGAAAGACGATACAATTTAAAAGACAACCAAGTGCGTGCGTTCAATAAAATGATTCGCATCAGCCACCAGAAATTGGGACTGGTCTGCGATACCGTTCGCGGATTGCCAGTTGGCCGTGCAGTTGATGTTTTGAAATTTTCAAAAAAACGCGTTGCGGGTGAAGTATTAAAAACACTGATGTCTGCGGTTGCAAATGCGGAACACAACCAGAAGTTGTCCGCAGATTCTTTGTATGTCAAAGAAATCTGGTGCGGCAAGGCTTTGACTATGAAACGCATTATGCCCGGACCAAAAGGCAGCGCGAAGCCAATTCTGAAACCGTTTTCCAATCTGACAATTGTATTGGAATCTGGCGAAGCAAAATCTGCAAAACCGAAAGCGGAAAAGCCAAAAGCAGCAGCGAAAAAAGAAACAAAAGTAAAAAAATAAACAAACAATGTGCGAATGGTACGGGCAACCTGAATAAAGCCAAGCGGCTTCGAGAACATTCGGCATAAACAAAGGAATACGTAAAAATGGGACAAAAAGTATCACCGATTTCACAGCGTCTTGGAATCAATAAAACGGCTGATTCCCGCTGGATGGCGTCGAAAAAAGATTATCCGGCGCTGTTGTTGGAAGACGTAAAAATCCGCGCGTTCTTGGAAAAGAAATTGGCCAAAGCAGGACTTGCCAAGGTTGTTATCGAACGCTTTGCGAAAAAAATCGTTGTGACAATTCACACATCACGCCCGGGTATGATTATCGGTAAAAATGGTGCGGATATTGAAACATTGCGCAATGCGATTAAAAAATTGGTGAAAAACGACCAGGTCGTTGTGAATATATACGAAGTACGTCGTCCGGATTTGAATGCGCAATTGACCGCCAAAGGCATTGCCCAACAAATCGAAGGTCGTGTGTCTTTTAAACGTGCGATGAAGAAAGCCGTTCAAAATACAATCAAAGCCGGTGCCAAGGGTATTAAAATCATGGTCGGTGGACGCTTGAACGGTGCAGAAATTGCACGCAGCGAACAAATCCGCGAAGGTCAAATTCCGTTGCATACGTTGCGCGCGGATATTGATTACGCATCGGTCCAAGCAAAAACAACATACGGTGTTATCGGTGTCAAAGTTTGGATTTACACCGGTGACGTTGTGAACAAAGATAAATTGGCCAGCGAGCTGGCCCGCCCGACAGAATACGCCGGGTCAACGGAACGCAAAGCACAATAAGTAAGGGACACAGAGATGTTACTGCCAAAAAAGACGAAGTTTAAAAAACAGCACAAAGGCCGCATTCATGGTAATGCTAAAGGTGGTTCCGAATTGTCATTTGGTTCATTCGGGTTGAAAGCCATGTCGCCGGAACGTGTTACTGCGCGCCAGATTGAAGCAGCGCGTCGTGCAATTACACGCTATATGAAACGCCAGGGTAAATTGTGGATTCGTATATTTCCGGATGTTCCGGTCACGAAAAAGCCGGCCGAAGTCCGTATGGGTAAAGGTAAGGGCGCGGTGGAATATTGGATTTGCCGCGTAAAACCAGGTCGCATCATGTTCGAACTGGATGGCGTGAAACCAGAAGTTGCGAACGAATGTTTGCGCCTTGCATCGGCTAAGTTGCCAGTGCGCACAAAAGTTGTCGAAAGAAAGGCGAATTAATTTTTGATTTAGGATTTAAAAAATTCCAAAATCAAAAATCATAAATAAGGTTTATGAAATGGTTGAAAAGAAAACAAAAGTTGTAAAAGAAACCAAGACGGCGAAAAAAGTCGATAATTCCGCGCTGACATCTGATGCGTTGTCGTCGAAATTGACCGACTTGAAGAAAGAAGCGATGAACATGCGATTCCAGCATGCCGCGGGCCAATTGCCAAAGACACATGTCATTCGCAAAAATCGCCGCGAAATTGCACGCGTGAAAACCGCCATCGGCGCAGCAAAAAAATAAAAAGGTAAAGTTATGCCAAAAAGAATATTGCAAGGTAACATCGTCAGTGCGAAAAGCGACAAGACCGTCGTTGTGAATGTGGAACGCAAATTCCGCCATCCAATGTATGGAAAATTCGTAAAGCAGAATAAAAAATTCAAAGCGCATGACGAAGCCAACGAATACAAAGTCGGCGAAATCGTCAATATCGAAGAGGCACGCCCGATTTCAAAAACGAAATCCTGGGTTGTAAAGGGTCGCGTCGGCGCCGCCAAAGACACAAAAGTCGAAGTGGAATAAAAGGTAAAAGATATGATTCAAGTCGAAACAGTTATGACAGTTGCGGATAATTCCGGCGCAAAGAAAGCCCAGTGTATCAAAGTGCTTGGCGGTTCACATCGTCGTTATGCATCCGTTGGCGATAAAATCGTTGTCGCAATCAAAGATGCAATTCCGCGTGGTAAAATCCAAAAAGGGACGGTCCAGCGCGCGATTATCGTTCGCACCAAGTTCCCGGTCAAACGCGCTGATGGTTCCATCATTCGCTTTGACGACAATGCTGTTGTTATCATAAACAAAAACAACATGGAACCGATTGGAACCCGTATATTCGGACCGGTCGCCCGCGAAGTTCGCCGCAAATACGATGTACAAAAAATCGTATCGTTGGCACCAGAAGTATTATAAGGATAAGACATGAAGATTAAGAAAGGTGACGAAGTCATCGTCATTTCTGGAAAATACAAAGGCGTAAAAGGCAAAGTCTTGGAATCGCGTCCGACAGAATCGCGCGTTGTTGTCGCCGGTGTCAACCGCACAAAGCGCCATATCAAACCGACCCAGGAAAAACCAGGTCATATCCAAGATATCGAAGCACCGATTCACGTATCGAATGTCGCGATGATTGACCCGAAATCCAAAAAGCCGACCCGCGTTGGTTACAAAATTGTCGGTGATAAAAAAGTTCGCATCGCGAAAAAATCCGGAACGGAAATTTAATAACAAAGGTATAAGACATGCAAATCAGATTGCGCGAAATTTACGAAAAGAAAGTCGTGCCGGAAATGAAAAAAGAATTCGGTTACGCGAATGATATGGCTGTGCCAAAACTGTCCAAGATTGTCTTGAACATGGGCGTTGGTTCGGCTGTGTCTGACAAGAAAAAATTGGATTCGGCCGTTGCGGACATGACACTGATTTCGGCGCAAAAGCCAGTCGTGACCAAAGCGCGCAAATCCATCGCGACGTATCGATTGCGCGAAGGTCAAAATATCGGATGCAAAGTTACATTGCGCGGAAAACGTATGTACGATTTCTTGGATAAACTGATTACGATTTCATTGCCGCGCATCAAAGACTTTCATGGATTGTCGAAATCCAAATTTGATGGCCGTGGAAATTATGCTTTCGGAATCAAAGAACACTTGATATTCCCGGAAATTTCGGTTGAAAAAATCGACGCCATCATCGGTATGGATATCGTGATTGGGACAACTGCGAAAACAGATGACGAAGCGCGTGCGCTTTTAACGAAATTGGGATTACCGTTGGTACTCAAATAAAGGAACTGAATAATGGCTAAATTGGCACTTATTAATAAACAGAAAGAGCGTGAAGTTTTGGCAAAAAAATACGCCAAAAAATTTGAAGCGGTCAAAATTAAAAAGACCGACACGCCCGAAGCGCGCATGGAAAAAATGAAGAAAGCAGCGGATTTGCCGCGCAATGCGAATAAAACACGTCTGCACAACCGTTGCGCAATCACCGGTCGTTCGCGCGGGTATGTTGGGCAATTCGGCCTGTGCCGCCAGCAAGTTCGCACATTGGCATCCGAAGGCAAATTGCCGGGCGTGCGGAAATCGTCCTGGTAAAAACAAGAGATTCAAAAGAGGTATCATTATGGCATTTACACATCCAATTGGTGACATGCTGACCAGAATTCGTAATGGACAGAACGCAGGAAAAGATTTCGTGCGCGTCCCGGCCAGCCGCCTTAAATCCGCGGTTCTGGGCGTTCTGAAAGACGAAGGTTATATCATCGGTTTCAAACGCGATGAATTGTCTGGCGGTCGTGCTGACCTGATTGTCGAACTGAAATATGTTGGCGGCAATGGCGCAATCCAAGAAATTGCAGCTGTGTCCAAACCTGGACGCCGCATGTATTCGGGCGTTGAAAAAATGCCGCGCGTTATGAACGGCTTGGGCATTTCCATCGTATCCACACCGATGGGCGTTATGACCGACCACAAAGCCCGCCAAGCCAATGTCGGCGGCGAAGTATTGTGCAGAGTAGTATAAAATTTTACGGAGCGAATTATGTCACGTGCAGGTAAATATCCAGTTGAAATAGCATCGGGCGTCACGGTCGAAATGACACCGGCCGCGCTGAATGTAAAGGGACCAAAAGGTTCGCTGTCCATTCGTTTGGACACGAAAAATGCGCCTTTGGTTGATGTCAAAATTGACGGTAACCAGATTACAGTCACGCCAAAAGATGCGGATGACAAAGCATCGCGCGCCATGTGGGGTACGATGACTCGCAATATAAAGCAGGCAATTATTGGTGTCACAACCGGATTCCAAAAAGATATGGGAATGAAGGGCGTTGGATTCAAAGCTGCGATTCGTGGTAAAGATTTGGTTTTGGTTGCCGGATACTCGCACGAAGTCGTTATGCCGATTCCAGAAGGTTTGACCATCGAAATGGGTGCGGCACCGACTGAGTTTTCGGTCAAAGGTATGGATAAAAACCTGGTCGGACAGTTCGCAGACAAAATCCGCAAAGTTCGCAAACCAGAACCATACAAAGGCAAGGGCATATTCTATAAAGGCGAAAAAATCCGCCGCAAAGAAGGCAAGAAAAAGTAAGTTTAAAGTTTGAAGGTTGAAGTAGGAAGATTATTAATAATTTCTTCAAACTTCACACTTCACACTTTGAACTTTATAAAGGGAAACAAAAATGTTAAAACATCTGACCACAACCGAACGTCGCAAATTGTCTAATCGCGGCGCAGCGAAAAGAAAAAACCGGGATTCCGGAAAAATCCGCATGTGCGTTTTCCGCAGCGGATACCACATTGAAGTCCAAGCGATTGACGATGCCGGCGGCCGCACATTGGCGTCTGCATCTTCGCGTGACAAAGGATTCGCGGGCAAAGGTTACAATGTTGCGGGTGCGGAACTGGTTGGCAAGGCATTTGCCGAACGCGCAAAGAAAGCAGGCGTAAAATCGGTCTATTTCGACCGCGGTGAATACAAATATCACGGCCGTGTAAAGGCATTGGCAGATGCTGCACGCGCCGGCGGAATCGAATTCTAATTTCTGAAAAAGGGCAAATATAATGGCACGATTTGAAGATAAAAAATTGCAAGATAAAGACATGGGCATAGTTGATAAACTGGTATCTATCAACCGCGTGTCGAAAACTGTCAAGGGCGGACGCAATATGTCGTTCAGCGCGCTGGTTGTCGTTGGCGACAAAGCTGGCCGCGTTGGATTCGGCAAAGGTAAAGCATTGGAAGTTCAGTCGGCCGTGCAAAAAGCAACCAAAGCCGCCAAAGCGAAAATGATTCGCGTGCCGCTGAAAGAAGGTCGCACTTTGCACCACGATATTGAATCCAAATTCGGTGCCAGCAAATTAATTATCCGCAGCGCGGTTCCGGGAACCGGAATCATCGCGGGTGGTGCGTTGCGCGCAGTATTTGATTGTTTGGGTGTTCAAGACGTTGTTGCCAAGGCCCAAGGTTCTAATTCACCGCATAACATGGTGCGCGCGGCATTTGGTGCATTTGAACGCATGAATTCGCCTAAATCGGTTGCGGCACGTCGTGGCAAACCAGTTGCGGAAATTATTGCTGCACGTGATGGAAAATCCGCGGCAACCGCCGAAGCCACAGCAGAATAAAGTAGGGGATAAAAATGGCAAAAATTACGGTAAGACAAGTTAAAAGCACAATCGCACGTCCGGAAAAGCAAATCAAAATTCTGAATGCTTTGGGCCTGGGCAAATTGGGCAAGAAAAAAGAATTGGAAGATTGCCCGGTCGTTCGTGGCATGATTGCCAAAGTAAAACACTTGGTTGTTGTGGAATAAAGGATATTGATTATGAAGCTTAATGCACTTATGGATAACAAAGGCGCGCGCAAAGGCATAAAACGCGTTGGACGCGGAATGGCATCCGGATACGGCAAAACCGCCGGTCGCGGACACAAAGGTCAAAAAGCACGCAGCGGCGCCAAACAGCAAGCAACGTTCGAAGGCGGACAGACACCGTTTTTCCGCCGCTTGCCAAAAATTGGATTTAAAAATCCATTTGCGAAAAAATATGCGACAATCAATCTGGCCGATATTCAAAAAGCCATTGATGCAAAACGTATTGACGCATCCGCGCCGATTACAATTGAATCATTGATGGTGGCGAAAATTTTGAACCGCAAACATGACGGCTTGAAAATACTCGGCCGCGGTGAAATCAAATCAGCGGTGAAAATTACAGCGGTTGCATGGTCTAAAACGGTCGAAGCGGCAATTGTTAAAGCGGGTGGTTCGATTCAAAAATAATGAAAGCATTTACAGAATTCTTTTCCAAAATGTCTGATTTGCAAAAGCGGATATTGTTCACGCTGACTGCGTTGGTCATTTATCGTATCGGTTCGTTTATCCCATTGCCGGGCGTTAACGCATCCGCCGTTTTGCACTTGTTCGAAGGCGAGGGCAGTGGAATGATGGGCATGTTCGATATGTTTTCGGGCGGCTCGCTTTCGCGTATGTCTGTTTTGGCATTGAACATTTTCCCGTACATTTCGGCCAGCATCGTTATGCAGTTGATGGCCGCGACCAGCAAATCTTTGGGCGAATTGCGCAAAGAAGGCGAATCTGGCCGTATCAAAATCAATCAATATACGCGTTATCTGACCGTTGTACTTTGCGTTGTCCAGGCATACGCAGTCGCCCGCGGATTGTCCGCAATGGCGCCGGTGAATGGCGTGGCGGCGGTTGCGAATCCAGGCTTGCTGTTCGATATTTCAACTGTTATCACGTTGTTGGGCGGAACTATGTTTGTTATGTGGCTGGCTGAACAAATCACAGCGCGCGGTGTGGGCCAGGGCGCTTCATTGTTGATTTTTGCCGGTATTATTGCCGAAGTTCCGGGCGGTATTGCACGGTTGTTCTCGCTGGGTTCTGTCGGACAAATTTCCCCGGCGATGATTGCGCTGATTATCGGATTTGTTGTCGGTATAATTGCGCTGATTGCATTTATGGAACAAGCACAACGTCGTATCCAAATTCTGTATCCGCGCCAAGTTGCTGCGAACGGAATGCCATCGTCAAATTCTTCGTATTTGCCGATAAAGGTTAATATGTCGGGTGTTATGGGACCAGTTTTTGCATCGTCCATCATGATGTTGCCAGCGTTCATCATGCGCTTTATGAATGCGGAATCGTTAATGGCGCAACGCGTTATGGCGTTCTTTACATACGGAACAATTTCCTATATGGTCTTGTTCACGTTATTGATTGCGTTCTTTGCATTTTTCCAGACATCGGTTGTGTTCAATTCCGAAGATACTTCGAATAATTTGAAAAATGCAGGCGGATATATTCCGGGCGTGCGACCGGGCGAACAGACCCAGAAATTCTTGGACGATATTGTGTCGCGCACGACGGCAATTGGCGTTGCATATTTGATTATTGTCTGTGTATTGCCGATTCTTCTGAATACTCATTTCGGTATGCCGATGGTTATTGGTGGTACATCCGTTCTCATCGTCGCCGGTGTCGTGATGGATACCAGTAATCAAATTCAGTCGTACTTGGTCGCAAAACAGTACGCAAGCGTATTGAAAAAAGCAAATAAGAAAAGCAGATTTAGAGTTTAACAAAACAAAGGATTGACTTTTATCGTGGAAAATATAAAATACCGCGGCAAAAGTTTTAATAAAGTAAAGGAAAAACGAACATGCCACGTATAGCAGGTGTAAACATTCCAACAGAAAAACGCGTTGAAATCGCGTTGCAGTATATTTATGGTATCGGTCCGGCCAAAGCAAAACAAATTTGCAAGGCGCTGAAATTCAAAGATTCGTTGCGTGCCAAAGATTTGACCGATGCGGACGTTATCAATATTTCGAACTATATCGAAGAAAATTTCAAAGTCGAAGGTGACGTGCGCCGCGAAGTCCAGATGAATATCAAACGTCTGCAAGATGCCAAAGCATATCGCGGAATCCGTCATCGCAATCGTTTGCCAGTGCGCGGACAACGTACACAAACAAATGCCCGCACACGCAAAGGCAAACGCGTTGTCGTGGCTGGTTCGGCATCGAAAGGTAAATAATAAATAAGGTTTATAAAATGGCTGTAAAGAACACAAAAAAGAAAATTACCAAAAAAGTATCGCATGGCGTGGCGCATATTCTGGCGACCATGAACAATACGCGTATCACGATTACGGATGCGTCGGGCGCGGTGCTTTGCTGGGCAACATCCGGCGCGAATAATTTCAAAGGTGCGAAAAAATCGACGCCGTACGCCGCGACAATCGTTGCGGACAGCGTTGCGAAAAAAGCAGCCGAACATGGAATGAAAACCGTCGACGTTTTGATGCGCGGTATCGGCCAGGGGCGTGAGCCGGCGGTCCGCGGACTGACATCCGGCGGATTGATTGTCCAATCGATTACCGACACGACCCGCATTCCGCACAATGGCTGCAGACCGAAGAAAGTTCGCCGAGTGTAAAATTAAATCCGCCATTTGGCGGATTTTTTATTTTAAAAGAATGAGAGAGCGAGAAAGATAGTTATCTTACGTTGTTTTTTACGAAATCCGAATAGGAGAGGGCTAATCCTTTTTCTCTTTGTTCAATGACAGATATCATTAATTCATTAAATCTCCGCGCTTCATAGTTTGTGAAAGTTTTTCCGAAGGTTTGCGAATAAAATTTTTTATTCGAATTTTCTAGGTATGGGTCAATTTCAGTTGTAAATTGTTGTTGTGTTAATTTTAATATATTCAAATCCATTGCCATCAATTTGTCCAATGTATTATAATCGGCATAATTGACATACCCAACAGGGGCAGATTCTTTTTTACAACCGGTAAGCGTTGTACTTGCACACAACATAATTCCAGCGATAGCAGTGCTAATAATAACTTTTTTTGCTCCGTATATGGTTTTGTTTTTGAGATTTGTCATATGATAAGTCCTTTTTTATCTATTCGTTATCATTAATTGCATGTTTTTATATGTTTGTCAAGAATTGTTTTGTGATGTGTTCATGGTTATTATTTTTGTTCCGTGCTCTTTTCCCCATTGAAATCGATAAAATTTATCCTGTAATATGTACGTACAGAGGTGTGCTTGGGTTCTTAAAAAAGCTTGGCTTGATTATCGCAAAAAACAAATAGACCGCGCAAATGCAGCCGTCAGTTTCAGCAGTATAGAAAATTACTCAATTTCATTCCGTAACCATTTCAATTCTTTTTATAAAAAATTCCCAAAATATGTCGGTCGGGTGTTTGATTGGAAAAATCTGGACCGTTTGGCGCGTATTAAATATATCGAAAAATTGGTTCCGTATGTATTGAAATTCGGCAAAATTACGAGGGATGTCACTGTAAAATTTCCGGGCAGTTATCACGGCGCGTTGGCATCAACCAATGGGCGCGAGATGTCTTTTTATGATAAATTATTGGATTCCGATGACCATGATGAAATCATTGAATCCATCGCGCATGAATCACAACATGTTTATCAAATCAGAAATACAGAAACCGCATTGACGCCGGATATTGTGGCGGCCAGTACCCAAAATTATATCCAACCGCATGAAAATATGGAATATTATCTGAAAAATCCGATTGAAATCGAAGCATTTAAAACCGGCCGCAAAGTTGGGCGTAGGTTCACAGATGCGCTGCGCCAGAAATATGGATTTGACCGCGGGCGCGCAGGATAAAAACATTTGACTTCTGCTGAATTCCAGTATAAAATCGCATGCCTTCACGGTGAAAATGATAAACTAAGCCAAAGGGATATATCATGATTGAAAAAAACTGGATGACGTTAATTAAACCAAAAAAATTACACGTCAAAGTATCTGAAAAAAATCCAAACATTGCAACATTGGTCGCAGAACCGCTGGAACGCGGATTCGGTTTGACTATGGGTACTGCATTACGTCGCGTATTGTTGTCTTCGTTACAAGGTTGCGCGCCGACACATATTAAAATCGACGGTGTCGGACATGAATTTTCATCCATTCCGGGTGTTCGCGAAGACGTTACCGATATCGCATTGAACATCAAAGGTATTTATTTCAAAGCCGATGTCGAAGGCCAACAAAAAGCACACCTGCGTGTCAAAGGTCCGGCTGTTGTTACCGCCGGGATGATTGAAACAGGTGCAAATTTGCACGTTATGAACAAAGATGCGGAAATTTGCAACTTGGACAAAGGTGCATCACTTGATATGGAAATCACACTGAACACGGGCCGTGGATATGTGCCGGCGCATGTTAATCGCGGTGAACATACGGCACTGGGCGTGATTCCAATCGATTCGATTTATTCCCCAATTTTGAACGTCGCGACAAATGTTTCTGAGACCCGCGTTGGTCAAAGCATGGATTATGACAAATTGGAAATGACCGTGAAAACCAATGGTGCGGTATCGCCAGAAGATGCAATCGCATTGGCAGCGCGCATTCTGACCGACCAATTGGTTGTCTTTATTAATTTCGAAGACCCGGCACAAATCAATCTGCCGACCGAAGAAGAAAAGAAAAAAGAAGCATTGCCGTTTGATCCGAAATTGCTGAAACACGTTGATGAATTGGAATTGTCGGTTCGTGCGAATAATTGCTTGAAGAATGATAAAATTAACTGGCTGGGCGAATTGGTTCAAAAGACCGAAAACGACATGCTGAAAACGCCAAACTTTGGCCGCAAATCGCTGAACGAAATCAAAGCGCAGTTGGAAGCAATGGGATTATCGTTGGGTATGGAAGTCCCAGGTTGGCCGCCGGAAAATATTGCCGAGCTGGCAAAAAAGTATGAAGATCCTTACAAATAATTTTGCATCGCAAAATTATTTGTAGAATGTAGGGGCGTATGCGATACGCCCCTATGAAAAATGTATTACTGGGAATTTTTTTCAGGATATATTGCAAATCAATCCCCAAAGGGGCAACAACAAACACAGGAGCGTCTTATGAGACATATGAAAGCAACAAAAAAATTCAACCGCGATCACAGTGCACGCAAAGCATTGTTCTTGAATCAATCGAAATCTTTGATTGAACGCGAACAAATCAAAACAACTTTGCCCAAAGCCAAGACGCTGCGCAGCATTGTTGAAAAACTGGTTACACGTGCAAAAACCGACAGCGTCGCGAATCGTCGCTTGGTTGCCGCTGAACTGGGCAATGACACCGCGGCTGTGAAAAAATTATTCACGGTTTTGGGACCGCGTTATGCAGGGCGTCCGGGCGGATACACCCGCGTATTGAAAGCCGGATTCCGTTATGGCGACGCTGCGCCGATGGCGATTATTGAATTCGTTGACCGCGACCCGGCCGCCAAAGGCAAACCGAAAACGGAAACCACGAAAACAGAAGCTGTGAAAGCGGAAGCAAGAACTGCGACGCCAAAAGCAGCTGCGCCGAAAGCCAAAGTCGCCACCCCGGCCAAAGCCCCAGCGGCCAAAGCAGGCGGTGCAAAGGCAACCGCGACGGTACGTCGTCGGACCAATGCTGGTTAATAAATAAGATAAAAAAATCCAGCAAATGCGGGATTTTTTTATATTTATTCCAATATATTATTTCGTTTCATATAGGACAATATTTGTCGCATTGAAAAATCTTGGGCTTCGACAATTGCTTTTTCGACCTGGTCATGTTGGCGAATTGGTATATTGCGTTCGGCCATCAATCGTGGTTTGCTGGTCCCGAAATCAATATGTATGTGCGCAGGTGTTCCATCTATCCAATTTATGCGCGGAATAAATCCGGATAAATCCATTTGCATGTTTCCGTTATAAACTGTAAAACCGGGCATAACGGTTGATATTGATAAATCATTGGCTGGTGTAACAGTATATGCAACAATTTGTCGATTTGCTTTGATTGTATCCCAGATAAGTTGCTTTGTTTCATAACGTCTGTTCGGTTCAGATGATATGATTTCGCGCAATGTATTTTTATCAGAATCAAGTGCGTAAAACTGGGTCGTATATTTGTGTTCTGCATCTGCTGTGGGCTTTACGCCTTGTCTTATTATTTCCCCAGCTTTGCGTTGTTGGAAAAATCGACATGCTTTTTTGTAAATACACTTATCAATAGATATCAGAACGTTATCCAGCTGTTCTTGGTCTTGGATTCCCCATACGGTTTCAGTTTTTTTCACCATTTTGCCATTTCTGTCCACCAGAATTTTGTTGTCATTATCGATAATTTTTGGTGCAATATAAAGGTCATATACTATGCGTGTTTTCAAATTTACAAAGTTGGTTTGAAACAAACCACTGGTATTTGCCCGGTTGTCGCGGTCGGTCAGTCTGATGTACAATGTTTCAGGTGTTCTAATTCTGAAATATGTTGCGCCAGAACGGTTTAATATATCGAACAAATTATATTTTTGAAGTCTGCCATCTTTATCTTTTTTACGCGGGTCCAGGCGACGAGTTTTTATGGAATCCATATTATATGATTCGCCATCATCATCCAAAAAATAAGTATCGATATATGTTTTATAATGAAGCATTAACGCCAAGTCCAGTTTTTCATTTGTGTCGTTTGTTTCTTCATCAAATATTTTTTCATATTTATTATTCATTTTATAATTCCGATATATCGTTGATTATTTTAATTCCGTGCGCGGACCATTCGGTGCGACGCCCATCAATATCCATGATGTTGGTGGTGACCAGACACAGGACAGGTTCGGCATCATTTGCGGTGGCCGCGTCGATTACTGCATTCACAGGTGATGGTTTTTGTTTGCCGGTTGCAAACCATTCATCGCCGTCGGCGGTCCAGAAATCCGAATCATCGTGTGTTGCGATGGCGAATTTTTTGCCATTTTTTTCCATGACTATGATTTCGTCATCGGTTTTAGTTGGCGAACCAAAATTAATTTCTTTGAACATTGGCGCTGGTTTATCCATTGGCGCATCGAAATCAAAATCGGTTGGTAACGGTAATGCAGAATTATTATCCGGTGCCGTATCAAATGATTCCGGTATTGCCATTGTGGTCGGTGTCGCGATTGGTAATTCCGCCGCTGCGTCTTTTATCGGCAAAGCAAATGCAGATTTTGGGTCCAGTGCCGCATTTCGCGCTGCGCGTATATATGGTTCGCGAATTTCACGGGGCAGGTTATCTGGAATTTTTATGTCTGATTCGACTGGTTCGACGTTATCAGTGGTCGGTGTCGTATCGTCTTTCTTTTTTTCATCTTTTTTATTCGCGGCAAATGGATTTGGAATTTTTTTGTTTTTAATCGCGAATATTGCCATTGAAATATAAATAGGCAACGCAGATAAAATCAAAGCGCCAAATGCAAATCCGCCCAGGCCGCGCAGGCGAACATTCGGCAAAGCGCTCAAATGTCGGCCAGATAGCATATCAAACCCAAATATCATTATAAATATCAAGTACAGCATGACGAAATAACCAATCGTCCAAAGAATCAGAACACGGTTTGTTTTTGCAAAATTCTTGATTTTGTTTAACATAATGGAATTGTAATGCATAAACAAGATTTGTCAAGTTTATTAATAGTTTGACGAAATTGGTTTTTATGTGTTACATCATACTGATGTATCGGAAATTATATTTATTTGCTTTATTGAATCTTTTGGGCGCGGGCGCTGCGGCCAAAGATTTTCGCGACCATGAACATAATCAATCAACGCGGACGAAATATCAAAGTCCTGCGTCGTCGAAATTGCATGCTTTTTATAATTTGGGTCATGAACATCATTTTTATAAAAATGTCCAGGTTCCGGGTGATACTCTGTCACGGTTTTTTCGGCCGGATTCTTTGATGCGGATTCGTGGTTCACAGTTTTTGATTGCGGATAAAATCATGTATATTCATGCGAATGTAATCCAAGCACTGAATGAAATGGGGATGGCAATGTATACCGAAATCGGTCGCCCATTGATTGTGATATCTGGATATCGTTCATATTATGAACAGACAATAATATATGGTGATGGTGGTCGTGCACACAGTCGCGCTGCGCCAGGTACATCCCAACACCAATTGGGGTATGGGCTAGATTTTATAGAAATCAGTGCGCGTGCGCGCATGCGTCCAGAAATTCAATGGTTGGAACACAATGTGTGGCGGTTTGGTTTTGTCGTTTCATATACACGTGAATCAGAATCACAAACTGGCATCATGCCCGAACCATGGCATTATCTGTACGTTGGCCGACAGACAGCCGCATTTATCCAAGAATATTTTGGTGGTCATCAATATTTATTTTTAAATTACTTAAAATTAATTCGGCAAAATTCGTATTAAAAAGCTTTGGAAAAAATCCTAATTTCCGATAAAATGATTGCAGAGAATGTTTTATAGAAAAGCACATTTTTTGCTGGCTGTTTTTATTGCCGCCTTGGTTGGCGCATCGGGTTCGCACGCATCTGTGGATATGATTGCGGCCAAAGCATACGTTGATGATGGGCTGGCCAGCAAAGCAAATACCGCAGATTTGGCGCCGGTTGCAACATCTGGTTCTTATAATGATTTATCTGGTCGGCCGACATTGGGTACGGCCGCTGCCGCGAATGCCTCTGATTTCGCAACCGCAGCCCAAGGTGTCAAGGCAGATAATGCAGTCCAGCGAATGGGCGTTGAAACAATCGGCAGTGTCAAGACATTCACCAGCATTCCGATAATTCCAACCGCGCCATTGCCAACGCCGATACAATGATGAATTTTTTTCGCGCAACTTTATTTTCTTTTTGCATGGCACTGCCCGCATCGGTTAATGCGATGGCGCCGGCGGCGAATATTGAATTTGTGCGGCGGTATTTTGCGCTGGCCGGATGCTTGATTTCAAACAATGCGCATGGCGGAACGGCTGCGAACATGGAATATGTTTTGAAAACGGTTGATATATGCAACGAACGTGTTGGTATCGCGCCGACGTCTTATGGCGATGGCGCATTTGCAACAAATGATTGGGCGAATAATATCGCGGTGCGCGATGCGGCCAGATTAATAGTATTGCCATCGCGTGGTCTGGCCCCGATATTAACGTTCAAATATACAGGCAATCTAAATCCGTTCGATGCACGCGGTCGGATTTTTGACTATTCACCCGACGGACAGACGGTTACGTGTAATTCGACGGCGCTGGGCGGCGACCCGATGAGCGGCGTGTTGAAAGCATGCCAAGTATACTTCTATGACCATACGGGCACAGAAACATATGGATTATTGTCCAGCGAAAATACAGTTTTCACAATGCCGAAATGTACCGAATATCCGTGTTCTTTTAATGTTCGTGGGATTAACGGCGATAATAGCGTGCTGGATACGACCGTGACTTTGGTTGGGCATCGGCAAGGGATAATTTCAAAGAATACCTATCTGCCGCTGCATTTTAAATTTACACATCAGACGGACCCATTCGATGCGCGCGGAAACTTTGCAGATGTAATGGGGCGCGGTGCGGGCGTGCCGTGCAATATGGCGAATTTTGGTGCTGACCCGATGTCTGGTGTTCAAAAAGCATGCTGGGCCCGCGCACAAGACCCAATCACCGGCGAATGGCATTACGGCCGCGCCGCGCTGGAAAATGTTCAGATACCGATGCCGGACTGTATTGAATATCCATGCGATATTCCGGTTACGCATTATAACGGCGTTGCCCGCGCCGGCGTTATAAGATTTACAGATGTACGCACTGGTTTCTTCGTCCCATTGCAACCATAAAAAAAAGTTGTCCATTATAATGGACAACTTTTTTTATTTGTTGTTTGTTTTTTTATTCCCCGAATAACCGGCGGAAAAGTTTATTATTTATTTTCACCGGATATTTGCGCGACAGGAATGCAGAATAATCATCCAACATAACGCGTCCCAACGATGTCGCGGCGTCTTTGGTTAATTCTGCGCGTTTCTTATCATCCAATTTCGGCGGTGCAATTGATGTTTTTACATATAAAACATAAAATGCATCGCGGCCCTGGATTATCGTTTTTGCGCCAACTGGATTTGCGAATGCGGCATATAATACTTCCAGCGGTGCGCCAGATGCACGCGTCACGCGCACGGGTTTTCCAATCGATTTTCCGGCTGTATTCGCGGCGACCAGAATTTCATTCGCGCGCAGATATGCTTGTTTGCGCTGTTCATCGCGTTGCCATTCCGTAACCAATTCTTTGCGCATTGATTCCATATCGGCGATATGCGCTGGCGCGATTTTTTCAACGCGTAAAATTGCAAATCCAGATTTGGTTTCGATGATTTCGGATTCCATACCTTCGTCCAATGCAAATATCACGGCAATAACAGAATTATCAATGAAGGCATCGGTTGTTGTTTTGCCATCTTTGTGCGCGCGCGCGGCATTAATCGGTGCCAATGCAACATGTTTCGCATTATGTCTTTTTGCAGCTGCGGCCATCGTTTCGCCGCCAATCAAAGAATCTTCCAGTCTTTGCGCCGCAACATACGCGCGGTCGTGTTCATCCGGTTGTTCCATTTTTGCCGTGACCAATACATACGAAACTGTGCGAAATTCTGGAATTGTTTTTGGATTTTTTGCGTACGTTTCGCGCAAATTATCATCGGTCGGATTTGTTGGTGCTTTGAAGTCCGCGAATTTTATGGTTTGAAATTCAATATCACGTGCACGGCCGCGTGCGATATGCATTGCTGTCACCATAAAATCCGGAACTGTGGGTGCGGATGCAACGGATGACACAACCATATCACGCAATATTTGTCCGCGCAGATGTGCGGCAAAGCCGGTTTCAGTCAAGCCATTTGCAAACAAAACCGAATCGAATTTCGCGGGCGAAAAGCGGCCGTTTTCCATAAATGCAGGTTCGCTGCGAATTGCCGCGGCAACGGCTGCATTCGTCACCGTGAATCCCAAATCATACGCACGCGCGTCCAGCATCATTTGCGATGACAATTGTTGCAGAATCTGTTGGCTGAACGCAATTTGCAATTGGCGGTCAGCGTACAGTTGCCGTTGCTGGGCCCGGTCCATCATGGATAATTGGCGGCCACGCTCTTGTTCGAAATGTTGCATTGTTACTGGTCGGCCGCCAACGCGAATAATCGCATCGTCCGTGGAACCGCCGCCCAAGACCCATTCGGCAACGCCCCATCCGACGAACGAAAATATCAAAACGCCCATCAGTATTTTTGTAACAGGTTTATCCGAAGCATTACGAAAATATTCCAACATGATTTTATCCTTTATTCCTATGTTTCTGGACTTTACAAAGTTATGCTTGCCCCTGCAAGCGGAAAATGGTAAATTTTACTGGTTACAAAATAAAGGCAAAATTATGCAAAAAATAATCGCAGGAAATTGGAAAATGAACGGGTCGGCCGCGGCGCTGGATATCATGATTGGTGCGCTGGGCGATGTCAAGACAGATGCGACCATTATAATATGTCCCCCGTTTCCGTATCTGGTGGTCGCGTCCAGCGCAAGTGTGGCAATCGGCGCACAAGATGTCAGCACGCACGCATCGGGTGCATATACCGGCGAAGTGTCGGCAAAAATGATTGCGGAAACCGGTGCGAAATACGTTATCGTCGGGCATTCCGAACGTCGGCAATACCACGGCGAAACAAATGCAATTGTGGCGGCCAAGGCAGCCCGGGCACTTGAAAATAACTTGATTCCAATTATATGTGTTGGTGAAACAAAGGGTGAAAAAGAAGCGGGCAGGGCGTTCGACATTGTTGGCGCGCAAATTCGGGAATCAATTCCCGGTGACGCATCGGGCGAAATAGTGATAGCATACGAGCCAGTATGGGCGATTGGAACTGGATTGGTCCCAACCATGGATGACATCCGCGAAATGCATGCGCATATTGCGAACATCGTAGGTGAAAGCGTGCCGATTTTATACGGCGGTTCGGTCAAAGGTTCAAATGCGGCGGAAATTATGGGCATCGCGCACGTCGGCGGCGTTTTGGTCGGCGGTGCTTCGTTAACACCCGCGGATTTTTTACCGATAGTAAAGGCAATATAATGACAGATGAAAATAAAGAATTAAACGAATGCAATGTTGCGGCCACAGAATGCGCAGACGATAATGCTGATTTGCAGGTTATGATTGCAGAATTGTCTGATAAATATTTGCGGGCGCGGGCAGAAATGGAAAATGTAAAACGACGTGCAGCGATTGATATTGAATCACGTGCGCGCATCCGTGCAATGTCGGTTGCGGAAAACTTTATACCGCTGATTGATGCAATTGATGCGGCAATCGCGCATAATTCGGGGGATGACGGATTGCGCACATTGGCGGCTGCGGCGGAAAATGCTTTGGCACGCGTTGGCATCACGCGCATTGAGACAATCGGTCAGAAATTAAATCCAGCATTTCATAATGCGATTAATACCGAAGAATCTGATGCGCCCGCGGATACAATTATCAAAGAATTCCAAGGCGGATTTATGTTTGGTGATTCTGTTCTACGCACTGCAATGGTAATAACAGCAAAATGATTTGATTTTTAATTTTGTTTGTGTGCTTTTTTCCCTTGCGAAAAAAATTCAATTTATACTATAATAAGTTTCAGAGAGAATTATGTTTCTGAAACGTATTAAAATTTTTGCTGTGTTACTTGGTTTCTGCGCTTTTGGTGCGGGTGCGTCTGCTGCGACTGAATTCCAAATGGCGGCGCAATTATTGTCGTCCGCACGCGCTGGCGATGTGGCCCAGGTTCAAAGATTGATTGCTGCGGGCGCAAACGTTAACTTTATTGATTCAACTGGATTATCGATTGTTTGCACGGCATTGATGAATAACGATGTGCGTGCGGCTCAAATATTGCAATTGCATGGTGCGGATTCATCCGGATGCGACCGACAGATCCGACAATATCGACAACGATTGCCGCGTGAAGAATCCGGCGGGCTGTTCAGCGGATTGTCCACAGCCCAAAGTATAGCTTTGGCCGCCGCAGGGGCGGCCATTGTCGCAGGTGGGGTGTATTTTGTTGCGAACGCACTGAACGGCAGTGGTAATAATAATTCTACTGGTGGTGGCGGTGACCGTCCGACAACCAATCCGCCGGGTGGTGGTGGAAATAATAATGGCACCGGAACTGAATGGTCGGTGGGCGCTTTGCCCGTTGGACCGGCGACATTGCAACCGGGATACGATTTTACTGATGAATTAAATTTATACAGTCCGAATAACCCAGTGGGCAGCCAGAATGTAAGAGATTGGACATTCGCATTTATGTCCGGGCGCGACCCATTGACGGGCAGCTTGGTCGCCAATCGCCAGAATTATTTATTGATGATGCATGGATATGCGCCGTTCGCGCGTGGATATCTTGGTCAATCAACCTTGCGTTTGAATAATGCAACGCGCACACCGCAAAATTTGGCCAATTTTACATTTGAATTCCGCGGATATACAGGCAGCGAACCGCTGACCAGCGTCACTGTTGGCGGTGGTCGGCCGATTCCGGTTGCTTTGATTACCGCGCATGGTATCAATCCAACGGGCAGTGCGGCGGACGGATTTATCGGATTTACTAATTTGAATAATTGTTTGCAGATGGCGGGCGGCGTATGCATTCGGTACGAAGCAAATGTCACGCGCAAATATGCAAATATTGATGTAAATATATTGAATGAATTTCCATGGTTTGATTATTCCGGCCATGGCAGTGTATTTAACCCGTACGCGTCCGATTACGAATCGTCATTGGCGAAAATTGTTGCAGGATGGGAAGGCGACATAACACCGGACGTCGGCGATTTTTACGGATTCTTGCCCAATGGCCAATTATTGCTGTATCGCACCGGCGGTGGGAAATTATGGACTGCGGACACATCTGGAACTGTCGAAGGCGATAACGTTGTTGGCGGCACAACATTCGCAACCGTTACATCCATTGATATCGGTGGTGTTACTTATACTGCATCTTTTGATGCGACGACCGGGTTATTGACTTTGACGGCACCGGGCGAATCCAACATAGTATGGTTCATTGGACGTAATGGTTTGGCGTATGATAATGTCGGTGGTGCGTCGCAAAATGTGTTTGAAATTAATGGCACGGATATTATTCTGGCCGGAACATTGGCCGACCAAGATTATCAAAATTTCGGCGCTATATTGGACGCAATCAGCGGGTATGGCCGCGGGTCTGGAACATCCATCATTGCGAATGCGGCAGTGGTGCCAGAAATGCGGAATACAAATACACTGACTGTATCATCGATGCAGAATTTGGGACTGACTTCATCTAACCTGGGTGCATATTTTCAATTAATACATCAATATTATGACCGCAGCGCGTGGGCCGATGCAACCGATACAGAAAAGCAGGGGCTGATTGCGAACCAAGCGTTTTCGACACTGTCAAATCAAATGTTAATTTTTGGAACTGGCGAATATAAATTTGGTATCGGGCCGGATTCAACAATTTCGATTTTGGATGCGACGTTGGAAAACTATGCGCCCGCTTTGTATGCAAACTTGCGTCATTTGTTTATGTCGGTTGTTGCGGTGCAATTTGGTGGCGGAACTGGTACCGCGAACGTTGGTACTGTGGCCGGATACGATGGCACGGGCGGCCGCGGAACAATTGGATTGTCTGCGTGGTCTGATGGCACAAATACGTACGCGGCGCGTGCATGCGGCATGGCGGGCCGCGGGACATCAACCGTTGATCCATGGTGCTTTGCAGCCGCGGGCGCAACAACAGAGCAAGCCGTTGCCGCAATGGCCGGTGCGGTTGGTTCAGTCCAAGGCGCATTTTCATACATGACGAATCAACAGATATTTACGTTGTTGGCTGTGACGTCTGATGGACGTGCTTTGACCGCGGCACAATTACAAAATCTTTATACATTACCGGGCCAATATCAAAGTCAGGTTCTGGCAGACGGCAGCAATTACGCCGACATATTCGCCGAAGTATTTGGATACGGATTGGTCAATCTGGAACGCGCAACGCGTCCGGGAACACGGGTATTTTTCTTTACGGGTGACCGGATAAATTCATCCGCCGGTAATGCAGTATGGCGTACGGCAAGTGTATCCGGTGCATCGGCGGCGGCAACCGGTTTTGCATCGTCCGGCGTATTCGGGTTGGACCTGGGCACTGTATCTGCACCAGTATTTGATTATGTTGAATCCGCGGATGGCACTATGTCAATGGCGCGTATATTTGAAAATTCTTTTGATTTATCGGCTGGTCGACGCGCTGTTTCCATGGGTGATGTATTGGGTGATTTCAAAACGACATTGGATGAACATGAATCATCGGCGGGCGGACTTGATTTCAAAATGTCTTTTCGTGAAAGTTTGAATTCCGGTCGCGATGAATATGGAAATCTGGATAAACTATCATTACGCCAATCATTTGGTGATTGGTCATTCGGTGCGAAATACGAACGCCATGCGGGTGATGCAAAAATATTGCGCGGTGATGGCGAAAATCCGATTCTTGGATTGGCATCGCACGCGGTGTCAAGTGACGCGCAATATAAATTTGGACGCTGGTCATTCGGTGCACGTGGCTTTGCGGGCAGTGTGACAGACGAAGGCCTGCTTGAAAACGACCCGTCGATTTCCGGACGCATACAACATGCACGACTGGGCGGTGTGCATGGTATTGAATCTGGTGCGATGTACGATATGGGTGTATTTGCATTTGGTGCGAACATTGGATTTGTAAATGAATCGGATACAGTTTTGGGCGCTTATTCAGATGGGCTTTTGAATTTGGGCGGCGGCGGTACGATTTATATTGATAATGTTGCAGTTGTGCGTGCGGGTGAAAGATTGCGATTCAATATGCGCGCAACCCATGCACAAACACGCGGTAATCCGAATGGCGAATTTATTTTGGGATTGTCGGACCTGCGGTCGGATGCTTATTCTGTCGGAATGGAATATGGCGGTTGGTCGTTTAATATCGCGCGGCCGTTGGGCGTGACGCGCGGCATGATGCAATACGTAACCGGTGACTATGAACTGGTTGAAACGGATGCTGGATATGATGTTGTGGGCGAATCATACATTGCGAATTTGAACATGGCGGCGCGTAATCGCGAAACAAGATTTTCAATGGCATATCGCACGCCGCTTGGCCCCGCAACGAACGGTGCATTTGGATTTATATACCGTGACAATCCAAATCATACAGACCGCTTTGGAAACGAATCGATATTTATGCTGAAATTAAATCATAAAATCGGTATTTAATCTTATCCCAAAATCAATTATTTTTTTATAAAATGCCATCGTTATGTTTATGGAATGGCTTCACTTGTTTATTGGTGGTGGACTGATGCTGGTCGGTGGCGATTGGCTGGTGCGTGGTACCGTTGGCATATCGCGCAAACGTGGATTGTCTGAATTTATTATATCAGTCATTGTCATCGGAATCGGCACATCAATGCCGGAAATATTTGTATCGCTGATATCTGGTCATCGCGATTTGGGTACACTGGTCATCAGCAATAATATTTCATCGAACATTGTTGACATCTGGGGTGTTATTGGCGTTGGTGCTTTCCTGACGCCTATTATATTAGATGGGCGCAAGCATATTGTTGATTTTGCATTCCTGTGGATTGCGACCGCAATATTTACCGTGATGTGTTTGTTCCGTGTAATCGGCTGGATGGAAGCAATTGTGCTGTTTGGAATATTCGCCGCATATCTATTTTATGCAATCCGCGCGGCCAAGGAGAGAGAGCCGGATGCAACATCCACCACAGATACCAAATCCGCGCCACCGCCCGGAACCATTGCCGGAGTATTATATTTTTTCCAAAACACGATGATGGGATTAGTCATGCTGGTCTTGTTTGGTATCGGCCTTATCTATATTGGTTCGGAACGGTTTATGGATGCACTGCAAATTGTTGCGCGGGTAAATCATCTGGACCAGACTTTGGCCGGATTATTAATAGTTGGGCCGGGTACATCCATGCCAGAATTGATTGTTACGATTTTGGCCGCGATACGCCGCCGGCCGCAAATCGCGGTTGGAAATATTATCGGCAGCAATCTGATGAACATCGCATTGGTCGTGCCGATTGGCGCATTGGTCATCGATTTGCCAACCAGTAAGCATATTTCGTATTTCGATGTCTGGGTGATGTGTGCGGCATTGGTCATGCTTTCGTTAAATCTATTCGTATGGAAAAAGATATCGCGCTGGACGGCGGTGTTGTACATGAGTTTGCTGGTTCTGTACATGTGGGCCGCGATTGTAATCAGGATATAAAAAATGCCCACCTGCGGCGGACATTTTTAATTCACTTAATCTTAATTAATTTCAATTGCCAGCGTACATGCCACCATGGTACTGTTGGCCCTTGTAACATTGAAGAGATTGTTGCTTGGTATGGCTGTTGCCACACATGGATGCGCAGGACCATGCGAAAAAGTGCAATTATAGTTGCCATTGCGATTTTGTGTAAATCTGCCATTTGGTAAAGCAGTGCAAGCAGATTCAGCAACGACAGCACCCGGTCTTTGAGCGCTAAGTTCTCTTTCTGCGGCAGCAGCGTCTAGGTCTTGTTGTCTTTGTTCTCGTTGAATTATAGTATTTACATGCACGCCTTGTGCCGCTGCTGCTCTTTCCAGGCGCTGTTGTTCTGCGGACCTGTCATCAGCATTCCTTTGGTTTATTGTGTCGGTTTCAGATTGGTCTGCAATCCTCCAAGAGTCTGTGGGTGATGAGAACAAACAAGTTTTACCAGCTTGACCAATAATTGCATTTCTGCATTCTTGTTCGGTCCGGAAGTGACCAGGCTGCAAAGGTAGTAATAGAGTTTCTGTTCGCACGGTTTCAGGCGCCGGCGCTGCTATTTCGGATGTTGTGACCACCGATGCAACAGGTGGTGCAGTTAGCGTTGTTGGCGTCGTTGTTCCGGTACCCGAACCGCCGCCGCCCGCAACCAATGCGCCCAATCCGCTGTTTGCGCCTATGGTTGTTATACAGTAAATGGTCACTCCCGCTCCATGCGGCGTATCTTCACATTGTTCGCCAGCTGCATTGGCTGACCGTTGTCTTGCTGCTTCGCATTCCGGTTTTTGCCAATAGCACTCTGCCGCTGTGAAGTCCGTCACTCTGCCGGTTCGTGCCGCCGGCGTAGTCGCCGTGCATCCGCTGGTGTCCCATTGTCCGCCGCGGCATACTCTGATGCCTGTCCGACCTGTCGGGCATGATGTATCCGTTGCTCCTTCGGTGCAGACGGCCACCACTCCACGTCCGGCGCCTGGCCCAATCATCAGTCGGGATTCGTCGTGATTTGGTGCTGCAAAAGCCGCCGCAACGGACGCAATCGCAATAAACAGTGAACAAATGATGGTTTTTTTCATGATAACATTCCTCTCTCTGCTATCATAGATTATATCATTGTTGGACAAACAAAACAAACAATAAACGAATGTAGTTATATTTTTATGCACATATTATTTTTTTAACTGGTGCGAAAGTTTTACGGTAATGTTCATTAATTCCAAATTTTTGAATGGCGGCCATATGTGCAACAGTGGGATACCCAGCATTTCTGTCCCATCCATATTCGGGGAATTCTGCGGCCAGTTTTTGCATAATTCTGTCGCGGGTAACCTTTGCAATAATTGATGCCGCGGCGATGGATAATGATTTTGAATCGCCCTGTATAATCGCGCGACCGTGTAAATCGGGCGGCATGCGATTGCCATCAACCAATACGAATTTCGGTGTGGTGGATAAATTATCGACCGCGCGTTTCATGGCCAACATGCTGGCGTGCAGTATATTTAATTCATCAATTTCAGTCGGACTGCATTGTCCAATTGCCCATATTATATTTGGATTGGTCGTCAGGAATTCGTACGCAGCATTGCGCGCAGCGGCGGTCATTTTTTTGGAATCATTGATAAAAATATTTACATCATTGTGATTTAAAAATATTACAGCCGCCGCGACAACCGGTCCGCACAGCGGGCCGCGGCCGGCTTCGTCAACACCAGCGATTAATTCACGAGCACAAGAATTTTCGATTTCAAAGTTCGGCATAACGTGTCAGATAATATTTCGTTCGGCAATTTGGTCGATTACGAATTTGTCGGATGTTTCATAACGTGGCCATTGGCCGTTTGCCAATTCACGCATACTGGGGTTCGGTTGGCCCAATCGTGCGCGGTATAACCATAAATTCGCCATCACGCGGCGGACGTAATCGCGCGATTCTTTGGCTGGAAAACTTTCTATAAACAACAACGGGTCGTCCGTTTGAAACTGTCGTTCCCATCGTGCCATTGCGCCTTGGCCGGCATTATATGCGACCAGCATTTTTATTATGCTGCCATCAACTGCGGGCAGGTTTAAAATATCGACGATATACTGTTGGCCCAAAAACATATTATGTTCTGGGTTCTTCATATCGATGTCTGACATTTTTACATTTTGTGATGCGGCCACGCTGCGCGCTGTGCGCGGCATTAATTGCATGACGCCGGTGGCGCCTTTGTTTGATTGGGCATTCGGCCGGAATCCAGATTCTTGGCGTGTTATGGCGAACAACAAAGCGCGGTCAATCGACCATCCGCCCATGGGTTCCCAATCTGGCATTGGATATTGCGCGGCCGTAATAATCGACGAATCGATTTCCAAAATTCCGCGGTCACGAACAACGCCAGAAACCTGCATCGCAGTGCGCGGCAATTCGGCGGAATTTGCCAACGCATGCACCGCGTGCAGCAATCGGTCCGATGCAGACGATGTAATCAGCAAACGCAAATGTTGTTCCGCCAAAACGGGTTCATTTATTTGAAGCAGTGCCAATGCCGAACGACCATAATCAGTCGCCGATAATTCGCGTATATCTGAATCAGTCATTTCAGTTGCAAAGAATTCATATCGCGGCGCGGTACCCAGCGCGGCATTCGCCAAGGCGCCATAAAAATTCGATGGATGCGCCGATGCCACCATCCAATGTCGCCGTGCGGATAACAAATCGTCTGCGAACAGCGCGCTGCGCCCCGCCCAAAATGTTACTTCGGTTTTTCGTTGCTGATTAATTTGTGGCAAATCAACGATTGCCATAAAATGTTTTTCAGCGGTGCGAAAATTTCCATCCTTGAAAGACATCAGACCAAGCGTCCAATGTCCGTATTCTGATTTTGCATCTGCGCCGATTTGCGCAAATCGGCGCGCCAATTCAAATTCGGCATTTGTGTAATATATGAATCCAAGACGTCCGGCCAGACGACCGTAATCTTCGGTGCTGATTTGTCGTTTGAATGCCGCGGACTCCAGCAATTCGCGTGCGTTTTTCGTATTGCCGCGGCGCAATGCATTTCGGAATTTCGTAATATTCGCAGCGGCGTCCCCAGTATATTTTTTCGTGGTCCATGCTTCATTCTGGGCGTTTTCAGGCGCGCTGCCATGAATCGTTCTTGGTAATTTTGCGCCGGTTGATTTTACATTTCGTTTAAGTGCCATTTTATGCATATTATCTGCACCCGGTTTTGTATTATGCGCGGTCAGCCATGCGGCCAGCTCGGCACCGGATGTCCGATAAGTTTTCGACATATATCGGGTGTGCAAAACATCAGACATCAACAGATTGTCTTTGATTTCGGATTCCAGATTTTTTGCATCATTATGCTTTTCCGTGCGGGTCAGCGCAAAAATCTTGGTGTAAATTTCAGCGTCGGAATCAGACAAGATATCGGCGGCGAAAACCGGTGATATAAATGTAATTGCCAAAAGGCAAAAAGTAAGAATTTTTTTCATGATTAATTAAAACAGCGAACTGCGGTATTTTTTTGGTAATTCGCACACATCGGCCGTATCGTCTGGTTCCGGAATCTGGGCGATAATTTTTTTGAAATCCGTGATTTTTGTAAATTTACGATATACAGACACAAATCGGATAAATGCAATCGGGTCCAGCGAAATCAGGGAATCTGCGATTGTCTGGCCAATCGTATCGGATGGCACAATATCGTCCGGCGTTTCGGTTTCCAGTCGGCGGTGGATACTGGTCACCAGTTTTTCAATCTGGTCTTCGGAAATATCACGCTTGCGACATGCGACCTTGATAGAGCGTTTCATCTTTTCACGGTCAAAAGATTCCAGCGAGCCGTTGTTTTTCCGAACAGACAAATCGCGAATCTGGACGCGTTCAATGGTCGTGAATTTTGCACCGCATTCAGAACACACGCGGCGACGGCGGATTGTCGCGTCTTCTTCGTTCGGACGCGAATCTTTGACCTGGGAATCTATACTGGCGCAGTATGGGCATCTCATGCATAGGAATTTAGTAAAAAAATGGGCATCTGTAAAGGAAAATTTATGATTTATGATATATGATTTATGATTTGGAAAAAGTGCTTTTTGGGGAAAAATCAAGCGATTTATTTTCATATGGCACGGGGCAGGGTGCTTTTTTGGTCGCGCGATTTATGGTAAAATGCATGGATGAGAGAGTGGATTAACACCATTTTACAGGGCGACTGTATCGCGCGTATGCGCGAATTGCCGGATGCGTCCATTGATGCGGTCTTTGCCGACCCACCGTTCAATTTGCAGTTGGGTGTGAAAACACTGTACCGGCCCGAAGACCAAACGGCCGCGCGTGCCGTGCGCGACGATTGGGACCAATTTGCGTCGGCCGCCGAATATGATGCTTTTACACGCGAATGGCTGGCCGAATGTCGTCGCGTTTTAAAACCGAACGGGTCCATGTGGGTCATCGGCAGCTATCACAATATTTTCCGTGTTGGCGCTGCGATGCAAGATTTGGGATTCTGGATTCTGAACGATATCATTTGGATCAAAACCAATCCGATGCCGAATTTTCGCGGCACGCGGTTCACGAACGCGCATGAAACATTAATATGGGCGACGCCGTCCAAAACGGGCGCTTATACTTTCAATTACGACACCATGAAGAAATTTGCCGGTGGCAAACAGATGCGGTCGGACTGGGATATAAATATATGTCTGGGCGGCGAACGGTTAAAGGGCACGGACGGAAAATCTTTGCACAATACGCAAAAACCTATGGATTTATTGCGCCGCGTAATATTGGCATCGACCAAGCAGGGCGATATAATCCTGGACCCGTTTTTTGGTTCGGGAACGACGGGCGCGGTGGCAAAAGAGCTGGGACGCAACTGGATTGGAATTGAACGCGAAGAATCTTATATTGCCGGCGCGCGTACGCGCATTGCCGACGTACGGCCGATTGATTTATCATCAATCGAAGTTGCCGCAAAACGCGAAGAAGCACGCGTTGCATTTGTGGAATTGATATCGGCCGGATTGCTGTATGTCGGCCAGACTTTGGTTGGTCGGCGCGGCGACCGAGTGATGGTCACAAAGGACGCGCAATTGCAGCATACATTATTGGGCAAGCATTCAATTCATATTATGGCGGCAAAAATCCAAGGCGCAGTGTCTTTTAACGGATGGGATTATTGGTCGGCAGAAAAAGACGATGGAACATTGGTTCCAATTGATAATTTGCGCGCGCACGTTCGCGAATCAAAACGTGGTATGCAGGCGGCGGCGTAAAATTATCCGTGTACGCGTTCTGTTATTTTCCAGGTGATATTTCTTTTCTGTTGTTCTGCGTTCAGATAATTTATGGTGCCAAAAAAGCTGTGATTCAAGCGCAGCGAATTGTCACCGTCTTTGGCGATGCGTATCACCGGATTATCAATTGCGCGTTTATACGGCATTGCAATATTATCGGTCGAAAAATCTTTGGTTTGAAATATATGATGCGTTATTTGTTCATCGTTGTTCATCACTTTGATACCCAGAACCGTATTGCCCAGATATAAATCATATCCAATCACAGTTGCATAGCCCAGTAAAGTATTTCCGGATGCTTTGATGGTTGTTGATTTACCGTCACGGATTATTTCAACTGGGATTTCGATGGGTGCTGTTGGTTCGTCTGCGATACGTGGTTTGCGCGCTGTTATTTCGGCCTGACGTACGTCGCGCGCAGTCCTGGTTACCAGTATTGCTGATGTGATAATGCGTTGCTTTGGTGGCTCTGGCTTTTTCGGCCGACCCCGTTTCTCGGTTTTCTTAATTTTTACTGGCTTTGGTGGCTTTATAATCATGGCACGTTTAACTTTTCGCATTGTACTATTTTTATTTCTTGTCTTGTTGTAATCATCGCCGAATTCTTTGCGCAGCGCGCCGTCAAGTACCGGGTCAATTGGCAAGGGCGATTTGTTTTGTGATTCCAGAATTTTATTATATGCTTTCCAATTATTCAGCGCAAGGCGAAGCTTTTCTTTGTCGATTACTGAATAATCTTTGGTGTTTAACCGTTTGCGCGGCCAGCATAGGTTTTCTTGGTCGAAATTTTCGGTTCTTTCGATTAAATTTTTCATCAAGCTGGTCTGGGCGCGTACGGCGTCGGCGCCACCTTTATCCCTAAAATAATAAAAAGATGTCATTAATTGTTTTTCAGTTTTGCGGGAATAATCAATAAGTTGGAATTTTAATTCGCTGGGCTTTCGTGGCCGGAATGTATTTGTTTTGGTATCGAAATTTGGACATATCGCGACGATGGCCGCATACAGTTCAGTCTTTTTGTACGGCCATTCTTTGCCGTAAGTATTTTTCGCGGCGCAGTATTTTGAATACAGTTCGTCGTATTCCATCGACATATAGTCAATGTTTTTGGAATTTGCCAATGGCTGGCGGATGAAAATATTTTTTTCACGGTTGAAATTTGGGCGCATGGCGCATGCAATCCACAGTTCAGGAATTTTTTTCGGCCACGTCGGCCCGTTTGATACTTTGGTACTGCGATATTTATTGTGCAACTCTTTTTTGTTCATAGATACAAAAAATTCCACCCGGTCCCAAAAGCCAGGTTGGCTCGTGTCCGCATGACTGGCGGCCAGAATATCTTGGAATTCATGGGAATTTTTAATTTCATCGAACATTATCTGCGGGACCCGTTTGCTGTTTCTCTCGGTCATATTGTATAGCAACAATGGTATTTGTCAACAATAAAAAAGAAAGTGGTTATTTATGCGGTTTGTAATGAAAGTATAAAAAATCCGCCGGATGGCGGATTTTTATTTGGATGATTTTTTCGGGCTCTTTTTCTTGTCTTCTTTGAATTGTATATCTTTTAATTTTTTATATTCACCATTCATTTTGACCAATTCTTTGTCTGTGCCGCGTTCGACAATCAGTCCGCCTTTGATAACGCAAATTATATCCGCGTCCAATATAGTGGACAGGCGGTGTGCAATTACGAATGTTGTGCGGCCACGCATCAATCCGCGAAGTGCGGATTGGATTAATTTTTCGCTTTGTGTGTCCAGTGCGCTGGTCGCTTCGTCCAACAATAATATCGGCGCGTCTTTCAGTATTGCGCGTGCAATCGCAATGCGTTGTTTCTGGCCGCCGGACAATAATGTGCCGCGTTCACCAACATTTGTATCGTACCCGTGCGGTAATTCTTTGATAAATTCATCCGCGTTTGCGGCCGTTGCGGCGGCCACGATTTGTTCCATTGTTGCGCATGGCATGCCGTATTTAATATTGTCGGCAATTGACCCGTGGAACAAGAATACGTCTTGGGAAACAATCGCGATATTTTTGCGCAATGATTCCAGGGTATAATTTCGCAGGTCTTTGTTATCAATCAAGACGCGGCCGCTTTGCGGGTCATAAAACCGCTCAATCAAATTGAATACAGTCGATTTTCCGCCGCCAGATGGACCGACCAATGCGCATACTTGGCCAGGTCGCACATCCAACGATATGCCGCGCAATACTTCGCCATCTGCGACATTATATGCGAAATGAACATCTTCCAGCGCCACGCGCAATTTTTTGGATTTAATCGGCACTGCGCCACGCGAATTTGTGATTTGTGATTTTGCATCCAAAAACCGGAACAGATTTTCCGACGCAATCAGGCCGGTTTGTATACCGCCGTTAATACCGGTAATTTTTTTAACCGGCTGGTACGCGGCCGTCAGCGCCAGAATAAACGCCGCAAAATCACCAGTTGAAATCGCGCCTGATGTTACAAAATGCCCGCCGACAATCAACGACAAACACAATCCGACGGATATCATAATTTCCAGCAGCGGCGATTGTATGCCGGCCAGCTGGGTTTGTTTATACGCATTGCTGATACTTGCGCGTTCTATATCGCGGAATTTGCCGATTTCATCCGTTTCGGTGCCAAATGACTGGATGGTCTTGATGCCTTGGATTGTTTGGTTTACATGGTTGCTGGAATCTGCGGCAATGCCGAATGATTTGCGTGATAATTTCCGTTTTTTACGCATGATAATAATCAGCGGCACGATAATTGCCGGCACCAAGAACAACAATACCGCGGCCATTTGCGGCGCGAACCAGAACATCAATATTACCATCATTAATATAGTCGCGCTGTTGTGAACCATGCTGATGATTGTTTCGGTGACCAGTGTCAAGACGGCGCCCGCCTGGACAGTATAATAATTCATCAATTCGCCGGTGCGTGATGCAGAAAAGTTTGCGATGTTCAATCGCACCATGTGCCGGTAAATACGTTGGCGCAATCCGGTTGCAGCCATAAGGCCAGCTTTGGCCATTAACAGAGTTTTTGCATATCCGAAAATACTTTTCGCGCCGAATGCAGCAATAACCTGCAATCCGACGATATACATCACGGACATGCTTTTTTCGATAAATCCTTGGTCAATAACTTGGCGGATTAGTACAATCGTATAAGCTTCGGCAGCGGCGGCAACGATTGTGGCCAGGATACCACCCAACAGCCATTTCCATTGCGGTTTGCCGATTTCGCGCCAAACGCGACCGTACAAAGACCATTTTATCTGGGCTTCTTTATCATCGTTTTTGATAAATGATTTACATTTTGATATTAATTTTTTCATAGCGGGTCGGTTAAAGTAATTATTGTGCGATTTGCGGCAGAGAATTTTAAACAAGAACAAGAATTTTGTGCAGGATTTATAATATACATTCAAACAAAATTCGCAGTTATTGATTCAAATTATCGCCGTCGCTTTGCGATGCGGCTAAAATCCCACATCGCTTTGTTAAACCGTCTTGATGTATATTATACATCTTCGCCGGTTTGCCGCGCCCTGTGCGATTTTATCTTCGCACAAATCGCGTAA
The DNA here is from genome assembly GCA_009784235.1 of Alphaproteobacteria bacterium. Lineage (GTDB taxonomy): Bacteria > Pseudomonadota > Alphaproteobacteria > Rs-D84 > Rs-D84 > WRKW01. The sequence goes on along the minus strand of WRCC01000003.1, from coordinate 40,020 downwards.
TAATTACTTTAACCGACCCGGCCATGCTACAACTAAAAAACTCCGGCGTCAACAGCTATCGTATAAGTGTGCTTGGGGCTATAAAATCCAACAGTTGATTCCGCAGAGCTTCCTTGTATAACTTTGGTGTTTTTTTAAAATAATGATCAGCCCCTGGGATAATCGTCCGGGTTACCAACGGATAGTCAATGGTTTCGTATATCAAGTTATGCATTTTCATGCTGACTTGTCTGCTGGCGCCGGCGGCCAATAGAAAAACCTCTTGATGGCCGCCCAGGATTTGCGCGAAATTATAGACTTCGAACAACGCATCTATATATTCTTGGGTATATTCGCCATTGTATACTTTTTTGCCGTCGAATTTGCACGGGTCATCCAAGAACAGGTCGCCAATTGTTGCTTTGAACTGTATGTCTTCGCCATTAATATTGGATTTTCTATTTCTTGATACCGCTTTGAATTCATTTAGCTCATCATCATTCATATGGCTCGTCTTTTCCAGTAATCTAGGATCAGTCAGCATATACATATCGGCAAGAATGATTTTTTCAAACATAGCGCGGACTTTTTTGTTGGAAACAATCAAATCGGTCAATCCGCGGCATCCCATAGAATGCGCAAGTACGACCTGACGTCCGCGACCAAGTTTTTTGTCTTTACGCGCCATTGCCAAAGCACGGTCAATGGCCAGCCGCAGTTCCGGCAGATGTCGATATTGGTCATATTTATAATTGTCGCCATTGGGCTTTGCAGTCAGTGAATGCGTGACGCTTTCGATGAACGCGCAATTATATCCCAGTTCGGCCGCTATGCCCAGCGGACTTAACGGTTCTTCAATCGGGCTTCCGTGGTATCCGTGAATGTAATAAATCGTGCCGACCGCATTATCAGCATAATTTACGTGCAGGTTCGCCAGGTGACGATAATCGCCGTATTTGCAAAGGTCTTCGCCATTGCAATAAAAGTGCGTATGAATTGGTGTTGTCGGTGTATTAAAAAGGCCTTTGGCCTTGTTTATAAAACTCTCTCGGTCGGGACTGTCAATATCGGTCTGCATTTCTTTCTTTCCTGTCAATTTGTGTCTATACATTCAAAGCTAGATGAATATAACGATTTTTGAATTCTTGTCAATACATTTATATGTTTTTTATTTTTGCTTGATTTTTGGGTTGTGCGCTGGCATAATCGGCCGGATTAATACAAAGAGTCCCAAGAAGGGGGTGATTACATATGGTTAAAGTTTTAGTTCGCGATAATAACGTGGAACAGGCATTGCGCGTTGCGAAACGTAAATCCCAAAAAGAAGGATTGTACCGCGAAATGAAGGAACGTCAACGGTTTGAAAAGCCGACGGCCGCACGCAAGCGCTTGAAAGAAGAAGCTGTGCGCAAAGAAAAGAAACGTCAGAGCAAACAGCGTATGGTGTTTGGATTCTAAAAAAAATCCCGCGAAAGCGGGATTTTTTTATGCATATTTTCTTGTGCTGTCAATTGTCCATGCCGTGCTGAATTCTTTGTCAGCGAACAGTGCTTGCAACCCGCTGATTTGTTTCAGACGTAATAATTCATCCGTATCCATTCCTATATTTTTTAGTATCCAGGCATCCGACATTCCGGCCGCAACTAAATCGCGAACTATGTTAACCATTAATTCGATGCTATGGCTGCCGCGGGCTCTGTTATGCCTTATCGTTGATGCCATGCGGTTTGAAATATCTTTGTTTATAACAACGACCGGCATACAGCCATCTTCGCGTTCATAAATATCTGGATGTGTTTTCATCACCATATATCGGTGAAATCCATCGACGATTTCATATCGTCCGTCATTCATTTTATAGCATACAATTGGCATCGTGTATCCGTCTTCCAGAATGGATTTATATAGCAATTCCATTTCCGGCGGCGCGACCATATTCGGGTTATACGCATTTGCATTTATTTGGTCAATTGGCACACCAATTACATTATAAACCGGACTTGTCGATTTTGATTTTGTCATTTTATGTCCCCCCATAAACATTTATATATATCCAGCGCGATACGCTTGCGCAGCGTTTCTTCCTTGGTCGCGGCGAATCCCATATATTTGCAAAAATAGTCGTTCTTTAATATACATATACACATGCGTTTATATGTTGGAACGCTTTTGAAATCCGTGATGTCCAAGTCATCCGGATATTCCGGAAATGTTATCACGTCTTTGTTGGATGTCCGGCTGACCTTGCCTTTGTTACCATGTGCATGCTTTGATTTTTTTAATTCCGCGATGGTTTTATCGGACAGCGCACCACCCTTGTATTGCCAAAACCGAATGCTGGTTTGTAATTTTTTTTCATAATTTTGGCGTAACGGTTTATCCAAAGTATCCAATAAAAAAGAACAATATTGTTTCCAAGTATATCCACGCGGCAGCTTTATATTACGCCATCCCATTGCGGTTGTTCCGCCGTAAATCCCGGCGAAATTTACACCATTAACACGCCCGACCAATCGTGCCCAAGTATCGGGTTCGATTGTTTTGTAAAGTTTCAAGGCAGTTATTGCACAATCGTTGAATGGACTGGCCACGCGCATATTTTCCAATTTTACGCCGGCTTGGTACATCAAGTCATAAAGCCGATTATATTTATATCCGAATTTTGCGTTTGCGACCCATATGTCTTCGCTTGACCAATCGTAAATTGGGTATGCTTTGAATGTTAATCCATCGCCGACGCCCAAAATCCATGGTTTGTCTTTATATACATTAACTCGGCGGCTGCTGGCGATTACGCGAAATCTATTTAAACTTTCATCTGTGCGGATGCCGATTAAGACTGCGGTTTTGCCATACGTCTTTGAAAACCATTTGCAAAATGCTTCTTGCATTTCGTAATCTGAAACGCCGGGATTGAATTTAAACGGTACATTTTTTTCATGCACGACAAAATCGCGTTGGGGCAGGGGACGCACCCAAATACTTTGTTCATCCGGATTCCAAGGATACCAGATGCCCGGATTTCGCATATTCACTGCACATTGCGCAGATATGGGCAAACACAGCCAGAACCGCCGAATATCATCCATACGGTCGAAAGTTTCTGTGACGTATTCAGTGGTTTTTTCATATTGAGCTTCGTAATCCACGTGATACATAGCCATTTTGTGGACCAGGCCGTGTTGGCGGGCGTAATCGTGGCACAATTCGATTAAAACGCCGCTGTCTTTACCACCGGAAAAAGCAACCAGAACATTATCGAAATTATCGAAACAGTATTTTATGCGCGATAGCGCGGCATCCAAGACATTTTGATTCAGATAGATTTTCATGGCAATGTGCCATCCAAGATTTATTTTTTATGCGTTTTTGCTTCGGCGGCTTCTTTTTCGGCTCTGGCTGCTGCTTTGCGGCGTTTTAATTCATCGGCCGGTGTTGCAAACCATATTTTCCATAACCGTATTGCTTCGGCACGCAATGCTGCGGGTGTTTTCAGTGTTTCCAGCGCATGTTTTCCGGCCGGTGTCAATGTCCAGACTTTGCGTTTTTTTGTAATCCATTCTGCTTTGGTCAAATCGACCGAAAATGAATACAACATACGTTCCCAGCGAATAAATCCGGTTTTCGGATAAACCACGCTTTCCCATTCATTGAATGTCATATCTCGTTTTATTGCGCTGAACAGTTCCGCTGTTGACGTCGGCCCATGTTTGTCTAAATATGTCAAAGCATAATAAACCAAGCGGTCGGCCAGGTCGAAAGTTCGGCTCATGCGGGTTCTCCTGTATTCTGTATAATGTTACCACACGGCCTTGATATTTCAATTAAAAATCTTTTTATTGCAATTTTCCCTTAAATGAAATAAATTACGCCCGTTATGGTAAAAGAGATAATTCAGCATATTGATACACAAGCATTATCCGACGCATTGTCGCAGCGGTACTTGTCGTATTCCGTATCCGTCATTGTCGCACGCGCTTTGCCGGATGTTCGTGATGGGTTAAAGCCGGTCCAGCGGCGCATCTTGTATTCCATGCTGCGTAAAAAATTGACGCCATCTGCGGCGCATCGCAAATGCGCGACGGTGGTTGGTGACGTGCTTGGGTCTTATCATCCGCATGGTGATTCTTCTGTTTATGATGCGATGGTGCGATTGGCACAAGATTTCAGCGTGCGATATCCGTTGATTGACGGCCAGGGAAATTTTGGCAATATCGACGGTGATGGCCAGGCTGCATATCGTTACACTGAATCCAAAATGACCGATGCCGCCATGATGATTATGGACGGCATTGACGAAGATTCCGTCGATATGAATCCGAATTTCGATGGCACGACGGTCGAACCGGCGGTTATGCCGGGTGCATTTCCAAACCTGTTGGCGAATGGTTCCATGGGTATCGCGGTCGGTATGGCCACAAATATTCCAACGCATAATGTATCCGAAGTCTGCGATGCATTGACCATGATGATTGACCGGCCGGATGCGACGACCGCGCAAATTATGAAGAAAATGGTCGGTCCGGATTTTCCGACTGGTGGCATTCTGATTGACGATTTTGATACGATTGTAAAAAATTATGATACGGGGCGCGGCGCATTCCGCGTGCGCGCAAAATGGGATATTGAAAAATTACCAGGCGGCCAGTACCAGATTGTAATCACTGAAATTCCGTATGGGCCGACGAAATCTGCGCTGGTTGAACAAATTGCCGGATTGATTGATGCGAAAAAATTGCCATTGTGCGACGATATTGTGGATGAATCCACGACCGATATCCGCGTGGTAATTACGCCGAAAACCCGCAATATAGAGCCTGAAAAATTAATGGCGCATTTATTCGCGATGACGGGGCTGGAAACACGTTTCAATATGAATTTCAACGTGATTGATTCCGTCGGTGCACCGCGTGTGATGAAAATCGGCGAAGTATTAAATGAATTTATCGCGCATCAAAAAATCGTCCTGGGCCGCCGTACGAATTGGCGTTTGGCGAATATCGCGCGACGCTTGGAAATCTTGGGCGGGTTATTGGTCGTATATTTAAATCTGGACCGCGTGATTGAAATTATTCGGAATGAAGACGATGCGAAATCCGTCATGATGGCTGAATTCAGATTGACTGAACTGCAAGTCGAAGCAATATTGAACACTCGGTTGCGTTCTTTGCGCAAATTGGAAGAAATGGAAATTCGGCGCGAAGATGCCGAATTACGTGCGGAACAAAAACAACTGATGGCGTTGATGGCGTCCGACGAAATGCAGAACGACCAATTGAAAGCATGGTTTGCGGATGTTAAGAAATCTTATGCAAAAAATACCGCAATCGGCCGGCGTAAAACGGTTTGGGCGGCAGCGGATGCATCCGATGAAATTGTAATCAATCCGGATGATTTTATTGAAAAAGAACCGCTGACAATTATTTTATCAACGATGGGATGGATTCGCGCGGCCAAGGGTCATTTGGATATCGGCGCGCTGGATATGAAATTCAAAGAAGGCGATGAATTGCAGACCGCATTTCATGCGCAATCGACTGATAAAATCAATCTATTCACAAGTGGCGGTAAAATGTACACCCTTGCGGCGAACACATTGCCGTCGGCGCGCGGATTCGGCGAATCGGTTCGGATGATGGCGGATATCGCAGCGGACGAAACAATTATTCGTGCGTTTGTCTTGAATCAGTCGGGTAAATATTTATTGGTTGCGCGCCGCGGAACTGGCTTTATTGTTGCCGGTGAAAATTGTTTGGCGCAAACCAAAAACGGCAAACAAGTCATGACGGTTGATGCGAAAAATCCGGCAGAGCTGTGTATCGATATGGGCGTATGCAATACGCCCCTGCAAGAATGTTTCTGTGCAATCGTGGGCAGCAACGACAAATTGTTGATATTCCCTGCATCCGATATTCCGGAAATGGCACGTGGCAAAGGCGTGATATTACAAAAATACAATGCCGAACGCACATACGTAATGGATGCAATGTTCTTTGCGCGTAATGACGGATTCAGCTGGACAACCGGACGCGGAACGACGAAATTGGAAGATTGGACGCCGTACCTGGGCAAACGCGCAACCCAGGGGCACACGATTCCGGTCGGGTTCCCACGCAGTGGAAAATTCGGTAAATAAAAAATCAAAAAATAAAAATCGATTATAATGCGGCGATTGCGCCGCGTTTGATAAAGGGAGTGTATTGTGGACATACATGACCGGAATCAAACGCAAGCAGGCGTCCATCAGAATCGATTTTTCACATCTGAACAAACATATCGGGATGATTTCGCAATGTTTCAATCGCGCGGTCGATATTGTCGCGCAGCGGGAAAAAGCGTTCTTTGGATTTTGCGTCCAGGTTGTCAATCGATGGGAATTTCACGGTCAGCGGATTTACATGCACACCGTTTTTAATAATTTCATAATGCAAATGTGGGCCGGTGGACAATCCGGTTGAACCGACGTATCCGATAATTTGGCCTTGTTTGACATTCGTTCCGACATTTACTCCGTTCGCAAAACGCGACATGTGCGCGTACAAAGTATCAAAGGTATTATTATGTCGGATGCGAATATACAGGCCGTATCCATTCGGCGCATTTTTACGTTCCACAACGCGGCCGGCACCGGCAGACGGAATCGGCGTGCCATGCGCCGCGCGGAAATCAACACCCTTGTGCTGACGTGTGAAGCCCAATACCGGGTGTCGGCGATTACCAAATCCGCTGGACACACGGGCATTATTAATCGGCGTGCGTTTGAGTGCCTTGACCGCGCCATTTCCGTTTTCGTCATAATATCCGAATGTTCCGTCATTCTTTCGGAACCGATACATTTTCACATTACCGCGCAGTGAATCGAAAGACAATGCGACAACGGCGCCGTTGCCAGCCTTGACACCATCGGCAAAATGTTCTTCGTACAATACCGAAAATTCTTGGCCGGCGCGGACATCACGTTCAAAGTCGATTTCGAATGACAGCAAATCATAAACATCGATAATTATTCCGGACGGCATTCCGGCGCGGCGGGCGGCGTTATAGAATGAATCGCCATCGCGAATTCGCCCAGTGCGGTGCACCATACGGATGTCGCGCTCAACTTCGATTGTATGCGCGGACCATCCGCCATCGTCGCGTGTGATTTCGACGCGTTTCCACGGGCCGCATATTAATGTGATTGAATTCGGTGCGGTTTCTTCGTCGGGTCGCGAAATTACCAATTGGTCAGACCCGGCGCGCAAAGACCGCACATCGCATTTGCGCAATTCCCGGTCGATTTCGTTGATATCACGGCCGGTTAAATTATGTTGGATAAGTATCGTTGATAATGTATCGCCAGATTTAACCTCGACAACAACATCGGACGGGGCGAGTGTAATCCCGACCATGCGGCGGCCGCCAGACGTGGCCAACAGAATCGCGGCCACGGCCAACAGGACCAAACCGAACCCAAGCGCGATTTTGGCGAACGCATGCGCATTTATATTTAGAATTGATTTTATCATGGCAGTGATTATAATCGTTTTATGACATTAAATCAAGCATTCCAGATATTGGCCCGGGCCAGCAACCCACGCGACGCAAAGGTTGTGTTGAATAGTATTCAAGGCAAATCGTTTTTGCGATTTCGCATTCATTTTGCTGCGCGGAAATTACGACGCGGTGTGCCGGTGGCGAAAATTGTCGGCAAAAAATGGTTTTACGGTATGGAGTTTGAAACAAGCCGACATACATTGGACCCAAGGCCGGATAGCGAAACGTTGGTCGAAGCAGTGCTGGAAAATAAAAATAATAAAAACATGAAAATCCTCGACCTGGGAACCGGTACTGGATGTTTAATTTGTTCAATTGTAAAAAACATTCCGGGTGCGACAGGTGTCGGTATCGATATTTCGCGCGCCGTAATTCGTATTGCGCGTCGGAATGTAAAACGACACGGATTGGAAGATAGGGTTAAAATTTTGCGCGGAAATTTTAATAACTTAAATCATAAATCAGAAATCATAAATCAGAAATTCGATATTATTATTTCAAATCCACCATACATCGCAATTGGTGACCTGCGCGTGGATGCAGGTGCGATGCACGACCCGAAAATTGCGCTTTATGCGGGTGCAGATGGATTGGATGCGTATCGCGCGATTGCAAAATCCGCGCGTGAACATTTGGCACCTGGTGGCAAAATATTTTTGGAAATCGGTGCGGGCCAGGGCGATGCCGTACGGGAAGTATTTACGCGCAACGAATGGCAGTTTGTTGGTTCGTATGACGATTTATCAGAAATAGAAAGGGTCTTGGTGTTCAAATAAACACTGTCTAATATATTAGACAGTGTTTATTTGTTCGATACTAGTTACCAACCACCAGCACGAGCCACCTTTTACCTATTAAAATGTTCGTTTCTTTGTGTCGTTGATGTTTGCTGCATTGCGTCAAATATTGAATTTGTATTTGCCAATCCCGTGCCGCCCGCCGCCGCACCAGACGTCCAGCCAGTTGCACCGCGTAATTGAACGATACGTGTTGGCAACAGCGCAGTTCCGCATTCAATAAAGTAATCGTTCGTTGCATACTTTGTACCATAACAATTTCCGTTCAGCGTCGCGACAAAACCATTCGCAGCCAATTGCGCACATGTTGGTTGCGTGCCATACGTAATTTCGCCGTTTGCCAATTCTTCATCCGGATTATCCAAAACGCCGCGGCACCATACGCGAACGCTTTGCCCGTTCACAGTTGCCATTGCACCATTTGCTGTTGTCTTGCGCAGACCAAAACATCGTTCACGCGAATTCAATGCATTCGTATCAAAGTCTGTATTGATTCCGGTATTTTTACCCAGCGCCACTTTGGAAATCGGTTCTGGTTCATGTGCATTGGCGGTCAGCGCGCCCGGACAAATTAATTTCATGCCCCAGCATGCAGATTCCGCATCCCACAGTCCACCGTCAAATCCCACGCCCATCGATGGCCAGCATCGGTTCGCAGATGGTTTGCAAATCGTTGGCATTTTCCACCAGTCAGCAACCGCCGGCGTGACCAACAAACAAAGTGCAAAAATTAAATATTTTTTCATTTTCCATCTCCGTGGCTATTTTATTTTTCTGTGCAGAATCCCCAGACATTATTTGCGCCGATTTCTTTATACTTTTCATTTGGTTTTATAATACATATATTCCATGCTGTGTACCATTCACATCCAGTGCCAGAAGCGTTGCATATACCTGCGGATGTGTGTGCTGTACAATCATTTGAATCTTTCCACAGACCGTCGAAACTTTCGCATCGTTCGCGTAGCATTTTCCGCATGCTGAATTTCAAATCATCCAGCGTTGAATTTATAAAGCCCATTATTTTTTGGTCTTTGAATATTTCTTCTCTTTCGCCCGGACGTACGCAATAATCTTTGGCATAATTTACAAAGCGGTAAAATAATGTGTCTGTGCAGTCTTGCAGTTTATCATTGCTGCCGCATTCGACAATGCCGCCGGGTTCAAAAGAACGACAATCATACGGGAACACGTTCACAGTATCATGCGATAATGGTGTGCAAATCGTTCTTGCAAAATCATTCATCAAAGTCGGACAATTATCATACAGCATCGCATTTCCAATATTGTGCATCAGCGCGCGCAGTTCGGCCAATCCCGGTTCGCCCCCGCCATACAGGTTCGCACAAGTATCCAGTCGCGATCGACAAAGTTCTTCGGACAATTCAATGCGATATCCGGCCAGCATTTCAGCGGCTTGGTGGGAAAAATCTTTCAACTGGGTCAAACTTTGGTCAAAGCATTGGTTTAAAACATTGACGCAATCGTCTTTGGCGGTGCGTACCCGCTTTTGCTGGCCCTGGTAAATTTCGACAATCGCGGTGCGCAAAAATTCATCCCATACATGGCCGGATATATCGCGACAAGTGTCCAATCCGCGTGCGGCAAATGGTTTCTTGTTGTTTAGCAAAGATACAAACAATCGGTTTTGTGGATTGACCAATACATCGCCATCCAATGACAACAGATTTTCCAAATGAAACAACTGCGGTGTGTACAGAGGTTCACCCGTGACAAAATCCAAATACATTCCGGTTGTATCCATACATCGCACGTATTCCGGGCCGCACGCGTCGGGGGACGTGATATCACGGCGTACTTGGGCGATGCATTCGTTGATTTCGGCGGAATTATGGACGTTGTAATTGTCCAGACGCGCGGCGCCCATTTCGCGTTCCGTCGCGCGGATTGCGGCCGCGGCTTGGATTCTGCGACCTTCCAATTGGGCTTTGACAACATTGCAATCTTGTTCGATATACATACCGTATGCAGCAACGACCATGTTCACGGTTGCTTGGCGGCCGCAATAAGGTTCCGCCATAACGACGCATTGCGCGTGGACTTGGTCATATAATTTTCGGCCCGTTAAATTTTGTATATCCGCGCCGCCGATAAGTGCGGATGCCGCCCAGATTTCATTTATATCACCGCCGATATCCAATTTTCCCGCAGTGGCCAATGCTGCGCCCCGTGTGCCAGCCAATACCGCCGATATGCCGGCCAGTGTTTGTGCGGCGGCGCTGTCATCCGTGCGACGCGCAGACGCGCCTGCATATTCGCCGGCGGTTCCTTTTAACATTGCCGCAACTTCGGCCGAAGACATGGATATCACATCTATATTCAAATCATGAAAGTCTTGTAATTGTTGGCCGGTTTGGCGAACTTGGCGTTCCAGTGCTTGGATATCGTCCAGTCGTGCGGAACAAGTGCATCTGCGATAATTATCATTTGCATTGCCGCAAAATTGATCCATGCATGTGAAATATGCATCGCGGCAAGAATTATAATCGCCGCCCATCGATGCGCCCGCCGGCGCCAATCCGATGGATGAACGCGCGACAGATGGCGTGGTCGCACTGCGTGCAGTGGTCGGCGTTTGGGCAATTATTGCGCGTGGCTGCGTTGTCGCACTGCGCGTCGTGATTTCCGGGGATGCAGTTCGCGACGCAATTGTTGGCACGGTTGTGCCCGCACGGGCAGGCAGTGTTGCCGCAGCGCGCCCGACAATTTCTGGTGTCGCGGCGGCACGTGGTGTGGTCGTGGTAGTCACAGGCGTCGCAGCGGTGCGAACATTCGTTGTACCGCCCACGGCGCGCGTGTTCTGTGGTGGCGTCGCAAACGCAGGTACGCAAAACAAAGCCGCAACAAAAACGGTGAATATTTTCGTCATTTTCTTATCTGTTCATTTTATCTTAATTGTGAATTTCAGGCAAGAGAATAATAGGCTTGATATGAAAACAATTGTCATCTTTATTCTAATAATCTCTTGATTTTCTTGTCTTTCGCATATAGAATCCCGAAAAACACAAAAGGAATTTATTTATGGCAAAAGACGAAGTTATAACTTTCAGCGGCGTGGTAACGGACAAAATGCCGAATACCATGTTTCGCGTACGATTGGAAAATGGGCATGAAATTACCGCGACGGTTTGCGGCAAAATGCGTAAAAACCGCATTTGGGTTAATGTTGGCGAAAAAGTCCAAGTAGAAATGACACCGTACGATTTGAACAAAGGCCGCATATCCCGCGCCGAACGCAACCGTACGCCGAATCCAGGAACAGAGCAGGCCGCACCGACGGAAGCTGTGACAGAATAATTACTATTCATTCAAACCAGTTCTGTCATTCCCGCAAGCGAAGGGGAATTTATAACGAGTTTTTGTTCTAATTATTAATTCCTTGAAAATACGTTTCCAACAACATTTCCAACTGCGCTGCCGGCAGAGCCCACTGCACTGCCAACCGCAGAAATAACATTACCAACACCGGTTTTTTCGCCGTCGGCACGTTCCTGTTTCGGTTCTTGGTTTTGGATTTTTTCCAATTCTTTATCTATGTTGCCTGCACCCAATTCCGGCTGTATATGATTGACCAGGACATTGCCAACCAACCCGGCGCCAATACCGACCGCAGCAACTGTGGTACCGGTATTAATTCGAGCTTGCGCATCACCGTCATCCAATCTTTGCTGGGCGGTATTTCCAAATGCGCCCGTGCGGTCGATTTCGGCCATGGCTTCGTTGCTGTACAGAACGTCTGTATTTATTCGCGCTTCGGATTCAATGCCAGGTGGCAATGAAAGTGCTTCTTTGATAACGCGCAGTCGCGTGGCGGTATCATTATAATCTGACATCAGTGTGAAAAATTGTTGTGAATATCCCGGCGTTTCGCCGGTTGCATCAATTGGCGTATTATGCGGGCCGCCAGTCAATCCGCACCGAATTGTTGCGCGATATGATTCCATTTCATCCGCGGCCGCTTGGTCTGCGCGGCGTTCGGCCAACCCTTGGGCCAATTGGCCGCCGCCAATTCCGCCGCCGGTAATTGCAACGCCGCCGATGGCGCGATTTGCCAAAGAATTTTGTCGTGCCCTTGCTTCGGCCAATCGTTGTTCTGCGTCCGTGACTTCCTGGGTGGGTTCTGTGGCCGTTTCAGATTCTGCAAACAATGGCGATGCGAATGCGCTGAACAAAAACAATGGCAAAAATAATTTGCGAATTTGCATAATTCTCTCTTTGATGACTATTTTATCAAAAACGCAACAATAAGGAAAGTGGAATTTAGATTATCGCCTGATCATCAATCGGGTTTCATCATAATTGGCGGAATGTGTGTTTGCGACCAGATTATTTTGTGCACTTGCGACCACACTGTTCGCTGTATTTGAACCAAAATTCTGACCAGTTACAGCCATGCCCGTGGCTGTATTATTATTATCGCCTGCCTGTTCAGCGCACCCGACGGCTATGAATTTTGTTCTGACCACTTCCCGGCCCGTTGGGGAATTCGCGATACCAAAAGATTCTTTTTGTTCCCGCGTTACGGTCGCGGTAACGGATTCTTCCCGGACAATACATCCGTTGTTATTCGCAGCGCATGCATTGCAATCGGCAAGTCTGGTGTTTTTTGCTGTATAAACATCCCATATCCATGTGAATTCTGTCCGGGATTCATCGTTGAAAGCCAGCCCCGGGAAATAGTTGGTTTCCAAGACCCGTTCGGCAAACGCAGGCATCATGAATGCGATAAACAAAGCCATTGACAAAAATAGTTTGTGTTTTTTCACATTATAATTTTATCAAAAATAAGACAGCAAAGAAAGAGAAAATAAAAATCCGCATAATGCGGATTTTTTAATTCATTGGAATTTCTGGCACGGTTGGCACATATTCGGCCGGGGCATTTAATTCCATACGCAATTCGGATTCACCCGCGTTATGATTGGAACGCGATACAACAATCGCCAACAATGCGCACAATATAAAGAATATGGTTGCCAGTGTTGCTGTGGCGCGCGTCATAAAGTTTCCTGCGCCTGCGCCGGTCATCATTCCGCCGAACATAGATGCCGCGGACGACCCAGACATGCCCGAACCTTCGGATTTTTGTAACAAAATCAAGCCAATCATCATGATTGCGACGATTATAAGGAGCGTGAGAAGGATTGAAAACATTATTAAAACCTTTGGAAATCTGGCGCGCGCACAAGGATTCGAACCCTGAGTCTTCTGATCCGTAGTCAGATGCTTTATCCAGTTAAGCTATGCGCGCGTGCGGTGCATATTAACTCATTTGGGTTAAAAATCAAGTAAAAAGTTGTCATTGATTGCATGCACGAAGCAATCCAGTAAAATAATAATTACGGGAACAAATAATGATTTGCCCCTGCGGGCCTTTTCTGATAAAATTTACAAGAGATATAAAAAGGGAAGAGATGAAGAAAATAATTTCCGGTTTGATTCCGGTATTTTCCGTAATTTTATTATGCGGCGTGGCACATGGCGCAGAACGATCCGAAGACGCGCATGCACCAACGCGCGCGACGGCGGTTCGTGCGAATGCTTCCCAGACCGCGGCGCGTCAACGTGCGCCCAGCATGGTTGCGGGATTGGGCGGCGGTGGCGGTGGCGGGCCATCTGTTCAACCATTTGTTCCCGTTGCACCGGCGCCGGCAACCCCAATGGAAAAAGCAATAATTGCAATATCAGCCGGCACACCAGAACCCACCCCCGCAGCGGGCAGTTCAAACAATTGCCGCACTGAATTTCGTGATTGCATGGACCAATTCTGTTTGATGGATTCAACCGAAGGCGAACGGTGCGCTTGTTCCGATAACATAAATCAATCCAAACCTTTGATTAAAGAAATCAACGATATTATGACGCGTGCATCACGCGCCGCGAACGAAGGCGTCGAACGCGAACGGTACGGCGCACACGCGGATTGGGCATTTGGAACCGGACAAAAAGCAAAAAGTCGCGGTATTGATTTTATGGCGTGGATTGGTGGTGGGTCGTCAGCCGCGCTGGATGCGGACGAAGAAATAGGGCGCAATTTATATCAGATGGCGCGTGCATCATGCGCGAGCAGGTTGGAAGCATGCGGCCCGGATGCGCGAATGGAAGAAATTTTATATGAACGTTTAATCACAAATGATTGTCGTGCGTTTAATGCATTCTTGGGTGAACAGAAAAAAATCGCGGAATCAAATCTTGCACTGGCCGAGAGGCAAGTTCGTGCCGCGCGATGGGAAATGCGCGACGTGACGAATCGTTTCAATGCGGGTGAATGCTTGGTCGCGTTTGAATCTTGTGTTTCGAACAAGGGCGGATGCGGCGATAATTTCGAAAACTGTTTGGATGCTGGATTGCTGTCTATGCGTGCGCGTGCGTGCGATAATATTCTGGACCAATGTTTGGCGTCACGTTCGTATGTTACAGAAAGATGGGAAGAACGCACAGTCACGATTCTGCGCGAAGCCGCAGCATTCGCAGAACGTGATAAACGCGGGTCCTGCTTGCTGCGCATTGATGCATGCTTGGAAGATTCATGTCGCATTGGCACGCGTGCAGATTGCCTTTCCAACATCAATGTTGCCGCCGGAATTTGTCCGATAATCAATGAATGTGAAACGCTTGTGCCTGGGATGAAAAATATTGTTTCTGGGAATTTGGGCTTTATTCGTTCGCGTTTCTGCCAGAATGATGTCACGAAATGTTTGCAAGACAAATGCGGAATTGATTATTCGAACCCAGCATGTATCGGTGAACAAGCCGTCGGCATCGCCGCAATGTGCCCCCAGGAAATGTTCCCATCATGCGCGAACAATGACGATTTCGATACTATATTGGCGTCCGCATTGTGGCAGGTTGATTCCCAGCTGACCGATGGATGTATCAACTATTTCGCGGACGTGCTGAACCGTACGTGCGGCGCGGACATGGTTTCGTGCATATCGATAAATCCGGCGATTGAAACCGCTTTGACGATGGATGATTTGAACAGATTAATCACCGCCGGACGCGACGGCGTATCGCCGATACGAATGTTTGCCCGTACGGAATCAGACCAATTATTCAAGCAATTGGAATCTGACCCAACGGTTAAACGATGTGTTGGCAATGCGGGTAAAAATGTAAATGTCATCGCAAAAAGCATTGCGGTTATCCAGGCCGAAGACCGGTTGAAACGCGCATGGGCCGCGCGCAAGGCTGAATTGTCGCGTGCAATGTCGGTGGCGGATGCACGTAAAAATTGCGACGAAGTATTTAATGCACGCCGCGCTGGAAATTCATCGCACGCGCAAAGCGAAAACAAACCGGGCACATGGGTTACAACGCACGTGTTCGAAGAAGCATTACGCAATTGCAAAATCTGCACGGTTCAAAAAGTATGTGCGCGCGGCGGAACAAACAATTCCGGATTGGGCAGCGCGGGTGCGATGGCGGCCGGCGGTGCGGGTGCGGGTATGGTTGCCGGGCCATGGGGCGCGCTGATTGGTGGCGCGGTCGGCGGCGTTGTCGGATTGATTGGCGGCAAATCCAAAGCACAAATGGTATGCCAAGAAATCGAAAGTTGCGATAACACCAACATGTAATTTCATTCAACGGAGAGAGAATGAAAAAAATATTCTTAATATCATTTGCAATAATTGGCATCGCGATTGGCGATGCTGCGGCCGCCGTTGCGGCGCGCACTGCGGTTGTGCCAGGCGGTACGGCTGTGCGCCAGCGTGTCGAAGCAACGGGTCTTTATTCGCCGGAATGTCACAACGCATATTTTGGATGTATGGATCAATTTTGTATTTCAGATAACGAAGCCGCGGGTTCTTGTTTATGCAGTGATGATAACGATAAATTCCAAGCAGTCTTGACGGATGTTGAAAAACAACTGGCCGAAGCAAACAATCTGCGTACAATCGAGGTCGAAAAAATCGAAGCAGGCGCACGTGCCGATATTATATTCACCGGCGAACGTCGGTATGACGCGGCGGGCAATGTTGTTGGATTGAATGCAGCGACTGCGCCTGAAAGCACGCGCGCGGCGCGTGACCGACGGCGCGCGGAAATGATGTCGCTGTGGGATAATAATAATGCTTTCGATTTAGGCAATCCGTTCGCGGAAACTTTTGATTCAATTGCAAACCAGACGGGTGAATCTTTACGCACTGCCGCGCATAAAATGTGCGCTCCTCAAATGCCGGCGTCATGCCGCGCACGTGATGAACAAATGATTACGCAATTGTATTCGACGCAAATTCGAAATGATTGTCGCGCATTTGATAATTTTACACAAAATGAAAAACGCCGCGCTGAATCCGAATTGGCCGAAGCACGTGGCGAAGTCCGCGGCGCATTGCGCGCATCTTTCGAAGAAGCAAACCGTTTCGATGCCGGAACATGTCTGATAAATTTCAAACAATGCATGCGCGGCGATGATGCATGTGGTGCCGATTGGTCACGATGTGCATCTTTTGTGGCGGCGGAAAATATGCAGAATAATCGCGCCATCAGTACAGCGCGCACAACTGTTGCAACAACACAAAAATTCCAGATTTCGCCATCGACATTGGAAATGCTGGATTCCAAAAAGATTATGTGCGAACGAATTCTGGACCAATGTATGGCCGTGCGCGATACCGTGTGGCCAAATTTCTTGCGCGATATTGCACCGGAAATGCGATTGGCTGAATTGAATTTGGAATCTGGAATGCGTCAATCCTGCATGGGCGATATTTCGGCGTGTATTCAGAAAGCGTGCGCCGATCCGATGATTGGCCAAGGTGGAAATATCGCGGCATGTCTGGACCGTAACGGCGCCGTCGCCCGCGCGACATGTAAAAATGTAATCGACCCGTGTGAACGGATGGAACCGGAAATCTGGACATACGTCGTCGCGCGTCTGCGTTCCATCGCGGTTGATGCTTGTACTGACGAAGTGCGTACCTGTTTTACGCGGCCCGCGCCAATTGGATGCGGTTCGGATTTTTCAAACTGTATCGGTATGGATTACAATTTCATGCACCAAATGTGTCCACTGGATTCTTTGCCGATTTGCCGCCGAAATTACGCCGAACGCGGCCAGGAATTCAAGATGGAAGATTTGGACCGCCTGCTGTTGGGCTTTTGGCTGAACGTTGATAATGCCGCACTGGAAAATTGCCAGAACTTGGTCGAAACCAAGATGATGGAAATATGTGGTTCGACGTCCGATTGTAATCGGTTCGCCGCGGACGATACGATGGGTACAGGTTCGTTGGCATCGCAAAAAGACGGCGGAGTATATCGCATCAGCGGCATGATATCGTTCGGAAAAATTAATGTCGGAAATGGTCAGACGCGCGTGCGCAATTTGGACGGAAATGAAATCACACTGGGCGCCGGAATGATTGATTTGCGTGATTATTTCGAAAGCTTGGGCCGATTGGGTGTGCCGGAACAATACGGCCGCGTTGTCGATAATATCTATTTCGAATTGCAAAATATCCAGGGCACAATTAACCGCGTCATTGAAATGATTGAATTAGACCCGCAGATTCAATACTGCATAAATGGCCGCGACACGTCGCAGATTACGGGCACGGCCGGCCGGACGGCGGCGCGTTTTCCGAATTTGCTGAACCAGGTTAAAATGCAAATATCGGTTTCCGCATTGCGCGCGGCCCAGGATAATTACAACCGGAAATTCAATGAAATTGTCGCGGACGCAATGCGTAATGCATCCGTTGATATGGCAAACTTGATGTGTAATAAATTGCCATTTTCAAACGGCATGGCCCAGGGCACGACCGCTGCGGAAATGAATAATAATATTATTACTCCGTATGCCATAGTCATGGAATTTGCGGGCGTTGCGGACAGCGCGATTGCCGCGGGCGGAACGCGCACATCCGGAACATTGGGCCAGACGACGATGGAAACCACAACTGGTGCGGCGGCGGGTGCACGTACAGGGGGCACAGGCGGAACCATTGTTATGGGCGTTGGCACGACTGCGGCGGCAACGGTTGCGATGACCGCATCGAAAGCCGCGGAAACAGCGACCGGCCTTGCGTCAACAATGGCAAAAACAGTTCCGGTTGTCGCGATTGCGGATGCGGCGGTCAAGGCCATTGGCGTCTTGGCATCATCCAAGCATTCAGTCGAATTTGATGGTGGTACGCGCGAAATGTGGTCGCTGTTCGATCGGAATACGCGCAACTGTCATTACTGTACTTCGACAATTATAAAGAATTGCCGGACAAAGGGCAGTCGCGGGTTCCTGGGGCTGTGGGACAGCCGCGGCGTCCAATGCGAATCTGAACCACCGGTTGAGGAGTGTCGTGACATTGCCATGTAAATAAAAATCGCCGCAATCGCGGCGATTTTTAACACCTTTTTTATTTCATGATTATGTGATAGAATTCCTATTGTATAATAACGGGAGAGGATTCATGAAAAAATTATTTTTAACTTCAGCGGTTGTTTTTTCTATTGCTGCAATGCCATCGCATTCGGTATCGATAAACCACGGCGAATGGTGGGATTCTTTTAATCAGTGGGGCGGCTATATGTATGGTGGCACCATAAATAATCTGAACAGTGGTGCTTATCTGTACAACATGAATTCCAGTAATGCGACCGCAACCATCATAAATAATATGAACGGTGGATATATAGATAATGTCAATGGATATGCCAGTGTTTGGAATCCAGGCGGATGGACCAATTATTATTACGAAAATGCTATAATTTACAATATGTACGGCGGGACGATTAATAATATCAGTTATGCCAGAATCGATAACATGAACGGATGGGGCGCCGTTATAAATAACCTGAATGATTCTGCAACTGTCTATAGCATGAACAACGGACGAATCACCAATATTAACTATGGCCGCATCAGCAACATGTACGGCGGCGAAGTCCAGAATTTTATCAACGGTAATATCGACACCTTGCACGGCGGACAAATCAACAATATGCAGGGCGGATATATCGGCACGCTGCGGAATTACGGAAATATTCGGTCTATGACGGGCGGGCACATATATAATATGTATGATAATTCTTTGATTATGTCGATGTCCGGAAATGCGCGTATCGATAATATGTATGACGGCACAATATACGCGATGAACGGCGATGCGCGCATTAACAATATGAACTTTGGCACGATTATAAACAAGTCCAACGGATACATCGAAAATATGCGCGGCGGCACAATCGTATATCATAATGGTGGCACGATTAACAGATTTACCAATGGCACCATAAATAACAATGCCGGCGAAATTCGAAATATGTATAACGAAGGATACACTCGTATTGATTCCATGACCGGTGGCGTTATTACCAATTTGTTCGACGGATATGTCGGCACTGTTTCCGGTGGCACGATTGAAAATATGTTTGGTGGCCGTATAGAGAATTTGGACGGACGAAATATCGTGGCGATGTTTAATGGCCAGATTGGAAACATTAAAAACGGCGGACACATCGGTCTGCTGATGGGCGGCGAAATCCAGGATATCAGCGGGGGCAGCCATATCGACATGATGACCAGCGGCAATATTCGTAATCTGCGCAGCAGCAGTATCGGAACAATAACCAGCGGTCGCATCGATGATATTCATGACGATGCGTATATTGGATTAATGACCGGTGGCGATATTGGAACCATTCACCAAGGTTCAGTGGGCAGCATGACGGCGGGTTATATTCATGATTTTTCTGGGTCGTCCTGGATGGGCTTGATGACTGGCGGCTCAATCGGCATGATGACCGACCGCGCGTATATTGATAATTTCAACGGCGGGTTTATTAATGCATTTCATGGTGGATATTTGAACAATATCGGTCGCGATGCCGATTTGGGCAATATCGATAATCTGATTATTATCGGTAATGTAGAATCGGGCGGGTCAACTTTGGATTTAAATCCAGGCGGGTATTTATTGCTGGGCGCATCGGATGCAAATAATATATTCGCGCGCGACGTGAATATAGGCGCGGGCGGTGGAATATTGGAATTAAAGCAATATACTTACGATTCGAATATCACATTCGCCATGTCCGGCGAAAATTCCAGCATTATTATTTCGGATAATAATCTGATATTGCCGCGGATATTGGTCGGTGATGAAGCAGCGGGTGCAAGAATCGAGTTTTCGCATTATACCGCGGATTTCAAGACTGCGACCATTTCCCAGCTGGACGCGCACAGCGATATCACATTCGTGATGAATACCGATTATGATGCGGGCATCGCCGACCATCTGACGATATTATCTGTGTTGGATTGGGGCGTGGTGGACCATAAATTGGCCGTGGGT
Source organism: Alphaproteobacteria bacterium (assembly GCA_009784235.1). Taxonomy (GTDB): domain Bacteria; phylum Pseudomonadota; class Alphaproteobacteria; order Rs-D84; family Rs-D84; genus WRKW01. The sequence goes on along the minus strand of WRCC01000003.1, from coordinate 19,391 downwards.
GCGGCGAATGTCGGCGTCATCCAAGGATTGGAATTAATCGACGACCAATCCGGTATTATGAATTTCACGCTGGCGAACGGTGCAGACTATGTTGGTATCGGCGCGCGCAATTATGTGCTGGCGAATAATGCCGGTATATGGTCGCTGAATTGTGTCGGTGATAATTGTATCGAAATTCCGGATGACGGAAATGGCAACGGCGGTGGCGGCGATGTGTTTGTTCCGACGCTGTCTGATGCGGCGACCAATATCGGAATGCACGGTGCGCATCGGTTCCATTATGCCGTGCGCGATATTCAAAATGCGTTGCACAAACGTCTGGGTGATTTGCGATTGGCTGGACCTGTGTCCAAGACCCGTGTTTGGGCGCGTACTTATGGAAACCAGACCGAATTCAACGATTTGACCAAAGTCAAAGGCAATAATTTCGGCGCCGAAGCAGGCATCGACCGCGATATGCTGGGCGGTTCCACAACGCGCATGATTCTGGGCGGCGGCGCGGGTATAAATTCGGCCAGTCATAAAACATCGGCATTGGCGTCGCGCGACGGCGGCGGCAGTGCAACTGTTCCATACGCGAATATTTATTTAACGACATTGTTCCCCAGCAATGTTTATATCGACCTGATCGGTCGTATGGCATTTTTGGACAGCTATGCATACTATTACGACGGCGCCGACAATAAAATCGATTATACGACCAAATCGCTGGTGGCTATGGTCAGCGCGGAACTGGGATACCAATACAAGGCGACCGACAGATTGATTCTGGAGCCGCGCGCAGAATTGGTATATGCATATATCGACGGCGATAAATTTACAGACAGCGCGGGATTCACAGGCCAATATGACGCCAGTTCGTCATTATCCGGACAAGTCGGATTCCTGATGCGATATAACTTTGAATCCGTCCAGCCGTATGCAAAATTTACATACCTGCGCGAATTCGATGGCCGGACGAATATTACTTATGACGGCGTGCTGCTGAATTCCGAATTGCCGCAAAGCCGTTATGAATACGGTATCGGTTTGGTCGGCGAAATCACGGCCAGAATGGGCATGTTCGGGGAATTCACATACCAGCACGGCGACAAAGAGTTCAAGAACTATGGCGCCAATATGGGTATTCGGGCAAACTTTTAACTTGCAATTCGCCACATCTCATTGCATAATCGGCCGCATCACCCGTCGCCAAGGCTTTGGGTGACAAATCGGGGTGTAGCTCAGCCTGGTAGAGTGCTACGTTCGGGACGTAGAGGTCGAAGGTTCGAACCCTTTCACCCCGACCAGTGATTTATGTATGGCGGTTTTTACCGCCATTTTTATCCTGTAAGCCCCGCGTTCTGCGGGGCTTTGGCGTTATGTGTGACTGTGGTATAGCTGTAAATATGGCTCATTTGGCAGCACTTATACCGCTTTCTATACAATGCCCATTTTCACTCAGTCACAGGTCGCAAAAATCGGGCTTTGTGGGGGCATTTTCAGCAGGTGCAAGAAGTCCAGCGGTTAGCAAAACTTCTGGTCGGACGCCAGATTTGTATTGATTTTTTTGGTATTTTCTGATATAATAAAAACATAAGCAAAAACGGATTTTTCCGCTGTTTTTTATTTCGCCCTGGCCTTCGCTGGGGCTTTTTTTTTATTTAATATAAAAGGATAACCAATGATGAAGACACCAAAATTTTTAAGAAAGATGATGCAATCAAATGCCTACACAAATAGAAGCAATCCAGATTTTGCACAAACTAATGAGAAAGTGACGGAATACTTACAGATGTTCTATCCCGGCAGCATGGAATTCGACGCAACTGGCAAGATGAAAGGGCCAGATTATGATATGACTTTGGAACAATTTGAGGAGTTACAGCGAAAAATTCAAGAAGAATTAGAAGAACGGATTGCTGAAATTAGACGTTCGTTGGAAGATGATGATGACAATGATGAAGAGGAATCAGAAGATGGTGGAGACGGCGAAGGTGGCGATGCGGATAGTGAATCATACGCAAAGGATAAAGATAAACCAGAAGTAGAAATCCGAGTTTTTATATCCGAAATCATACCGGTCAGAGTTCTGTTAGATGAAGAAAACGAGATAATAGATTTAAGGAATTTAGAAATTTTCGATATTGAAATTATAGAACCAGATGAAGATGGAGACGACCCAATCCCAGACCCAGATCCGGAAAAATTCTACTACGTGTGGTCTTGCAATGGTGATAATCCGTGTGAAGTTTGTGAAGAAATGGATGGAACGATTCTTGACGATGATCATGTTCCAAAGCCGCATCCCAATTGCAATTGCGAAGCGATTAGAATGCCTGGCTCTGAATACAAGAAAAAATACGGCAAGCCCAGCGCGAAAAAACAGCAAAAGTATAAAGAACTGAAGGAAAAAGAAAAGGTACGCGAAATGCAGCTTAGCGAAAAAGGAATGGAATTTTTAAAGGGATATGAAAATAAAGTAATGGTTGATGGTAGACATGTGATATACGATGACGCTACAGGGAAACCTGTGCCAGAAGGTCAACCATTGCCCCCTGGCGCAACAATCGGCTATGGACACCTTATAAAACCAGGGGAAGATTTCAGCAAAGGCTTGACCGAGAAAGAAGCTATGGATTTATTTCACCAAGATGTTCGTGCCGCTGAAAATGCTGTTAGAAATTATATAGATGTTCCTATCAGTCAGAATAAGTTCGATGCCTTGGTGTCACTAACATACAATATTGGCGCGGGCGGCTTAAAAGAGTCTACAATACGACAATATGTGAATAATCCGAACTTTAAAAGCAATGCATATCCAACCCCAGAGTCTGCATGGAAAGCATGGAATAAGACACAAGGAAAAGTATCGAACGGACTGATAAATCGCAGAAATGACGAATGGAATCTTTTTATTGCTAACGACTAGGAGTTATGCGCTTTCAATCCAGCCAGCGAATTATTTCTGCTGGCTGGTTTAAAATTTCTTTTTCATTTTTATAAACAGTAAGCCTATGGGTGACATTTTCATCCCCTCCAAGGTATACATAGTTTATAACATACGAATATTCCCCATTTTCAAAGTTGAAACGCCTATTTCCGCCAGAACCGTCATGAATGACTTTTCCGTTTTTTAATTCTAAATCGGGCGTTACGCAACAATTATCAATATTCCAAGATCTATATATATAGCTGTCTCGGTTTAAAGACTCTACCTGAATTATGAATTTTTCCGTTTTTAACACCAAGCCCGATAATTTTTGTTCAGGAACAGGTTCTTGCCCAACAGCGTATCCGCAAAATGCTAATATCGCAATAAAAACAACAAACACATTTTTCATACTTCCAATTCTATTTAATCTTGCACAATAAGTCAAATACTAGATAGTGCCTGAAAATATCGCTACAAAGCCCAAAAAACTTGCCCGCACGTGCGAAAAGGCTGCGTTTTGAGCAAAAGAGTCGTAAGTTCGAATCCCGCCACTCCGACCAGAAATTCAAGCCGCCCATTCGGGCGGTTTTTTCTTGTCCTTGCGGGTGACAGACTTTTTTGCTAACCTTTCCCCATGAAAAAATTCCGCCATGCTTGTTTTTGCTATATGATTTTATGGGCGTATGCGCATGATACTTCGCGTACTTTGTGGTCATGGATGTTGATGATGCGCGGGTCGCGTGCGCATGCCGGCTGGATTACAATTGGTGCGGATGGGCGCGAACAGATTGCGGATTGGGCGCTGATGGAAATATTTGCGCCGATGGATTTTGATACTGTGCTGCATGTGTTGGGCGGGGATGAATATTACGCGCGGAATAAACGCGACGTGGCGAAATTGGAACGCAGCGCGGGCAAATCTGTGACAATGTTGTGGGACACTGACCCAATATTTACAAAATATCCGCATTTGCGCGGACTTGCCCGAAATAAAGAATTTGAAAAAATTTGGTCGAAAATCAAGGAAAAACAAAAGTAAAAAACATTGCTTTTAATATTTCAAAGATTATAATACCGCGGTATGCCAAAGGGAATATCATGCAAAAAAAACACTCCGACACAATCCGCGAATGGATTAAAACTTTATTTTGGGCCGGTTTGATTGCGATTATATTTCGCAGTCTTTTGTTGGAACCTTTTAATATCCCCAGCGGTTCGATGATTCCGACGCTGCATGTCGGCGACCATTTGTTTGTTACGAAATGGTCTTATGGTTATTCGCGAAATTCATTTCCGTTCGGTTCTTGGAATTTATGGTCAGGCCGGGTTATGGCACGTGAACCCGTTGTTGGTGATGTGATTGTATTCAGAAAACCAAACGATTCCATCGATTATGTAAAACGCCTGATTGGCGTGCCGGGTGATGCGATTCAGATGCTGGGCGGACGTTTATATATTAATGGGCATATTGTTGAACGCAGCAATCCGCGGCCGTATGTGATTGCGAATCTTCCGCGGTCTTTGCGGAATGCTGGATTTCAAAATATTGATGACAGTGGTCGCATAATGCTTATCCGCGGCGGCCGAATTTGGATTGATAATGCCCCGGCGACATTTAATTATACCGTTGAATATCGTCCGGATTGGATATGTCGCCAAGCACCGTGGGAATGCACGCCGATGTTCGCAACCGAATGGACGGAAACTTTGCCGAATGGTCGCAGCCACAATATTGTCGAAATCACCGATACCGCAGAATACGATAATACGACCGTATTCCATGTGCCGGATGGACACTATTTTATGATGGGTGATAATCGCGATAATTCGCGTGATTCGCGCAGTCCGGATGTCGGATTTGTTCCGCGTGATAATTTATTGGGTCGTGTCTGGTTCGTATGGTATTCGCATAATTATTACGCACCGATGATAATGGTTTGGAATTGGTTGGATAAGATGCGTTGGTCGCGTTTCGGACTTGGGATAAATTAATTATAATGGGCATCTAATCGCGATAAATTGATTTTTTGCTCCGGTCATGTACTTCATGTACACTCCCATCGCAAAAAATCAATTTTTGCTTCTATCTGCTCCATTATAATTAATTTCTCGAAAGAGAAAACAGTATGAAAAAAATAAATTATAAATTTAATGATGAAAAATTATTATCGTTGGCGCTGACACAGTCTGGCGCGGATGCAGTAAATAATAACGAACGTTTGGAATTCTTGGGTGACCGTGTCCTTGGCCTGGTTGTTGCGGATTTATTGTATAAAATGTTTCCCGGTGAAACAGAGGGTGAATTGGCGCGTCGTCATGCCATGCTGGTATCGTCGAATACTTTGTCGAATGTCGCGGCAGAATTTGGATTTGATAAAAAAATCAAACGCGGACACATGACCGGCGGCCGATTGAAACATATCATGGCCGATGCAATGGAATCGACATTGGGTGCGATATTCATTGATGGTGGATGGGATGCGGCATACAAAGTCATTGCTGAAATTTGGAATCCGCTGGCCGCCGCAGATTTGGTCGCACCAAAAGACCCAAAGACCGCGCTGCAAGAATTGGCGCAACATTTCGGCGATGGCGATTTACCCGAATATGAATTTTTGGACGGTGCGGGCCCAACGCACAGTCCGGTTTTCAATGTTCGCGTTACCGCAGTTGGAAAATCCGCCACTGGCACGGGCGTATCAAAAAAATCCGCCACCGCGGATGCGGCAAAGAATTTGTTAGAGATTTTACAATAAAAAAATCCCGCAGTGGCGGGATTCTGTTTGCTTTTATATCAGACTTTTCCAGCAGCGCGGCATCAATCTTTGTGTTCGGATGGCAGCAGTTGGACGAATTCCGTAAAATTGGAACCCGTCGCGGCAAGCACCCGTGCCAACGATTGTGTCGATGGCCATCTGGGTTGTCCGGCTTTGGACCAACGCTTACTCTTGTTGAAAGTAGTCGGGTCCAAACCGCCGGATTTAGCAAGACCCGAACAGGACAATTTGTTGTTCATCGCAAATTGTTCTATGGCAAACCATATGTCGTCATGGGTCATTTCTCTCTCCTGTGTTTATAATCCTGTGTGTAGGATTATGATTCCATAATATAAAACTATTCCTAGGAATAGCTGTAAGAACCTTTGCCTAGGACAGAAATCTGGTGGAATTTGCAAAAAAATAATGTATCGTCTAAGGGGCGCATCGTGCAATTTTTTGATTTTTAATTATTAACTTTTAATTTATAATCACATTGTGAAAAAAATATTTGCATTATTTTTTGTTTTGCTTTTTATGCCACATGCCATGTTTGGTATGACTGAAATTCGCGATACTGAAATAGAGTCTGTATTGTATGAACTGGTGAACCCGCTGGCGCAGGCGGCCGGAATGGACGAGGGGCGATTACATATTCGCATCATCGGCGATGATGATTTTAATGCGTTTGTTGCCGGTGGCGAAGACGTATTTGTGAACACCGGACTCATCGCACGCGTGGAATCGCCGCATGCGTTCCAAGCCGTTATCGCGCACGAAATGGGGCACATGGTTGGCGGGCATATCGCGCAAATGTCGGTGCGGATGGCGGCGGAAATGAAACGGTCGCTGATTGTCCAAGCATTGGGCATTGCATTGGTTGCGGCGAATCCGATGGCGGGCATGGGTGTTGTTGCCGGTGCAGGCGGCATGTCGCGGCAATCACTATTGGCGTTCAGTCGGGATGAAGAACGCATGGCAGACGCGCTGGGTATTGATCTGATGCTAAAGGCAGGGCTAGACCCAGAAGGCTTTTTGTTAGTCATAAAACAAATGAACGATATGATGTCGGCGATGGAATCGCGCGCAAATCCAAACAACGCGCGGCATCCATTCACGGACGAACGTATTAAAAACGCGCGCGAAAAAATTGCGGGCGCCAGTTACGATAAAAAAGCGGCCACCACATCGCGTAAAAAATTGGTCAATGAATACGCAATGATACGCGCAAAAATAATTGGATATTTATCGCCATCCGCGACAGTCATTGCAATTTATCCGCAAAAAGATACATCGAATCCAGCGCTGTATGCACGCGCAATTGCAGCAATGCGCATCGGTAATTTGGAATCTGCAAAAACGGGAACGCTGACACTGATAAAGCGTTTGCCCGAAAATCCATTCTTTTATGAATTGCTGGGCGATATAGAATATCAATCTGGGCGTTATGATGATTCAATTGCTGCGTATGAAAAATCTTTGGAATTATTGCGACCGATTTGTAACCGCTTTTGCAACATGGCACAGATTCAAACGGCAATCGGGTTGGCATTAATTGAACGCAATAAGCCGGGTGATGCGGACCGCTCGGTCGAGGCGGCAAAGCGTGCATTATTGGAATCGCGTCTGCCGCTGGCGTTCTGGGTTTTGTCGCGCGCAGAAAATGTTCGTGGAAATGCCGGCGTGGCCGATTGGGCAATGGCAGAATATTATGCAGTTACACGCCAAGATAAAAAGTCACGTGAATTCGCCCGACGTGCGCAACGCAAATTGCCCAAAGATTCGCCGGAATATATTAAAGCAGGGGATTTGCTTAAATAAAATTCTGTGGATTTACATCGATTTTAATTTTGATGTTTGCAGGAATTTTTATTTTTGAAACCCATGATTCAACAACGGGTTGCAGTCTTGCGCGTGCGGGACCGGCGACCAAAAACCGCATTCGATACCAATTTCTTATCTGATAAATTTGTGCTGGAATTGGGCCCATTATTTTTCCGCCACCACCCATAATTTTCGGTGCGGATGCGGCCAAGTCGGTGCAGAATTTTTGCAACTCTGATTCTTTTTTCCCTTCGACAATAATTGCAATCAGCTGGCCGTACGGCGGCATCATTGCTTTTTCACGCGCGGACAAATCCATATTCATCGCTGCATCCCGGTCGCCCGCGACAATCGCACGAAATACCGGATGTTCGGATTGGTAGGTTTGCAGTAACACGCGGCCGGGATGCTGGCCGCGGCCGGCGCGGCCCGCGACTTGGAATAATTGCTGGAAAGTTTTTTCAGCCGCACGGAAATCCGTGCCGAACAATCCCATGTCCGCATCAATTACACCGACCAGCGTCAGGTTCGGAAAATGATGCCCCTTTGCCAAAATTTGCGTGCCGATTATGATGTCGATTTCGCCGGATTCCATCTGTGCGACCAATCTTTCCAACGATTGTCGCGACTGCATTGTATCAGATGACACGATTGCTGTGCGTGCGTTTGGCCATCGCGCACGAACTTCGGATTCTATTTTTTCAACACCTGCGCCGGATGATGATAATTCGCCAGAATTACATTCCGGGCAATCGTGAGTTGCCGGTGCAGTGCGGCCGCATATATGGCACAACAATTTTCCGATTTTTTTATGATGTGTCATGCCGGTGGAACAATCCGGACATTCGGCGACCCATCCGCAAGATTTACACTGTGTAATCGGTGCAAATCCGCGGCGGTTTATGAACAGCATGGCTTGCTGGCCCATGGTCAGCGTTTCCGTAATCGCATTTGCCGTCGGTACAGAAAGCGAATCGTCACATCTATTTTCGCGGACGCGCATATCGATGGTTTCGATGCGGGGCAGGGTGGCGCCGCCAAAACGAGAGGTAAGGCGGCTGGCCCGATATGCGCCGTCGGCAACTTTTTTAACCGTTTCAGCCGACGGTGTCGCGGATGCCAAGATGACCGGAAAATCTTGCACATGAGCGCGCAAAATCGCCATATCGCGCGCGTGATAATTTCCCATATCTTCCTGTTTGTACGAAGTGTCATGTTCTTCATCGACGACAATCAATCCCAAATCGCGCCATGGTAAAAACAATGCGCTGCGCGTTCCAACGATAATTCGTATGTCGCCAGATGCGACGCCGCGCCATATTTTGCGCCGACGCGCGGCGGTCAGATTCGAATGCCATACGATTGGCGGCGCGCCAAATCGGTCGGTAAATCGGCCGCGGAATTGTGCGGTCAATGCGATTTCCGGCATCATCAGCAGGACGGATTTCCCGGATTCATAGACTCGCATTGCGGCATCGAAATAGACTTGGGTTTTTCCGCTGCCCGTTATACCATCCAACAGGTGAACTGAGAACTGAGAACTGAGAGCTGAAATCTGGTCAGCGGCGGATTGCTGTTCGGTATTTAATTTGATATTGCCGGTGTCGAAATAATTTATGATTTCGGATTTATGATTTATGATTTTTTTATCATGTAATTTCAAAATCCCATTTTTTATCATCGTTCGAACGATGGTATCGGATACGCGGGCGATTTGGGAAATATCATTCGCGGACAGTGCTTCGCCCGGATTTTCAGCGAATGCATCCGCGACTGATTGACGCCCGGCGGTCATTCGTGATTTTGGGTCGGGCGTATAAATATATAATGGTTCGGTTTTGGGCGGATTGAATGCGTCTGGAATATTTATAATTAATTTTAACACTGCGCCCATCGGCATCATTGTCCATTCGGACATTTTTTTTATCCATATCAAATCACTGGATGATAATTTATAATCCAAAATTTCCAAAACTGGTTTGATTTTTTCTGGGGCCAGGTTGGATGTACCCGGGCCGATGATTACGCCAACGTACGGGCGGTTCATAACGGTTACACGAACGAATTGGCCGCATTCCGCCGCCGTGGTCAGACGATAATCATAACCATTGCCGCCACCAGCATTCGGAATCAACACGCAAACAGTATCACCAGGTTGGAACATACAAAAAGTTTAAAGGATTATTTTGTTTAATGCAATATTGGAAGTTCCCCTCCTTTGGAGGGGTGCCGCGAAGCGGCGGGGTGGTTTACGGTGGACCCGAAAGCTGGGTAAACCACCCCGTCTTGCGGCTTGCGCCACAATCCACCCCTCCAAAGGAGGGGAACTTATTTGCAATAGCCGCTTGAACGAATTTCTGATTTCTGATAAAATCTTTAATTAAGAGAGATTTATGTTCAAACGGGCACTGTTGTTTTCGTTGTTTGCTGTTATTTTTGCGCCGATGGTTGCGAGTGCGGCGGCCGTTTGCCACGTTCCGAATTTAATACAATGCCTGGATTCTGCGTGCGCAGCGAATATCGAAACCAATCCGGGTGCGCGGTGTATTGCGTGCGCCAGCCGTGAATTGGCGGATTTGGCGCGCGGCGCTGTGACGAACGAATATAATTTTGGGCGGCCGGCGGCACAAATGCAATCTTTGGCACTTGGGCGTGCGGCGTCGAATGTTTTGACCGATGCGCAATTGCGCGAATTGCCTACTGATCCAGGTGCGCGTTATGCGGCGGCGCGAAAATTATGCTTTGAAAAAATTGCTGGATGCGGTGACACGGATGCGGAAAGAAATTACGATACACTTATCAATAAATCATGCGAAGCCGTTATAACCGCGGATGAATTGGCGCGTGTGATGGTGGCCAAGCCGCAAAAAACCGAACGTGCATGCGAATCTGATATTAATTTGTGTTTGGTCGCGGATGCCGGGTGCGGTGCGGATTGGGCGGGATGCGCGGAAAACAATGATTTCAACCGAGTGTTCGCGGCATGCGTCGTGGAAAAAGATTGTGGTCATCTGGCGGTTGATACACTGCGCACCGCATCGATTGCAACGCGCGATAATTATTTTGCCGCGCGTACAACCAATATTGAAAATGTTGCGGCGGCGCGGCGTGATGCACGCGACCGACGGTTGGCCGGCGCACGCGCCGATTGTGCCAGCGGCGCCACAAAAAATGCATGCATTGCCGAAGTATGTTCTTATATGCCTAATCGCTGTGGCAACGATTTTGCGCATGAACGCGGGCATGCGACGAATTTCTGTAAATATATAGATCTGGCGTGTGAACGAATTAAACAATGATGAATGTAAAAAAATATTTTATTTGTTTTGCGATGGCTGCATTCAGCATTGGGTTTGCAGATGCCGCTGTCGTTGCGCGGCCGACTGCATCGGCACCATCGCGCGCCCAAGCCGCCCCGGTTGCACGCGTGCCCAGTTTGGCCGTACAACAAAGCCCGACGCCGGTCGCCGTGGTAATTGAAGAAGAAATTATTGTCGAAGAAGTGGTGGCCGGGCCGGATTTGGAAAATCGCGCGGCGGCTTTTTCTGCCATGATGTCCGATACAAATGCGGCAACCCGTTCCGGTAATGATGACGCGATGGCGCGCCGGATACAAGAACAACGCGCGGCAATTGCCGCGGGTGAAGCGTCAAGTGCGGCGACTGCGAACATTGCGGCAATGACAGGCACAGGACGCGGAAATGCGTGTGATAATGCTTTGCGCGAATGTATGTCGGCGGAATGCGGAAATGATTTTACAAAATGCGCGCTGGACGGCGACCAGGTTTGGGGCCGGAAAATAGATATTTGTGCACGAAATGCAAATTGCAGCGGGCGTGAATTAACGATATTCGCCGCAGAAATAAAATCCGACCGCGATATGAATGCATTGCTGGGTCGTTTCACGGAAATCAAAGAATGTGGCGATAATTATCGCGCATGCATATTTCGGGCTTGCGGTGGGCGCGGATTGTCGCGATGCCTTTCTAAATCGGGCGGTGACCGTGCGATTGCTGATTGCGAACAGGTATATCGCGGATGTCAATCGGCGGACAACGGATTGCGCGCCCGCGCGATGGAATTGTTTGCAAGCGTTCGCGTCGATGCGGAACGCGATGTTGCACGATTGGAACAACGCCTTTATGCTATCCGTGAACAGATGCAGAATGAATGCCGGGCGATGCGCGGAACGCTGGATACGCGTTCACTGGAATGCGTGTTCAGTGTTGAATTTATGGTCGGCGGTTCCACGACACCATTTGCATCGCGCAATATTGGCGCGGGTATGACTTATCAATGCAGTGAAGATTGGTTCGGCGTTGATGTGACAACTTTCCGTGAACATGCGGCCGCAATCACACGCGAACAAGCCGGTCGGCGCGCGGAACTGGTCGGCGCAGGATTGGGTATGGCTGCCGGTGCATTGGCATCCGGTGTTGTCGGCCGCGGACTTGAAACCAATAAAGCAAGACGTGAAGTTGATAGGGCGAAAAATCAGACTATGGCCGAATTGGACAAAGCCACGCCGCAAACACGTGCATTAACAAATGCAGACTGCGAAAGAGATGGACTTGTGCTGCGCAATGGCGAATGTATAGAGGATGTCGCTGATGTCGCGCTGGAACACCACGATTTCAGCATGAGTGATGAAGAATTCGGCGAAACTATGGCTGCAATCCCGGTCGGCAATATCCCACCATCCACAACCACACCCGTAACAACGCCCCAAGTGTCTGCGTCAGATTTATTTGCCACATTTTCGCTGAATGCCAATACTTTGTTTAACAGTGGTCGGTACAACCTTGCCGACCGCGATTTGGCCCGAAATGAATTGTCACGCGCACTGGCTATAATGAATGATGCAAAGCTGGCCAATGCTTGTTTTGATATTATTGGCCATACAGACAGTCAAAACATTCGCGCATCAGCAGATAATTGTTTGGCAAACAACCAAGCTTTGTCCGAATGCCGCGCACAGAAAGTAATGGAATATTTTGAATCACAAAACCCAAATTTGCGTGGACGGCTGGTGTCATCTGGCGAAGGGGCATCGCGTTGTCCGGACCAGTCGGGACAGTCAAGTCCGGGTTGCAGAACGATAAATATTGTTGCGGTTGAATGTCAATTATAAGCAAGGAAATTTGATAAAAAATCACGCCATTTGGCGTGATTTTTTATGCAGCTTTTTTCTTTTCGAACACCAGTGTTGGTTCTTTGATGCCGTTCACGGTGTCAGCATCGATGACGATTTCTTTCAGTCCTTCCTGGTCCGGGGCATCGAACATCGGTTGCAGCAGGATTTTTTCCAGTATCGAACGCAATCCGCGTGCACCGGTTTTACGTTCCAAAGCCTTGGTCGCAATGGCGTCCAGTGCGTCTGGTTTTAATGTTAATTTGACGCCTTCCATTTCGAACATCGCGCCGTATTGTTTTGCAATGGCGTTTTTTGGTTCGGTCAGGATTTTAACCAGCGCGTCTTTATCCAATTCGGTCAGCGTTGTGATAATCGGCAAACGTCCAACCAATTCCGGGATGATTCCGAATTTTACAATGTCAGATGGTAATAGTTCGCCCAGGCGGAACGTATCGCTGCGGTCTTTTTTCGATTGCACGTTCGCGCCGAATCCAATGCCAGCACGTTCGTTCGTGCGCGCGCCGATTATTTTGTTCAGGCCGTCAAACGCGCCGCCACAGATAAATAAAATTCCAGACGTGTTGATTTGCACAGTCGTTTCATTCGGATGCTTGCGCCCGCCGGTTGGGTGGGACGGAACATTAGCAGTCGTGCCTTCGATTAATTTCAGTAATGCTTGTTGTACGCCTTCGCCCGATACATCGCGCGTCAACGATGGATTTTCGGATTTACGTGAAATTTTATCGATTTCGTCGATATAGATAATTCCCTTTTGTGCGCGTTCCAAATCAAAATTCGCATTTTGCAGCAAGCGTGTCAGAACGCTTTCCACGTCTTCGCCGACATAGCCCGCTTCGGTCAACGTTGTCGCGTCTGCAATCGCAAACGGAACATCCAGCACGCGCGCCAAAGTTTGCGCGAACAAAGTTTTTCCGGTACCGGTTGGCCCGACCATCAGGATATTTGATTTTTGAATTTCCACATCGCATTTCGCGGACGCGTTGTGTCGTTTGTAATGATTATAAACCGCGACGGCAAGGGTGCGTTTTGCGTCTTCTTGGCCGATTATATATTCGTTCAGCGTTTTGAAAATCTTTGATGGTGTGGGTAATTTAGTCGCATCGTGCGAAACTTTGACCGATGTGTCTTCGGCCATGATATCATTGCACAGCCCGATGCATTCATCGCAGATGCAGACGTTTTTCCCCGATACCAATTTTTTTACTTCGAATACGGCCTTGCCACAGAAAGAGCAGACCTGGTGGTCAGTTTGTTCGGTAGTCGAAGACTTTATTTCTTTATCTTTGTCGGACATATTGTTCTCTCTAGGGATACTCTAAGTTCTCCTCCTTTGGAGGAGTGGCGCGCAGCGCCGAGGTGGTTTACAGTGTATCCGAAGTCTGGGTAAACCACCCCGTCCCTTCGGGACACCCCTCCAAAAGAGGGGAACTTTTATTATTTCTTTATCAAAATTTCATCAATCAAGCCAAATTCTTTCGCTTCGGTCGCGGACATGAAATTGTCGCGTTCGATGGCGTCCGCGATTATCTTTTCAGATTTTCCGGTCCACGCAGCATAATCGGCGATTAATTTTTTCTTTAATTTGATTGCCTCGGCCAGGCGGATTTCTACGTCTGTAACTTGCCCCTCGGCACCTGTTAATGGTTGATGAATCATAATATGCGCATTCGGCAAAGCAAATCGTTTGCCCGGTGCACCACCGGCCAATATCACGGATGCGGCCGATGCGACCAGCCCCATGCCGATTGTCGATACCGGCGATTTGATGTAATTCATGGTATCCAGAATTGCATAGCATGCGTCCGCGCTGCCGCCCGGGGATTGGATGTATAGCTGGATATCTGCGTTCGGATTTTCAGATTCCAGGAACAGCAATTGCGCGATGATAATGTTCGCCATCTGCATTCCGAATTCGCCCTGGACCATCACAATTCGGTCGCGCAGCAGGCGGGAATATATGTCGAACGAGCGTTCGCCACGTCCGCTTTCTTCGATAACCATTGGAATTAAAGCCATATCTTATCCTTTTCGTGTACTGGTAATTATATCATTCAAAAAACCGATTCGCGAATTTTACATGCCCAACAATTTATGCAGATATTCATCTGCACTGAATGGGCGCAAATCGTGCAATTTTTCGCCATAGCCGATGCCATAGACGGGCAGGGGAATCTTGTTGTTTGCTGCATACGATACCAAAAATCCACCTTTGGCCGTTGAATCCATTTTTGTGACCATCAATCCGGTCAGCGGCGCGGCTTTGTTAAAAAATTCAATTTGGTTCAGCGCATTTTGGCCGGTATTCGCGTCCAGCACCAACGTGGATACATGCGGCGCGCCAGGGTCCAGTTTTTGTATTACGCGTGTGATTTTGGCCAGTTCGTCCATCAAATCGGCACGATTATGCAACCGGCCGGCGGTGTCAATTATAACAATATCAGCTTTGACTGCGATGCCGTGTTCGACGGCTTTGTATGCCACAGACGCTGGGTCGCCGGTGCCGGTGATTAAATCTGCACCTGCGCGGTCGGCCCATTCGGCCAGCTGTTCGCATGCTGCTGCCCGGAAAGTATCGGCTGCGCCGATTACAACTTTGTGCCCCATGTCTTTCCAAAATGAAGCCAATTTGCCAATTGATGTTGTTTTTCCCGCGCCATTTACACCCGATATCAAAATTACCATCGGGGATTCAGATTTTCCGGGTACGGGCAGATGGTTGGCAATCGGCCATCCGGCCAATTTGCCAACAATCGGCAACATGGCGTCGAATAGTATCTGTTTGGCCTCTGATTCAGTAACCGTACCACGTGCGCGCAGTTTGCCGACCAATTGTTCCGCCAAATCAGGTGCAATGTCTGCGCCAATCAATGCGTCGCGCAACAATTCGACGTTTGCCGCGTCCAGTTCTTTTTTGCCTGTAAATATCGATGAAATTTTTGAAAATATGCCCATAGGCGTCATTATAGCGTTGTTTTGTATAAAATCAAGTCGTGTAAAACAACTTGACAATAATTGTAACAAGGTTAAAATGGCAATAAATAATATTCGTCAAATGGATAAAAGATGCCAAAGAAAAATTCACAATTTCCCGAAGTAGATGCAGTTATATCAAAATTTAAAAAAGAAGTTCTGGGGCGTGCTTCGTTCAATACTTTGGTTGCGCGTGCGGTAAAAAGTATGCTGACAGACGAAGTTAATTTACGCATATTGCAAGAATGTGAAAATCCAAAACTGTTTTCCGAAAAAACCAAAAAAGTTGTTGCGGATGAAAAAAAGCAAATACTGCCGCAAATGAACGTTCGACAAAAAATGTTATATTTGCTGACTTATCTTATGAAACAATTTGATGCGATGTCGCTTTGTGCGGGCGATGAAAACTGGGACGAAGATATGACATTATATTCCGATGATTTTATGTGGAATACGATGAATAAAATTGCGGCGAAAAATAAAATAAAAATGCCTAAGAAAACACTTGCGACTTTGTGGAATAGTGTTTGTGAATGGCAATCTGAGTTTGCGGACAAATGGGACGCTGCAGACGAAGCGTACATGAAATCAATTCCCGGTGTATTTATAAATATGCCCGGATACACAATGGATGGCATGGCGTGCTGGGAATGTCGGAATTATTTACAGCTTGATAGAGATTTTGTATTGAATAAATGTCCAGACCGCCCAGAAAATTGTGATGCAACACATGCGGCAATAATGGCGGTTCGACCATACAATATCAAAGAGAAAATAAATTTGGCGCATCGCGTAGAAATAGTTTCATGGGGCGAAAACCCAGATGCCTTGCACCGATTTTGGGACGCCATTATTCAATGGTGTGAACCAGTACATTAAGGAATTTAAAAATGAACACGAATTTAATCAAAAAATTGTTTATAGAATTTATTAAAAAAGATTTGCCAGTGCCAACTTGGTATAATGCGGTCAAGGCTGCGGTTAAATCGGAACGCATTTTGTCTATGCGCGAATTTCAGCAAATGTCGCATCGTATGAAATTGTCCATGGTCGTGGAATATTTTGCTTCAAAAATGATGCAATTTATCGAAGAACTGATGGACAAAGACGTAATCAACAGCGAAGAAGATTATGCGCTGGCCAGAGGTATAGCAGCAGAAGTTATTATGGTAATAATTCTTGCGCACGCTCCAGAAAAAGATGCAACGAAATTAATGGGTATGCTGTCAGATGCCTATAAGAAAGAAGTAATACAACAACTTGTGCCGACGCTGTTCTTTGACCGCATTGAAATAAGCTGCGACAAATGCATAGAGCAGCCAAAATGCGCCCCGAAAAAAGTAAATCCGAATTCCCCGTCATGCAAAGTTATAACAGAGATTGGAAATGTGATGGGTGGCAGTCACGACACAAACTGTATTATAACCGAAGACCAGGCGACAGAATTACAAAAAATCTGGCGGCAGTATCAAAAAACAAATACAGAAAATATGGCCATGATGTTTGGCCGCGGACAAGAAATTGTGAATTAAAAAACGCGCATTATGCGCGTTTTTTAATTTTCCAATGCAACAATGCCGGGTAAGGCGCGGCCTTCGATAAATTCCAAAAATGCGCCGCCGCCGGTTGAAACGTATGTTATGTCGTTCATTGTGTCCGTTGCTTCCAATGCTGCGACTGTATCACCGCCGCCGATAATGGATTCCAGTTTGCCGGCGCGGGTGCGCGACGCGATGTGTTTTGCAATCGCGAATGTTCCCGCCGACCAAACCGGCGGCCATTCAGCCATTCCGACCGTACCGTTCCATATAATTGTTTTCGATTCGTCGATTGCATTTGTGATTTGTGCAATTGATTCCGGGCCTTCGTCCATTATCACATCGCTGCCCAATACATTGGACAAAGTTTTATCCGTGCGTGGCGCGGATGCGGCCCATTCCGGGCCGACGCCTTTATCAATCGGCAACAATATTTTGCATCCATGCTTTTCAGCCGCGGCCATAATGCGTAATACGATTTCTTTGTATTCTGGTTTATACAACATATCGGTAAAATTATATTTGCCGGATGCAATGGCGAACGTTGTTCCGATTCCGCCGCATACCGCAACTGTGTCGCACTTTGTAACCATTGATTCCAGCACATCGATTTTTGTATTTAATTTCGCGCCGCTGACAATGGCCATTAATGGCCGCGTTGGATTATTCATAACGTGTGATAATTCTGCAATTTCGGACGCCAGTAATTCGCCCGCGTATGCCGGTAAAAATTTCGTAACACCGACGGTTGATGCATGTGCGCGATGCGATACAGCAAATGCGTCATTTATATAGATATTAAATCCATGGGCCAATGCGGCCGCGAATTCCGAATCGTTTGATTCTTCGCCACCGTGAAACCGAACGTTTTCCAATAACACAACGTCGCCGTTTTCCATATTACGGCGTGCATCGGCCACCGATTCGCCGATGCAGTCCGATATTAATGGAACTGGTTCGCCCAATAATTCAGATAATGCAAATGCCACGGGCGCCAAAGAAAATTTTGAATCCGGCGCGCCATCCGGCCGACCCAGATGTGATACAATCGCAATCCGCGCGCCCATTTCCTGTAACCTGCGAATCGTCGGCAAAGATTGTTCAATGCGAAAAGTATCCATGATTTTGCCATCAACAATTTGCACATTAAAATCATCGCGCAACAAAATATATTTCCCGGCGATGTCTGTTAATTCGTTTATGGTGCGGATGTTCATTATGGTTCCTTTTAAGTCACTGGATTGCTTCGTCGCTTGCGCTCCTCGCAATGACAACTATATTTTGTTATTGCGAGCACTGAATTGTTTTTAACATTTAATAATTGTTAAAAACAAGAACGAAGCAATCCAGTTAAATAATCTGGCCTATTTTATCCCAATACAACATTTGTTGCAATTATTTTTAATATACGGTTTTTGTTCTTATTGCGTGGATTTTGTAAAATGTTTTGAACATAACGGTGCAAACGGGTCAAAATTTGTGCAAAATGGCGGTGGCCTTTGGGTGCGACCAAAAACTTTTTTATGATTATTTTTACAAAAGCACTTGACATTTTATTCGAAACGCTTTATATTAAGCGGGCTTTCAAGTTGGCATATCAGCGTCAACCCCTGGAATTCAGCGGATTTTTGATTTTTCGACGATTCGGACAATCAGAATAAAATCCCAATTTTGTGAATAAAGCAGCTCATCAAATTTTTTGATTTGGTTTTTTGTGTATGCAGAATATCAATGATAAAAAGAAGGGATGTGCAGACAGTTAAAGTGGAAAAATCCAAACTTTGACAATTGTCATTGTGCACATCACTAAGATAGGTAGTAGGTTACAAAAAATTCGTTTTTATAAACCTCGAATATTCCTATCTTGCGAATACATATATGTAAAGACGAACTGATTTTTAATTAAGTCAGCTTTGTTAAGTGCACAGGGCAAACACCAAGTTTTTATAGAACTTGAGAGTTTGATCCTGGCTCAGAACGAACGCTGGCGGCGGGTCTTAGGCATGCAAGTCAAACGGGCTTATCACCAATTTTTTGCTTCGGTAAAAAATTGACTTTATAATAAGCAATTATTATAAACCAACTTTTCGAAAGAAAAATTGGTGATAAGCCAGTGGCGCACGGGTGAGTAACGCGTGGGAATCTGCCCATCACTGGGGAATAACGTTTGGAAACGAACGCTAATACCGCATACGCCCGAAAGGGGAAAGATTTATCGGTGATGGATGAGCCCG
>WRCC01000002.1 GCA_009784235.1 Alphaproteobacteria bacterium | reverse complement strand
TTATAATCGTCCCCGTCGTCGCGCGCCCGTCTGCAATCATTTCATGCGCATATACTTGCGTACTTGGGATTTTATCAAAGGAATATAATTTATAATTTGTATTTGCCATTTTCCGACCTGATTACATCTGCGCCAAATGCCCGGCGTAAATTGTAAATTGCCGTATCCGCCGCGTGTGTATTTGCATCCGTGGAATAGCCCAGTACGCGACGCAAATCCCCGGCAGACAAACCATCCGCGCCCGCACGTGACAACGCACGGATAATTTTCATCTGAACAGGTGGTAAATCTGCATTCCGGCCGAACACCGCACAGATGATTTCCGAATTCGCGCAGTCGATATCAGCCAGAATTTTTTCTTTTAATTCGGACATCGACATCGGCAAATCCACCGCCGCCCATCCAGCATCAATTATAATATCAGCCGACATAAAATCTGTGCCCGTCGCGCCCAGGTCGGTTAAAATCCCGCGCCACATATTGTCCATCGTATAAAATGCGATATTATCCAGCATAGCCAAATAATATCGCAAATTTCGGTCATTTCAAGGCATTTATGCGGACTGGCCGGATACTTGCCAACATATACCTTGATTCCCGGAACCGCCTGCATTGTGTACTGAAATCTGGGCCGCAGATGTTCGGATAACACATAATACTCTGTTCGACCATGTGGCCGCAGGCGCGGTCATTGTTGCCTGGGTCGCGTAATTAATGTCCGCCATTTCGACCGGTAATGTTATTGTGGCCGCATTTGTCCCGGTTGATGTGAATATGCCGCCTTGGTCCACCCATCCAGATTTATATCGGCGGAACCATGAAGAGCCATCTGTCGCACGATGCGACGCAATAACAACATCGATATGACCATCAATGTTATCCAAATTTTTGTTTGCTTTGCCGGCAAGACCCGCGGCAATTTGTTCTGCGATTTGTTCATTGTCGCCACCAGCCGCAGATGAAATATCTGACAAGCGTGCCAGCGGCGTGCCGCCGAGCGTTTCGCCATCATGCACGCGCAATGTCTTGTCATCCGTATCCATTGTAATTTCGCCCATCGCACCGGTAAAATTTTCATGTTGGACGCGCGTGCCACGGCGGATTTTTTTAACAACCGACCGTCCGGCGTTATCGCGAATATGATTTTTAATAATATCTTTTGGATTTATTCCGGTGAATGCCGCGGCGACCGCGCTGGCTAATTCATATTTGTCAGTCATGGAAAGGTTCGGATATTCCGCCGTCACCATATCACAGAATTGCGCGGCCAATGTTTGCTTTTGTAAATGTGCTATCGTTGGTTGTCCCATTTTATTCTCCTTTTTGGTTATAAAAAATGGGCGCAAATATGCGCCCATGGAATACAAATAATAAAAAAACAGCAACCAAATGGTTGCTTTTCACGTGCGTGCACGTGTACCAAAAACAATCGTTAAAATCAAGGTATTATTTGCGGCGCTTTGGTTCTATGCGCATGACAGGCGATTTTGCCGGGTCCATCCAGCGTAAAATACGCTGCATGTCATCGCGACTGACCCCGACGCATCCGGCGGTTGGACCGGTCGCAACGTGCAGGAAAATCGCACTGCCCCGGCCCGGAACAATCGTATCGGTATTGTATTCGATAACTGCGCCGAATTCGTATTCGTCTATCAGCATGTCTTCGGCACTGTCCCATTTTCCGCCACGCTTTTGCCACGTATTATATTGTGGCGATTTTGGGTCATCCACCCATACGTCGTCTTCTTTGATTACACGATGCGGCATGCGCGTATCCAGTTCGCCCGTACCAAATACCAATCCCATGCGATATTCACCGAATGGTGTTTGGCCATCGCCTTCGCGTTTAATAAATCCAGCGCCGCGTCGCCCGACAAATCCCGGAAATGTTGCAATTGTGCGGCCACCTTCGACCAATGAAACAATTGCCCGTGTGCCGTCGGCGATTACGATTATACGTTGCATCGCATGTTTTGTTTTAATTGCGTCTGCGAATGCCGAAAATATATCTGATGCACCACCGCTGATGCCAGTTGCCGCCATTAATTCCGGATGCCACTGGACGCCTAATACAAAATCAGACCATGGATTTTTCGGCTCTATCGCTTCTATAATTCCATCCGGTGCACGTGCGGATACAATAAAATCGCCCGCTGCTTTGTCGTAAATCGCACTGTTATGCGATGTATTTACCGTGATATCTTTTTGCCCAACAATCCGGCGCAGCAATGTATTCGGCATGATTTCGATTTCATGTCCGGGTCCATGAATGTCTTTGTGATTAATCGTGGCACCAAATTCATTTATACGACCGATTAATTTACCGCCCAAAAATATCGCCATTTTTTGTGCGCCTGCGCAAATACCCAGCGTTGGTAATTTATGATGACGCGCATAATCAAGCATTATCGTGTATGCAAACCCACGGCGCAGCCCGCGATAAGATGGGTCGCCGGCAAATTCTGTGACAGTCTGAGAATGTAAAATTGCAAATGTGCCACCGGGAACCAAAATCCCGTCCGGACGCCATATTGCCAATTGCTCATTTACATTCGTCCATGAAATAAATACTGGACACAATTCATTATCAATCAGGACATCGACATATGGTTTTTCAATTGCATAGCGGTTATCCTTGTAATCGCTCTGCGCTAATAAAACCGCAACAACCGGGCGTTCAGCACAATTGTGCCCAAGTGTAATTTTTGGATTGCGGGCGCCATCAGCACGACGCATTGGAACGCTGTATTCGCAAATTGTACGTTCATTTTTTACAAAGCAATGTTCACGCAGACGTATATTATCGCGTCCACCCGAAAACAAACATACCGTGACAATCGCTGTAATCAGGGCCGCAGCCACAAAAATCAGTTTTTTATTTTGCATATCGTCATTATATATCAAAATATCGAAAATGAAAATAAATATTGCACCCTTTATAATTTTTGATAGAATCCGCGGGCTGGATGGTTAGCTCAGTTGGTAGAGCACTTCGTTCACATCGAAGGGGTCGTTGGTTCGAGTCCAATACCATCCACCATTATTTTAACAATATGAATAATACTGCTTTCTTTAAAACCCCATGCGGAACTGTACGTGCGACCGAGCGTGATGGCACGATTTTGGAATTAATTTTTGTGGATGCAGGCGATAGCGCGACGAATAAAAACTTGTCCCCTGTCCTGGGCCGGTTGGAAAAATGGTTGCATGATTTTTTTGATGGAAAAAATCCATGTGCGGATTTTAAATTGAATCCATGCGGCACAGAATTTCAAAAATCTGTTTGGAATGCATGTTCGAAAATCCCGTACGGCAAAACGAAGACTTATGGCGATATCGCGCGCGAAATTGCATCCGCGCCGCGCGCCGTCGGTGGCGCGCTTTCCAAAAATCCAATTGTATTAATTGTACCGTGTCATCGAATCGTCGGTGCCGCTGGCCTGCGCGGATACTGCGGCCTTTCGGACTGGGGCATCGGAACAAAAAAATTTCTTCTTGAATTAGAATCGAATTTGTGATATGATGTTTGCGTCAAAGGTGTAAATCTATTATCGTCCCATGTGGGCGTTTTTTTATGCCTTTATATCTTTCAAGCCGCGCAAAATGCGCGGCTTTTTTTCTCTAAGGAATTCAAATGGCATTCGATAAACAAGATTTAATTCTGGTCACAAATGATGATGACAATAAAATTACACGATATAAATTAGCGCGGATTATTTATGCCGAAACCGGCGCATCGTCTTTGGCCGCGGTTGAAGCATTGGCATCCATGATAAAAAATTTGGCGGCCGCATCCGGGCGTGAATTTTCAGATATTGCGAATGATTCGAACATTTTCGAATCGCTGCAACGTAATAATCCGCACAAGGAATTAATTTATGTGGACAGCCGTTCGAACAAATTCCAAATGTGTTTGCGCAGCGTGCGACGAATGATGTGCGGTCAATTAATGGATTCAGTTGGCGGTGCCACGCGATTTCATCATGCGGATGATATTCCAGATTGGTCGATGGGAATCGGATATATCGCCGATGTAGATGGGTTATTGTTTTATTTAGAGGATAATGTATGAACAAAATTTTAAACGGCGGATGGATGGCCGGACGCCGTACTTACATATTATCTGGCGCTGGAATCATTTCTGCGGTCGCGGCATACATTGTTGGCGATACAGATTTATTTTTAACGATGCACGCAATATTCACCTTGGGCGGGATTTTCTTTCTGCGCAACGGAATTAAAAAGGAGAACTGATGGACATCCCACAAAAATTTCAAAATAACGACGGAACGCTGAATACCGATTCTTTGTTAAAATCATATTCGGAATTGGAAAAGAAAATCGGAACGATGGTATCTGTGCCAACGGATAGCACGGATGATACGACGCGTGATAAATTTCGCCGCGCAATTGGCGTACCGACGGATATGGCTGAATATCCGGCGCACCCGCTGTACGATGATGATTCGATTCGTGCGAAATTTCTGGACGCCGGGTTAAACGCATCGCAAGTTGAAAAAATTTACGACATCGCAAATGATTTTTTGCATCCGGCGCTGTCTGAAATATTTAAATCGCAATATGAAAACGAATCAATCGCTGAATTAAAAACTTTTTTCGGCGGTGAAGATAAAATGCGCGATGCTTTATCGGCCATCGATATGTTCGGTGAAAAATTTCTGCCGCGCGATACTTATGAATCATTATGCGCGTCACCCGCAGGAATCCGCAGCATTTACGCAATGATGCAATCAATGGAACCATCCGTTCAGATTGGCGGCGGCACATCTGATGCAATCACAGAAAAAAATTTGCGCGATATGATGCGCGACCCAAAATATTGGAGAGACAATGATGAAGAATACATTCGTAAAATTGAAAATGGATTTAAAAAACTTTATTCGTAAAATTCGCTTGTTTATTTTTTCTCTTTCAGATAAAATTAAATCAAGAACAAAAAACTTTTGTTCTATGGAAAACAAAAAAGGAGAGAAGAATGGCATTTTCATTCTTGAAAAAACCAGCCCCGAAGAAGCCAGCCCCAAAACCGGCTGCGAAACCGGCGGCAAAAAAACCGGTTGCGAAAAAGCCGGCTGTGAAAAAACCAGCCGTCAAAAAGCCAGCGGTAAAAAAACCGGTCGTGAAAAAAGCAGCGCCGAAAAAAGTCGTTGCGAAAAAGCCAGCTGTTAAAAAACCAGTTGCAAAAAAAGCCCCGGCGAAAAAAGTTGTAAAGAAAGTTGCGAAATTGGCATGCCGCGTTCCGATGGCGAAAAAACCGGTTGCAAAAAAACCGGCCGTCAAAAAAGCCCCAGCGAAAAAGCCAGCTGTGAAAAAAGTTGCGGTTAAAAAACCAGCCGTCAAAAAGCCAGCCGTGAAAAAACCGGTTGTCAAAAAAGTTGCAGTTAAAAAACCAGCTGTGAAAAAACCGACCGTCAAAAAGCCAGTTGCAAAAAAACCAGCTGTGAAAAAAGCCCCGGCGAAAAAACCGGTTGCGAAAAAGAAATAATTGTTTCTTTTGAAAAAACGCCCCTTTCGGGGCGTTTTTTATTAATCACTTCTTTTCAGTTTTGCGGATAATCCTTTGGACCCGCAATGTTTTGTAAATCGGCGCCGTCACGGCATAACCGGAATATAAAACCCAATACCGATGCAATTGCGCATTGGTTTTTTAATCGGCATTTCGATGCCATAACCAAAGGAAAATTAAATGTCTATGTCTATTACAGAAGCATTTGTAAAACAGTTCGAAGCTGATGTTCATTTAGCGTACCAACAGACGGGCACAAAGTTGCGCAGCACCATCCGTTCGAAAAACGGCGTGGTCGGTGCCAGCACCGTATTCCAAAAGGTCGGTCGCGGCGCAGCCGGAACCAAAGCACGTCACGATTTGGTGCCAGTCATGAATCTGGCCCACACCGCGGTCGAATGCCAATTGGCGGATTATTATGCCGGCGATTGGGTCGATGCACTCGATGAACTGAAAATCAACATCGATGAACGTCGCGTCGTTGCGTCGGCCGGTGCATACGCGCTGGGCCGCAAGACGGACGAATTGATTATTGATGCGATGTCGGGTGCAACGTTGGAAGTCGGTGCATACAATGCGGCACTTTCCAAAGAACTGATACTGAATGCGGTCGCGATTCTGAACACCAACGATATCCCAGACGATGGCCGCAGATTCGCGGTTGTTGGCGTAAATCAATGGAACGCATTGCTGTCCATGCCGGAATTCACATCGTCTGATTATGTCGGCGAAGGTACCATGATTGGCGGATTCGAAGTAAAACGTTGGCTTGGCATCAATTGGGTTCTGCATAACGCATTGCCATCCGATACCGGACGCGACTGCTTTGTTTATCATGCATCCGCCATCGGTCATGCGGTCGGACAAGATGTCAAAACAGACATATCATGGTCCGGCGAACGCGCCGCACACTTTGTCTGCAACAGCATGTCCCAAGGCGCGGCATTAATCGACGCATCGGGCATCGTTCGCATCAAGTGCACAAAGTAAGTAAAAAGTCCACAGTCATTAGTCCATAGTAATTTTTACTTTTTACTATGGACTTTCGACTATGGACTAAAAAACGGAGTTTTTAAATGGCATTCGCAAATAAAAACCTGTCCGTAATCGCTTATGCGAACGGATTCACTCTGTGGCATTACGCGGAAAATGCAGCCGCTGGCGACATACAACGATGCGGATATTTCAACAGCGTTAAAACGCTGATGAACATTGGCGACATAATAATTATAAACGCGGCGGACGGGGCCGCGCTGCGCGCCGTTATCGCAACCGACGCGAATGTCACAATTGGCGCGATTTTATAAAAAGGATTCATTATGATTACAAAAATAGATTTATGTTCGATGGCATTGCTGAAAATTGGGGAAAAGCCAATTCAATCGTTCAATGAAGATACGGCGCCGGCCCAGTTGGCGCGAACTTTGTTCGAAAATGTCACCGATTCCATGCTGGCCGCCCATCCATGGAAATTCGCGACAAAAAAATGCGAATTGGTTCGGACTGATGACAATGATTTCTTGCTGCCTGTTGAAGTATTGCGGGTATTATCGTGCGATGCGCGCGATTATGAAATTAATGGCAATCGAATACTTTCAAAGCACGACAAAATTACAGTCATTGCAGTTATTCGTATTGTTTCCGAAAGCTATCCCGCGTTTTTTTCATCTTTGGCTGCGACGAAACTGGCAATGGAATTTTGTATGCCGCTGACTGATAACCAGAATTGCTTTAATACTTTGGCAGCGTTGTACGATTCTGAATTACGCGCGGCAAAATTCATCGACAGCACGATGGCATCATCCACAAGCGTTGCAGATTTTTCATTAATCAGCGCACGGTTTTAAAGGGGAAATACCATGGGAAAATTTATAAACACCCAAAATTCTTTTGCACTTGGTGAAATATCGTCCGAATTTTTCGCCCGGTCAGACATAGCCGCCGCGTCACGCGGATTGTCAAAATTGGAAAACATGGATGTATTGCCAGGCGGTGGATTACGTCGCCGGCCCGGAACAATTCGTTTGTTTGAAACACGCCCGGATGCGATGATTGTGCCAATGTTGGTCAGCGATGATGACAATTATATGCTGATATTATCGACCAGACGTATTGAAATTTATAAAGATGATAAGTTGGTCGATGATATATTAACGCCGTGGAACAGTGATGAAATTCGTGGCGTACAATATGCCCAGCGATTCGGCACGATGATTTTTACACATCCGAATCATGCGCCACAAATATTGCAGAAAAATCCAGATGGTTCATTCACATTGTATGATTTTGAATTTTCCGCGGATGCAAACGGAAACCGATTAATACCATTTATAAAATTCGATGATGCGGCCAATATCAAATTAACCTTAACATCGCATCCAAACGGAAATAATTTTGCGACCATTACTGCATCCACACCATTCTGGACATCTGCGAACATCGGACACCGACTGATGGTTGGCGACCGGCAATGGCTGATTACCGGGGTAACCAGTTCGACCATAGTTACCGCCCAAACAAACGCTGGACATACTTTGCCAAATGGCCCAATTTCAGATTGGCGCGAAACCGCATTTTCCGCGCGACGCGGATGGCCGACCAGCATCACGTTCCACCAAGACCGATTGGTTTTCGGCGGCGCGCGTGATTGGCCATGCGGCGTCTGGATGTCCAAAGTCGGCGACCATAAAAACTTTGATGTCGGCACTGGATTGGATGACGAGGCAATCTTTCTTACGCTACTATCATCCACGCGGCAACAAATATGCACTGTTGCATCGTCTGATAATTTACAGATATTAACAACCGCAGGCGAATGGGCAATTTCCAGCAAACCATTAACGCCATCAACAATAAATATCAAACAACATACATCGGTTGGTTCGCGCAGCGACAGATACCTGCAGCCGCAAAAAATCGAAGGCAGCACCGCGTTCGTATCCAAAAACGATTCAGAAATTCGCGAATTAGTCTTGGACCAAATTGGTGAAACGTATGATGCAGTTGATTTGTGCGCTTTGTCGAAACATATTATGAAGACGCCGGTTGATATCGCTTATCACGACCGTTCATGCCGATTGTTTGTTGTAATGGCCGATGGGTCGATGGCCGTTTTGACGCGAATCGCCGCAACGTCAGTATCCGCATGGGCCGTATATCGAACGATGGGCGATTTCAAATCCGTTGCGGTAATGAATGGCGAAGTATTCGTCGCAGTGAATCGCGATATCGGAACATTCGTTGAAAAGTTTTCAGACAGCGTGCCAAATGATTCGGGCGGATATGGATTTTCATTTACCGCATCCGGTATGCCGATATTCGCATCCGGACATAATCCGAAAAAACTACGATTGACCAAAATATCCGCGCGATTGATGGATACAAAATCATTGTTCTTTCGAATGGATGGACGGATGTTACGCGCGCCATTACCGAACAATGTACATGCGCCAGATTCGAATGGTTTCACAGGCGACGTTTCCATAAATCTTTTGGGAACCGCCACGGACACTATCCAGCCATTATGGACAATAACCAGCAGCGAGCCCCTGCCCGCAACCATATTATCAATTACTGCCGAAGGCAGATACTCTATATAAAAGGAGAAAATCATGGGACAACTTGTGAACGAAGTAGATGGAATCATCAAAAATCGGGCCGCCGGAAAAGAAATAAAAACCGAACGGCGAAAAATATTGGACCAGATGGCAAGCGATGAAGCCGCGAAAACAAACTTGGTCAAAAAAGCGCTTGCCCGTCAACGCGCAATTTACGGTGCATCTGGCATGACCGGACGCGGAATGACCGAAGAAGCCGTATTGAAACGCATTCGCGAAGAAGAAGAAACGCCGTTTGATACCAAACGCAAATCCAACCAGGACCGGCTGGCTAAATTGAAAAAACCAAAGAAAACAAATTTATTGAAATCTTTGGCGGGTGAATTCACAAAAATAATGGGGTGATGATATGCATAAAATTTCATATGCTGCCGATGGCGCACAGACAGAATTTGCATTCGATTTTCCATTTTTTCAGCATGCGGATATCAAGATTGCAATTGATAACGAATTGGTCGATTTGCATTTATATAACGTATTGCCGAATGAATCAATGAAAGGCGGAACTGTCGTTTTGATGAATGCACCGGATACTGGCACAACTGTTGATGTATTTCGCAAAATCGAATTATCGCGGTTTATCGATTACCAACCAACCGCGAAAATAGACCCAGAACAACTGAACGCAGATTTCAATTTCTTGGTCGAAGCATTGCGCGATATAAACCAAATTGATACAGATATGGCGGCATGGCAGAATGTTCATGACAAAGTACTGGGCGTAATTCATTATACGCGGATGCTTATCGAAGATAAAACCAGCGGCGGCGGAACGATTGGATTATATAATAATCTGTTATCTGTTTTGTCGGCATATATCCAAAATGCAGCAACTGATTATGGTTCAATCACAGATGATGCGGCCAATATGGATGATTATGGCACGCTCTGATTTTGCCGCGGCGTTCTTGGACGCGTGGAATGAACTTATCGGTTTAACGACACCGGTGCATCATAAAAAAATTTTGAATTTTTTAATTGGAGGGGCGCGTGATGCGCCGCGTCGGGCTTTATTGACCGCATTTCGGCATTCTGGGAAATCAACCGTGGTCGGCGTGTTTGCCGCATGGCAATTGTGTGAAAATCCGAATACTCGAATTCTGATTTTATCGGCTGAAACAAACCTGGCATCGCGAATGGTATCGCATATCAAACATATTCTGGAAAACCACCCAATGTGTCGTGATATGTTGCCAACGGTTAAAAAAGAATGGGGGTCGCATAAATTAACCATTAATCGGCCGCCGGGTATCCGCGAACCATCGGTAATTTGCCAAGGTATTAATGGAAATATCACCGGCATGCGGTCGGATTTGATTATATGCGATGACGTCGAAGTTCCGAATACTTGCAACACTGCGAAAAAGCGTGAACGATTACGCGAACGTTTGCGTGAACTGGATTTTATTCTGTCACCCAACGGCACAATGATATATATCGGAACACCGCATACAAAGGATACTATTTATAAAACCGCCTGATGGCGGTTTTGTTTTTTTACACACTGCTGACATATGCGCGAAGTTTGCCCAAAAGTTCTTTGCCTGCATCGCCGAACATCGGCAGATATGATTCGTATTCGGGTAAATCAGCCTGGACTTCGGCACGCATGCGTTCCGTCGGTGTCCATGATAAAATATCACTTGCACGCGACCACAGCGAAAACGCCCGGTCCGCATTATAAACCACACGCCATTTATCCAGCAAATCCGCCCGCCCAGCAATTGTTGCACGAATTCCGACCAACCAACGGTCAGCGAATTGTTGGATGGCAGGCAATGATTTTATGGCATCCAGGCTTTCTTGGTTCGGCTGGAAATTATCCAGCGCACGTTCAATTGATGCAAAATCGGTTTCGGAAATTCCGGTTGGGATATCATCATTATCCATTGGTGCGGATTCCATAATGCCACCATATGGCATCAAATCACGCGCAATTGAATTCGCCGCGGTTCGCCCGCGCTTTAAATTTTCAATATGCGTTACCAATCGACCGCCGGTCGGTAATTTTTTTAATTCTTCCAAAACCGGCGCAGTGGCTTCGGCAATAAATACGGCATTAACCGCCACCCATCCGCCGTTTATCACATGTGCTTGGCGATACAGGTTCATAAGGCGCTGTGCCGTTTTGGAATTTGATTCTCTCATCTCTCTCTCCAAGAAATCTGTACGGGCAGAAAATTTTCCGCCCCCACAAATCTTATTCAATAACTATCTGAACAACTTTATGAAGACGCCCGCCAGTATTTTTAACCGGGATTTTTTCATCCGGCGCAACCATGTGGCCGTATAGATTGCCTTTGGCATCTTCACCAACCATAACAATGCGTGCATGCGTTTTGGTATCTGGTTCCAATTTTTCAAAGTCTTCATCCAACGCAATCGCCAAATCGCCCGGTTGTGGAACCACGTCTGGATTCACAAACAGATAAGACCGGTTCGGAAACATCACACCCATCCGGCGAATATTCGGGATGACCGCGTATATGCCTGATTCCCCTTCCAGGTTCATTGGCATAACAATCATTTTTTCGTCGGATTTTTTAAATACAATATTTTTATCGCCCGGCGTTCCAAATACCGGTACCAATTTTTTACGCGCAGAATCATAAATTTTCGAACCATACAATGCGCCATGCATGCTGAGCCCGGCCGCCGGATTATTCGGTGTCAAGACGGCGCGCGCTTTTTCTTCGACCTTTGAAATTTGTTTCGTCAGCGCGCCAGATTCAAACAATTCAGCAATTGCCTTGAACATAGATTCGGCATTCAGTCCAAGTGCATGCGCCAGATTTTCAATTTCATCTTCATATACTTCGCGTTGACCAACTTCGATTTTATGATATACCGACAATGTCATCTTTGCGTCTTTGGCTGCATTCGCAATTGTTTTGCCAATCTTGCGGCGCAATGTACGCACGCCGGTACCGAAAATTTTCAAGCCAGAATTTTCATTATCAGACAAACGACGTGTCATTTCCGATTCCCAATATCCGGCCGATTGGTCGGATTCTTTGATAAATATATCG
Organism: Alphaproteobacteria bacterium; assembly: GCA_009784235.1. Classification (GTDB taxonomy): domain Bacteria; phylum Pseudomonadota; class Alphaproteobacteria; order Rs-D84; family Rs-D84; genus WRKW01. The sequence continues at coordinate 300,562 of WRCC01000002.1, read as the reverse complement.
GATAATTTGCAATCCAAAATTCCGCACAGGGTCAATAATTGCTTTTGATTCAAGCGGCGGACGCCTTTTTCAACCTTTGACATTGCGGACAGCGACAGCCCAGCTTGCCGTGCAACCGCGGTCATTTTCATACCGCGCGACAGACGGATATTACGAATGTTATTTGGAAATATTACTTCTTCCCACGCCATGATGACACCCCTTGGGTTTAGAATTTGAAATCTTGACAGAATCTTAGGGAAAATTATTGCCAAAGGCAAGTAAAAAAAGGCGATGGTCATTTTTATTTGTCATTCCTGTGCAGAAATTTTTTTATATCAAAAGTTTTTATTATGAACAACAATTCGAGTTTCTTTGTAGAGCAGTCTGCTAATTCCGAAGTTAAAATGAAAATCGTTCTTCAATCATTTAAATTGTGGTTAAGCAGTGTACGTATCCAACAAAGCCTATTTTATATTGATTTATTCGCCGGACCAGGTGTTTATGATGATGGAACTTTATCCACGCCCATTTGCGTTCTTCAAGAAATTTGCGCCGACCGAAAGTTGGCGCAAAAATTTTGTATCGTTTTAAATGATAATAATATTGAATACATGGCGAAATTACGCCATGCGACTTCAAATATCCTAAATTTCAAATATATTAAATCTGTAACGACATCTGCACACGACAACTCAACTAGTAACCTGCGACCAAAAATACCAAATAATGCTCATAGTTTCGTATTTCTTGACCCATTTGGTTGGAAAGGCATGAATAGAAGCTATGTGCGAGAGTTGTTGCGAAATCCTAATTGTGAAATAGTTCTCTTGTTCAGTTTTAATCAATTTCATAGATTCAAGGATTTTGATGCTGTTTGCGGACTTTTCGACGATTTGTTTGATGCAAAAACATTAGCAAAAATTCGTGAATTCTGCCGGATGAATCCTGGATATAAAAATGAACGTTTCATACTTGATACTTATGTAAAATCTTTGACCGGTGACATTGGTAATTGTCATATTATTCCCTTTAAATTCCAAATAGAAATATCATTAAAAACTAGCCATTATTTAATATTTATAGTGCGCGACCATCAGCGCGCCAGCAAATTGCAAAACATATTAAAAAATCATGCAAACTATAAAGATGATATTTTATGCTATTCTGCAAAATGTAATGCGATATATGGTCAGCAAAGTTTATTTTAATTGCGAAAATCGCACAAATAGCCTAAGATTTTACTATGTCACAAAAATCAAATCTTGAATGGACGGATGCAACCTGGAATCCAATTGTCGGGTGCACAAAATATAGCGATGGATGCAAAAATTGTTATGCGATGCCAATTGCAGAACGCCTATGTAACCAAGGTATCGCCGGTTATGAAAATGGATTCAAGTTAACTTTGCGGCCAGAACGACTGGAAATTCCGCTCCACTGGAAAAAGCCGCGACTGATATTCGTCGATTCCATGTGTGATTTATTTCACGACGATATACCACTGGAATACATTCAAAAAGTTTTTGCCATTATGAAGCGTGCGGATTGGCATATTTATACGATATTGACCAAGCGGTCGCATCGCATGCGCGAATTAGCACCATTTTTGGAATGGCTGCCTAATATTGTTGCCGGCGTTACAATTGAAAGTAATAAATATCGTAATCGATTGGATGATTTAAAAGCTGTGCCTGCTGTGATGAAATATTTATCGCTTGAACCACTATTGGACCGAATTGAAAGGCTAGATTTGACCAATATAGATTGGTTGATTGTGGGCGGTGAATCAGGCCAGAATGCCAGACCGGTTAACGTTGATTGGATACGAGAAGTGCGCGATTGGACTTTGGAACAAAAAGTTTCATTTTGGTTTAAACAATATAGTGAACATGGATGTTCTGGCAATATGCCCGCACCAATCTTGGACGGAAAAACATACAAACAGTTTCCAGAATTCAAGCGTGGTAATTTGAGTTTATTTTGATAACAAATTTTTAAAAATCATCTGGCAAATCGTCGATATCAGGACCAGATGGTACGGATGACGGCGGTGTAAATCCAACCGGATTGCCCAGCGATTCATTCGCACCACCGCGGCCCCATTCATCCAAATCATCGAACAGCGAATATTCGCCGATAAATTTAGTATGTACAGTTTCCGGCCGACCATGACGGTTTTTTCCGATAATCAGTTCGGCTTTGCCGCGCGATGCGGCCAGGCGTTTTTCCCAATTATCCTGTTTGTTCATCATGAATTTTTCGCCGCTGGACATTGAATCTGCTGGATTGCGCCCTTGCAAATAATATTCTTCGCGGTACGTGAACATAACGATGTCGGCGTCTTGTTCAATGGAACCGGATTCGCGCAAATCAGATAACAGCGGACGTTTATCATCGCGCGATTCAACTGCACGCGATAGCTGTGACAATGCGATAACCGGAACGTCCAATTCTTTGGCCAGCATTTTGAGGCCGCGAGTGATTTCAGAAACTTCGTTAACGCGGCTATCGCCACGACGACCGCCACCGGGCAATGTCATCAATTGCAAATAGTCGATAATAACCAGCGATATTCCACCATGTTTCCGGGCCAAGCGGCGCGCACGCGTACGCATCATCGGCACGGACATTCCCGGCGTATCGTCAAAGAACAGCGGAACTTTGGACAATGCGTCCGAATATTGCGACAATTTCAAAAAATCTTCGTCGGTAATCGAACCATTGCGCAATGACGACGCCGATACTTTTGCCTGGGATGACAATACACGCGCCGCCAATTGCGATGCCGACATTTCAAGCGAGAAGAATACAACCGCGCCCTTGAATTTCGGATTCGCCCGACCCGATAAAATTGCATTCGCGGCATTAAACGCGATATTCATGCCAACGGCCGTTTTACCCATTGCGGGACGTCCGGCGATAATAATTAAATCAGATTTGTGCAGTCCGCTGATAGATTTATCCAAATCGCGAAGTCCAGTGGTCAGTCCAGATAATTTTCCATCGGCTTTGTATGCGATTTCGGCTTCTTCCAATGCAAATTTCATTGCCGCGCCAATTTCCACTGGGCCACGGTCGATTTCACCGGTTGCCGATAATTCAAACAATTTTGCTTCCGCTGATTCGATTTGCGACATTACCGGTTTATCCAAATCTTCGATAAATGCGGAATCTGTGATATTTTGGCCCAGCGCAATCAGTTCGCGGCGCAGAGCGTTTTCATATATTATGCGGCCATATTGTTCGACATTCACAACCGTTGTGCCGGCACCGGCCAATTGCGACAGATAATCCACGCCACCAACGGATTCCAGAACGCCTTGCTGTTCCAGGTAATTTTTAATTGTGATTACATCGACGGGGAATCCAGCGGCAAATTGACGTTCCATCAATTTATATATTTCGATGTGGGCTGGATGAGTAAAATGTTCGGCGCGCAAAAATTCGGAAATACGTTCCAGCGCACGATTATTCATCAGGATGGCGGCCAATACCGCCTGTTCCGCCTCTAAATTACTTGGCAATGTTTTTGGGGTAAAATTTAACGCGCCTGCTTCCATGACGAAAAGCATACAGTAAAATTCCAAGATTTCAAGTTACCCGTTCAATTTTATTTCGCGGTTGAAAATATGCATCAAATCACGGGCATGACGACCGGCGGCGGATTCAAGAAGCGGGTCGGTGGCGGTCAATTCCATCGCATCACGCACGGCCAGTTTGAACAAATCGCGATGTTCGCGGTAATCAACAAAATGATACGGAATCCAGCCGGATTGGCGCGAACCCAATAATTCGCCTGCGCCGCGCATCATCAAGTCTTGTTCAGCAATAACAAATCCGTCGTCAGTTTCACATAATACGGCCAGTCGTTTTTGTCCGTCTTCGGTAACATTATCGCCGTGCATTAATATACAGTAAGATTGGTCCGACCCACGGCCAACACGCCCCCGTAATTGGTGCAGTGCCGATAATCCGAATTTTTCCGCATTTTCGATAATCATAATGGTTGCGGATGGGACGTCAATGCCGACCTCTATAACACTGGTCGCGACCAGTATTTTTGTTTTGCCGGTCGGATTCGCGAAGTCAGCTATCACAGCGTCACGCGATTTTTTATCCATCTGGCCGTGTACCAGGCCGATATCATTTGGAAAATATTTTTTCAGATATTCATATCGTGTTTCTGCGGCAGCGTATTGCAAATCTTCGGATTCGTTCACCAAAGGACAAACCCAAAATACTTTCGCACCGGCATCAATTTGTGCGCGCAAACGCGATGCCAGCGCCATAATACGGTCGACCGCCAGCGTGGATGTTTTTATCGGCATACGGCCGGCTGGCTTTTGCGCGATTATCGAAATATCCATATCGCCATATATAGTCATCGACAAAGTCCGCGGAATCGGCGTCGCGGACAGTGCGAGCAGATCGGGATTATCGCCTTTGGCAGCCAAAGCGCTGCGTTGATTTACACCAAACCGATGCTGTTCATCGATTATAACCAGGCCCAGATTTTTATATGTTACCGCATCTTGGAAAAGCGCATGCGTGCCGATGATAATGCGCGTGCGCCCGCTGCGAATGGACAGCAATTTTTCGGCCTGGTCTTTGCCTTTGTCCCGACCGGTCAAAATATCGCATACAATTCCAAGTTCATCGCACCAAGGTTTTATTTTCGCATAATGCTGTTGCGCCAATGTATCCGTCGGCGCCATCAATGCCGTTTGAATCTTTTGTTCCGCTGCGTTCAGCGCCGCCATCATCGCAACAATCGTCTTGCCGGAACCGACATCGCCCTGAATCAGCCTCATCATCGGTTCAGTTTTCGCCATATCCATTTCGATATCTGCGATTGCAGATTCTTGGGCATCGGTCAATTTAAACGGCAGAATTTCGCGCAATTTAAAACGCAAATGTCCATCGCCCGAAATCGCATGACCAACAACGCCCCTCTTTCGCACCTGGCGTGTTATCGCAATTGCGACTTGGTGCGCCAGTAATTCAGCGTACGCCAGATGCGCCACATTTTCGTTGTTGGACGCCAGGTCAGCCGCATCACGCGGATAATGAATGGCGCGCAGCGCGTCAAAGAACTTTTTCAATTCGCCAGCGACGTCTATTGTTTCCAGGCGCGCAAAAATTGCGTCCCTCGCGTTCGCCATAATACGCTGGGTCAGTCCTTCGCCCAGCGGATAAATAGCTTGGAATTCCGGAATCTTATGCCGGTCTTCCATTTTTTCAATAAAATCGGGATGGTTTATAATCGCTCCACTTTGGGTCTGCGATGTGCCGCGGCCGCTGAAATCCAGTTTCCCGCTGACGATGCGCCATTGGCCGATTGGCAATTTCTCCAGCCAATAATCCAAGAAGCTGGAACCGAAAAATTGCAAAATCAGGTTCGCACCCATTTTATCGCGACATACAATCTGGGTCGGCGCGCGTTTGCCCGATTTGAATGTGCCGCCTTTCTTATGCGAAATAATTTCAACCGGTATAGTGATAATCTCGCCAGCCGTGGCACCAATCACGCTGTCCGAAATTCCACGCGGACGGACGGCCACGGGCGTATGCAAAATAAAATCCAAAACCCGCCGTCCGCCCAGCAAATCATTAAACCGCGCGGCCAACACCGGCCCAATACCCTTTATAAACTGCAAGTCCTGTAACAAAAATTCAGCGATTTGGTTGTTCATGATAAGAATAATAGCATCCAATATCCGAAAATCAAAGCACAAGTGTAACTCGGTCAAAGTTCCCCTCCGTTGGAGGGGAACTTAAAAAACATTTGCAATCCTGGAAAATTTGATATAATATGCACCGCGCAGCGATGCGGATATGGTGCATTGTGGCTGTATGCGGATATGGCGGAATTGGTAGACGCGCTAGTTTCAGGTACTAGTGGGGCAACCCTTGGAAGTTCGAGTCTTCTTATCCGCACCAAGTTTGTTCGGGTGTGGCGCAGCGGTAGCGCAGTTGACTGTTAATCAATTGGTCGTTGGTTCGAATCCAACCACCCGAGCCAAAATTTGAACCACCCAAAGGGTGGTTTTAATTTTGGTTTGTTGGGTTGGAGACAGAACCATTGGTTCGAATTCGAGTATATGAGAACAACCCCGCACTTGGATAGCGGGGGCAGTTCGAATAAATACGAGAATACGCGCAGACCACAAAGTGGGCGAGCGAATCCAACCACCCGAGCCAAGTAAGGAATTAAAAATGGAGAATTTACACTTTTTTACCGATATAAAAAACATACCCGTAATATTGATTATATTTTGAATATAACTCTGTCTCGTATTTATTATTTTCAATATAATCCGCTACGGTTTTATTGCCGGGATATTTTTCCAAAAGCGCTCTATCCGCTGTTATCCTCGGAATAAAATAATTATCCGTCCAGCATTTTTCAGGCAATGTAAATATAGCAATCGGACTATACCCTGCTTTTTGCATTATCAAAATATTCTGCCCTATTGTATCTAATCCAATACCAGCATCGCCCCAAAATTTTTCAATTTCGACTGGGCGTTCGTCAGTAAACCATGATGGACAGGTTACGGCAATATAGCCATTTTTTTTAAGAAAGCTATTCCAATAATTCAATCCTTTTTCAAAGCCTATGGTATCTATAGCCCCTTCCGACCAAATAAGGTCGAACTCCTCTTTTTGAAAAGAAAGATTTTCCATTGAGCCTACAATGCCATTGACTCTCTCTTGGAGATTTAATTTTTTGGCATTATCGTTAAAAACATTTATCAGCTCTGGGAGGATGTCCACGCCAGTAATATTTCCCTTGATGTTTTGTGCGAGAATCATTGTCTGTCCGCCAGTCCCGCAAGCCAAATCCGCCACCCGAGAAATTTTATCAAGGTTACCCAGAAAACTTAATGCCTTAATAATAGTTTCAGGACTGCCAGGCCCCTGTCGATCCAACCCTATGTGAGTTTCAATAATTAAATCGAGAACTGTCGGTTTTGCATTTTCCATTTTTTACTCCTTAATTTAACATATCATAGGGCATTATTTTTGAAAATGCGAATATTCTTTGCCAATTCTGCAAATTCGTTGAGATTACTGGCTCGTAAATTGCACGACGACCCGAGGGTGGTTTTTTATTGTCTTTAATAGTCCGGCAGTTTATAATGATTCACATCATAAAAAAAAGGAGTATTTCTATGTCCAATGCTATTTGGTTTATATCGTATAAATTGGTCGATGGGGCGGATGTAGCCGAATTTCTGGCCGCGTCGGAAAACTGCAACGCACAAGTTTTATCCAAAAAGCCAGGTTTTATTTCTTGGAAAGTATTGCGCCACGGTGATACATGGGTTGATTTGGTAACATGGAAAACAATGGAAGATGCCATAAATGCGGAAAGCGATGACAGCACGCCGGACCCAGTCGCATTAAATTTCTATTCTTTCATAGACCCAAGTAGTCTGAAATCCCAGGTATTTTCCATAGAAAAAGATTAGCCGAGAGAGAGATTAAAAAATGATGAGAAGCATCAAAAAGCGAATTAATAAAATGCTTGGGCGACGGACGCGCATAAAAAATCCGAAATTCGGTGTATCATTTGCGCTGTATGATGGTGAAGAATTGTTGCCCGCGGCCGCGCGAAATATTCGCCCGCATGCCGATTATATCAATGTAGTGTATTCGCCGAAATCTTATTATGGCGACGATGGAAATCCGGAAATTCCCACGATGCTGGATGCTTTGATGACGGAAAAATTAATCGATGAAGTATTGGTTCATGAACCGGAAAAATATGCCAAAACTGGTGACGGGGATTATCGCCGAATGTTGGAAAAAGAAAAACGTAATATTGGCTTGGATGCAGCGCGCCGTGCAAAATGCGATTATTTTATGACAATGGATACAGATGAATTTTATGATGACGCGGCGGTTACGCGCGCCAAAGAAAAAATTATCGCAAACGGAATTACCCATTCTTTCGTGCATATTTTGAATTATGGTCGCCATCCGACCCAGTTGTCTAATACGCGAAAATGGGAATATTATGTTCCGTTTTTTTCGGTTGTTATGCCGCGCACGAAATTGGGCGCCGAAGAACGCAAAGAACCATGTCTGTGTGACGTGACACGGATTCCGTCGCATTTTAATGGTGCGAAATATTATTGCTTGGAAGACATTTTTATGCATCATTACACTCGCGTGCGAAAAAATCTGGACGGAAAATATGATACTCGCAAAGTCGCCGCTTCGTTCGATGACGATTGGATAAATAAAGACGATGGATTTATCACAGTTCCGGATTATTTTGAACTGGGAAGGATTGCAGAATAAATCACAGATTACGACAATCAATAATAAAACGCGCAAATTTGCGCGTTTTATTATGCTTATGCAAGCATTATCAATTGCCAAGTAACAGCCTTGTCGCCATAAGGCGGCATGACATTGTTAATTGCAATCGGTGCGGTAGTCGAAGGTTCCCCCACAACTTTCCATACGCCAGATTCCGGGCATTTTTCGCCGGTTCTGGCGGTGCGTCCAACTGCCATGTCATTGTCCTTTTTGCTTGTAGCGATTACCCAACGCCAGGGCAATCGCGCGCGTTTCAATAACGCCCCCCTTGCAAAACAGGAAAAACGATGCTATAATCTTTTACGAGAAGCATTAAGCAGGCGCTTTTTTCCTGTTTATTGTTTATAGCGTCGTGGTCCATCACGACGCTTTTATCATATATAAATCAATATCTTCTGTCAAGCGAAAAATTGGATATTTGCAAAAATAATGCAAATTATTAACTATACCAATCGCATTGGGACTATAAACATCACAATGTTTGCATTTTTTTATTGACATCCATGATTAAATAGGCGAAAATGAATCAAAGAAACGAACAAGGAGTTGCGCCATGAAAAAAGCAAATATCCGCAGAATAAAATTTTCAAATTTTTACTCTTTCAAAAATGAAACCGAAGTATTTTTTACAGCGGAAGATAAATATTCGTCTGAAAAAAGTTCTTGGAATTTGATTGAATCAAAAACGCTTGGCGGCGAAAAAATATTGCCCGTGACTGTTTTTTACGGCGCCAATGCTTCGGGAAAATCGAACCTTTTACAGGCTTTCAAATGTTTTAGTTCCCTGTTGAACAGAAAAGACAAAAAATCTCCGAAAATGCCTTATCGTCCTTTTGCGCTTTCAAAAAATCAGCCGAGCAATGCAGAAATAGAATTCATATTGAATGACGATAGATATTGCTATGCCATATCTCATGACAACACTGCAATACTTTCAGAGAAATTATTCTATTACCCAACAGTATCGGGCAAGGAAAAAGTTATTTTTGAAAGAATTCCCACTAAGTTTAGCTCTGCGGACCCACGAATTTCCGAAATTGTAAAAAATGAAATTAATGACCATATATCCACGCGTCAAGACGTTTTGGCACTGGAAATATTACGAATCAGGGAAATCGAACCTTTTAACAATGTATATAAATTCTTTGATAATCTTGGCGGTCCAAATGAAGATTATATGAACATTGGAAAAGTTTTACATAATGACGCAGAACTTAAACAAAAAGTTGTAGATTTGCTTAAATACGCTGACATTGGAATATGCGATATAGAAACTAAAAAGATAGAAAGCAAAAAAGACGATAAAATCCTAGATTTTGAAGCCAAACTTAAAAGACTTTTTGGCGAATTTAGCGAAGATATAGAATTTGAACTCACGAAAGCCGGCCTTGACGGAGATACAAATGTAGAATATCACTATGAATTCAAACATAATTGCGATGGTAAAGATGATTTCCTGCTGCACCCAAGCCAAGAAAGCAGAGGAACAACACAATACCTAAATTTTCTGATGCAGTTTTTACCAGCTTTTGTGAACGGCGGACTGTTTGTTATAGATGAGCCAAGTCATCTGCATTCCATCCTGTTGCAAGACTTGATAAAGCTATTCCACAACAGTAGGATAAACAAAGCGGGCGCCCAATTGATATTTACAACCCATGATGTCAGTATTATGATTCCTGAAAATTTGCGGCGCGATGAAATATGGTTTGTTGAAAAAGATGGAAACACGGGCATATCGGACGCATACCCATTATCCATATTCAATGATATCCGCAAAGGGTACGATTATTCCAAAGGATATCTGCAGGGTAAATTCGGCGGAATACCATTCTTGGGGAATATAGACAAGCTGCAATCAATACAAATGGGGGACGAAAATGGCAAAAAGAAAATCGTTTCCGAATAATAGCCGTCAACAATTAGTACAACGAAAACAGGCCCAGCATCGTAATAATGTACAAATATGTGTCGTCACAGAAGGGTCGGTTACGGAAAAGGAATATCTTGAGGCTTGGCTGGACCAGATTCGAAGCCCGAAGCGGAAACAAATTGAAATAATTCCATGGGAAACCGGAACTGACCCGAATTCCGTATATAACGATGCTTTGAAGCAGAAAACCATTTTCCCGAACGCGTGCATGTTTATAATGATTGATGAAGACGACAGAACCGCAAAGAACAAAGGCAAAATAAAAAATGTTATTGCCAATTGCAATTTGCCTGTCGACGGCGATGTTGACCCCGAAAAAATAAATTGCATTTATTCAAATCGGTCTTTTGATTACTGGGGACTTTTACATTTCAAGGATACCAACTGTCCGGCGTTGGATAAAAGAAAACTTCGCAAAGAATTACAGCACCCGGATTGTCTTGGTGAAGCATACGACCCAGATAATAAAAACAAGAATGGCAAGGGCAAACGATTCAACTTGCAAGATTTGCAGGAAAAAGGAAGTGAGCTTGATGCATTCAAACGGGCGAAAAAGTTTCGAAAACTTGGAAATCCATTGGACCGGTCTGTTACCAATGCGGATGAATTACTGACATATATGAAAAGATTTTTATCCCGTTAAAAATAATAACTTGCCCCCACGCCGAATAAAAACTGGTCTTTGTTCAGTGTTATTGGCGATTTGGCAGCCGGACCGACCAGGCGCATATATTCAAACATAAAATCTGCGGATATATTTTTGTGGTCGGTGATGAAATATCTAAACAAACCGCCGATGTCCAAACTTTTAAGGCCGGCACGGGACGCATGTTCCGGAAATCCAAATTCAATGGATTCGACCGGTGTAATTCCAAAATAAGTCTGATTATATCGCCGGTCGCCGTATATCGCGGTCGTATAAACGGTCAAATTTATGCGGTCGGTCACATCATCGCGAAACGTTGCGCCCAAATTAAATGACGCGCCAGTGTTGCTGTCCGACAAACCTTCGGTCATTCTGAAATTAAACATCAACGGGCCGGTGCGATAAATTGTATTCAGCGTCACAGTTGGACGAACATCGCCGATGTATTCAATCGCGTCACGTGCTTCGTTGGCCAGGTTTCGTTTTACGCGCCAGCGGATTGCGGGTGCAACGATAAAGCTGCGCGATTCATTCAGTGGAATAAATATGCCGGCGCCCTGGGAAATCGATGCGAATAATGGCCCATATGATAAATCGATTTCCGGCATATATAATGGCTGATATAAATCCGAACCTTCGTATTTCGGCATATAGAAGCCCATTATGCCGGCGTGCGCTTTGAATACCCAGTCGTCCGGATTTTTGGGTGGCGTTGCTTCCAGATTTGTATTGTCTGTATCCGCGAACGAAATACCGGCGCAAAAAATCGCAGCAATGGTCAGAAAAATAACAGCTTTTATATTCATATCTTTTGGACTATACTATACGAAATGAATAAACGGAAGTTATTCTTGTGGTGTCTTTATACTTTCGCGAACAGCATAGTGTTCGTGAATTTTTTGGTGTATTTTTCGAAATGGATTGTTCTGGATGGTGGTCTGTCCGATATGTCGTATAATCTGGTGTTTGTGATTTCGGCGGCGGCGCTGTTGTTGACCGGGCCCGCATTGGCCGCGCATACGGATAAATGCAATGACCGTAAATTATTTCTTAACCTGGCGACGATTGCGACAATTGCGTCTTATATGGCCGCGGCATTGTTTGCGATTTTTGGTGCGCATATTTTATTGGCATTCTTTGGGCTTTTGGCCGGACAATATTTTTTCCAATTGGCGTATATATTCTTCGACCCGTTGCTGAATGATTTGGCGGATGAAAAAAATCGCGCACGCGCATCCGGGTTTGCACAATTCGCCAGCGCCGCCGGATTGGTCTTTGGATTGGCAATATTTTTACCGTTGGTGGAAAGCGGCGGGCGTTTGGCGTCGCTGGTCCCATCCGTTATTCTGTTCGCGATTTTGGCTGCGCCATTGATGATTTTTTATCGGGAAAAATCATGCAAAGCACCCATCGTAAAACCAAAAATTAAGCTGGGCTTTGATTGGAAAATGTTTCGTAATTTTTTGCTGACATCTGCGGCCGCACCGGTTCTGATTGCATTTTTCTTTTATACCAATGCGCTGAACACCATAACAAATAATTATTCGATTTATGCAGGCGCGGTATTAAATATGCCAGACAGCACGACAGCGATTATATTGATTGTTACCCAAATTGCGGCGATGATTGGTGCTTTGCTGATTGGATTTTTTGGTGATAAGTTCGGCATCCGGCGCAGCTTGCTGGCTATTTTATGGACTTGGCTGTTATTAATTCCACTGATTGCCGCATCCAGCAATATGAATTTGTTTTTCGTGTTGGCCGGAATACTTGGATTAACCATCGGTGCCGGCTGGGCGGCCAGCCGCGCGTATATAAGTACTAATTTAGAGTCAGGCAAAGTCGGATACGGATTTTCATTCTATACAATATTCGAACGGTTTTCTGCAATGGTTGGGCCGTTGGCATGGGGCGGGGTTTTATTGGTCGGCGGCGGATATCGACTGGCAATGTTATCAATGGCCGGCTTTATATTGGTCGGATTAATTATCTTGATGCGTATTAAAAAGTGATGTGATTTGTTTTAGCATTCGCAAAATTTCACGCTTTATGCGCATATGATTTTGTAATTTTGCTGGCTTGTACACCATATTATATTTTTGAATAATTTCATCGATATTCGCAATTTCACCCGAATATTTATCATTTATAATTTGTGATGATATTCGCGCATCTGGCAATTTTCCGGCCAAAACTTTATCCATATTTCGGAACAAATCATACCGCTTTCGTGCAATTTTTTGCAATTCTGGCGCATACATTCGCGCCGCACCGTAATCATTAATCAGTTGATGCGCAATTAATTTCGCGTCTGGTTTTTTAATCAATAATTTATTAACATTGCCACTGGATGCCGGTTGCGCACGACCGGAATAATTCATTTTTTCATTTGCCCGCCAATTATCCAATGTAATATAACCCGGCCCACCAAACCGGTCATAGCAAAATATTGGAATCCCAAGTACAAGCGCATACTGCACTGTGCGTCCGATGCTGACCACTGCGTCAAATTTCAATAAATCCGCGGGCGTAATGGATTTCATTCCAGCATGACCACCAAAGAATGTGGTGGCCACACCGTGACTTTTTAAAATCTTTTTAAATTCTGCATCTTTGAACAGAATATCGTGATTACTGACCACTGCTAATTTGCGCAAGCGTGCGCCCGGCGCCGCATTTGCAGCCAAAAAATCTGGTGTAACGGAATTATTGAAAACTTGGATACCAGACTGGCGACGCACCATTTTCGTTTCCCATGAATTCGCCAATCGTTTTGACAACAACCCGGCATATGCAGGCAATCGTTCTGCGACTTCATACGGTGACAATGATATATATACAATTTTTTTGGCGGAAAAATTTTTATCGGCCAGCAATTTGGTCATGATTGCCCAGTGATGACCCCACAGCAAATCAGCATTTACTTTTGGAACCGGCTGTTCCAGAATATTTATGATTTTGATATTGCTTGGAATTTCCCCAGACAACGGCTGACCATATTGAAAGCAGCAAATTATAACGCGCCATCCGCGTGCAGTGAAATACTTTGCATAGTCCAATGTCGCAAGCTCGCTGCCTGTGACATTTTTTATAAATAAATTTGTTAAAACAACTGTTGGTTTTGACATCAGATTAAGATTATAACCATAATATCAAAAAGTTTCCACTATGAATAATGAACCATTTTTGCGCGGATATCGCACACTGCATATTCCGATTATCGGGCCGGACGGTGAATCGGCATGGCCCACACTATTTCCGATTGAAAAGATAGACGAATTGCGTGAAACCGTTGGACCACGACACTTTTCTGCACAAATGATGCTGGAATTCGTATCCGCCGACCGCGCACGACTGGACCCAGGTGCATTGCAATTTTATTCCGGCGAATTTGATGCACGGAATGCAAAGATTTCCGGCGATTTTCCAATCACTGGTGTTGCATGTTACTGGGACCCATCGTCTGCCCGCGATGGTGCGGATTCATCCGTATGCGTTATAATATTTCGCGATGATAAAAATCGGCGCGCGTTTATTCACGATGTAAAATACTTGGCGACTGGTGACGATGACTTGCATCCATTTGCAACGCAATGTGGCCGTGTTTTGGATTTTTTGACAAAATATGACCAGCGCCATATCGCAATTGAAGTCAACGGGATTGGAAACGCTTTGCCGGAAATATTGCGTGGCGCGGCAATGGCATGCAAACAACCGTTGGTTATCCAGAAAATAATAAATAAAGAAAACAAAGAACACCGAATCTTGGACGCAATTGAACCATTATTGGCAACCGGACGATTATTTGCGCATGAACGAATTCGCCGGTCGAAAATTATTACTGAATTTGAAGATTGGTTGCCGGCCGCGGGCGCAAACCGCGACGACGGACTGGATGCGATTGCCGGCGCGCTGAGAATACAGCCAATCGCCGTGCGACCTCGCGGCCAGATGTTTTTGCCACTGTCCGCCACAACCGATTTCAAGGTGTAAATATATGGTTGAAAATTATGTATAAAGATTGGTGGACGAGCAGGGATTCGAACCCTGGACCCACTGATTAAGAGTCAGTTGCTCTACCAACTGAGCTACTCATCCAACGGCGGGTATTATAAATTAAAAATTTCACAGCGCAAGCAGTTTTCAGTTCATTGCAAAATTCAACCAATAGTTGCATTTTTTGTTCATTTGTGATATAATCGGCGCGTTGATGGAGTATATTTCATGGACAAGAAAAACAGACAACCAAGCCCACAGGTCTTGGCGCGATTGGCATCTATCACAGCCCAGGCAACGCAAGAGATGGACGCATTCAGGAATGCTGCCAAAAGTCACCGCATGATGGCGGCTGAAATCAAGAATGTTTTTGAAACGCAATTGCGATATTTCCAACGATATACTTTGAATTTCATCAAAAAAGAAAATAAATTTCTGATTCCACTCAATGCTGATTTTGGTTTTTATGCCATGGAAACTCATGATGGCAGATATGTATGCGGACTGGCAAACAAAGGTTCAAATACCATGGAACAGTTGGCAGATGGGTTTGTTGCATTTCATGCGTTAAAACTGATAGAATCAAAATACAGAGAAATAAGTCACAAAACATACAAATCAACAACGACAAGAATATCATTCGCCAGGGACAGATAACAAATCCCAAATTTTCAAACCACACCGCCGCCGGCGGTGTTTTTTTATTTAACCAAAACAAAGGAACCAATATGACGGAAAAAATCATATCTCTTTATAAACAATCGCTGGCCGGGCGGGACGCATGGACACGCAGATGGGCACAGTGCCAACGCTATACGATGCCCGCTAACGACGACGATACATCGTTACTGTTTGATGCAACGGCCGGGGACGCCGTGGATTTATTGGCAGCAAATATGTTTTCATTGCTGACCCCGCCGGAATCCGGATGGATTTCATTATCGCGCGCAACTGAATTTTCACCCGATCCGGAATTTACAACGGATGCGTTGCGCAATCATCTGAACGATTCTAATTTTTATACGACGATTCATCAATGCTATTTGGATATGACGATATTGGGAACGGCATGTTTGTTTTTCGCCGAAAATCCAATTGGTACGGAAAGCGCTTTTAATTTTACTGCGATTCCGATGAATGATATTTCGGTCTTGAGAGGCGCCGGTGGCGATTTAACCGCGGTGTTTCATACAACATCAATGCCGGCCATTGATTTAATGGAAAAGTATCCTGCGTGGACGCCACCGGCCGCAATGCGCGATTCCATAAAACAAAATCCTGAAATGCAATTGAGATTGGTACAGAGTGTTATCAACGATACAGACACATGGACGTTCACAGCCTGGATAGACTGCGGCGGCGAAATCGAAAACAACATCGTTGCAACCGGCAAATTCGACCAATGCCCATATATCATTTTCCGCTGGTCCGCCGCGGCCGGGGAATCATACGGCCGATCGCCCGTCCTGCGCGCATTGCCTGATATCAAGACCGCGAACAAGGTTGTCGAACTGGTCCTGAAAAACGCAACCATCGCAGTATCCGGCATTTGGCAAGCAGATGACGATGGTGTTATCAATCTGTCTAACATCAACCTGACCCCCGGCGCGATTATACCGAAAGCGGTCGGTTCAAGCGGCCTGACACCACTGCGCAGCGGTGCGGATTTCGATGTGTCGCAATTGGTATTGGGTGATTTACGTGCACGTATCCGTCACGCATTGCTGGCCGACCGGTTGTCGATTTTGTCTGACAAAGAAATGACCGCAACAGAAATCATTGCACGAAATACCGATATGATGCGCGTTCTGGGCGCGACATACGGACGATTGCTGGGCGAACTTATTCGGCCGCTGGTATCGCGCGGATTGGCGATTTTGGCACGCCGTGGAATTATTGACCCAATATCGCTGCATAATGATGCGCGCCTTGCGTATGTTGCGCCAATTGCGCAATTGGCCGCGGATGAACGCGCGACAGCGGTGTTATCATTCCTGAGCACAGCGAACAATGCCGGGTTTGCAAACAACGTTAATCATAATGCGGTCATGAATTACTTGGCCACCGCATTGCATATTCCATCAGAATTAATTTCACAATAGCAAACACCATGAGGGGCAAATAATTATTTGCCCCTGCGAAAGGAAAAACATGAAATACGTAAAAGCATATGCCGGGAATGGCACGGATGTTATATATGAAAAACCGTGTGGCGGGCGCGAAATCTGGTCGGGCGGGACGCGGGCGTGGCGTAATAATAATCCAGGCAACATTCGAAATGGGGCATTCACAAATGCGCGTGGCGCAATCGGCGTGGCCGGCGGGTTTGCAGTATTTCCGGATTATGATACTGGGTTTGCTGCGCTGTGCGCCCTGCTTCGCACGCCTAATTATCAGAAATTAAATCTGGGCGATGCCATTAATCGATATGCGCCGCCGATTGAAAACGACACTGGTGCTTACATAAATTTTATTGAACGCGAAACGGGAATTCCGCGCAATACGCCAATGATGACATTGTCACCGGTCGCATTACAAAAATTGGCCGCCGCAATCGCAAAGCACGAAGGTTACAGAAAAGGAATTATCAAATGAAAAACATTGAACAATCATACGCCCGAGTGTTCGGCACAACGGACGGAAAACGCGTTATCGCACATTTGCGCGAAATTACCATAGAACGATTTTTGGGCCCGGACGCCAGCGACAGTGCCCTGCGAACACTGGAAGGCCAGCGCGCATTAGTCCATAAAATCGAAGCATTAATCAAAAGGGGAAAGCATGAATAAAAAGATAAAACTGGCCGATGGTGGCGCGACCACAATGCACGGTCCTGCACATCATACGACGGCGACACCGATTATCGACATGCTGCGCAATTCTTGGTTTTTAATCGTTTTTATTGGAACCGCGATTTACTGGGTCGCGCGGCACGATTCCAATATGGATAACGTTCGCAGCATAGATGCGCGAACAACCATTTTGGAAAACCGCACCGCGAATCTGGAATCCGGAATTGCGCAATTACAGCTGCGACTGGATGTCATCAAAGAAGACATAACCATAATCAAAAAAGCGGTAATAAAGTAATTGACGCGCCATGCAAAATTTCCCTATAATCAGGGCATAAAAAGGGAGAAAATATGAAAAAAGTTATATTTGCTTTATTGACAGTATTCGCATTGGCCGGCTGTGGCCAAGTTTATGACCGCGAACCGGTTGGAATCGGATTCGATAACGACGAATTGAAGCTGTCACCTTGCGCTTGTATTCGCGTTTTCCAGGGATAGCGGGCGCGGATGGCCATGCTTGATTATCCAAACAATTTCGATACAGCGATTTTTCCAGAAGCGCGGCGCATCGCGTTATCGCGGTTTTTTGCCGTTTGGTCGATGATTGCCTTGATATTGGTTGCGGCGGGCGCCGGTGCGATATATTGGACCATTCGGGCCCAGCGATTGAATCCGTTTATGATTTCTATATCAAACGATGGACGGTGGTCCGCCATCGGCGAAAACACAACGGCACGGCGTACTTTTTCCGCCGCGCATTTAATGCAAGAATCCGTTGCCGTGAATTACGCGCGCATGTGGTTTGCAACCGATGCAGACCAGACTGTCAACAGTGCAACGTGGGCCGCATGTGAACCCGGTGACCGCGCCACACCCGGCGGCATGGGCAGCATATGTCAAATATCTGGTCCCGGCGTATTTAAAAAATTCACAGATATCGTATTGCTCGACCGTGTGCGGCGCGCTGCAAACGGTGAAATATGGCATCTGGATGAAAAATCCATTGCTGTTCGTCCCGTAAGAAATGTATCCGATGCGGGCAGCATGTGGCAAATAAACGCCCGTCTGGTTTCAAACAAGACCGCGCCGCGAAATATTGTCGCATTCGCATTGGTTGTGCGTTCGCCGAATGCTCGACCCATGACGATGGGATATTACGTCGCAGATTTTCATTCATACGCGGTAACGGAAATTAAATGAAACGTATATTGTACTTTTTTGCTGCAATGATATTAATCGCGATTTGCGGTGCAATGGTTTATGTATCTGGATTAATCTTTGACACAACACGTAAAATTGAAATTGAACCATATATTATGCAAAGCGCGAACCTGTCCGCTGAACGTGTCGGCCGACCGGTGATGCTGGAAAACCTGGGCGATGAATTTATATTAAATCGTCTGATTGCGAAATTTGTACATGAATATTTTTATGTTATACCCGATCCAAATAATGTCACAGAGCGTACCGGCAGAAACGGATTAATTTGGTCTATGGCCGTACCGGCGGTATCGAATGCATGGCGAACGGAAACTGTGCCAATACTGTCCCAAATGGCGTCTGACGGCATTATGCGCCGCGTTATAATTGACGGTGATGCGCGACCAGCCGGCGACTATTACATTGTGAAATATACACTTGTAACATATGACCGGCCGAATATAATCGACGCACCGCCGACCATATCACGAAACAATGAAATATTTTTAAAATTAAAATTTGAAAAAGGCGTGCGGGAAGAACGCAACGGCGAACCATTCAATGTAAAAAGATACTTGGAAAACGACGGTGATCCGGCGGCAATATTTAAATTCCAAGTGCAAGAGGCAAGATTTCAATGACAAAGGTTTTGCATAAAATTTTATTGATTTGTATTGCAGGCGTAATGACGTGTTCGGTTGCGCACGCTGATGATTATGATTTTGCATTTGATTCTTTTGATTTTGCTGCACCTGCTGCTTTTGATTTCGGGGGCGCACCCCCATTTTCATTCGATGACGATAATATTCCAGATGCATTTATAATGGATGCGCCGGAAACAGAAATGGCAATGCCAACCCAAATGTTTTTGAACCCAGGCGCCGAATACCTGGGCGTTAAAAACAAAGATATCGCGGGCATATTCCTGGGCATGCCGTTCGAAGATGTGCGGACACTGTTTTTTCGCGCACGTTCGCTTTATACGCCACGCACAAATAACGCGATAATATTTTCCGTACCACGTGATTGGAAATATAATCTGGATTATGAATGTCGTGGACAACGGATTGTTGCACCAGCAGAATTGGAAAAATGTATAAATTCGTTGGCACGGGCGCGTGGATTGCTTTATGCATCAGAAATGCGATTAATCCGCGAATCTACTGGTGAAACGATTGACGTATTTTTCACCAGCAATACCACCCACAACCGCGTGTGGCGCGTGGTTTATAAGAACGATGCTAATGTGCTGGAAGGCGATGCGACCAGGTTCGCTGCCCAACGCGACCGAAAAATATTAGCATTTTGGCAGGGTGTCTTGGATAAATATGGCCCGCCGAATGCTGGAACGGACGCCTGGATTTCCAGCGATAATGCATTTGATCCGATGCTGCGCGCGTTTTATGGACAATTGGAATTGACGGATGCCGGACTGAATGCGATGGATGCCGCGGACAATGCAACCCGCGCCCGTGAACAATTCCGTGCAAAACCTTATGCGTTCTAGTTATAAATCTGGCTTGTTTTCTGAATTCATTGCGCGCATGTTTTTGCGCCTGCGTGGGTATTCTATTTTGGAATCACGGTATGTGACTGGGCGATACACTGGCCGCGCAGAAATAGATATAATCGCGCGCGACAAAAATACAATCATTTTTATCGAAGTAAAAAATCGCGCCGATGCCGCGACCGGTATACGTGCGGTATCGCATACGCAACATGAACGTTTGCGCCGTGCGGCGAAAACCTATTTGGCGCGACGCCGATGGACGGGCGATGCGCGTTTTGACATCATGGTTGTCCGCGGGTTCCGTGTGCAGTGGTTTAAAAATGCCGTGTGAATATTGTCGGATTTGACATTTGCCACAAACAATGTAAAATCCATACCGGTTCACCAACAAAGGAGAAAGAGATGCAAAAAATTGCACTGTTAACATTGGTTGCATTGTCGCTGGCTGCTTGCGGTTCATTGCGCACCGCAGACAACGGAAAAACATACTATTCCACATTCTTTGGAATTTCATTGGAAAGCTTGGTCTATGGCGATGGAATAATTCCAGGAAAGAAGTTGTAAAAAACGCCCCGATGGGGCGTTTTTTAGTGTAAAGTGTAAATAGTGTAATCACAAAATTATTTCATAATTTTGCTTAGTGTAAACAGTAAATGTGTAAACCTTTACACTTTTTACACTCTTACACTTTTACACTAAAACTGTGTTGCAAACGATAGCAAAAACCTTTGTTCACGGTCGTATGATTTTTTCAAGAGCGGCCAGCCCCATGAAAAATTCATCGGCCCCATCGGCGTGTTCCAATAAATACCAAGACCCCATGATGCACGCCAATCTTGGTCAATCAGGTTTGCATTATTGCTGCCTTCTGGCCAGACGTCTTCGGCCTTTGGCGGACGACCCAATAATCCATAATCTGTGAATATGAATCCTTTGACTTGGTATTCATCGGGAATAAATATCGGGAAATTAACCTGGGTCGAACCATTCAATTTCCAAAGTCCGCCAAGCGCATAATTACGATAGTACCAATTTCGCGAACCTGTACCGGCAATATCAAATCCGCGCAAAGAATCACCGCCCAGAAAGTATCGATACATACGCGGTATGTATTCACCTTCTAACGGTTGAATCATCCCAAAGTCCAAATTTGAACGCAATTGCCAACGATTTTCCAAGAATTTCAGCAACCCGGTTACCGATGCATCGTATCGCATAAATGTATAAGTTCCGCCGAATCCGGTATAATTCACACCGAAATTTGCAACAACACCATCATGTGTTTGTTGCGCGAAATCCGTATCCAAATTATGATAACGGAAATTCGTGCCCAGTGTATAAAGGTCGGCTTTCTGCCATCCTGTCCCCAGCCTTATATCATAATTCTGGTCGAACGATGCGGCCAAGCGCAACCCTTGGGTCCAGTTGTCAGTCAATCGCCAACCCAGACGACCTGCGACAACAAAACTGTCCCGGTCATATCCGAACGAACCCAGCCGACTGTAATTATACATCGTATAATTCACATCAAATCCGCCGGATAATTCGCGGTCGAACAGGTATGGTTCCGTGAAACTGAATCCGACTTGTCTTTGATATTGTGCCAATTGGCCGCGCAATTGTACTGTCTGGCCGCGCCCCATAAAGTTCGTTTCAGTAATACCGGCATCAATCATAAAGCCGTTAATATTCGACCACCCAACACCACCGGATAATTCGCCGGTTGGTTGTTCTTCAACCTTGACATCCAAATTCATCAAATTCGTACCCGCAACGCGTGTCGGCACCATATCGACCGATTTAAAATATCGCGAACGCATCATGCGTTGACGTCCGGCTTCGATTGTCTGCAATGAAAACGGGTCGCCGTCACGGATGCCCATCTGGTGTTCAATCACACTGTCGAATGTACGGACATTGCCCAAGATTGTAATCTTGTTTATATACATACGATTCGTTTTTTGGATTTTGAAAACCAAATCGATGGTGCGCTTTTCATCGTCTTTTTCCGGAATAACATCAACATTTATAAACGCATATCCGCGGTCGCCAACAAATCCGCGTATCGCGCTTATTGTCTGTTCCACTTCGTCTATATTATATATATCGCCGCGACGCATTTTCAAAAGGCGCTTTAAATCCCCGTCATCAACATCCGGAAATGGATTTTCGATTTTCAGTGTTCCGAATCTGAACTGTTTGCCTTCTTCAATTTCGAACGTAACCGAATACCATTCGCGGTCGGCTGAAAAAGTACCACTTACCGTCCGAACCTGGACATCAACAAATCCATGCCGCATATAAAACTGGCGCAGCATTTGTTCGTCGTATTTAATACGGTCTTCGTCATACACATCAAACGATGCCATAAATTTATACCAGGCATATTCGCGCGACAATATTTCACCGCGCAGTGTGCGCGAACTGAATTTTTTATTTCCTGTAAATTTAATATCACGGATATGTGTCGGACGACCTTCGGTAACTTCATAAACAACATTCACGCGGCCGCCATCTAAATCAATACGCTGTGGTTCAATCTTGGTTCCGAAATAGCCCTGGCGCTGATACACCATCAACATGCGTTGCACGTCCGCACCGATAACCGATTCGTCATACGCTGACCGTTCGCGCAGTCTTATTTCCTTGCGCAGATCATCAGCGGAAACTTTGTTATTACCTTCGATTGTGACGATATTAACAACCGGCGATTCGGTGACATCCAATCGCAGAATGCTGCCGGACATTGTTGCAGATGCGGCCGAAAACATTCCGGATGCAGATATTTTTTTCGCAATGCGGTTCAAATCTTCTTTGTTCAGGTTATCGCCAATTTTCACATCGGCCAATAACCGCACAGATTCCGCATCCATACGCCGATTGCCGGAAACATCAATGCGCGATACAGTCGCAGCACCGGCCGCAGCCACAAAAAATAATAAACAAAAAGTAATAAATAGCTTTCTCATTCTTACCACCCGAACACCCTGAATATATCATTCTTCATTGTGAACGCAAATAATAATATAATTAAAATCCATCCGGCCCATAATATATATTCCAACACTTTGCCGGGTAATTTTTTGCGTGTAATTCCTTCGGCGCCAATCATAAACAAAGTTCCACCGTCCAATACCGGCAATGGTATCAAATTAATAATCGCCAAATTTACGGACAATAATGCAATGATGGACAGCAATGCAACGATACCAGCGGCCAATGCTTTTCCGGATACTTCGGCAATCATTATGAACGAGCCCAATTGTTTCGACGACCGTTCGCCCGTAATCATTTGTTTCAACACGATGACCAATGTCTTTGATTGCCGCCATGTTTCGCGCATCCCCGCAACGCCGCCTTGCCATATATTACGATGACGAATTTCGGTTTTTGCACCGTCTGCAATCAATCCCCATCTTTCCGCCGCTGGAATTTTTACATTCACCAGGTTTTCACCGCGAACGATAATCACATCTGCATCACGTCCGGCGGTCAATTCTTTGGCCAAAATTAATTCGCCCCAGTTCGTGATTTTTTCGCCGTCTATGCGAACGATTGTATCGCCCGCACGAACACCGGCGGCATACGCAACGGATTCTTGGATAACCTGGGCCACTACGGGCAATTGTACCACGGTCGGCCGCATGGCCAATCCCCAGTAAATCGCAAATGCCAATGCAAAGTTCAAAAATACGCCGCCACCCGCAATCATCGCACGTCGCCACAGGGATACAGACAGATAATGACCCTTTTTATCTTTGGCCGGCAATGCGTAATATTTTTCCCGGTCGAACAGGTCTTCATTACCATGCAGCATAACATATCCGCCAAGGGGAAATGCCGCCAATTTCCATTTTGTTCCGCGCCGGTCGGTCCATTTCAGCAATGCCGGACCAAACCCGATAGAAAAAGTATTAACGCGAACGCCCGCAATGCGCGCGGCAATATAGTGTCCCATTTCATGCACAAAAATCACCGCACCCAAAACAACAATTAAACCAACAATTATCCAAATCATTTTTTACCTTTTTATATCATCATCAATGCAATCAGCGGCAAGACAAATATCCATCCGTCAAACCGGTCAATCAGTCCGCCGTGGCCAGGCAACACATTCGAAAAATCTTTGATGCCCATTTTTCGTTTCAGCGCGCTGGCCGCCAAATCGCCGTATTGCGACAACAACGCGACCGCGATTCCAACCCATAATAATTGTGCGATAAATTGCGGTTGTCCCATAATGGCCGTGTCGATAAACCCGTATGCAACGGCCGCGGCTGCGCCGCAAATTATTCCGGCAATTTGTCCGACCCACGTCTTGTTCGGTGATACGACAGACCACATTTTATCATCGCCAAATCGTGACCCAAAAAACCAAGCGCCGATATCAGCCGCAGATATAACAATCAGCAACAACAGCATATCAAACGGACTGCGCCCCACAATGTACGCCGATGGTACCATCAATGCCAATGCAATCAGCATCCAGTTTCCAGGCACGGATAAAAATGCAATGTGACGCTTGCCTGTATTTTTCGCACGCCATTTATAGCGCACAATTAAAAATTCAACCGCCATACCGATTGCAACAACCAGCGCCAGCCATCGCAACGCCGGAACACCCATGTATTCAAGCGCACCGGCCGCCGCGGCAACCAACGCCATCGCCCCGCCAACCAAAATTCTTGTTTTAGTGTTTGTCATTCTTTCCCCCCGTGTAATCTTTTTCCACGCCGCCGCCGAAACGTCGCGTGCGACACGCAAATTCATCCAGTGTTTTTTCCCATGATGCTTTGCTGTTCACATATTCCGGCCAATGTTCCGGCACAAAAAATAATTCCGCATATGCATTTTTCCACAGCAAGTAATTCGAAGTCCGGTATTCATCACTGGTACGAACCATCAAATCAACGGGCAGCAAATCGCCAGTGTCCATAAACGTTTCAAACATATCAATGTCCAATTCCCCCGGCGCAATTCCGCTTTCCATCGCGGCCCTTGCCGCACGAATGATTTCATCTTGACCACCGTGGTCCAATGCAAATACAACAGTGCCACCGGTATTTTCGGCCGTTTCTTTTTCCAATTTTTCAGATTTTTTTACAATCGATTTTGGAATTCTGTCACGACGGCCCACCACACGAAAGCGCAGGTTTTTCTGTTTAGCATTCTTATAATTTTTATCAAATACTTCTTCGTAAAGTTTCATCAGAAAATCAATTTCTTCTTTGGACCGGGTCCAATTTTCTGTAGAAAAAATATAGAAAGTCAAAGTTGATACACCACGACCGATAAAATAATCGACCAATTCGCTGAATTCACCGACGCCCGCGCGATGCCCCAGTAACGGCGAAAGTCCGCGTTTTTTTGCCCAGCGACGATTGCCATCGCATATAAATGCGATATGTTGTGGCACTGCGCCTGATTGTGAATTACTGATTGTTGATTGCTGATTTTTCTTTTTCAAGAACCCAAACATATGTCTTCCTTTTGCATGGGGTGCATCATAGCACCCGTGTTTCCATAATGCAACGGTAAAAAATGGCGCATTTCCATGCGCCGATATATTTTTACTTGATGATTTTATCGTCTGAACCCACCACCCATACCAACACCCATATGCATTCCGCCGCCGCCGTGGCCGATACCAACACCCATGCGCATACCGCCGGCTGGATTCATTATATGGCTGGGGTTATTTCGCGTTGGGTCGCGGGTTTCATGTGCGCTGCGCGCGGCATATTCATCAATGTGTTTGTTTGTGTAATCATTGCGTTCATCGCGGCCCATTTTATTCCATCGGTCGCGCACGCCATGGTCATGCCAACCCCACCGGTCGCCCGCCCATAAAAACACGGAATCATAACAATCATCCCCCAAAACACCACGATTAGACAACATACAATTACCCAAATCATCCACACCGTAACAGTATTGGTCGATTTCATCACCGCAAAAATCAGCAAAAGGATATAGACCAGTGTCGATATCGTACGCGTTCGCGCCGTGTATGATAAATATAGCTGTAATAAAAATGAGTATTCGTTTCATGGCGGTTACTCTTGCATAAAAATCATCACAGGTCACTAGGGAACAATTCCGAAATCACACTGTCACTCCGGCGCAGGCCGGAGGAGGACTTAAAACCGTTTGTCCATTATAATGGGCAAACCAATTTGGCGATGCTTTGCATCGCGGTTAATAGACCCTATTCCGGCCTACGCCGGAATGACAAAAATGCTTTTGCATTTTTGTTTAAAATAAAAAAGGGCGGAAAATTTTCCGCCCCCACAAATTTCGAATATCGAATTTCGATTCTCGGCTATACGCTCATAATATCTGTTTCTTTTTGTTTTGCGATGCTATCTACTTCCAGCGCGCGGGCATCAAATACTTTCTGCAAGTCTTCTTCAAAACGTTTGCGGTCGTCTTCGGAAATAACTTTGTCCGTTTCGGCGCGTTTGATTTTGCCCATCAAATCTTGGCGGATATTGCGCATGGAAATTTTCGCTTCTTCAGCATATTTGCCCGCAACTTTGACCAGTTCACGACGACGTTCTTCGGTCAGTGGCGGCAGATTGATACGAATAACACCACCGGCGGACATAGGATTCAGGCCCAGTCCGGAATCACGAATTGCTTTTTCCACCGCACCGGCGTTTGACAAGTCCCAGACGGAAACCGAAATCACTTGGGCTTCGGGCGTGCTGACCGTTGCGACTTGGTTAATCGGCATTTCAGAACCATATACTTCGACCCGCACGCCGTCCAGCAAGTGCACAGATGCGCGTCCGGTGCGCAGTCCAGCGTATTCTGTTTTTAAAACTTCGATTGTCGCAGCGGTTTTTGATTCTGCTTCTGTTTTCAATAATGTGTAATCCATGGATTCTCCTTTGCTTGGAAATAGCATACCAATGCCGTATAAAAATTTCAAGCCGGATTTTTGATTTGACTTTTGTACATGCTGCATATAAAATACGCGGGCATTTGGGGTTGTAGCTCAGTTGGTAGAGCACTTGCATGGCATGCAAGGGGTCGTCGGTTCGAGTCCGATCAGCTCCACCACTCTCATGGCGGCCGTAGCTCAGTTGGTTAGAGCGTTGGCTTGTGGTGCCAAATGTCGCGGGTTCGAATCCCGTCGGTCGCCCCACCTACTTAAAATTAATCCCGCCGTTTGGCGGGATTTTTTATCGCATTCTTATTTCTTGAACTTCGGTAATTGGGGGGTTGTATTCCGGGCATATCGTACCGCGGAAACCTTTTTGTTTGCGACGTTTTACTTTCGCCCACATTTGCTCCATGCCTTTGCAGACTGTCGACCTGGTCGTGATGCTGCATACGCCATTGGCATAAAGCGCCGTTGTCTGCACGCTGGCCACCATGGTGCCATGTGCATCTAATACAACGCCTTCGTCCGTGCCTGTGGTCGCGTTTTGCATCGCGCTTATCAATCCAGCAAATGACGTACCCGGAATCGTGAATATTGTACCATCTTCGGACAAGCGGCCACCAGCGTCGCTTTTGAACAATTCCGGAATACCTTCGTCGGTTCTGGATGCCATCGCGGCGCACATACCCATATTAAATTCATCCGATTGGTTTTCAAATGCTGTCGCGGTAAGCTCGTTAAATTTGCGCGTGTAATTCCGGTCAGCCGCCGCAACCGCCGCATTCGCGATAATCGCCATAGATGAATCCAGCAAGTGTGGGAACCGCGGAATTTCTTCGTTCCTTTGATTACCGACTGTGGTACGACTGCCCAATCCTTGGACACTGCGACCTTCGACACATTGGCGCACAACCGTATCAGATGACAATATTGCAATCTTGTTGTTTATCTGTTGTTGGATACTTTGCGCGGACGCATTTATACGACCGGCCACTGCGCCGCCGGTCAAGGATGGTGCGAACGCACTGATATCAATCGTGATTGGCGTAAATTGTGCCGCCGCCGATTCCGGCATTGATATGCCAATACTGCCCATCGACATCAGACCCGATATTTCAAAGTCGCCGGCCGCATTTTTTACCGACAGCAAAGATTCTGTTCCGATTGTGTTATCTTCGTCGAACGCGTCACATGTATCCACACTGCCGCATACTTTTATCATTGCTGCATCGACCGCTTTCTGGCAATTGCGCAAATGACTGTTATCAATGGCCAAGAATATACCTTGGACCATGCGCGCGATTTCATCCATTACTTCGCCGGTGCCAATGTTGGTTTGGCCAAATTTATATTGGCACCCAACCAGTTTATCCGCCGGACACATACCCATAATGGTCGCCGTATCCAAACCAATACATCCAGTATAATCTTTGCCACAGCGGTCATTTGATTGCAAGCATTCGCGAACCTGGGTCGTACATGAATCAACACGCATCGCGGCCAAACGCGCCACTACGAAATCCCAAATCGGATGTTGTTGCGCACGCGCAGCAGATGTTGTTGGTATGCCGCATGCTTCCAGCGGAACACGACAAATATTCAGCATTGTTTCCGGACGCGTTAAACACAAATCGAATGAACCGTCTGGATTATTCGGGTCCATATTGTCGCGGCATCCACGCTGGAAACATGCTGATATATTACCGATACAATCCATACGTGCATTGGATTCTGCCATCAGTTCCGCACTTTTAATTGTTGGCGCAATATCGCCCAAGAATATTTTCCATACGGCGTCACGGTCTTGGGACACCGCGGCAACGCAATGCTGCGTAACATTATCGCACAGCGGACGTTTGGCGGTCAATGTGTCAAACGAACTGGACGCGATATTAATTGTTGTCATCGCACCGCGGATTGGTGTTGTGCGTGCACGACCACCAACCGCATTTTCAGATGCTGCAATTCCAACGCATCCGGTAAAGTCCGCACCGCATCCGCCGGTTGTCTGCATACATTGGCGGAATTGAACCGCGCATTGTCCGGCGTCATAGCGGTTCGCAGATTCATAGCTTTCCAGTGCAGCTTCGCGCAAAGCACGTTCAGCGGCGGCCAATTTTTGTTGCGACTGGCGGCGACGATTTTGCAATTCATTTTCAAACGCGCGGCAATCGGATTGAATTGTGGTGGAATACAAAGTCCGCAACATCTGCATCTGGCCTTCACACCCAGACATTTGTTGTTCACACATTTGTCGCACAGCGATGTGCAGCTGGTCGCCCGATTTGCCTTCCAGCGTATTAACAACATTATCCATCACACCAAAATCAACCGCATCGAACACGTTCGACATATCCCAAATACCCAAATCCAGCGGCGTGCGGCGCGTTGATGTTGCCGGTGTCTGATTGCCAATGGCATTTGTTGCGGCCAATTGTTGTTGGCGGAAAACTTCGTCCGCGCGGGCGCCCATTTCAATTCTTTCAACGCCTTCGGTTGCCATTTTAAACGTTGCTTCGTCCAGTCTTTCGATTTCCGCCAATACCGCATTCAATTCAGTATGACGGTTGGAACACATGCACCGTCCGCCAGATTCATTTTCCATCATGCAAAAAGAATCCATACATCCGAACCAACGTTCACGGCATATCGGGTCGATAACAGATGCACTGGTGGTTGCGGCGGCAACGGTTGTGCCGGTTTGAACGACGCGTTGTTGCGGTTGTGGAACGGCCGCAGATGCCGCACGCGCGGCAACGACGGGTTGTTGTGGCTGGGCGGCTTGCTGGACCGGTGCACCGGGCGTGGCACTGCGCGCAGAAACCGCGGCGCGCGCGGCGGCGGGCTGGGCCGTTGTTGGTTGTGCGGTCCCGGCGACTGGTGCGGCCGTTGGCGCGCCACGTCTTTGCGCCGGTTGCGCCGCATCAGCGGTTGCCGCAAACAAAACGCCAACAATGCCAAATAGTGCAATTTTCTTTATCATTTTCATTCTCTCGTTATTCTGTAATTATATCATAAAAAAACGCCCCGGTGGAGCGTTTTTATTCTTCATCGCTGCTTTCTATTTGCAGTAATTTATTTTCCAATGAATTGCGTTCAGATTCACGATATCCGGTTGTGTCTGATTCATCCGGCAATGAAAAATTATCATCGCGCTGTGGACGTTCCGCGACCATGACCTTGACCGCTGGATTAATCAGGTTTTCAAATGCGGCCTGGGCCGATTCACCACCGATTACATCCGATTCCAGCAATTTATTGTCCCCCGGTATAAACCATTGATGAATTTTAACCGCCGTCAATTGCATAATCGGACGCGTGCGCGCACCAGCCACAGCGGCGGGCAGCGTGCTTTCCGAATAATACCACAGCGTGCCCCAATAAACAAATCCCATGATTACAATACCGCGGATAACACCGAACACAATACCGAAAGTATGGTCGGTCACGCGCATCATGCTTTCTTGGACACGGTCGCGCAGTTTCTGATTAAAGAAACTGAACGCGACCAAGATTACAAAGAACACGATGAAATAACTGGCCACCAGGGTTCCAATTGTTGCTTCGGATAATTTGAACCAACTTTGGAACAGTTCGCCCAAATATGGCGATGCGAACCGCGCGACCAATGCCGCAACAATCCACGCTACCATGGTTACAGTTTCATAAACACCGCCACGTATCGACGCCCAAATGGTTGATACCAAAATCACGCCGATATATATGTAATCAAGAATTGTTAAATCGAACATTTTTTATTTCTTTTTCCGCTTTGAAAATATCACAAAACCAAGCGCAACCAACAATATCGCAATCAAGCCAGCAAATCCATACATTGCTGTATTGTCATTTTTTTTTGTGGTTTTTGCAACTGGTTGACCGGCGGCACGTGCAGCGACGGCGGTCGCGTGTTCACGGCGAACGGCGTCCGGATTTTTTTCCAGCGCGGCGCGGCGCGCGGCGGCCGCGGCAACATCAGATTCAGACAAGTTTGCATTTGCTGCGTTCCGGAATGCTTCGGGCGAATTTTGGCCGAATCCTTGGAAACATTTGCCATCGATTACAACGACCGGAATGCCGCCACGTTCATATTCACATTTTTTCAGCGCCGCTTGGAATTCTTTGCCATTGTTTGGATTGCCAACATCCACCTGGGTAACAATCATATCTGGATATTCGATAACCAAATGTTCATTTATAAAATCTTTGGCATAATGGCAATACGGGCACGAATTGGAATAATACAGCGTCAAATTCGGCGCTGCATGTGCACCCATGGCAAAGACAGACAATGCAATAATAGATAAGTATTTTTTCATATTAAGTTCTCCTTTTTTCGGGACGATTATAGATATGAAAAATAATAAAGGCAATAAAAAAATCCGCGCGATATGCGCGGATTTTTTACATTAAAATTTCATTCTGGCGCCAATGTTCAGTTGATATGAAGTATATACTTCGCCGGTTTCATAAGTAAAGCCTGCAAATCCGTACGAACGTTCGCCAAGCGATACATTCGTTCCTGCGGCCAATTCCATGCCGTTTCCGCGCGCGCTTGTATGTATTTGCGCACCACCGAATCCGACGTTTTCATTGCCCAGCCATTCGCGGAATACGCCGATTTCAATCCATGGTTTCCAGACCGATTGCGTACCGTTCGGCAAATAATTTGTCTGCAATGCCAATTTGGTATTAAGACCGGTTGTGGAATCTATATGGATATCATCGCCAAAATTCGTTGTTGCATTTTTTGAGGGTGCATATTTAAAGCGCACTTCGGCTTTCGGTTCCATCGACATGTGCGAATTTTGCTTTGTTCCGATGTTCGCAAATTCTGGCGCACGGAAATAGAACAACTTTCCGGTTTCCAGTGATGATGCTATAAAGTTTCTGTCGATGTCATACGATACGGTTTGTCCGTTTGATGCAATATTTTTCAAATCCGTATCGACCCAGAAATGCCGCACTGTCGCATCAATGAACCATTTGTTGGGACTGCCCGATTTGTGTACCCACGTAGCGTATGCACCAACGGACGGTGCCGATGTAGTGCCGCGTCCGGTATGACCGTTTGATTGATGTATGCGTATATCCCTTGATTCCAGCATACCGGCCATAACACCAACATAGATGCGACCACTATCAACGTTGAATTGGTGGTCATATCCGCCTTCGATTCCAAGCAAATCCAAATCGGCATCAATATATTTGTGTATATTTTTGCTTTTGCCATATGTACGCACCCATACGCCGTTATGTCTGGATTTATCATCGCCGCGTAATTCGCCCAAACGCTTGCGTAATTCATTCATACCGGCTTTGACAACGGCCAAGTGAATGATTGGTATCGCACCGGCTGTTTGCGCAACAGATGTCGGTGTCCAATCTGTCTCCAAGTACCAGTTGTCGTCCAATTCTTTGACCAGATGATATTCATAAGCACCCGTGTCAATCATGCCGCCATTCAGCGTAAAGATTGCGGATTTATCAAATGCATTTGTTAAATCAACAACCATAATTCCGTATTCTCCGTCCGGCGTCACCACATTGTTCGTCCCAACAGAATTTATAAACAGCGTTGTGGTGCCGGTGGCATCGCCGCCAGCAACGACCAATTTGTCCGTGCTGGTGCCATTGCCATCAAAATAAGTATTCAGCCACAGATATCCGTTACCACCCGACCAATCGGTCACAGTTAATGTATTAAAGTCGGTGCCGCGAAGATTCACAATTCCGCCATTCGATACATTCATCGCGCCTGCGGATGCGGATTCGGCAAAGTTTATAATTCCACCAGACAGGTTTGTATCGCCCATAAAGAATCCGGATGTATAAACATTTGTTATACCGTCTGTTTGTGTGAACGTACCGGTGTATGCTGAACTGTCCGCGTATATATCAAATGTTCCAGTGCCGGTTTTATTGATTTCGCCCAATCCTGTGATGCCTGAATATATTGCAACGGTTCCAGCTGTGCCGTTGATATTTATAATACTGTCATCATCACCATATATGTCGTTCGCACCGGTGCTGTCCGAATTATTTTCAAATACTATATCGCCGAATGTGGAATCCAACAACAATGTGCCAGAATTGTATATCGCACCACCAAGACCAGCCAAAGCATTGTTACCATCAAATATCGCGCCATTTCGAATTCGAACATCGGCTTCGTTATATATCGCACCGCCGCTGCCGGTTTGGGCAGTATTGTGCAAGAATTGCGTCATGGACAAAACGGTCAGACCATCCATCGCATATATCGCACCACCCTCGAATTGTGCTGTATTACGTTGGGCAATTACATTTTGTATTAATGCCGTGGAATTTGCGTCAGTGATTTTCAGCACTGAACCATATCCGTCGTTACCATTCGGACCGGAATCATACGCAGGGTCGCTGGAATCACCGAAGGTAATATCGTCGCCCGCAAAAGTATATGCATCCTGGATCGTTAAATTTTGCAATGTAAATGCGACATCGCCATTAAGACCAGACAAATTAAAGAACGAACCTTTGAGATTTTGCCCCCCATAATATCCCGCCAAGATTTCCCCGGACAATATACTGTTCGTTGCGTCATCATTGTATCCTTGGACAACGAATGTGCCAGCATTTGTGGCAGACAAACTTTTTCCGATATTGTATGTTTCATTCGTCAACGAGAAATTAAATCCGCGAACACCCGCGCTGTGATAATTGTCATTCATTATATACAATGAATTTTCATCTGATTCACCGACTATATCCAATTCTAATCCGGTTTGCGGCGCATCAACTGTCGCAAGATATTGATATACGGTCGTTGCGAATGATGCGGTTTGTCCCGCTGTAAATTGTGCGCCGGATAATATGTCTTGGATATAGAATGGTCCGGTCAATCCGTCTTCGGCGCTTGGGTTCAATATCTTAATCGTGCCCAACGCCAACGTGTCACCGGTATAATTCGTCACATTTAATTTATCAGATATAAATTCTGTGTATGGATTACCCGATCCAGTCAGCATCAGGCTGAACGACAATGTCGAATTGTACGTCGCCATATTTCCGACATTGAACGTGCGCACGTTGGTTCCTGTGTTGGTTAAATCAATTACTGAATCATTGAATACATAATTTGTGCCATCCGTAAAATCATAGGTCGTAACACCCGCCATATTCGTCGGGTCAAACGATATATTCGAATCACTGAACGACACCGTATTACCCGCACTATTCGCGATATATCCGGTCAGATTATAATTTGCCAAATTATTTGCTGCCGCCAATGTAGCATCACGTCCAAAGTTCATTGTTGCGCCCGTCGCGCCCGCCGCAAATGAAATCTTTGACGTGTCAATATTCTGCGCAGCAATCAGTGCGCTGTAATTATTCAATATGCCATTCGTACCCAATGTCGCATTATAATATATTCCCGCAATACTGGTAACGTTCAGCGTGCTGTTCGATATATTATTTGTGCCACCCAGCATGCGTGCGGACACACCGACTGTCGTTTCCCCAGCGGTCTGATTAAATATTCCGGTAAATGCAGAATCATCGGACAACAACGCAAGATTTCCGGTATTGGTGATAATTCCGTTCCCTGCGATTACCCCGTCAACGGAAACGGTATTGCTGAAATTTACTGTGCCGATATTGTTTATGCCAAACCCACTGTTTGTTAAAGCTGATATTGCGGCATCGCTGATATTCAATATGCTGGTGGTATTGAATACCATGATACCATCGCCAACGTTGTTATTAAATGTAAACGCATTGCCCGCGCCATTTAATGTTACCGTTGTTCCGCCCGTTATCACCAATCCGTAAGCACCGTTATTGGATGCGGACATTGCACCGCCGTTCAAAATTAAATTTCCACCAGTATTTGCAATTATCCCCGTTGATTTGTTTCCATCGGCAAACAATCCGCCCGCGCCCGCGGTTACAGAATCCCCGGCCAAGACGGACAATCCGTTTCCGTTATTTCCGCTGGCCGTAATCGTTCCCGCCTGTAATATTATTTGGCCGTTGCCCGCGGTTTGCTTTGACGTACCGGACCCGATTGTATTGTTGTTCAAAGCAATTGAATCAAATCCGGTGATGCTTATCACATTGTTCGCGTTATTATTTATATACAGCCCCGAACCGTTTCCAGATGCAGAAAATGTATTTCCTGCAACGCCGGTTATATTTATCTGCGCGTTTCCGGTCGCCATAACGCCATAGCCATAGTTACCGTCGGATGTAATGCTTGTATTGCTTATGTTAATTTTAGATGCGCCGGCGCTTGCACCACTGGGGTTGCCCGACGCATAAATTCCAACGCCAGTTGTTCCCATCGCGTTGTTCGTGACGCTGATGCTGTTACTGCCATCTGCCAATCCTGTTATATTCATAACGCCCAGGTTGTCGGCGATGATACCGTACATACTGCCGCTTTCGATTATATTCATATTGTTAATGGTCATAACAGAACCGGCGCCTGATGAATAAATCGCATTCCCCATATTATTAATTTGATTATTTGTCGCTGTAATTGTATTGGAACCATCGGACAAGCCGATTATCGTAACATCGCCGCCGTTAAACGCTTGGATTCCATGCTGTTGCGCGCCACCAACGTTGATATCCATGTTTTCTATGTTAATCAAAGCCGTTACGCCGCCAACGCCGGTTGATATTATTCCACCGCTGAACGACCCATGATTATTATCCCAAACTGTCAAAGTATTCGGCGATGAAAGTCCAGTTGCGCCAATCAGATTAATTGTTCCGTTTGCCGCAAACACACCGCGTTGGTTATTACTGGCAACTATGTTCATGCCATTGATATTTATATGACCAATAGTGTAACCGCCGTCCAGTGTTTCGGTTCCGGCTTGAATTCCCGCGCCACCGTCATTTTGGGCTGGGTTGATATAATTCCCGGTCGCCGTCAATGTATAATCACCGGTATTATTTATGGTAATGGTGCCACCACCAAATGCCAGTACACCCGCCATACTGTTTGTTGCGTTTATATTCGCGCTGTTTGTAATAACGGCATTTGTTCCATTGGCACGAATTGCAGCACTGGTCATCGCCGTGGTACGGCCATTGGAATCGAACACCTGGTCCGTGGTCCATGTTGTTGTGCCCGATGGCAAAGCGATGCTGGTCGCGTATGCGGTCGGAATAATAAATGTTGATATTAATGTTAATGAAATAATATTTTTATTCATATCCCAGGCCCCCCTGTTTTTTGAATTATAATTCAAATCAGAAATGGAAAATATTGGAGAGAATGCCTATGAAAAAACGAACGCCAAAGCGTTCGCAAAAAGTTTCTGGTGCCGATTATAAGATTCGAACTTACGACCCCCTCATTACGAATGAGGTGCTCTACCAGCTGAGCTAAATCGGCACGGGGCCTATTATACACACGCGCCGGCGGATTTCAAGTATTAAAAAACGCCCTTTGGGGCGTTTTTTATTCTTCGCACGCGCCGTGACTGATTGCCACAGGCATGTTGACTGTGCAAACACTGCCCTGCATTCTGCATGCTGTATCAATCAGCGTTGCAGTTTTTGCGTCTGCCGGATGATAATTAATCTGGACGGCGTTGCAGGCCCAAGCTTCGCGGAATGTGCCACAGATGCGCTGCCAATCTTTACAATCTGTAACCTTGCCCGTTGGCATAATCGTATCCGGCAATTCCAGATTCCATTTGATATAGAAATCTTTCAATGAATCAATCTTGCCCGAACGGTTATAGCTGACCCGACCCAAATCATCACCAATGCGGCATGATATACGGTCGCGTTCAATGAACGAATTAATCAGTGTGGCAAGTCCGCCCGCACCTGCACCAACACCCGCGCCAATCAGTGCGCCCTGGCCGGCTTTGCTGTCGCGGCCTTCCAAAGATGGCAATTGGTTCAGCATAGATTCCAGATTATTAACCGCACGCGTGAATTCCGCAGTTGTCACACAGTCACTGTTATGCGGTGGACAGCGCAGGCTGTTGCTTGTGATAAGTTCTACCCACCAATCCACACATTGATTGTTTCCGGCCGTCCTGTTCGCGGATTCATTAACTATAACTTGGCCGTCCGTGGTCGTGACCCGCAACCTGTGGTCTACCGCGGCCGTTACCGCGCTGCCTGCATTAAAGCATGGGTCGTTTTTCGCCTTGGACACCATATCACGCAGCGCCAAAATATCCCGGCATTGTTGGAACGTCAAACCGCTTGATGCCAACTGCGCCGATGTAATTTCATTGTGCATATATATGGACAATCCACCGGCCAGATTTGCGCTGCGAATTTCTTCTGCCAAATCTTTCAAGTCGCCTGCATCGCAATCAAACGTGTTTTTGCGGGCGGCACCGATAATCGCGCCGGTACCGGCACCAACCAACGTACCGCCGCCAATTCCAACTGCTGCAACATCTTTGGTATTGGTCAGCAATCCAAATCCGAACAAGTCGCGATTGCATCCGAAACTGGTACCCGCCGGACGCCAAGCTTCGGCATTACGGTCATCGCCACCGAACAGCCACTTGTTGGTAATCAGGTTATTATTATGATATGCGGCAACGCGAATTAAACATTCGCCGGTCGTTGCATCCCATCGCGCGTAATGTCCGCGCTGGCCATCCACACCCGGATGTCCAGTATTAACGGTCGCGCCCATCGGATTATCTTTGGACGGGCCCAAACCGCCAAATCCCATAACCATGCGATTATATTCGGTGGTGGTGGCGCCGGAATTCGCGACTGCGGCAAACGAAGTTCCATACGTATTGCGGTCCAGCAGCAAGCATGTATTTTCTGCCTGGTTCGGTGTCAGGCCAGTTTTGCGCAGGATAAATGCAAAATAGCTGGGTTGCACAACACGCGAATTAAAATCAATCCAGACATTCGCTGCGCTGCGATATACATTCCGGCAATTTTTGCGGACGTTTTTAATACAAAAATCAACCTGGGGCGCACACAGATTCATGCCGTTTTCAATGGCAAAGCGCAAATCCGGATTATATAAATCATTCAATCCACCCGGCAGAGTTCCATTCACGCACGTCAAAACATCGTTCATGCAATTATCAACTGTATATGTGGAATTGCGCACACCGCCGTCTGGACATTCGGACGGGGCTGATGGACATTTTCCATTCGCAGGCATTGTGGTGCCATCAGGACATAAACATATTCCGTTTGATGGTCGATTGCTGCCATCTGGGCATTTGCCCGGTACCTGTGGACATACGCCATTTGACGGCATATTGGTACCATCCGGACATAAACATATTCCGTTTGATGGACGCGCACTGCCATCCGGACACGGTGTTGGTGGGGGTGGCGGAGGTGGTGGTGGCGGATTGGTAACACCTGGGCCAGTCGGCAGATTTTGTGTTTGCAGATTTCCAACGCCCGCGCCACCCAATCCAGGCATGCTTGGCATCGATACCATACGTGCGGTCGGCGCCGCACCCGGCGCAGTTGTCCCGCCAGTGCGTCCGCCAGTCATCGCCGGCGCCGCGGCATACGCCAACCCAGACACGCCAATAAATCCAATGGCCAACAACAGCAATCTTTTATTTTGCATATATTTTCCCCTATATTCTTTACGCAATTATATCATAAAAAGGAAAACGGTAAAAGGGATAAGTAACAAATATTGTGTTTGTTTGACCAGCCATTCATTTGATTAAAAAATCCCGCGTAATGCGGGATTTTTTTATT
Organism: Alphaproteobacteria bacterium; assembly: GCA_009784235.1. Classification (GTDB taxonomy): domain Bacteria; phylum Pseudomonadota; class Alphaproteobacteria; order Rs-D84; family Rs-D84; genus WRKW01. The sequence continues at coordinate 261,574 of WRCC01000002.1, read as the reverse complement.
TCGGTTCTGCTTGTTTGAATAAATCATCCGGCTTGACCGATTTTTCTTTGGTTTTGGTTTTTGCAATCATTGCATCTAACGCTTTCTGTTCGAATAACATTCCGCGAACCATGGACAATGCATTTGGATTCTTGTTATAGAATTCAAACACTTGCTGTGGGTCTGGGTAACGTGATGCTTCGGCCCAAATTGCTTTCTGCAAATCATCGCGCGTGACTTCGACTTTGTTCGCACTGCCCCATTCGGCCAGAATCAAACCAAGCTTTACACGACGCTGCGCGTCTTTTTGTTCTTTCTTTTCATCGAATTTTTCGGACGCATCGCGCTGGGCCAATTCGTTTTTGGCCATTTCGACTTCTTGATTGACCAAAGTTTCCGGAATATCCAATTTAACTTTGTCCGCCAAGATATCCAGCAATTCATTGCGCATTTCGCGCATCGCCGCGTCTTCGTATTGTTCGCCCAAGATTTTTTTAACATGGTCGGCCAATTCTTTGACGGTTTTAAATCCAACTTCGGCGGCAAGCGCATCATTCAGGTCTGGCAGATTGTGTTTGCGGATTTCGTGAATTTCGATTTCGAATTTCGCATCTTTGCCCGCCAAATCTTTGGAATGATATTCTTTTGGAAATTTGACTTTGATATCGAATTTATCGCCGGTTTTGTGACCGATGATTTTTTCTTCGAATCCAGGTATGAACGAACCACTGCCCAGAATCAGACGATGCTTTTTTGCTTCGCCGCCTTCGAATGCTTCATCCTTTACAAATCCTTTGAAATCAATAACAACAACGTCGCCATCGGCCGCGCTGTATTTTGCATCTTGTTTTTCAGATGTCGCGCGCGATTTGCGCAAATTTTCAAGTGACTTTTTTACTTCGGAATCTTCGACTTTGGCAACTTTCTTGGTCAACGTAAATTTTTCCAAATCGAATTCCGGCAATGTCGGCAAAATATCGAATTCCAATGTATATTCAATATCCGCGCCCATTTCGACCGCGCCCATGTCTGCTTTTGGCGCGCCGGCCAAGCGAATTTTTTTATCTTTTACATACGCATCCAAATCGGCATTGATGGCTTTGTCCACAGATTCACCGAACGCAGACGCGCCGTATTTTTGGCGCAGAACAGCCAGCGGAACTTTGCCTGGACGAAATCCTGGAATTTTGGCCTTTTCGCCGTATTTTACCAATACTTCATCGGTCGCAGCCTGAATTTCCGCCGCGGTCAAAACACCCGATACAATATAATGTAAATCTTTGATTTTTTCTTTTTTAAACATTTTATACTCCCCTGTATTAACAAGGTCCCGCATAAATTCCGCCGAAGCGGAATTTATGCGGGATGACACATAATATTAACGTTTGCTGAACTGTGTCGAACGACGTGCCTTGCGGAAACCGAATTTCTTACGTTCCACAACGCGGCTGTCGCGGGTCAGGAATCCAGCTGCTTTCAACGCACCGCGTGTTTCCGGGTCTGCAATCGACAAAGCTTTGGAAATTCCATGTTTTACCGCGCCGGCTTGGCCGCTCAGACCGCCGCCAGATGCAAATGCGCGAACATCATATTGACCGTCGCGTTTTGCAATGCCGAACGGTTGGCGCAGAATCATCTGCATAACCGGACGTTTGAAATATTCAGACATTGGCATGCCGTTAACGGTGACATCGCCTTTGCCCGGTGCCAAATACACGCGCGCAACCGCATCTTTACGTTTGCCGGTGGCATACGTGACGTTCGTCATTTTTGGTGCTTTTTCGGCTTTGGGTGCAGCAGCTTTCGCAACCGGTTTTGCGGCCGGCGCTGCTTTTTCGACTTTCGGTGCGGCTACTTTCTTTTCAGCTGCAACCTTTGGCGCTGCTACTTTTTTCGGGGCTGCGACTTTCTTTTCCGCCGCTGGTTTCGCGGCTGCTTTTTTTACTGTATCAGTCATTTCTTAACCCCTTTTATTCTTTTGATTCATCGCGCCGAAATCAACCAATTTCGGTTTTTGCGCAGAATGTTTGTGTTCCGCACCGGCATATACGTGCAAGCGGTTCAAACGGTCATTCGCCAAAGCAACCGATGTACGGCGGCCAATCATACGTTTAACAGCCAATTCGACCATTTTTGTTGGCTTTTCTTCGCGCATTTGGCCCATCGTGCGTTCTTTGATTCCGCCGACCCAGCCAGTGTGCCAGAAAAATTTAGTCTTTTCGGCTTTTTTGCCAGTCAATGCAACTTTGTCTGCATTGATGATGATGACATTGTCGCCGCAATTCATGTGCGGTGTAAATGTCGGTTTATGTTTTCCGCGCAGAATGGTCGCGACATACGCGGCCAAGCGGCCCAGAACGACGTCGGTCGCATCAATCAGAATCCATTCGGATGTCAGCTCTGACGCTTTCAACGATTTCGTTGATTTTGTTATCATATTGATTAACCTCTTTGTTTTTGCCCGGCAATTATGCAATGCAAAGCCCGAAATGTCAAGAAAAATCAGTGTGGTATTTGTGTACCGCATTTATGATTTAACTTGAACTTTATTATTCAGTATGTAGAATGTACATTCTGGGCATATGGCGAAATTGGCAGACGCGCTGGATTTAGGTTCCAGTGAGGAAACTCGTGGGGGTTCAAGTCCCTCTATGCCCACCAAGTTTTATACGGCTCGGTCAAAGTTCCCCTCCTTTGGAGGGGTGGCCGCAGGCTGGGGTGGTTTACCCAAGCTATCGGATACACCGTAAACCACCCCACGGCTTTGCCGCACCCCTCCAAAGGAGGGGAACTTTGACCGAGCATACAATAACCAGACCACACAATCTTTATATTCATGTTCCGTTTTGTGCCAGCAAATGCGCTTATTGTGCGTTTCATTCAGTGGTATGCAAACCAGATTGGAATGCATATTCGGCGCAAATTATTTCCGATATAAAATATTGGTCGGGGCGACTAGGCCGGTGCGCGGTGCCGACGATATTTTTCGGTGGCGGAACGCCTTCATTAATGCCGACCGATGTGTTTGCACGTATCATGGATGCTGCGCGCGAAACGTTTGATATTTTGCCGGATGCAGAAATTACAATTGAATCAAACCCGGGTACATTGTGCGCGGCGCGACTTCGCGAATTTATGGATGCGGGCGTTAACCGATTGTCCGTCGGCGTACAGTCTTTTGATGATAATGAATTGAAATTCTTGGGGCGCACGCACAGCGCCAACGATGCAATTAAATTAATAAAAATAGCCCAAGATTTTGGCCTGAACACATCCGGTGATTTTATATACGGGTTACCGGGCCAGTCGGTCGCGTCGGTCGAAAAAACTTGCCGTGGGATTCTGGATTTGGGATTGCGGCACGTCTCACTTTATGAATTGTTGATTGAGCCAGGGACACCATTGGCCATGCGCGGCGTACAAAAAATCGATGATGATACGGCCGCAGCGATGTATGAAAAAATTGATGAAATTTTGGCGCCTGCCCTGCCCCGATATGAAGTTTCAAACTATGCGCGCGCGGGTTTTGAATGCCACCACAATCAAAATATTTGGGCGGGCGAACCGTATATTGGCATTGGCGAATCCGCCGCCGGCCGCGTGTTAATTGACAGCCAATGGTTCGAGACCAAAATAATAAATAATAAATTAAATATCAAACCATTATCAAATCACGACCGCGCAGTTGAAAAAATTATTACCGGATTGCGAACAATGTGCGGCGTGGAATTGACGCCTGATGTGCGCGCTGCAATCAATTGGGATTTTGTGCATGCCAACCCGAATAAATTTATTGTCGATGATACGCATATTCACATAGGACGAAGTTCCGTTTTGTTTCTGGACCGCTTGTTGATAGACTTGGTCGCATGAATAACGAAGTTAAAAAATCAATTATTGATATAATACGCAGCTGCGACTATTTAATTTTTGCATCGAACGGTCTGGGCGGATATCCGGATGCACGAAATTTTATTAATATTTTTAATCGCGATATTGATACGTTGGATTTGTATTTCTTTACATCAACGCGATGGCATACTTTGGGCCAAATTATGCGTAATCCAAATGTATGTTTGTATTATTTCAATCCGGAAACGCGAATGTCTGTGCGGTTGTTCGGCACAGTGACATTGGTCCAAGACATGGCTGCAAAACGCGCCCGCTGGGACGACAACATAAAAAAGTTTAATGTCACGGGACCAGATGACCCGACGTATTGCTTCTTGCACTTTACGCCAAAAAGATATAAATTTTACATCGGATACGAAGAACACAAGGGAGAGATTGATGGCATTTGATATCGAAAATTATCCATTACCATTTGCGCGTGATGGGCTGGAACCATATATGTCTGTGCGTACGGTTGATTTCCATTATGACCGGCATTTGGGCACATATATAAAAAATTTAAACGATTTAATTGCCGGAACAAAATTTGAATCGATGACGTTGGAAGAAATAGTGCGCGAGAGCGACGGAAAAATATTTAATAATGCCGCGCAAGTTTTCAATCATAATTTCTTTTTTGCAAAATTGAAAAAAGACAGCGGTACAAAAATCCCATCGCACATCACGGACACATTCAAAGATTTTAATTCGGAATTCAAAGCCGCCGCGCTGGGCATATTCGGCAGCGGTTGGGCATGGCTGGTGGATGATAATGGCACACTTAAAATCATTACAACTGCGAACGGAGACACGCCGATTGCGCATGGCATGAAACCATTGTTGTGTTTGGATGTGTGGGAACATGCTTATTATCTGGATTATCAAAACCGCCGTGGTGATTTTGTTGATGCGTTTTTGAATCATCTGGTCAATTGGGATTTAATTTAAGCTTTACAAAGTCTATATTTTTTGTATATTTATCGTTATGAAAAACAAGCTGTTAAATATAATTTTTGCTGTGGCGGTCATTTTGGCCGCCGCGGCTGTTATTTATACCAAAGGAATATGCATGAAAAACGATTTGGGATATTTTCCGCAAAATGCGCTGCACAATGCGCCGGCGCGGGTGAACGATGCGATTGATGTGGCGCGTGCCCGGGCCTCTGAACTGGCCGCTATGCCGGATAAAACATATATGAATTTTGTGCGCGCACTGGCCGATAATGATGCCAAATTGACTGAATTATTAATGCCGATTTATCATTTGGACAGCGTAATGAATTCCGATGAAACAAAACAAATTATGAATGAAATTATTCCACCACTGTCCGCCTATGGTTCTGATATGGCGCGGCACCGTGGTATATATGAAGGATTCAAGTATATCCGCGATAATGAATTTGACGCATTGAACGCGGCCCAGCAAAAATTGGTCACTGATGTCATTCGCGCATTTGAAATTGCGGGCGTAAATCTGCCCGCGGACAAGCAAGCGCGATTAAAAGAAATTGCCGCCGAGATGTCAAAAATGTCGAATGATTTTTCAAACAATGTTATCGAAGCAAACAAAAATTTTAAACTGAAAATCATGGACGAAACGAAATTGGGCGATATGCCGACGGCCGACCGCGCGACGGCGCGCATTGATGATTGGTGGGAATTTTCATTGCTGGATTCGCATTATGTCGCAGTAATGACCTTTGTTACCGACCGGGATTTGCGCAAACAAACGCATGATGCACGTATGGCGCGCGCACCGGAAAATATGGATATCATAACGCATATGCTTTCATTACGTGTTGAACGCGCTGGAATCCTGGGCTATGAAACCCATGCGGATTTGGTATTCGAAGACCGCAGTGCACCATCACCTGCCGCAGTTAAAACGTTCTTGAAAGATTTGCGCAATCGTGCCGCCGCATCCGCAAAACAAGACCGCGCGGAATTGGCTGCGCGCGCCGCGACCGACGGCATCAAAGATTTTGCGCCCCACGATGCTGCATTTTATGGACGCCTTGTACGCACAGAACAATACGATTTGGATGAATCAGTCGTGCGCGAATATTTTGAAACTGGACGTACGACCGATGCAATTTTCGATATGCTGGCCGAAATGTTTGATATTAAATTTACGGAACGCAAAGTTCCATTGTGGCACCCGGATGCGAAATATTACGATATGTCGCGGGATGGGAAAATCATCGCCGGATTCTTTATTGATTTGCCGACGCGTGAAACTAAATCGCCGGGCGCATGGATGAATTCTTTCCGTCCGCATTATGTGGATGCAAATGGCGTACGCCATTTGCCCAAAGTCTTGAACGTCGGAAATTTCCCAGCCGCGACCAAGGATACGCCATCATTAATGGCCACAAAAGATGTTGCGACATTGTTCCATGAAATTGGGCACGGATTGCACGGATTGCTTTCGGCCGTTGATGAATTGGATTTATCCGGCACGGCCGTGGACCGCGATGTGGTTGAATTCCCGTCCAGTTTCTTGGAATATTTTTGGAATTCTCCGGTGACATTGAAACGCATTGCACGTCATTATAAAACAGGCGAACCAATGCCGGATGAATTAATTGAAAAAATTATCAAATCAGACCGATTTATGCGCGGTACGGAAATGGTTTGGAAAACAGAGTACAGCTTGTTCGATATGGAAATTCATACCCAAGGAAAAATGACCGCACAACAAATTCGCAGCGCGTTTGATACCGCGCGCCCGGCGGATTCAATTACACCCGGACCATCGTATGACCGGCCGCTGACCGCTTTCATGCATCCATTTGCGCATTCGTATTCGGCCGGATATTACAGCTATCTGTGGGCGGAACAGATGGCCGCAGACGCGTATATCGCGGCAAACGGAAATCCATTCGACAAAGATTTAATGCATCGGTATCGCGATACAGTATTGGCCATGGGCGGTACAAAAAAAATGGATGAAATTTACCGTGAATTTATGGGCCGCGACCCAAAGCCGGATTCACTGCTAAAATTTTATGGGTTGAAATAAAAAATCCGCCGAATGGCGGATTTTTATCTGACTTCAAATTCTGCACTGATTGATACAGATATTTCATCACCGGTGGAAAACAGCGTCGGTGCGCCGCCACCGCCACCAATATCCATCGCAACCGCGCGCGACATACGCATTATCGGCATCGGCATATTATCGCCACCAGATGTCGTGCGTGTGAATGATGCAGAAACCATGCGTCCAATGCGCATGCCATCCGCAGATGCAACCGATTCTGCACGTTCACGCGCATTTTCAACAGCGGTTTGAATGCATGCTTCGATAACCGGTTTCATTTTTTCACTCGATGCAAACATGCGCAGATTTTCTGGATAAATATTTACATCTGCATCGCCGGTATTTGCCATGCTGCGCCGCGGGTTTTCCAAGATGTTTTCAATTGTGTCTGCATTACGACTGGAAATTTGTAATTCGATATTTGTTTCAAAGCCACGGGATTCCATACGTTGTTCCAAATGATTCCATTCTTGTTTTTCAAACGAATCAAATCGCGCAGTTTGTAATTCCATTGTCTTGTCATCGATTTTTTTAATTGATGCCGCCAAAGATTCATATTCCGCGCGTGCAATTGTCAAAGACCGCGCTGCATCGGCATCAATGACAGACACACGCAATGTTATCGCGGTGCGGTCTTTATCAACGCGCGCCAAACATTCGCCGGCGGTTGTGATGGTGCGCTTTGATTCAACCGGCACGAACCAACGGCCCGCAGCGAATCCAAACACCAATAATATTAAAATTCCAAATGCGGCGGTTATGTATTTGTTCATATCTAATATTCCTTGCTTCAAATATTGTATTATTTGCCCTTACGCATTCGCGACTTTACTTCTAAATTCCGCAGATGGACGGAATGATATTGTTTTGCGCGCGGATATTATGGCACTTTCGCCGGTGCGCGGATTACGCCCCATGCGTTCTTTCTTTTCCAAAATCTTGAAAGTACCCAAGCCCAAAATTTTCACTTCTTCGCCACGTACGAGCGATTCTGATACTTCGGCAAAGAATAAATCAACCAATTTATAAGATTCCGCCCCCGACAGCCCGGCCGTCTGGCGCACACTTTCTGCTAAATCTGCACGTGTTATCGTTGCCATTTTTTTACCTTTAATGATACGTTGTCGTTATCGAAGTATGCCGGAATTGATTGTCACGTCCGGAGTCTTTCATTTTCATATCGGCGTGTTGCAAATCGCGGCCCGCCTTTGGATAAGTCTGCTTGAACCATTCCGATGCGTCTTTGTGATTATTCGCAATTGCGATATTTTTCGGCACGACAAAATGGAATTCGCGCGTATCGTATTTTTCATCCCCGACTTCTTTGAACGACCGGTCGGCCAAGCCAATTTTTATCGTGCCAATATAGTATGCATTTCCCGCCGATGGTGTTACATCAATCGCAAACGACGGATTGGATAACCATGTGCGATAAATATGTTCAGTGTTCGACAGCCAGAATGCCTTGTGCGATGCCATAAATGAAATTGTGCGGATGGCCAATGGTTCGCCCGGCGCGACTTCGATTGCAAAGAATTTATTGGTTTCGATATCGGCATAATCAACGTCGGTATCATCGTTCCATTCACCGATATTTGTGCCATCACCCGGTGTTATGCCCATCGCAAATGTCATAAATCGTTTATCGGATTCTTTGGCCGCTGCAAAATATTCATTAATTGCTGGGTCGATTTCAACACGGCCAACGAACACAGCTTTCTTGTCCGACGGTGTTGCGCCGGGGCGCAGTGGTTTAACCTGGCCCGTGCCGCACGCAGCCAGGGAAACAATTGTCAAAAGAAGTAAAATTTTCTGCATAGCAATATCCCCTTAATCACATTTGTAAGCATATGCTTTGTGTTTCCAGTAATCGTTCCGGCCGATTATAATTGCGCCGCCGTATGAATAATTTACCGCAGATTCGATTCGCATTGTATCCGCGCCCATCGATGCGCCCTTGTTCCGAATCCAATTCATCGATTCGTCTTTGTACAGACCGGATAAATCACCGCTGTCCACAACGCCCAAGGATTCGCAATCCGCCGGCTTGCGGTCAACGAATCGTATTGATTCGCCACCCGGTGTCAATGTTTTATACGGCGTACATGCCGTCAGAAATAAAACAACGAACAAAAGATATCTTTGCATATCAGAACATCCATCTGACACCGGCCATTGCGCCGATGCTGAATAAATTAAAGTCTGTTGTGGATACAATATCGTAACGCGCGCCGACGTCCAATTTTAAATCTTCGGTCATATCGAATGTTATACCGGCCATGGTGGCCCATGCGATACCGAACGTGGAATCGCGACCAACATCATCCATATTTATATATTTTGCACCAAATCCCGCACCAACGTATGGTTTCACCAGCCAATCGCGCGGTCCAAAATCACCATAAAAATTCAACATCACACCCATCGGTGAAATCCGTGCATCTTTGTGTGTCATTGTGAAATAGCTGCCTTCTATTTCGCTGCGAAAATATAGCCAATCTGCTGAACGATGATTGAACCCGAATGCGAACATTCCACCGATTCCATCAAATGAAGTATCGACTTTTTTTATTTCGCCGTTGGTATAGCCCAGTTTTAATGACAAATAATTATCATACCGCGCCGCATCCGCCGCGCCGACAGTCAACAGTCCAAAGACAATAGTCAAAAGTAATTTTTTCATATTTCCATCCTTTTTATTTGTTGTCTATTATAGTAGACAATGCATAAATCACCAGTCACCAGCACAAGCCACCAACCACTGCTTACACTCTAATCAGTGCCGCGCCCCAAGTCAAGCCGGAACCAAACGCCGGATACAGTATTAATTGCCCCGGCTTTATCAATCCAGAATCAAGCCCATCGGCCAATGCAAGCGCACCAGACGCACCAGACGTATTCGCGTGTTTATCAACCGTAATAATAATTTTTTCCATCGGGAACCCCAGGCGTGTCGCGCCGGATTCGATAATACGACGGTTTGCTTGGTGCGGAATTATCCAATCGATATTTTCCGCCGTAATGCCCGCATGGTCGATTATATACTGGGCCGCTTCGGGCATTAATGTCACAGCTTTCTTGTAAGTTTCTGGGCCATTCATACAAATCTTGTGGTCCGTTGTTCCATGCAGCATATCGAATTCCCGGCCATCGGAAAATACAACTGTGTCGATTATTCCGCTGTATGAACTGGATGAATGTTCAAATATCAATGCGCCGGCACCATCGCCGAATAACACGGCTGTATTGCGGTCGGCCCAATCAATTAAACGCGTCATCTTTTCCGCGCCAATTATTAAAATACGATTATGCATACCGGCGGTAAAGAAAGCATGCGCACAGTGCAGCGCGTAAATATACCCGGTGCAAGCACCGCGGACATCAAACGCCGGCTGATTTTTCGTCATACCAATCTTTGCGGCAACCTGGGTCGCAACAGCCGGGAAATCCAGTTCGGCGGTCACGGTCGAAACAATTATTAAATCAATATCATCAGCGGTAATTTTCGCATTTTCAATTGCGCGCATCGCCGCCGCAGTCGCCATATCAACAACGGTTTCATTGTCCGCTGCGAAATGGCGGACTTTCATGCCCGTGCGCGATGTAATCCATTCGTTATCTGTATCAAGAATTTTTGTAAAATCATCGTTTGTGAAAATTTTTTCCGGTAAATAAGAACCGTATCCAATCAATCTGCTTCCCATTTTTCATCCTTTTCGTAACGGGCGAATTATACACGCGTCAAAATCGGATGCAACATTATATTTATTCCTAAAAAACGCGACATTATGTCGCGTTTTTTAATTCTGTTTTTAATTTCGACATATATCGCACGGATGCGCGGATGCGACTGTTGAAATCCGCGTCTGCCAAATCAGCCGCGTACCGAACAGCATTTGCAAATGTTAACGCGTCGGATGAACCGTGTGTTTTTATGACGAATCCGTTCAGACCGATAAATATCGCGCCAGCATAAGAGCGCGGGTCAAGTTTAGCTTTTAATCTTTTAAATACGTGGGTCAACAAGAACGCAACCGAAATCGCAATAATAGATTTTTTGAATGTATCGGTCATAACACGCTTCATCAATTTTGCCGTACCTTCGACAGTTTTCAATACAATATTTCCAGTAAACCCGTCGGTCACAACAACTTGGACTTCGCCGCCGCTGATATCCGTGCCCTCTACAAATCCGACATATTCAAACGGCAAATATTCTTTGTGTTCGTTAAATAGATTATTCAGGCGTTGCAGATATTCTTGGCCTTTTTGCTCTTCTTCGCCGATATTTAAAATACCTACGCGCGGGCGTACAATTTTGCCGATTTTTTCCGCATACACAGAACCCATCAGTGCGAAATCAAACAGATTTTCTTCATCACACTGAACATTCGCACCCAAATCCAATAATACAACACGTTTATCACCGCCGCCAGCAGGCAACATAGTTGTAATCGCCGGGCGTGAAATTCCATCAATTGTTTTTATCGCCAATTTGGAAAGTGCCATCAACGCACCAGTATTCCCAGCCGAAACAATCGCGCACGAATTGCCATCGCGAACGTCTTTGATTGCCATGTACATGGATGTGGTTTGCGCGGTGCGAATAATATCGCGCACTTTGTCTGTTTGCGAAACAACATCGGGCGCATTAATAATTTCACAGTTGCGCGCAACGCGTTGATATTTTTTCAACATCTTGCGCAGCAGTGCTTCGTCGCCAAAAATACGGAATAAAATATCATCGCCGGGATGCTTGAACAAAAATTGGTTCAGACCACCAAGGACAGCCTTTGGCCCCTTGTCGCCGCCATGAGCATCAACTGCGATGATTTTTTTTGATTGGTTTGACATTGCGAATTATTTCGCGACGACCTGTTTGCCGTCATAATTCCCACACGCCGGGCAAACATGATGCGGACGTTTGTTTTCGCCACATTTTTTGCATTTTCCAGCCGCCATGATTGGCAACGCGTCGTGTGCACGGCGCATCTTGCTGCGCGCTTTGGATGTTTTACTTTTTGGAACTGCCATGTCTAATCCTCTTGTTCTTATACGGTTGCGTATTCTAGCAGCGCACCCGCATTTTGCAAGCGAAATCTTAATGGCAACAATTTGCCAAATTCCGTGCTTCAAACTTCTTTTTTTCATGGGCGCTTTGTGATATAATTCAAAGCATGAAAAGATATGTGCCGATTTTGGCTGCTTTTTTGCCACTTGCTGCATCTGCGGTGCCCGAAGGCACGCCTGTTTATTACCAACGCGGGTTCACCCCGGTCCAACCGACCCAAACGGTCAGCGGTAATACCATTGTTGGCCAGCGCAAGATTACATACGAAGTTCCGCGCCAGCCGGACCAATGGATGCCCGGTAATATGGCGGGCATGCCCGGAACCATGACGCCGGCCGGCATCGCATTTGCAAAGCATCCGGATTGGATTTTGTCGGCGGATTATCGACGCAGCTATTCCACATTTGAATTCGAAACCGGCGTGCAAAGCGTTCTGAAATGGAACGATATGATTTTTAACGAAATCGGCGTCCGGTTGCACCATAATTTCAATATTCGCGATTATAACCTGTTTGCTTTTGGTGAATATCGATACGGTCAATTGGAATCCGGTGGGATGTCCATCGACTATGACTTGAAGCCATTCGATAATTCGCGCCCGGATGTTGGAATATTTACAATCTCTGTCGGTGATATGTCGGGCAAGACAGACAATATCAAATTCGGCTTTGGCGCAAAAAACGTCTGGGATGTTGCCGGCTGGAAATTATCGCCGTCGATTGGATACGAAGTATTTCGTCACAACCTGCGCATGGGTAATCATATTTATCCAAATCCGGCCATATATCTGCCGTTACTTACCGACCAAGGTTTTTATGTATTTGGTAACAATTCTGGTGAATTCTTTGCGGTTGTGCCGGGAACGCCGCCACCCGCCGATATGTACCAAGTATGTATGTCGCCACAAGATATCAAGCTGGTTACTAATTCGCCGGGACCGGGCGGTTCGCTGGGCAATACTTTGATAATTGGTGATTTGGTTGTGACCGACCCGAACCAGGTAACCGTATGGGGTGTATATCCGGATGAATGCGTGATTATCGGCGGCGATGGCATGATAAAAATCCCGGGCACAACGCATATTTATAATACTACGTGGAGTGGCTTGTACCTGGGACTGGAAGTCGAAAAGCAAATGACGTTTGCAGACAGATTGCGTTTTTATGTCCAAGTGGGCATGCCGAATTATTCCGCCGAAGGTATATGGCCGAACCGTACAGACTGGCAACAAAATCCAAGTTTCACTGACAAGGGCAGCAACGGTGCATATTCATACTTGCTTGAAATGGAATATACTCACCAACTTTCCGAACGCGTACAATTATCATTAAAAGCAGATACGAATTATTTCCACGTCGGACAAATTGGTGGACACCTGTATGTTGCAGGATATTCGTACTGGCTGATGGAAGATGGGCAATTCGTTCTGGACGTCAACGGGCATCCGCAACTGATTACAGTCGAACCACATACAGTATATATCCGCGATTCATTAAAATATGCAAAATGGCAATCTTTCGGTTTGCATGTCGGAATCAAATATTCGTTTTAATATGCAATGAAATTAAAAATTTGGATTTTTGCCCTGTGTTTTGCGCCTTTGGCATTGTTTGCCAACGACGATGATTTCGATATAAACAAATGGAATGCAACACTGCACGAAGTTCAAAGTCGCGCAATCGCCGAAGGCATTTCGCCGCGCGTAATTAACGCCGTAATTCAAACGGGCGAATTTATGCCCGGCGTCGTTCGCAGCGATAAAAACCAAGTCGAATTTAAATTAACGCATGCGCAATATATCGCACGCATGATAACACCGGAACGCATCACCAGCGGCCGCCGCGCAAAGACGCAAAATGCCGCCATGCTGCGCCGTGTTGATGCCGAATACGGCGTACCGCCGCACGTTATCGCCGCGTTCTGGGGACTGGAATCCCGATATGGCGAATTCAAGGGCAGTCATAAAATTTCAGATGCATATCTGTCGCTTATCTATGATGGGCGGCGCGGAACTTTTTTTGGCAATCAATTAATGGCATTGATGAAAATCGCAGATAAAAATAATTTGGAAATTGATGATATGCGCGGGTCTTGGGCGGGCGCAATGGGACATTTTCAATTTATTCCAACAACGCTGCAACAATACGGTGTTGATGGCGATGGTGACGGCCGGATTGATATCGTAAATAATTTCGCCGATGCATCACATTCAGCCGGAAACTATTTATCTAAATTGGGATGGAATAAAAATGAACGCATATTGCGAACTGTGCGCGTGCCGACCAATTTTAATTTGTCATGGTGTGATTCCCGCACGAAAAAAACATTAAACGAATGGGTGGCAATGGGCATAACAAACCCAGATGGTTCGGCAATTCCACGCGGCACGCGCGAAGCAGGAATGGTGTGTGACGAAGATAGCATAACAACAACCCGCACAGCATATATGGTGTACGATAATTTTTACCGTATAAAAAAATGGAATAATTCAAATGCTTATGCTGTTGCCATCGCCCTGCTTTCGGACCAATTGCGGTAAAAATCAATTACAATAACGCATCTGCTTTGTTGTTGGCTTTTGGCGTCCCCAACAGGAATCGAACCTATATCTAATTCTTAGGAGGAACTTGTTCTATCCAATTGAACTATGGGGACGTGCGCGGTATTTTACACAATTTTTTTCTTAAATCAATATCATCATAAATTAAAACTTCAAAAAACAATCCATTTTTGATACAATTAAAAACATGAGAGAGAAGTATTTAATATTACCAATTTTGGCATTATTGCCAACCACATTGATTGCCACGCCGCGGGGCGATGGTGTGGGATTGATGCGCACACCCGACGCGGTGCCCACATCTGTGTCCGAATATTCTACTGATTATGCCAATATACCAATCCTGATACGTTCTGCCCTTGCATCGCGTGGCGTGCCGATTGCACCAACCACAGTTGCGGTGCGTCAACCGCGTGGCCAAGCCGGCCCAGATGCCCAAGGCGGCGGCACATCATGGCAAGATTATGTTGTTCAGACCAAGGCACAATATATAAATTTCCTGCGGAATTCTGCGACTGGTCACCGTGATGATTGCGCGGATAAATATACAAAATTCGTTGGAATATTTCGTCATGATTCTACATTGAGCGGCCAGATTACTGCGCGCACCACCGGGCCTACGACCGGTCGATTGGATTTGGTGTGCGATTTCTTGGGATACGCACATTGGTGTTTCGCAATGGGATTTGCGTACGCACTGCGCGATTTTGATGACCCGGTTCGGGCCAGCACGGGCAGTCGGTGCTTTACATACCAAGAATTCTGTGCAAGGCATGGCAAAGTATTGGATAATTCAAAGGTCGATGAATACCTGTCGCGTGTGATTGATGAAATCGTTTTTTATAATACAAACATCCGCAATACTGAAAAAAACTTGGTGATGACCCAGACCGAAATGCGGGCGGGCCCAGGTGTCACAACCACCATGGGATGGCGCGGATATGATACGGACAGCTGGGTGACAGAAAGAATTTCCGCCGCAGAAATGGTTCGCCTGTTGTGTATATAAAAATGCGGCATTGCCGCATTTTTTAATGGATGTACCATTTAAAAGTTATACGTCATGCCCATACCGTAAAAAGCATAAGAATTATTTTCGGGCGCAGTATTGCCGTTGGAAAAATGCTTTACATAAATTTCTGTGGTCGCGCGTTCATTAATTCTGTATCCGGCGAACAGCTTCAAAGTAAATACCAATTTCGACCCAATACGGTCATTTTCAGCAACTTGGAAACCACCGCCCGCACCCATACCCGCATACCAATTACGTCCATGTGCAAATGCAACGTCTTTGGTTAAATAAATAATTGGAATCGAATAATCATCCCAGTCCCATCCATACCGACGACCAAATCCAATTGTCTGGGTAACGTTCAGAGACAATCGCGATGGAAAATAGAACAAAGTCGATGGCACAGAATATTGTACATGCAATTCTGCGAATGGTACAAACCGCGCGGGCAATGGGACGATTATGCCACTGTCGATACCGGCACCGATATTGAGTGCAACTTGGTGACGAAAGTCACCGAAAAACGGGTTGTATGATTTGGTGGCGCATTCGCAACAACCGTCGGCCAAAACGGATGTGACGGCAAAACAACACAATGACAAAGTGATTAAAAATCTTCTCATCATTATGATTTCTATAACAAAATGTCGAAAAAATCAATAGGGAAAAATATGTACGGATAAAAAGCGAACGCATGGTCACGCCGACGTTTTAATTTATCTTTAAATTCGGGCGCGATGTACGTAATGTTTTTAATGATTTATCCTGGGCCGATTTGAATGCGGACGGTTCCCAGATTTGAAATGAATTTCCGCGGCCGACGAATATCGCCTTTGACGTGATGCCAGCGTGTTTCAACAAATCAGCAGGCACAATAACACGGCCCGTCACATCGAATGAAAGCGGTCGTGCATCAGCAAACAGCATCGCGGATAAATCGTCCAATTCTGCATCGAACACGCCCATCTGGTCTGTGGCCGCGGCCATTTTTTCCATACGCGACATTGATAATCCCTCTATACAGCCATTTGTAAAAGAACGATACAGAACAACACCACTGAATTGTTCGGTGGCAACCGCGGTGCGAAAGCCAGCCGGCACTGAAATCCGACCCTTGGCATCCACCGTATTTTCAAAAGTTGAAAGAAACAAAGTCATTATTTGTATAGATAGCAAGATTTTGCATGACTGTCAATGACAATTTATAATCATATTATGGTACATTATGGTTTTTATAAATAAAATTAAATGAAATTATTTTTCACTTGACCTGCGATTCGTTTTTTTACTAACATTGGCGTATAGACAACAGCAAATACAGAAAAAGCCGCATAAATCCGCCAAATAAGCAGAAAAACAACAATAAATGATTGGGAATTTATGATTTATGATTTAGTTTAGTATGGACGCAGTCTATACAAAAAAATTATAAATCAGCAACAACAAAGGAGAACGGGATGGGAAAAAATATCAAAGAAATAATGGTCGCATTGGACAAAGTTCTTTCCACGACCGTTTGGGTGAATGGCGACCGTCAAATTGTATCGCTGGCCGATGAATTGCATATTGGTGCAGGAAATGCGCCACGCACCATCGAAGATTTGCCGCGTGCATCATTGACCGGCGCATTTGTATCATTACAAATTCGCGGTGATAATTTCGACGTTGCCGCAGAATCTTTGGATACCACTGATTTGGCGCTGCGCGTCAAAGAAATGGTATTTGCCGAAGCCAAAAAGATTCTGGATGTCGGCATGGAAAATACAGACAAAGTCGCAATGGCGGCATAGTGTGACCACAGTTTCCGGAAACGGAAGGAAGGGAGAAAATCCGGCCATTAATTGGCCGGATTTTTATTATGCAAATGTCATTCGGCGCACGCGCAATCGTACGCGGCGAAATGGAATTAAATGCGATAGCGCGCGCGGCATGGCCAACATCAAATTGCTTTTCATAAATCCGCGAAACTTTGATGGTTGCATTTTATGCTTGTTCAATATATCGTCCATAACTTTGTTATAAAATGCGATATTTAATTTGCGGCATTCGGCCAACGCACCGCTGTAATCCGGCACTTTGCTGGCCGATGTGGTCGCGGGCTTGTACCGCATGCCGGCGAATTTTGATGACCAGTTATCGCACAGCACTACATGTTTATTCATCAGCGCGGCCCAATAGCATACATGATAAGTATTCGTAACTATCGTGTCTGATTCCGCGATAAATTTCATAATTTTATTTATGGGCGCAAAATTATTTATCTTTGCATGTTTGGCGGTGACGATTGGAAACTTCTTATGCTCAATAATACCAACTGGGCGGCCGGATGCACGTTGCGCATCCAGCAATGGATGCATACAAGACACGCACGGCAGATAAGGCAACCCGTAATCATTCTTGTAATCACGAATGCCGATGCGCGTGAAACGGTTGTAATCAATGCCACGGACTTCGGGCATGTCAAAGTGTCTATTTAACCCTGCGCCCCAAACATAAACATTACCGCAAATATCCAGACATTTCGATATCGCAGCGTTCCATTTCGCGCAATGCTCCAATAATCCGCCACCACCGATTATGATAATATCACCCGGTGAAATATGCCACCATTGGATTGTCGCAATATGATGAATGCGTGTTTTAAATCTACGAAATTCTGGAAAATATTGATACGGACAACACGCCAAGTCACCCGCATTATTATTCTGCACACAGTGGACAAAATGAATCGTCTTGTTATTCATGTGGTTAAGACGATATCAGGGAAATATTCCCATGTCAAAGATAATAAAATGCCCCAAAGGGGCATTTTTTAATAGTTCCTTACGTTTGTGGTAAATACGTCCGTTATGGGGCGACACGGGGCGTGATGCGCCATGTTCATCAGATTACCATAACTCGTTTTTTGTAATCCAAATTGTATTTAATTGTATACGCGGCCGTTGTAAAAAGACATATTTGGGACACAGGATTCTGACACACTGCGGACATACGCGAGAGTATTTATTAAAAAAATGTCCACTAAAGTGGACATTTTTATGAGTCTCCAACTTTTGAGAAAATAATGATACTATTTCGAGCGTTTACGAGAAAACCACCATTTGGGCTCTTCTGCTTTCCATTGTTGGAATTTCCTACAGTCTTCTCTCTCTGTTTTACAACGATTGGTACCTGAAAAAAAACTTTCATTAAAATCTGCGCTGCAATTACAAGGATGATCTCTTTTCCATGCACCATGATTTGTTAAAAACATATCTGGAACAAAAGTCCAATTGGTTATACTGTAGAGACGAATAGGAAAAATTCTGCCCATTTTTACCCTCTTGTTATATTATTTATGAATAATAACACACTCACAATAACATTTTGTCAAGCAAATAATAACTCATTTTATGTCGACGATATGTCCGCAATTTATGTCCCGTGCGTGTCTAAAAATGCTGACAACACCCGTTTTTACCTACCATACCGCCCCGTTTTGCCCCGTAATAGCCCTTAAACTACAAAAAACGGCATTATAAAAAACCTTTTTGGGCGTGTTTTTTTATTTTTAATTTGGTTTAATGCATTGAATATACGATACTATTTAGCGGATTTGAGACGCTATTTCTGCAAAAATAATAAAAACACTAACTTACCAACTTATGTGTTTTTGTAGTTTAAGTATATCTGATTGTCCATTATAAAGGACAAGTCTTAAATTGCGTGTCCACTAAAGTGGACAATTTTATACAATGCCTGCGGCGCAATGGATTCCGGCCTTCGCCGAGATGACGACGGTGTGTGTCTACTATAGTAGACATAGTTGGAAATAATGGTGGTTTTTGTAGTTTATTGGGCGGCATTGCACGCTACATATACCGGACATAGAAATTTCAGACATAATAAAAACAACCCGCAAAGCCTTTGTGCTCGCGGGTTATATTTTTAGCGTGGAACTATTTTTAAATCGACAGTTTTTGCTGTTCGCCGCCGGCATTTTCGCGGGCAATGCGTTCAGCTTCATCTTCGGCCATCGCAATTTCACGAACACGACGTACGTATGCACCGGTACCGACCGGAACCAAACGACCAACCATCAGGTTTTCATTGATACCAATCAGTTTATCCGTGTTACCGGCAATTGCGGCATCAACCAAGACTTTGGTCGTCTGCTGGAACGACGCGTTGGATATAAATGAACGCGATGTCAAAGACGCACGGGTAAGTCCCACCAGCACCTGCGATGCTTCGGCCGGACGGCTGCCGTCTTTCATTACGCGCGCGTTTTCTTCTTCGAAATCGACGCGGTCAATGACTTGGCCCGTCAGGAACACGGTATCACCCGGATTCGTGACTTCGACGCGGCGCGTCATTTCGCGAATCAAGATTTCCATGTGCTTGTTATTAATCGACACACCTTGCAAGCGGTATACTTGTTGAATCTGTTCAACCATAAATTGTGCCAATGCTTTACGGCCCAATATGCGCAAGATATCGCCCGGAACTTTGTCCCCGTCGACCAACATTTCGGCTTTTTTTACCATGTCGCCGGTACGGACCAGCAAGCTGACACCCTTTGGAATCGCGTATTCAACCGGCGCGGACCCGTCATCCGGCATGATGCGCAGCAATATCTTTGCCTTGCCTTCATCAATGATTTCAATTTCGCCGTCGGTTTCGGCCAATATTGCCGGTTTTTTCGGATGGCGCACTTCCAGCAATTCGTTAACACGTGGCAGACCGCCGGTAATGTCGGCTGTACGTTTGGCTTCGACCGGAATACGTGCGATGACATCACCCGCATTAACCATCGCACCATTCGCAACGTTCAGAATCGAATACATCGGCAAGATATATTCAGCATTCTTTTTGCCGCCCAATGATATCACTTGACCTTCATCATTCGTCAAAGATATACGCGGTTGCAATGCTTTCTTCGTTGATGCTTTCCAGTTCAGGACTTTGCGTGATGTAATGCCGGTCATCGCATCGATATCTTCGGAATATGATAAATTATCGACCAAGTCATGGAATGCAACACGTCCGGTTTTTTCCGCAATAATCAAGTTTGAATATGGGTCAGATTCAGCCAGCTTGTCGCCCTTTTTAACATCCGCGCCGTCCGCTATCAGTGGCATGGATGCGTACGGCAATTTCGCCACGAACAATTCCGCGCCCTTTTTATCCAGAACGCTGATTTTCGCGTTACGGGACAAAACGACTGCACGACCTGACGAATTGTTAATCGTTGTGACACCATCAAATTTAATTTTTCCATCAACTGGTGTTTCGATAAAGTGACTGGACGCACCCCCGGTCGCAATACCACCGACGTGGAACGTACGAAGTGTCAGCTGGGTGCCTGCTTCGCCAATCGACTGGCCCGCGATAACACCGACCGCTTCACCAACGTGGACCAATGCAGAGCGTGACAAGTCCATACCATAACATTTCGCGCACAGACCGTCGGATTGACATGTCAGCACGCTGCGAATATCAATACTTGGCAATCCAGCACCGTCGATTTCTTTGGCGGCGGCTTTGGTAACCAAATCGCCCGCAGCAACAATCAATTTTCCAGTAATTGGATTCACGACGTCTTTGGCAACCGTACGACCCAGCGCAACATTGCCCAATGATACAGACAAAGCCGAACCGCTATATACCGGTGTGGCCGATATAAATTCAAATGTTCCGCAATCTGATTCTGTAATCAAAGTATTGTGTGCCAATGAAACCAAGCGACGTGTCAAATATCCAGCGTCGGCCGTTTTCAGCGCCGTATCGGACAGACCTTTGCGTGAACCGTGGGTGGATGTAAAGTATTCCGCCATGGTCAGGCCTTCTTTAAAGTTCGATATAATCGGAACTTCGATAAGGGAATTGTCCGGTTTCATCATAACGCCACGCATACCGGCCAGCTGTTGAATCTGGGTCTTTGAACCACGCGCGCCGGAATCCGCCATCATGATAATGGAATTCCAATTGTCGCCTTCGGTTTTACGCAGGCCCGAGAATGACAAGTCACCGATTTTATTCGTAACACGTTGCCACATATCAATCAGTTTATTGTAACGTTCGCCGTGCGATATCAAACCATTTTGATACTGCGAATCGATTTCTGCGACTTGTTTTTCCGCATCCGCAATCATTTGCTGTTTTTCCGCCGGAATCACAATGTCATCCATACCGATTGATATTCCGGATTTTGCCGCTTGTTCAAATCCGGTATTTTTCAAATTATCGGCCAGCATAATCATTTCTTTGTCACCGCAATGTTCATAACAAGCGGCCAACAATTGTTCGATTTGCTTTTTTGCCATCGGCTGATTCACCAATGAAAAAGTCATACCCGGCTTTTTCGGCAAGAATTCGCCCAAAATCATACGACCCGCGGTGGTTTCAACGCGCACACCATCGACACGTGCGATAATCGGTGTGTGGAATGTAATCGCACCGGATTCCAATGCCAATTTGATTTCATCCATATTTGCAAAGCGTGGCGATTTATCATCATGCTTGCCATCCATCAAAGTGATATAATACACGCCCAAAATCATGTCTTGGGTCGGCACAATCATCGGGTCGCCCGATGCCGGTGCCAACACGTTATTGGATGCCAGCATTAATGTGCGTGCTTCCAATTGTGCTTCTAATGAAATCGGAACGTGAACCGCCATTTGGTCACCGTCAAAGTCAGCATTGAATCCTTTACAGACCAATGGGTGCAGACGGATTGCTTTACCTTCAATCAATACCGGTTCAAATGCCAGCACGGACAATCTGTGCAATGTCGGCGCGCGGTTCAGCAACACTGGATGCTGATGAACAACTTGTTCCAAGATTTCCCAAACGATGTCTTCGCCCGCGTCGACCATTTTACGCGCGGTTTTCAAAGTATTTGCATAATCGCCGGCCAGCAGGCGTGAAAACACGAACGGCTTGAACAATTCCAACGCCATGGTTTTCGGCAAACCAACTTGGTGCAGTTTCAAATTCGGACCCGACACGATAACGGAACGACCGGAATAATCCACGCGTTTACCCAACATGTTCATACGGAAACGACCAGTTTTTCCAATCAAAGAATCAGACAATGATTTCAACGGTTTGCGATTTTGCGAAACCAGCGGGCGCGCTTTGTGTCCATTGTCGAATAACGCATCGACCGCTTCTTGCAACATTCTTTTTTCATTGCGGATAATAATTTCCGGCGCATGCAAATCCATCAATTTTTTCAGACGGTTGTTGCGGATAATCACACGGCGATACAAATCATTCAAATCAGACGCAGCAACGTGACCGGCATCCAATGTGACCAACGGACGCATATCCGGTGGAATAACCGGCAACACATCCGGCAACATCCATGCCGGTTCCGTTTTGGAATCCAGCAAAGATTCAACCAGTTTCAAATGTTTGATAATACCCTTGCGCTTTGTTTCGGATTTTGTTTCGGACAATTCCGCGCGCAAACGTGTGCGTTCGTCGCCCATATCTAATCCGGCAACAACTTCGCGAACGCCGTCGGCGCCAATACCAACGCGGAATGCGTCCGGACCAAATTCTTCCAACGATTTCTGATATTCATCTTCGCTGATGACGTCATACAGTTTCAGGTCGGTCAAGCCTGGTTCGGTAACGATATACGCGTCATAATAGATAACCTGTTCCAGCTTTTTTTGCGGCAAGTTATTCAACAAAGTTGCAATTTTACCTTCGCGCAGAAACCATGTATGCGATACAGGCGTGGCCAATTTAATATGACCCATGCGTTCACGGCGGACAGATGACGGACCGACTTCGACGCTGCACCGTTCGCAAACGACGCCGCGGAATTTGATACGTTTATATTTTCCGCACGCACATTCGTAATCTTTGGACGGGCCAAAGATTTGCTGGCAGAATAATCCATCCGGTTCCGGTTTCAATGAATGATAATTAATCGTTTCCGGCTTTTTTACTTCGCCCATGGACCACGATGAAATTTCTTCGGGCGATGCAATTTTAATCTGCAACGCATCAAAGTGTTCTTTGGTTTCAATCTGGCCAAATATTTTTTGCAGCATATTCATTTGTTCGCTCCTATTAAATCTTTTTTGGTATCATGGACAAGCCCAATCCGCGTAATTCGCGCATAAAGACATTGAACGCTTCGGGTGTGCCGGTTTGGATATCCGTGCTGCCCGAAATAATTGTTTCATACATCTTGTTGCGACCGGCGATATCGTCGGATTTCACGGTCAACATTTCTTTCAGCAAATGCGCCGCACCGTGTGCTTCCAATGCCCAGACTTCCATTTCGCCCAGACGTTGTCCACCCATGTGTGCCTTACCAGCCAGCGGTTGCTGGGTGACCAGGGAATAAGAGCCGACCGAACGGGCGTGGATTTTTTCATCCACCAAGTGATGCAGTTTCAGCATGTGCATAACGCCAACCGTCACAGGACGTGCAAATTTTTCACCAGTCATACCGTCAATCAACGTTACTTGTCCGGATTCCGGCAATTTCGCCAATTTCAACATTTTATGGATATCGTCTGGCATCGCACCGTCGAATGTCGGTGTTGCCATCGGCACACCATCGCGCAGCAAATTCGCATTCGCGCGCACATCCGTATCAGTCATTTTTTCAAGTGACGCCGCGACGTCTTTGCCATAAACCTTGCCCATCAGTGTACGCAGGTCATCCGTAACCGCGCGCTTTGCTTTGATTTCATCCAAAGTTTCGCCGATTTGTGCACCAAGTGCTTTTGCAGCTGCACCCAAATGAACTTCCAAAATCTGACCGACGTTCATACGTGATGGCACGCCCAACGGATTCAGAACGATATCGACTGGTGTTCCATCTTCCATATATGGCATATCTTCGATTGGAACAATTTTTGATACGATACCTTTGTTTCCATGGCGGCCAGCCATTTTGTCGCCCGGCTGCAATTTCATTTTGCGTGCGATAAAGACTTTGACTTCTTTTAAAACGCCGGCGGAAAGTGAATTGCTTTCGCGGACTTTTTCGATTTCATGATCAACACGTTCGTTGATTTCTTTCATTACGAATAAATGTTGTTCGCGCGCTTCATCAATTTTTGATTGCACTTCATCATTTTTTATGGTCAATTTTTTGACATCAGATGGGCGTATTGCTTCGGCAATTTCGTCGGACAATTTTTTTCCGATGAACGGCTTTATGCTGCCGCTGCCGTTTATGATGACCAAGCCATCAGCCAATTGCAAGACTTGGTCCGCAAATCCGCGTTCGCGAATTGTGATTTCTTCGTCGCGTTTTTTATTGATGGCTTCGATTTTCTGCAATTCAATCAATTGAGTGCGTTCGTCTTTCTTGACGCCGTGGCGGGTTAAAACGTTGACGCCGATAACAACGCCTTCTTCGTTTGGCCCAACGCGCAGCGACGTATCTTTGACGTTCAATGCTTTTTCACCAAATATGTTGCGCAGCAATGCTTCTTCGGGTGTCAGCAGTGTTTCAGATTTTGGCGAAACGCGGCCGACCAAGATATCGCCCTGCTTCACGTGCGCACCGACATAAATAATTCCGGATTCGTCCAAGTTCTTCAGCGACTCTTCAGACACATTTGGAATATCGCGTGTGAAAGATTCCGGCCCCAATTGAGTGTCTTTAATCTTGAATTCTTTTTCAACGATTTTAACAGATGTGAACACATCATCGCGTGAAATGCGTTCGGATATCACGATGGAATCTTCGTAATTATATCCGCGCCATGGCATAAACGCCACAGTGACATTTTTACCCAACGCGATTTCGCCGTATTCGGAATTCGCACCATCGGCAATGATATCGCCGGATACAACGCGGTCGCCAACCTTTACCAATGGTTTTTGATGCATCAATGTTTCCGAATTCGATTTGCCGAATTTTTCCATATCATAAACATCAACGCCGGTCACGACATTGCGGGAATTCATACATTTGATAACGATACGATTCGCGTCAACAGATTCGACAACACCGGAATGCTTTGCAATTTTGACGGTGCGGGAATCGCGTGCGACTTCGCGTTCAATGCCGGTTCCAATTAACGGTGCATCTGCGCGCAGCAATGGTATTGCCTGGCGCTGCATATTTGACCCCATCAAGGCACGGTTCGCGTCGTCGTTTTCAACGAATGGTATCAATCCGGTTGCAATCGACACAACTTGGCGCGTTGCGACGTCAATCAAATCGATTTCTTCGCGTGGCACCATTGTAAATTCACCATCGACACGCGCAGTAACCATTTCTTCGGACAATGTGCCGGATGCAGTCATTGGCGAATTACCTTGGGCGATTTTGTGACCGGTTTCTTCATCAGCGGTCAGATATACAACTTCGTCCGTGATTTTATTATTTTTAACAACATAGTACGGCGTTTCGATAAATCCGTATGGATTTACGCGCGCATAAGACGACAAGTGCGTAATCAGACCAATATTCGGACCTTCGGGTGTATGTATCGGGCACAGGCGGCCGTAATGCGTCGGGTGCACGTCGCGGACGTCAATGCCCGCGCGGTCACGGTTCAATCCACCCGGACCCAATGCGGACACCAATCGTTTGTGTTCCAATTCGGCCAATGGATTATAAGCATCCATAAATTGCGACAATTGTGATGTACCAAAGAATTCAGCGACCAGTGCGGTCAACGGACGTGCATTAATGATGTCTTGCGGACGCATGTTCACGACATTCGGACTGGCCAATTGTTCGCGTACCAATCGTTCGATACGCGACATACCAATACGGAATTGCTGTTCCAACAATTCGCCAACAACACGAACGCGACGATTCGACAGATTGTCAATGTCATCGATATTGTCTTTGCGGTCAATGATGTTCGCCAAAGTTTGCATCGTTGCGACGATGTCATGTTTGGTCAACAGGCGTTCGTCTTCTGGCTTTTTCCCGGAATCGATTTTCAAACGCTTGTTCATTTTAAAGCGACCGACCGCAGACAAATCATAATACGACGGGTCGAATCCTTGGTGTGCGAACAGGCTTTGCGCTGCTTCGACCGTTGGACGTTCACCCGGACGAATGACGTTGTATATTTCAATTAACGCTTCGTCACGGCTGGATGTTTTATCTGCAATCAAAGTATTACGCATATGCGCGCCGTACGACAGATTATCAATGGATATCATCGTAATATCGCGGACGTTCAGTTTTTCCAAATCTTTCAAGACTTCTTCGGTGATTTCCGTACCGGCCGCAAACATTGCGTCGCCGCCATTCATAATCGGTTCGAATAAATATTCACCGACCAGTTGTTCCGGGCTGATTCCGAATTGCTTGGATGCGGATGTAATCTTTTCAACTTTTTTGGCGTTAAGGCGCGTGCCTTTTTCGGCCAATACCTTTTTCGATTTCGGATCAATCAAATCATAATTCAAACGATAAGTGCCCAGATTTGCAAATGATGCAACATCGCCAACCCACATCTGGCCATCAAAAGACATCGGAATCTTATGATAAAATGCAGACAGAATTTCCGTATCCGTCATACCGGCAACGACTGCGCGACGCGTGTCGGCGGCCCATTTCTTTTCATCCGATGCAGTCGGCAAACATTTCAGCATAACGGTGGCCGGAACTTTGCGGCGGCGGTCAACACGAACATAAACAACACCGTTTGATTCTTCGAAATCAATCCATGAACCACGTTCTGGGATTATACGCGCAGTATATGATGCAGCGCCAGCAGCCTTGGATTCTTTGGTCTTGCCAAACACAACACCTTGGGCGCGGTGCATTTGCGATACGACAACGCGTTCGACGCCGGATGCGATAAATGTTCCGCGTTCGGTCATCATCGGAATTTCGCCCATGAATATTTCTTGTTCTTTGATATCGCGCAAAGACTTTTTACCATCTTCGGCAACGTCCCAAATAATCAGGCGCAATTTTAATTTCAAGCGTGCACCATACGTCATATTGCGCAGCATGCATTCGCGCACATTATATTGCGGGCGATCAACGTTATATTCCACGAATTCCAAATCAGCAACGCCGGCGTAATCTTTCATTGGAAAAAACGCTTTGAACACGTTTTGCAATCCCATGTTTTTACGCGATGATGGCGCCACATCTGCTTGCAGAAAATCGCGATATGAATCATATTGAATTTCGACCAGGTCGGGCAGCGGAGTCTGCAGCAAGCTGCGTCCGAATGATTTGCGAAGTTTTTGAATTACTGCCATTTTGACAACTCCTTGCTCATTTTAATTTCAATTATTGATTCTGTTTATAAACCAATAATCAAAACGCGCAAAACCCACACGGGAATCCCGGGTGGTTTTCATTTTGTTTTTAAGTTTTTGTAATAAATTTAGTCAATTGTTCGGCTTTTGGTTGAGGATTAGTATGTAGTAGCTAGTATGTAGTAGGTAGAATTTATCTTTCTACATACTACATACTAAATACTAACTACTACTTCACTTCAACCTTAGCGCCGGCTTCTTCCAATTTCTTTTTCAACGCTTCTGCGTCGTCTTTGGAAATGCCTTCTTTGACTGTTTTCGGTGCGGATTCAACGAATGCTTTTGCTTCGCCCAGACCCAGACCGGTAACGTCTTTCACGACTTTGATAACGCCCAATTTGTTGGCGCCCGCATCGGCCAAAATAACGTCGAATTCAGTCTTTTCTTCCGCAGCAGCGGCAGCCGGACCGGCAGCCACAGCAACAGCGGCAGCAGCAGAAACGCCCCACGCTTCTTCCAAAGCTTTGGACAATTCGACCGCTTCCAGAACGGACAATTTTGACAATTCATCAACCAATTTTTTGATATCTGCCATTTTACTCACCTTTGATTTAATTTATTCTTTCTTACCATACTCTGCACTGACGCGTGCCAAACGTGCGCCTGGTTCGACCAGTATGCGCGCAATCGTGCCGCGAATTTCCAACAGAGACGGCAGTTTGGATAATTGCACAACGCCTTCGGTGTCCAGTATATCGCCATCCATTTTTCCACCAATGATGGAAAGTTTCGGATTGGCTTCGGCGAATTTCGCTAACACTTTGGTCACAGCCAATGGGTCTGTCGCGATGGCAACCGCCGTCGGACGTTTCATCATATCGGCAACGCCTGCGAAATCAGTGTCTTGGACAGCCAATTTGAACAAGCGGTTTTTGATGACCTTGAACACGGATACGTTTGGTTTCAGTTGTTTTCGCAAATCTTCGGTCTGTTTAACAGTCAGCCCGTGATTTTCGATAACGAACACACCGCCCGCATCTTTCAAAAGAGTATGCAACGATGAAATCAGATTTGATTTGTCTTGCTTTTTCATCTTTTACATGCCTTTGGTTTTTGTTAAATTTCCGTCCGCCTTCGTCCTATTGGACTCCGGCGCGATCGGGGCTTTTAGTAGGGACAAATAATTATTTATCCCTATGGTCTTGCCCCAAAAGAGTATTCTCTTTCGTCTATGATGGGGATTAAGTTCTTGCGAACACCATCAGTCTTGGACAAGAATCTTTCGCGCGCGATGCGCGCAAGGTTGAAGTAGGAAGTGTGAAGTTTAAAGAATTTTAAATATCTTCCTACTTCAAACTTCAACCTTTGAACTTAAATTGTCACCCTCAATCCCGGGCCCTGGGTCGTTGACACAGATATACCTTGGATATATTGGCCCTTTGACGCAGATGGTTTTGCTTTTTTCAAAGCATCCACAATCGCAGCACAGTTTTCAACCAATTTGTCGGTTGAAAAAGACATCTTGCCGCATCCGGCATGAATAATACCTTTCTTTTCCGCGCGCAATTCAACTTGGCCGGATTTGGCCAATTTGATGCCTTCGGCAATATTGTTTGTGACCGTGCCCAATTTCGGATTCGGCATCAAACCTTTTGGTCCCAGGACGCGTGCGACTTTGGACATTTTTGGCATCATATCCGGCGTCGCAATAACGCGGTCAAATTCCATAAATCCACCGGCGATTTTATCAATCAATTCTTCGCCGCCGGCAATATCCGCACCAGCCTTGGTCGCCGCCGCCGCATCCGCCGTAATAACAGCAACGCGCGCGGTTTTACCCGTGCCATGCGGCAATGAAATCATCTGGCGAACTTGCTGGTCTGCTTTGGTTACATCAATGCCCAATTTAACCGCAATTTCCAGCGATTCATCGAATTTTTTGGATGTGAACCCACGCAATACTTCGATTGCGTCATTCAGCGTATAAACTTTTTCACGGTCCAAGTTGGCCCAAGTTTGAATTCTTTTTGTCGTTTTCATATCTTAACCCTCTACCTTTATGCCCATGGATTTGGCTTGGCCAGCAACGATTTTCATCGCAGATTCCACGTCGGTTGTGTTAAGATCTGGCATCTTGTCTTCGGCGATTTTGCGAATTTGGTCGGATGTCAAATTACCAATAAAATCACGACCCGGTTTTTTCGAACCAATTTTTGCATTTACTGCTTTTTTCAAATAATAAGACACCGGCGGCAGCTTCATGATAAATTCAAAGCTGCGGTCTGTATAAACAGTAATCACGCAAGGTGTCGGTGTTCCCGGTTCCTTGGATGCGGTTGCATCATTAAATTGTTTGCAGAATTCGGCAATATTGACGCCGGCGGCACCCAAAGCGGGCCCAATCGGCGGCGATGGATTCGCCTGTTTTGCGGGAACGACCAATTTCACGTATCCCTTTACTTCTTTTTTTGCCATTTTTATCTCCTGTTTAGAGTTCGTGGTGCGAAGAGGCAACTTCTACCACATTTATAATAGAACAAAAGTTCTGATTATACTTTTTCAACCTGACTGAATTCCAGCCCGACGGACGTTTCACGGCCGAATACCAATACCGTAACGTTCATTTTTTGTTTCAGGTTATCGACTTCTTTGACGATACCGTTGAAATTCGCAAACGGGCCGTCAATAATGTGTATTTCCTGGCCGACGTCGTATTCGATATCGGATGACACCGGACCTTCTTCCATTTGGCGCATTAATCTGCGCGCTTCATCTTCGGAAATCGGCACTGGTTTATTCTGGCGTAATTTATTGCTGGCCAAAGAATTTTGACCCAAAAACATAACAACTTGCGGAATTAATTTCACCAAGGAAAATGTTTCATCGGTCATATCCATCTGGACAACGATATAGCCCGGAAAAAATTTCTTTTCAGTTTTAACACGCTTGCCGGCTTTGATTTCCGTGACTTCGCGGGTCGGCACCAATATTTCGCCGAACATCGGATTCAATTTGGCATTGTCGATTTTTTCACGCAATTCGCGCGCGACTTTGTTTTCTGCACCCGTATGAACATTAACGATATACCATTTCATTCGAAATTTCCCCTAGAATATATATCCAACCAGTTTATTCAATATGCTGTCGATAAAGAACAGAAACAGCGCAATCAATCCACCAAAAACAAATATCATAATTGTCGCACGAACCACGGCATCGCGGGTTGGCCAGGTTATCTTGAACCATTCCAGTCGTACGTTTTTGATATAATTGATGAATGTTTTCAGCATTTTTTATTCTCTGTTTCGACCAGTCCGCCTATGTCCTTTGGACTACGGCGCGCCAATCATTTTTCTAAATGGCAAGCCATTAAGAAAAATGATTGGCAGGGGCAGAAGGAATCGAACCCTCACCAAAGGTTTTGGAGACCTCTATTCTACCGTTGAA
Organism: Alphaproteobacteria bacterium; assembly: GCA_009784235.1. Taxonomy (GTDB): domain Bacteria; phylum Pseudomonadota; class Alphaproteobacteria; order Rs-D84; family Rs-D84; genus WRKW01. The sequence goes on along the minus strand of WRCC01000002.1, from coordinate 230,370 downwards.
CTATGCCCCTAAAATCTTTTTAACCCTTTGTAATTTGGATATAAAAAACCAAACTGTCCTGCTTTATACACCATGCAAGCTTCAAGAGCTTAGCACAAACAAACGTAAAATCAAGCAGAAAGTGACGGTCAGTATAGAATATTTTACGCAAGTGGAAAATCAATTACCTTATCACTGGCGAAATGCGCAATTCAACCCGCCGGTTCATCAGGCGACCGGTCGTGCTTTGGTCGCTGATTGGTCGGGCGGACCCGCGGCCAACGATAAACATACGTACTGGGTGGATTTCGTGCGCCGCAAAAAACAGTGCTACGCGTTGCGCCATATCCAACGAGAATGATTTTGCCATGTTCGCGTCGCGCATTGCGTCTGTATATCCAGCAATTTCAATATAAGTATTGCCATATTTGACCAAGATTTTGGATATTATACGCAAGGTATCCGCGCCGTCCGCGGAAATATCTGGTTGGTCAACAGACATAAATGCATCGCGGACCAAAACAACAACAACATCGGTTCCGACGCGCTGGACTTGGATTCCTGGTTTGCGCAATGCATCATATAGTTCATATTCCAGTTGTTCCATCATCGGGCGTGCAACGGCGGCGGATTCAATCGGCACACCACCTGTACCCATAAATATCGGACGCTTGGCAATTTTTGCATCACTTGTCATATCGCCGAACGAAGCGCCACGCAAAACAGACGACCATTCGTCCCGCGGCGGCGTTTGATATCCAGCGCAGCCGAACAGCAGACAGCAGACAGTAAACAGCAAACAGTATTTTTTCATTTCTATTTTCGAAGTGACAGTCTAAGTTCTCCTCCTTTGGAGGAGTGGTGCGAAGCGCCGAGGTGGTTTACAGTGCATCCGAAGTTTGGGTAAACCACCCCGTCCCTTCGGGACACCCCTCCAATGGAGGGGAACTTCTACCTCGCAATAATCGACACCTTATTCTCTTCGCCGCGGCGGCAATTTTCGGCCGCATCGCCCAGCACAGAATCATTCGTACGAATGGCAATGGCAAAATCTATTTTTGCACCGGCAATCCACACACAATCATTATAACGAACGCCCATCAGATTAATGGAAAATTCCGCGCCATCGTTTTCCGAACGAACATTGTATTCTGTTGCAATCGCTGGCGCCCGGTCGGTTTTCAGTGCACCCGCTTTTATCAAATACGCGATTGATACGCCGTTATAACTGCCCCGGCCGGAAAATAGCAATTTAGTATTTTTTGCCAGGTCACGCATATCTTCGATAACTTCCATGCGTTTCATCCGCGTGCTCATCACGCTATATACTTGGAAAGTTCCAGCAATCATAATCGCGCCCAATGCCATCACGCCGATGACTTCGATTAAACTCCGCCCTGATTCTGAATTTTTATATGACATTTTTCTCTCCATTTAACTACCGAGAAATTGATTATAATGATGCAGATGCGTTATTAGAATCAATTTATCTTTACTATTTCTGCGCCGGCGAATAAATCCATCGCATTTGCAACCATCGGGTCGGATGCTGCGGCGGCGACCGCCCCTTCTGATGCAGTTGGCGTATTTTCGGATTCCATCAATTGTTCCAATTGCCATTGCATACCCGTATTATCAAACAACCATTTGCCCAATTTCGCGGCAAAATCTTTATCGCCACGCCGGTTGAAAAATTTAATATGGCCGGGTTCAAATGATGATACTTCTATATTATTATTCAGCGCCGATAGCAACAGGATTTCTTTCGCATTGGTCAATGCAGTGGTCAGGTCCATAATGGTATTAATCACAGTGTCATCCCGCAGAGCAACCGCAGGTTGCGAGTGCGGGACCTGGTCAGTCTTAACCGTATCTAAATGTTTATTATCGGAAATATTTTTTATTGCCTGGTTTTGACCAGGTCCCGCACTCGCGTCGCTTTGCGCCGCTCTGCGGGATGACACGTTATTACCCTGCGCCATCAATACATCAACTGGCGGCATATCTGCAACGTGCATCAATCGCACAACCAGCATATCAAAGCACTGTTTTTGATTTCCGGATGCTGCCATTTCCGGCACCGCGGCAACCATAACTTGCCACAGGCGTGACAAAGTATTTAATGTTGTGGTTGCGCCCAATTCAATCATTTGTGCACGTTGGTCCGGCGAATAAGGCGCGGTCGGTACATCACCGGCGCGCAGCGACGGATGCATGCGCGTCATCCAATGTGTCCATTCCATCATATCGGAAAGCAGCAATGACAAATCTGCACCATTTTGATAAAGTTCGTCCGATTTAGAAAGCGCCACAGCGGTATCACCCGACAATAATATTTTCATAAAATCCAGAACTACAATTCGGTCTGCGCGTTTCAACATATCCAGTACTGCCACGCGGTCAACTTTGCCGCCTGTTTGTGCAATTGCCTGGTCAAGCAAAGACAAACCATCACGCACAGAACCATCCGCCGCACGCGCGAGCAGCTCGTTCGCGTCTTCGGATAATTCCACGCCCTCTTCCGCCGCAATCCATGCAAAATGTTTTTTAAGTATTTCAACCGGCACACGAACCAAATCAAAACGTTGGCATCGCGACAAAATCGTTACTGGAACTTTTCTTATTTCGGTTGTCGCCAAAATAAATATGACGTGCGCCGGCGGTTCTTCCAAAGTTTTCAACAACGCGTTAAATGCCGAAGTTGATAACATATGAACTTCGTCGATTATATATACTTTATAGCGGCCATTGGTTGGACGATACTGGGCCGCTTCCAGCAATTCGCGCATATTATCAACACCCGTGTGTGATGCCGCGTCCAATTCCAAGACATCTATATGTTGGCCCGCGGCAATCGCGGCACAATTTTCACATTTATCACATGGCGTCGCGGTTGCTTTGTCAGATGACAAACAATTAAGCGCTTTGGCGAGTATTCGCGCAGTCGATGTTTTACCCGTTCCACGAATTCCAGTAAATATATAAGCATGCGCAATGCGCGCCGTATTGATGGCGGTGGTTAACGTTTTAACCAAGACATCCTGGCCAATCAGCGTCCCGAAATCCGGCGAACGATATTTACGTGCAAGAACTGTATAATTTGCAGACATCAGTTTTCCTTACCTATATTACAATCCCTGCGATACTAGCAAAAATAAACGCATGCGCAATATAAAAAACCACTTGCGCCGCCGCCTGTTTTTTTTCTATGATTGACGACAGGGGGAGCGATGCAAACCATAGAACCACCGGTTTTGACGTCCAGAATTATGACATTTGTCTTTGCGGCCGCGCTTGCGACGCTGGTCGTACTGGTCGTGGCTTTGTCGAATTTGACGCCCGTCTCGCGCACCCAAATTTTCTTCCTTACGACCACGCCAACCGATACTATGGAAATTACGGTCACGCCGTTTTCGCCAAACGATTCGAATTTACCAATATTTACCGAAGCATTCATCCGTGAATACATAAAACTGCGCAATGAAATTATTCCAAACGTCGGATTGATGCGCCGTAAATGGGAATCAGGCAGTGGCATAGTATATTTAACTTCATCGCCCGAAGTATGGGGGCCATTCACACGCACCGCTGCATTTGGATATATCATGGGAAATTATCCAGAACTGGATTTGGTTTGCCGTGTTGAATTTATGGGCGCAATCGAACCGTGGGCAAAAAATAGATACATAACAAATTTCAGATATATATGCACAGATAATGCTGGACAGCGTACCCAAAAAGATTTTACAATCTTGATAGGAATAGATTTCGAGAAACGAATGCAATGGGGCCAACGGTTGGATAATCCGCTGGGCATATTCGTAACAGAATATGAAATCCGGGCCGGTGGCGGCGACCCGCTGAATTTCGTTCAATAAAGGAATAAATAATGAAGAAGTTATTTATATTTTTTGCAATTTGTATATTGCCACTTGTGGCGGATGCCCGCGGTATCCAAGCCGCATGGGACCATCCAGAAGCAAACATGGCCGCGGGTTCAACGAAACCGGGATTCGCGCAATTAACATGGACACCGGGCGCCGTTTTACCGATTAAGCTGCGCAACGGAATGGTTACGATGGTTAATTTCCCGGCTGGCGAAGTTATCGAAGACGGCCAAATTGGTAACACGGGATTATTTGAATTCGAAATTCAACGTTCAACGATATTTATATCGCCGATGCCTGCTAATCAGGGCAGTGATACAAACCTTATCATAACTGGCAAATCCGGAAACGTGTATATTTTATATTTGCGCAGCGAACCGGCAAATGCATCCGAAATTACTTATTCCCAGGTGGACATAGTGCTGGACGGCGGTCGCGTATTGCCGGGCGGCAATGGCGCAGCGAACGCACCCGCATCCGGCGGAATGAATTCAATATTCAACCGCAATCGACCAGCGGCTGGTTCCGGCATGATTGGCGTTGACGGCGAAGATTATGGTTGGATAAAGTCTATGAAAATTGATCCATCGGAATTCCGATTCGATTTGGATATATTCGTACCAAATCCAGACGATTATGTAATCGCCCCGGAACGCGTGTGGCGCGACCGCATATTTACATACATCGATTTCGGTGACAAGGTTATCGCGATGACACAACGCCCGGTCGTGTCGTTATTAATCGAAGGTGGCGAATCCCCGGTCGGATTCCGTACAGACGGTGAAAACGGACGATTGCTGATTGTCGAAGCAGTCGGCGATATGGTACTTCGCAGCGGACAACGCTTGGTATGCATTAAAAAACGCGGCAAACCGTTCTTGATTGCGGACACCGCATCCGTCATGGCATTGGCCGAAGCAAATGTCGCAGCCAGCTGGATGTCAAATCAATCATTGAACAATGTCGTGTTCGGCGATACGCCAATGATGCCAATGCAGCAACAGATGCAACCAATGATGTTTGACCAAGGCGGCGGCGGTTTTGGATTCCAACCGATGCCAGGTGCGATGCCATTGAACCAAGGCGCCCCGTCGATGCGTTCATTCAGCGGCGCGAATATGATTCCATCGGAACGCATCACTGCTGGTTCATTCTTGCCGCAAAGCGGAATACCATTAATCACCAGCAATCAACGTGGTGTTGCGGTCGAACTGCGGTCGGATACATCGGTCAAGGCGCTGAATGATTATTGGACAAACTTACTTGCGCGTTTTTCGGGTGACGAAGGCGCAGGATTACTGACACCATACAAAGACAAAGTGTTCTTTGCAGTCGATGAGCAAGGCGTTGGAACACTGGGCGGTGGCGGTTCCACAGCGCGTCTGTACAGATTGCGCGTTGGACCAATGAGTGATATAGACGAAGCACAAACCTTGTGCAACCAATTACAAAGATTCCAATCCGTGGCATGCCATGTGGTCAGGATACAATAATTAAAGTAGGAAGTTTGAAGGTTGAAGTAGGAAGATTATAAAAATCTCTTCAAACTTCAAACTTCAAACCTCAAACTTCAAAATGAAGCCACTGAATCAAACCTTTAACGAATTCAAAAAAAATCTTCCGCCGTATGTTTTGTGGATGTTGCTGGCGGCGGCGTTTTTGGTTGTGGTGATTTTATTGTTCCTGCTTTTGTCGGGTCCCAAAAAGAATACTGTCACTGCTGGCGCTGCGATTGACGGCGCATTGATAATTGACCCGGATGCAGTCGAAATGCGTGGCATCACAGTTGGTAACATGGGTGAAACCCGCATCACCGTATCTGCAAACACTGCGATGCGAATCACTGATGTATTTCTGGATGATAATATAGATGGTCTGAGCATTCGGAATTCCACATGCCAAAATATCGGTATAATTTCTGAACGTGCGCCATGCGTTGTAACAATTGAATGGAAACCGGTTAATGAATTGAAAGATACGGGCACCAAAATAAATATCAAATATCATCTGGCGTCTCAATCAATTGAAATGTCGCATATTGAAACTGTACCTGTTTTGATATCTGCGCGCCGTGCTGAAATTATTGCTGAACCTGTGCCTGCGCCAGAACCGTTTTTTGATACTCCTGCTGCACCGGAACCAACGTTGGATTTTACATTCGACTTTGATGAATTTGCGAATATTTTCGAAGAAACTGCGCCAACCGTTGTTGCGCCAGTCGCACCGCCCAGACCAGAACCAGTTCGCGAAAGCTGTTTTGATTTTGCGATGCCTGGATATAATTTATCTGGTCGTCATGCGGGCTGGATACGGCCGTCTGCGGGACGTTATCTGTTCCACCCATTTGCGGATACAGAATGCAAAAACCCAATTGGTGAATATAATCCAAATACTGGCTTAATCACTGATATTAATAATCCATCACGCACAATTGGGTCGGATGTGGACAGCATCGGTGGCCGCGGTATCGGCGCAAATTTGGCCATGCCGATTTTATCGAACCCAGTACCAACAATGCCGGGCAACCGCGCACGCCAGGTCGAAGGCGATTTGACCAATGTATCCGCAGCCGGCAGCCGGGGCAGCATATGGGGCGGACGCCCGCGTCCACAACCATCAACCAGTTTTCGGCCATCTTCACTGGGCGACCCACGGGGTGGCGGCATGGGTGCCACCGAAGCAACCGTGTCATCTGTGCCGTACGACCGGACGTTTGTGTTGCGCCAATATAAACCAATACCGGCGACGATTGTTAATGAAGTACGCGCCGATGCAAAAAATCAATCGCGCCTGCCGGTCCAGGCAACCGTTGACCGCCATGTTTATTCCGATAATGGCCGCACGATTATCGTTCCGGCCGGGACACTCATGCTGGGTTGGGCGCACGGCGATTTGCCGGGGCCGTATAAATCTATCGGTCGCATGCAGATCAGCTGGTACAGATTCGTCCGACCAGATGGCGTCGAATTCAACTTTATGGGTGATGAAAATACAAATCCATTTTCCGGCGATTCCCAAGGTCGCGTTGGCGTACCGGGCCGCGGTTCTACGGATTATCTGGAAAGCATGATAATGCCGATGATGACCGCATTGGTGCCGGCGGCGGTGAATTTAATCGCGCCGATATCCGACCGGTTTGTGAACCAGATTAATTTGGATAACAATACTGTTACTCAATCAGGTCAGGTGCGTTCATCGGAATTGGCGAAACAGGAAATCATAACGACTTGGAATCGCGTTGTTCAAAAATTGGCGCTGGATATAATGGATAATACCGTGCCGCCGTTTTCGATTGCGGCCGGAACACGTATTACTGTATTTTCGCCGACCGACTTGGTTGTAACTTGCGGTGACCCAGCTGATACCAATGATACCCGTAATTGCGCGATGATTGCAGCGCCCAGCACGGATTATGCCGTATCACGTGGAAACAATTTCCAGCCGGTTGATATGTCACGTGAAGAATGGATTGGTCAAGCGCGGTCATTCAATATAGATTCCCGCGAAGTCTGTGAAGATGGCCGTGTTCGCAGCGGAAATTCTTGGCAGCGCTATTTTAATGATTTCCGTGCGGCTGAATTCTGGTGCCAAGCAAATCAATACCAAGGTCGCAGCCAAGCACAATGGAACGCATTCTATAACCAACAACAGCAAGGCATCGTCGGTCCCAGCGGACAAGTAATGCAGCCGGGCAGCCCTGAATTTAATCAAAATGTTTTAGGATTGCAATACAATGACCAGGGGCTCATTCAAAACCCATTTGCGCCGACGCCATCCGCGCCCGCGGCACCAACCATATTGTGCCCAGATACGCAAACACCACCCGATTCATCCGGATGCTGCATGGGCGAAATATTGACCGATATGGGCGACCAGGGATGGAATTGTTGTCCGTCTGCCGGCGGCGATTGCTTCCCCCCGATATTGTAATTACCCTATCCGTGCCACATTGCGGGTGATTTTGACCCCTCATGTACTACCTGTACACTACGGGGTCAAAATCACCCGCAAACCGGTCAAACATAGAAAAATCATTTGGTTTTTTTAGATAATCTTGATATAATAACCAAGCATATGAACTAAAAGGAAAAATCATGGCGAAAAAATTCAACAAAATTAACATTGATGTTAAAAAATACAGAAAAATCGGCATTATCGCGGCGGTTGCAATTGCGGTCGGCGTGCTGGCGATTTGGGGTATTTCCAAAATCAACCGCAGCATATCGGTTGACCGTGCAGTTTCAGGCATTTCAACCGAAGCGATCACCGGTGCCGATTTGCGCATTGCCGTTATCCGCATGGATGAAATCCAGGCGCGCGCAACTGTGCTGGACAATCTGCGTAAACAGCGCGAAGGCTTTGAATCCCGTCTGCGCGATGAATTGACACGTCGTCAAAATGCACTGGAAAAAGAAAAGACAGAAATCGAAAAATCACAAGATATGCTGTCACGCGAAGCATTGGCCCGTCGCGTCCAAGAATATCAACAAAAAGTCACAGCTTTGCAACGCGATGTGACTGAACGCGCCCAAGCAATTGATGTTTCGTTCCAGCAAGCATTGGCTGATGTTCAACAGAAAAATCTGGACCCGATTATCAATGCAATCATCGCACGCAAAAATCTGTCTATTGTTATCGATGGTCGATTTGCACGCGTGTCTGATTCTGCGCCGGCTGCATTGGATATTACTGGTGATGTCGTAACCGCGCTGAACAAAAATATCACAACGCACAAAATGGCAACGCCACGCGGGTTCTAAAAATAGTTGGGGCGCATATTTGCGCCCCAAAATAAAAAATAAAATGATAAAGATTAAATCAATTTTTGCTGTTTCAATTCTTGCCATTGTCGCAACTGCACATGCGTCCGACAATGTGTTTTTTCCGCATCAAACTGCACGCACAATTGATGAATATGGAATTCCATGGTGGGACGATTCGATTTATAATCCGGACTTGATTGATTTTGCAGATAATGCGCCGATGTACCAAGAATACAATTCGACCAATGATATTTTTGACACCCAAAAAATTCAAATTGTTATCCAAGAACCATCATGCGAAATTGAATCGCCGATTTGCGATTTCAAGCGGATGCCACGCGCAGCAAATATCATGCGGCCGATGGTTTTATATACTTCGGAATGTCCGTTCAACACGGATTTAGAATGTCATATCTGGCGTACCAAACCACATGTGCGTGAAACAGTGGCGCCGCGTCGGCCCGTATTGGCCGCCGACCGCATGGATAATATAATAGCCGCGCTGCAATGCGATGGGCACCTGGACGCAAATGACCCGGATGCGGCACCGCTGCTTGCCCGATATAAATTATTGATGGCGGCATCAAATTCTTGTTGCCGTGATGGGATTACGTATCATTTGCGCCGTGCGGGTGCGACACCGGGATTGGTCTATAAATTCGTCTTGGACGATGCGAATTTTTATGGATTCGGTGCGCGGTGTTTGATGATGTCTGACGCCGATTTGTCCGCTTCGTTCGCCGGCGGAACGGCAACGGCGGAAACAGTCGCGGACGTACGCAACACTTGCCTGTGCCGCGGGCGCGCTTGGTTTAATTCGTTACTGGCACCATTTGGTCAAATTTACGCAGCTGTGCCTTGGTGGGAAAATCACCCGTTTGAATTTACTTATACCGATGGGCTGCAACGGCAAATTACGGTTGATATCAACCGCGATGTTCGGAATGTTATGAATCAATTGGCATCTTGCCCTTAGAACTGCGCACAAAACTACCCAGGGGCAAATAATTATTTGCCCCTTTGTTTTTTTTGTTTTATAATCCCGCCAATTATACGCAAGGATTCTCATGAAGAAGTTATTATGTTTTTTATTCGCGCCGCGCGGGAATAAAACAACCGCCGGCCAACTGGCTGAAAAATTCGGCCTGGAATTGCGCGGTGATAAAAAAACCGTGGTCAGCGGAATCGCACCGATTGCAGACGCGGCGAATGGCCAATTGACATTCTATTCAACGGAACAAAATGCAAGCGGATTTAAAATTTTGCCAATTGATATTCTTAGAAAATCGCGCGCGTCCGTTATTGTCGTGCAACCGGAACACGTCAAAGATGCACCAAAAGATGCGACATTATTAATCACTGAATCGCCACGTGGCGCGATGGTAAAAATATTGGGCGAAGTATATAAGCGCCCCGCCCCACGCGGAATATCTTTGGATGCGCACATTGAACGCGGTGTAATTTTCAAAAACAAGCGCAGTGTCTATGTCGGTCCATTCGCACATATCGCACGCGGCGCGGTAATTGATGCCGGCGTGCGAATTGAATCTGGCGCATATATCGGCGGCGGCGCAATTATCGGTGCGAATACAATCGTCGGCCCAAATGCGTTTATTGACAATGCCACCATCGGCACCGATTGCGTGATTTACAACAATGCATCAATTGGCAAGGATGGTTTCGGATACACCCGCCAAGACGGAAAAAATATTTTCATGCCGCATGCCGGACGCGTTGTTTTGGGTGACCGGGTTGCCGTCGGCGCTATGTCATGTATCGACCGCGGATTGCTGACCGATACCAAAATCGGCGATGGAACAAAAATTGATAACTTGGTCCAAGTTGCACACGGTGTTGTAATCGGCTGCGAATGTTTCTTGGCGGCGCTGACCGGCCTGGCCGGCGGCGTTGTCATTGGCGACCGCGCAGTTTTGGGCGGAAATGTCGGCCTGGCCAACGGTGTACACATTGGTGAAGATGCCGAAATCGCCGCAAAATCCGGATTGTTTCGCAATGTACCAGCCGGCGAAAAAGTCTTGGGCTATCCCGCAACCAACGCGATGGAGTATATGCGCATGCATGCATGGCTGCGCGCACAGGTAAAGAAGTAAAAAATGTTCGATAAAAAATACATTGAATCTATAATTCCACATCGCGGCGATATGCTGATGATTGATGAAGTTCGCGAATACGACACGTCCAGCGGTGTCGCGATTAAAAATGTGCGTGATGATGAATTTTGGTGCGCCGGGCATTTTCCAGGCAATCCGATTATGCCGGGCGTATTGCAAGTCGAAGCAATGGCGCAAACCGCGTGCTTTATCGCGTTTCAAAATATGAATACGAATGGCGCGGAAACACTCGGATACTTTACAACAATGGAAAAAATTAAATTCTTTCATATGGTAAAGCCGGGCGATGTTCTGGAACTGCATGTTGAATTGGTTACGAAAAAAATGTCGCTGTGGAAATTTCACGGCATTGCGATGGTCGGCGGCCGGAAAGTATCCGAAGCAACATTTACCGCCGTAATGCAATCAACAAATCCCAATTAATTGCTTCCATTTTTATTGATTTTCTGATATACTGCGACAAAGAGAGAATATGAAATTCATCCGCGTTGCTTTTATCGCATTTTCTGCCGGCTTTGCTCTGTGTGCCGGTGCATTTGCCGCGCAAAGTCCGATTAATTCACCAACACCGGTTATCGCGGGTGGCGTGGGCGGCGGAAATCTGACTGCTTTTTCTGGTAATGTCGGCGCGATGAATAATCAGCAATGGAATACAGCGATGAATCCGGGCAACCGGGGCGCGGCACCGGCGGCCAATTTCGGAAACTGTAATGCTGTGATTTTGCGATGCGCCCAGCCACGATGCACCGGCGGCGGATGCGCGGATATGAACGTTGCGGCGGGAATTGTTAATGGATGCGTTCAGTCAAGCGCTGAATGTCGGCAATACGGCGATGATTTGGTATTTGCGATTGCCGCGCAATTGGTCGCGCAATCGACTGCGCAACAAAATCAAATGCAGATGCAAATGGCGGCCCAGGCCGCAGCCGCAGACCAAGCAGGCGCAGCCGCAGCGGCTGAACAACAAATGCAACAGATGCAGATGCAAATGGCCATGCAGATGCAGCAATTACAAAATCAAATGGCGGCCCAGGCCGAAGAATCCGATGCACGCATGGCATCAATTCTGGAACAACAACGCGCAGCAGCAGCGCAACCCGCAGTTGTTGCGGCATCAAATGAACCATCTGCCGCCGCAATGACGGCGGCCGCAACTGGGATAAATATCGACGTATTGGTACGCGAACAAGCATCCGGTCAAATTTTAGCAAAATTGGATGATGTGAAAGCTAATTTGCGCGAAGCACGCGCCGCGATGGATGCTGCATTTGAATACGCTGGATGCGACCGCAATGGTAATAATTGCACTGGACCGCGTCGCGTCGCGGCATTCCGCGCCAAAGCATTCCGGTTTTTCGACCCGTATAACGACGTATTGGACAACGTGTATGACGCACTTATCCAAGCACAAACACTGGGCGTTGATATCACAGATATATACATGATGCTGAATGATTCTTGCAACGTATGGGGACAATTTTTGTGCAGCGAACACCAGATTTTACGTTTTATGCACTGTACTTGTGATAATCCGAATTGCAGACCAGGTAATAACGAACGTTGCGCACCAACCCCCGATTTAATCAGCAAGGTTATCCCACCAAACCAAGGTGGATGCACACTGCTTCGCACTATGGCTAATTCGGACACAATACAACAGAATTGGATATGGCCTGAACAAAATATTGGAAATCAGCCGTGTACTATGGCACAATTAAGAAGTGAGAATTGTATTCCAACACAATGGGATGCACAGGGTAACCCAACTGGCGGCTATACGCGCGGTGATGGACGTGGTTCACGTATGGAAGTTGCGTGCGCATCAGATGTTTTGAACAGCGCATCATTATTACGTAATCGTCGTCGGCAATCAGTCGTCGGCATCGAAGACTTGGAACTGGTCTTGGGCACAGATTATAACCCGGTGACAAATCCGCAGACAAATCAAATGGTATGCCATGGCGGTTTCCGCGGTGGTGATGTCAATCGAACATCTATTGGTACTTTGCAGAATCTGGTAAACGCAAAACGTAACACCATTCGTCATTCAGACCTGGAAGAACGCCAACTAACATCCCAAGCGTCGGCATCATATAATCGCTGTGAATTTAACCAAAGAACGAATATCTGCACTTGTACCGATTTGGGTAATCAGGTTCGAACAATTACTAATAGTAACAGAGCAGAATGCGAAACAATGCAAACAAGAGAACTGGGCTTTATAACTCCGCAAGTTCAGAATTCTAGCAATCACCAAGCATCATATAACCGTTGCGAGTGGCATAGTATTCGTCGCAGCTGTACCTGTTATCCTGTGAGCGGACCATCGCGGTCTCTGATGGATATCAGCGAGCAAGATTGCAAGGACATGCAATTTAAACAATTGAATTAATAAATAAAATGAAAAAAATAGCAGTCATATTTTTATCTCTTTTGGTAACCCCAGCCGTTGCAGCAACGGGCAGCATTTTTATCCGTCAAGATAATCGCGGAAACACCGAAGAAGTATTGCCGTATGCCACACTGTGCAACGTGCACATATATAACATTGGCGAAACCACCCCCAGCCAGGATTTGGCACGCATGCCCGAAAAACGCGAAGAAATGAACCAAGTTATCGCGCTGAAATCAACCCTGATTACCCAAGAAATGAAACGGCAATATGATTTTCTGGAAGCAACCATTCGCAGATTCGAAACGCAATTGCAAAAAGCAGTATTAGTATCAAGATTGGAAGCAGCAGGCGGAACACGCGGCGATAACAGCGGTGGTGCAACTGGCGGTGGTGCGGGCGCATCGGCAAATATGTTACCTGGAATGCAAGATTGCGAAGTACCAGCAACGATTGCTGGCCGATTGGACTGTCTATCTAATAACATGTCCCGGTTACGCGAAAATATTGCGTCACGTCAAAATATGTCCCAAGTTCAACGCCAAATGCAATCGGATCTAGATAAAGTACGCCTGTTGACTGGCAATAAAACCCCTGATGGATGCAATACTGGCCAATGGGAAAATGATTGGACAAATATGGAACGGTGTCGCAGCGCAATGGGAATGGCAGTAATGACCGAAGTCGATAATAGAAATCGGCAAGCCCAAACGGCGGGTCGCGGCGGCATGGGGGGATTCTGATACGGATACCCACGCAAACAATTAAAATCCGCATATTGCGGATTTTTTAACATAAATACATTTGTCATTGTATTCGCAATGACAATTTTTTTACCCATACGAATCATATTAAAAATCAATAGTCACTAAAAATATCGCAGAAGTCTGATGTCGATATCAATCATTGGTTGTATATATTGATTGATTCAACCCTGCGTAGTATAGGAGTAAATGCCTAAGAATCATCTTTGGCAAAAAACAGGAGAGAGAAAATGCAAACAAACAATATAACAACCGCACAAAAATTCCGTGACGCAGAAAGCCTTTGGTTCTGGTTTATATCCAGTTCACAAATCCGTGACCATATGTATCGCGGCGGCACGGGGAATTTTCGCCCTTGCGAATTGGTTGATGTCGAAACACTGGTCACGCGGTTATTTTTGTCGGGCAAATTATCGCGCGAACAATTGTCGGTCATCCAAGAATACGGACTGCGTCGCCGCGCGCCGCATCAACACATATATTCCGAAAACCGCGCCGCTGGGTTGTGGTCGGCTGCGATGGTAACGCTTTCAGTTGCTGCACGAACAAAAGGATGGGTGGAATAAAAATCCGGCGTATGCCGGATTTTTTATAATTCTGCAATTAATTTTTGCAACCGGATTACAGTATCTGTGTCACCCAGTGCATTCGCCAATGTAGTGGCGGATTCTAAATCAACGCGCGCGGCCGATGTATCGCCCATCATTACATGCAGTGCAGCAGATTTTTCAAAGAACAGCTGGGCATTTGTGGATAATTCACGGCGCGCCGCATCTGTTGAAACATTTTGAACCTGGTCTGCGATAATTGCAATCGCGACAAGGTAATCATTCGCAGCCAACTGGAATTGACCAATTGCGGTGTATGCTTCGGCACGGCCGGCATAATCACGGAAATCGCCCGCCATTTCACCAATCGCCGCAGTATAATCGGCAATTGCACCATGCCAATCTTTGTTCCACAGCATGATTTGCGCGCGACGTGAAAAGATATCATGATTGGACAATATATCGCTGGGGCGACGCTGATTTGCTTCCAGTGCCAGGCCAAGGTCGGCAACGGCAGCGTTAAAGTTTTCCTGGCGGATTTCCAGCATGGCGCGATCGTAGAAAGCAATCGCGCTGTCTGGATCCAGGCGCAGCGCATTGTTGAGGTCGGCCAACGCACGTTCGTAATCGGCCAACTGCATATATGCTTCGCCGCGCAGCACAAACGCGATTGCGGAAAATGGTGCTGCTTCCAATGCGACGGTTAAATCGGTAATTGCATCTGCGGCTTGGCCTGCGACCAATTTATCACGGCCGGAATTCAGATGACGCGTTGCGATTTCAATACGTTCTTGTTCGGACAATTGCGACATGTCCATCCGTTCCGATATTTCAACATTATCAACAACCGGATTCATTATCGAATATCCACGACCCAAAACATAAAATGTCGCGCCTACAAAGAACACGATAATCAACCAATAGATATACAAAGCGAATCGGGATGAATCAGTTTTGGCAACAGGCGCAACACGCACGGCCGGATGCACAACGGGTTTCGCGGCCGCGCGACGCGGCATTGTTTTCACATTTTTCTTTTTGGCTGGCATAAATCTCTCCTTTCCCTATGCATTAATCCTAGAAAAATTTATAACTTCGGTCAAGGGCTAATTATTATGAACAAAAACATAATTATCGCATTCACGCGAAATACAAATAAAAAATCTGCACAAATATTTTGCCGAAATTTCAGGCATTGTTGTGTTCTGCTACCATCCAGCAAAAAATATATATTGGTGCAAATTGGAATTGACGGTGTGCGATTGATTCCGGTCGGCGCGCGCGAGATGAACGCGATGAAAAAAAATGGGTGGGTGTTTGTTGGGGCAAATAATTATTTGCCCCAATCAATGGCGAAAAAACTTTCGCCTCTACAATTATTAACCTGTGTCGGATTTGCAAAGCGCGCACTGGGTATTCGCAATCCATTTATATTAACGCCGGACCAGTTGTATAAAAAAATAAAGGGCGCAAATTTGCACCCATAACAATTTATGATTTCTTTTTAATCCACCACAATTGGCCGATGCCAAACAAATTCGATACCGTCCAATACAATACCAATCCAGCGGGCATCCATGCGAACATCGCGGTGAATATCAGCGGCATCCATTTCATCATTTTCTGCATATTTGCCGCAGGACCATCGGCCGCCGCGTTTTGCATACCGCCAGTTTGCAAGCGTTGTTGATACCACATTGTCGCACCCATTAAAATCGGCAGTATAAAGAACGGGTCCATCGCGGACAGGTCGGTTATCCACAGGAAGTCTGCCTGGCGCATAGGAACCGATATCAGCAATGTTTTATACAGCGCAAAGAAAATCGGAATCTGTAAAATCATGGGCAAGCATCCGGACACAGGCGATGAACCTTGGCGTTTGTACATCGCCATCATTTCTTGCTGCATGCGCATTTTGTCGTTGGCGTACATTTTTTGTATGCGCTGCATTTCCGGTTGCATTTTTTGCATCGCGGCCATGCCGGTAAATGATTTTTTTGTCAGCGGCCACATTAAAATGCGTAATAAAATTGTGAACAAAATAATCGCAATACCGTAATTACCGACCAATCCATGCAAAGCATTTATCGACCATAAAAACGGCCGTGTCAGGAACCAAAACCATCCATAATCAATCGTCTGGTCGATACCCGGAATCATTGCAACCGCAGCCGCCAAATCAGCTTGGTTTTTCGGGCCTGCAAAAACAACTGCGGTCCATGTCATTTCTGCACCTGGTGCGATTATGGTTGATTCTGGGGCTATGTCGGCTTGGAACATTCCATCACTGCGCCCACGGATACGCATTGTTTCATCGGCGACGCCTGTGCCATCCGCACGCACGACTGTCTGCCAATAACGGTCTGTAAATCCGACGAATCCACCAGATGTTTGATACATTTGTGGTTTTTTTGAAAGTGCTTTCCAGCTGTCGCGTTCCATGCCCGACGATGTGAATGCAATGCCGCCGGTTTCAATTCCAATCATCGCGGATGTATCGCCCGCGCTGCGCACAATGCGTGAATATTGTGACATTGATATTTGCGATTTAGAATTGTTTATAACAGTATCACGTACAGATAAAACATAATCTTGCGTCATCGTAAGGCTGCGACGGAATTCAACGCCTTCGGGCGATTTCCAAAACATTGTAATTTCTTCGCCTGGTGCGGCGCGATTCATTTTCCACAAAGTCGATGGCAATGGAACCGATGTTCCGGTTGCGCTGAATCCAACTTCTAGGAATTCATTTTGCGCGCCCAGCAAACGAACATTCGTACCATCATCTTCCAGATAATTTTTTAATTCGATATCGGAAATGCGCAGACCCGCAACACGCGCAGATATCGTATTTCCAATCAATCGCTCTGCCGGAACGTTTGTAATATCTTCGGATTGTTGCGCGGTCGATATGTCTGCGCCGCCGGATTTCACCGGTTCATTTTTCGGCATAAACCAAGAATAAGTCAGCCAACCAGCCAAAACAGCAATCGCCGCCCATACGAACGGACTGCCTGCTCTGCCTTTTTTTTTTGCATCTTTTGCGACTGAAAACTGTTGAAACCCTGAATTATTTATATACTGCACCATTTATTATTTCCTTTTATTAAATAACCATCCCGCGACCAATACTGCGACACCAATTGATATAAAAACATCTGCGAAATTAAATGCCGGCCAATGCCATCCGAACGCATGAAAGTCAAGAAAATCAACGACTGCGCCAAAGCGAATCCGGTCGATTAAATTTCCAATCGCACCACCGATAATCAAAGACAACGCAACACGTTCATATTTTTTATCTGCGCGCGCAAACAAATAATGGCCCAGCGCACCAATAATGATACCCGTAATAACAATCAAAACAATCGGCGCAGATTCACCCAATGTGCGGAACAATGAAAACGAAGTTCCCGGATTCCAAGTAAATACTATATTAAAGAAACTTGTCACACGCGTCATTATATATGCATGCGGCACAATATCAAATGCACGGCCAAACAAAGGCACCTGGCCATGTGTTACCAAATGCAACAAATAACCCTTTGCCAATTGGTCGATTAAAATAACGCCAAAAACTATTGATATAGCCGATAAATATTTTCGCATGTTTATTCCTTTGTGCCGAAAGATTGTAGGGGAAAAATAGTGAAAGTGCAAGTGTTAGTGTTATTGATGTCCGTCCAGAATTCCGCGCAATGTTTCATAATTATTATCACGCATACGGGACATCATTATTTCTATTTCATGTTCGGATATACCCAGATTTTCCAATACTTGTTCGCCCAGCAAGAATGATGATTCAACCGTTTCCGGCAATGCGACTTTGACACCTTCGCTGCGCAGTATGTTTGCTTCGCCAAGATTACGTGCACGTGCAAATATCGGGACACGCTTTTGTATCTGGCGCACGGCGCGAACAGTGCTTTTCGCAACATGCGTATTATCCAGCGCAATCACAACCGCGCGCGTTTTTCGTGGCGCCAGGCCGAATTCGGTTAATATCGCCGGCTTGGTCGTATCGCCATAGAACACATTAAACCCATCATTCCGACCAACCATCACAGTGTCAACATTCATATCAATTGCGGCATACGGAATGCCTTTGGATTGCAGCATTTTCGCAATCGTTATGCCAACACGCCCGAATCCACAGATTATAACCTGTGGATGTGATTCAGCTGTACCCTTATTTACCCTGTGTGCACGCGACGATGATATTAATTTTCCAGATTGATACAACCGGTCATATATGGCCAGTAATACCGGCGTCATAATCATTGAAACGACAATTACCGCCATCAATATTTCGCTGTGCGCGGCTGGAATTGCTTCGATTCCATTTGTCTTCATGGTTTGCAGTATCAGCAGACCGAATTCACCACCTTGGGCCAATATTAATGCAATCAAGAATGCTTCGCGTGTCATAACGCCACGCACACGCGCAACGATGTAAATCGCGATGAATTTAACCAGAACCAGGCCAATTGCGCCCAGCGCGATAATCCACCAATTCTGGGTCAAGAATGGAATATTTAAACCCATACCCAACGCAACAAAGAACATCGCAACGAACATCAACTTATACGGGTCGATATCTGATTGGACTTGCGGCCTGTATATAGTTTCAGACAGCAGCATACCCGCCACAAACGCGCCAATCGCGGGTGGCAGACCGATATATTCGAATAACAATGCCCACGCCAAAATATTCAGCATGATGGCAAGCAAGAAAGCTTCTTTGGATTTCAGCCCGGCAATACGCCGCATAATCGGGTTCAATAAATACCGACCGACTATAAACGCACCCAAAATTATACCAACAGACATAACGGAAATATCAATAATCTTTGCACCCAGATTTAATGTGTGCCCGGCAAATATCGGTAACATGGCCAGCAATGGCACCGCCATTAAATCTTGGAACAACAGTATTGAAAAGGTCTGGCGACCCATTGATGAATGTAATTCATTACGGTCAGCAAGCAATCCCAAATCACCTGAAGTACTGGACATAGCCAACATCAATGCAACCATCACCGTGCCCATAACCGTCCAAGTTGTAAATCCATATATCAGCGGCAACAACATAACCGCGACCATCATAACCTGGGCCGCGCCGAATCCGAATATGGTTTTCCGCATTGTCCATAATCGTTTTACATTCAGTTCAAGCCCCATAGAAAACCACAGGAATATAATGCCCAATTCGCCCAGAAATAACCAAATATCATTCAGTTCGAAAATGCCAAATGCGTGCTGGCCCGCCAATATGCCCGCCAATAAAAATGCCAACAACGTACCAATACGCGCAACACGCAAAAAAAAGACCAGCGCAAAGGCAATGCCGAAAAATAATAATATTGATATGTCCATCTCTCTCCCCGTTCTCCCAGATTATATCACAATTGTTCGGGCGATTTCGGCAAATTTTTCGGGACTTAATTCTTCGGCACGTTCAGTACCAATCAATCCGAATTGAGCCCAATCAATACCCGGTAAATTTCCACGAATCATTTTTCGCCGATTGCCGAAAAGCTTCGCGGTTAATCGTTCAATATTTTGCAGGGGCGTATCGCATGCGCCCTTTTTCGGAATTATCTGTACGACTGCGCTTTCGACTTTCGGTGCCGGTGTGAACGCAGTCCGCGGAACATTAAACAATATTTTTGCGTCCGCGGTCAATGCAACCAAAACAGACAATCGGCCGTATTGTTTGTCGCCCACACGCGCAACAATACGTTCTGCAACTTCGCGTTGAAACATCAAAGTCATTGATGAAATATTTTCCAAATTATGCAACCAACGGATTAATAGTTCAGTCCCGACGTTGTATGGCAGGTTGGAACATATCGCATAATCGCCCGCGACCAAATCATCAACAGAAATTTTAAGCGCATCCGCATACACAACTTCCAGTCTTCCATCAGATGCCGTAGTAATTTCATCCAAAATTGGTTTTGTTGTTTTATCTTTTTCAATCGCGATAACATGCCGTGCGCCGGCGGACAATAATGCACGCGTCAGACCACCTGGGCCCGGGCCAACTTCGATAACCGTACTATTTTCAATATCTGGCACGCTGCGCGCAATTTTTCCGGTTAAATTCAAATCAAATAAAAAATTCTGACCCAATGACTTTTTAGGTTCCAGACCAGCGCTTCGCATCATTTCACTTACCGGCGATAAAGAATTTATTTTATCCATCATATTTTTTCGCGCCGCCCAAATGCTAACGACAATGTTCCATCATCAATATAATCCAAATCCCCACCCAGCGGAACGCCGGATGCAAGTTCGGTAAAAACTATGGCAGGTTTCTGGCCGCTGGCCGCTGGCCTGTTATCGCAAATTACACTCATCACATAATGCTGCGTTGTTTTTCCTTCGACCGTATTTGGCAGAACAAAAACGACTTCGGCAATATTTTCTTTTTCGATACGCGCAGATAAAGACGCGATATTCAAGTCTTCTGGTGTTATACCCGCAGCACCGGAAATCAATCCGCCGATTATATGATACCGACCGCCAAACACGCCGGATTTTTCAATCGTCCAAACATCGCCCAAATCACGCACAACACATAATTGTCCATTTGCACGACCATTATCGCGACAAAATTCGCATCCGCCTTCGCTGTCGCTACGGCGCGATTCATCCATATCCGTCAAACATCCGCAAATCGTGCATGGTTTGATTGTTTCCGCAGCATCCAACAATGATGCCGCAAGTGCAGTTGCCCGACCGGTTTTATCTTGCAACAAAGCCAATACGATACGTTGACCGCCACGCCCGCCAACACGCGGCAACCGTGCAAATTGTTTGATAAGTTTTTCTATTTTGCTGTTCATTTTATTATCTGAATATGAAACAATCATGTCCGGCGGATTTAAATTTGCTGCACGCTGTTTGTGCGGCCGATTCAGAAAGACCATAAGCACGCACGCGCCACAGTCCATTAAACTGTTCCGTTGTTGCATTTGCGCCGGTTATGTTTTTTGCATTTCGCGCTTGACCATCTGCTGCATTTTTTGAACCAAACGCACCGAATTGTACACCGGCACGGCCGCCGCCTGTGGCGGCAACGGGAGTCGATGATGATGAAACTGCTGGCACCGGAACAGTATTTGTTGGCGCTGCACTGCCAACGCCCAGTTCTGTAAATCCGCGGTCCAACATTCGGCGTGAAACATCTGCGCGAACGTCTTTATTTTCCGCACCCAGCACAACGGCCATAACATTTTTCCCACCACGTGATGCAGTTGATACCAACGAATATCGTGACTTGTTCGTGAATCCAGTCTTCATGCCATTGCATCCCGGATACGATGCCAGCAACCGGTTTCCATTATTATAAGTCCGACCATTATAAGTCCACGACCGAATGCCGAAATATTTCTGGTATTGTGGAAAATGCTGGTAAATCGCCATGGACAGCAATGCGATATCGCGCGCAGACGACATATGGTCATCATCTGGCAACCCGGACGCGTTTTCGAAATTTGTTCGCGACAGACCAATTTGCGATGCAACTTCGGTCATCAGTGATGCAAAGTTCCCTTCGCGACCACCCTTTAAATTTTCAGCCAAAACGCGTGCGACATCATTCGCAGATACAACCGCAATGGCCTTTATCGCATCTTCAACTTTGATTTTCGACCCAGCGGCCAGGCCGAGTTTTATCGGATTCGCATTCGCCGCCGATTGTGACACAATCAATTGGTCATCCAAGTTCAACCGACCATGTTCCAACGCATCAAACACCAAATACAGTGTCATAATTTTGGTCAAAGATGCGGGGTAATTTAAATCATTTGCTTTCTCGGAATACAGGACGCGCCCGGTATCCATATCAGCGACCAGAACAGCGTTGTAACGCGCCGCGGACAAGGCATAAGGCATAAGGCACAGGGCAAGAATCACGAACAGCTTTTTCATACCCATAAACCTAGCAAAAAACCCGAATCGTGGTCAATGAAAAAAACCGCCCTTTTCGGGCGGGATTTTATTTACGAATACCTAATTTCTTAATCAGCGCTTCATATTCCGATGGATTGCGGCCCTTGATGTATGCCAGCAATTTTTTACGACGATTAACCATCAGCAACAAACCGCGTTTGGAATGTTCATCTTTGGGCATTTTTTTCATATGCTCAGTCAAGTTGCGAATGCGTTCGGTCAGAACGGCAACCTGGGTTTCAACGGACCCGCCGTTGTCTTTGTCGGATGATTTGTGTGCTTTGATAAGCTCTGTCTTTTTCAACTTTGTAATCGACATTGTGTTTCCTTTTTAATTATTATTCACGACCCGTTTTGGTACCAGCGTATAACTATCATTCATTCCAATCCCAATAAATTGACCGTTATGATAAACCCGCCGCAGACCGATTGAATCGTCTTTGGTTATAATAACGCCGCCATTTACGAATAGTTTGGCGCACATTTCGTTTAATTCCGAAACCAGAATGTCGTCCAGTCCGAAATCCACCGGATGCAAGTGTTCTGCAACCGAATCCGGAGCATTATTATACAGATTTTCCAGAAAATCAAGCGAAACCGCGTCTTTTATTTCAAAAAAATGTGTACGTGTCCGACGTATCATTGTGACGGTATTTAAGCGACCCAAAACCGCGCCGATATCACGCGCCAAACTGCGCACATAAGTTCCAGTCCCACAATTAACCAAAAACATATCATGACCCGTGTCGTTCCAACCCGTAATATCCAGGTCATATATGGTAATTTTCCGCGCCGGGATATCGATTTTTTGCCCCTTGCGCGCTAATTCATACGCACGCCGACCATCGACGTGAATCGCGCTGTATGCCGGCGGAATCTGCATTATTTCGCCGATAAAATTGTTGCACGCATGATATATTTCGTCATGTTCTGGAAGCGTTTTGTTGTCTTCTGTTTTGATAACCGTGCCAGTTATATCAAGGGTATCTGTTTCGAATCCCCATTGGACTTCAAACGCATATTCTTTTTCACCCATGCGCCGGCCGAATTCATCGATATGAATACGTTTCCAGTCTTGTTCAATATACGGAATCATTTTTGTGGCTTCGCCAAAAGCAATCGGCAAAACGCCAGATGCCATTGGGTCCAGCGTGCCCAGATGCCCGAATTTTTTTATGCCCAGCATGCGCGCCACGCGCCCACCCGCCGCACGCGAAGACATGCCCGACGGTTTATCTAAAATAATCCATCCTGATTTCATATGTACATATTATCGCTTGCACGGGCAAAGTCAATATTGTTACAATATTGATTATGAATAAAACAGCAAAGTTTTTTATTTGGATAGCTGTCGGATTGGCCGCACTTCGCTTATTATCATTGCCGTTCACACCATTAACCGATACGACCGAAGCACGATATGCAGAAATCGGCCGCGTTATGGCGGAAAGCGGAAATTATATAACGCCGTTTGTCGATGGGGTGCCGTTTTGGGGCAAGCCGCCGTTGTCATTCTGGACAACCGCAATATCATATAAAATTTTTGGCGTAAATGATTTTGCGGCGCATTTTCCGCATTTCTTGTTTTTAATTGGTGCGGCTGCGTTGCTATTTTTCTTTGTCCGACGATGGCGCGATGAATCAACAGCCGCCATCACAACCGCGGTATTAATGACGATGCCGGTATTTTTATACTTGGCCGGTGGTGTTATGACCGACCCAGCATTGGCATTTTGCATGATGCTGGCTATGATTGGGTTTTATAATGCGGTTAACAACAAGAATATCGCGCCGGAGCGCAGCACAGGCGGATGGGGGTATTTGTTTTTTGTCGGATTGGGACTGGGGCTATTGGCCAAAGGACCGTTGATATTTGTCTTGGTCGGACTGCCCATATTTGTTTATGTTCTGGCCAAAAATAAATGGCGCAATATGTTTCGAAATGTTCCTATTGTTACGGGAACACTGTTGATGTTGGCTATTGCCCTGCCTTGGTATATTATGGCCGAACGCGCGACACCCGGGTTCTTGGAATACTTTATAATTGGCGAACATTTTGAACGATATGTAACGCCAAACTGGGCGGGCGATTTATATGGCGCCGGCCGCGGCGGTTTCATTGGAAAAATATGGTTGGTATATTTTATTGCAATCATGCCGTGGTCGATATGGCTTGCAGTAAAAATGTTTTCCGCGCGGTTTCGACGCGCAATAACCGATGCTGGATTTTTCCGCGATGGATTTTTATTCTATGCGCTTGCATTCACGTTTGCACAATTGATATTTTTCAGCTTTTCGAAAAATATTGTGCCCGCGTATGTATTACCCGCGATGATTCCAACCGCGATTTTAATTGCCGCGATGCCCGTAAATCGTATTACATTCAAGTGGTTTGCCGGTATCGCAGCCACGGCATTAATTGGCATTATCGCTGTGCAAGCAATTTATCCAAAATGGACGGCCGATGCCGGATTCAGCGATAAATATTTTATCAGAAATGCATCCGAACAAATCACCTTGTACAAAACGCAAAATTATTCTGCGCAATTTTATACCGCCGCACGCGGAATAAAATATGAATTTGCGACTGACACAGACGGATTGGACGGATATGTTTTACTGCGCAATCGTCATTTGCATGAATTAGAAAATTATGATGTAATCACGTCCGGCAAAAAAATGATATTGGTAAAAATCAATGATAAATAAACTATACTTTGCTATCGAAAAACTTTGGTTCAAATGGTTTCCGGAAAAAATCCGCTTTGTATTGGTTGGCGGATTTAATTCGGTTGCGGCTTATTTAATTTTTCTGGGTGCTTATTTCGCGCTGGGCGGATTATATGGCGCCGCGCTGATTATCCAAAATATAATATCGATAAATATTTCTATTTTCACAATGCGGTATTATGTGTTCCAAAGTACAGGCAGTATTGCAAAAGAATATGCAAAGGCATGGCCAGTATATCTGTTTATGATAATTATAAATTATCCATGGCTGTGGGTGTTTGATAATGTGTTCGGCGTGTCCGCACCAATTTCCCAACCAATATTTATCGTGACATCCGCAATTGGAACTTATCTGTTATTGAAATATTTTTCGTTTAGAAAATAAGAAGGGGCGCAAATATGCGCCCCTACAATAATTTTCATTTATTCAAAATATTCTGCGAAATACAACGGTCGCTTTTTAACTTCCAAATGAATCTTTGCGATGTACATTCCGATGATGGCTTGGATAAATAATATTATCGCGCCGGAAAAAGTGATAGCCGACATTATTGCCGCATATCCTGGTGTTGGATTGCCCAATATAAATCGTTCGATAACAACGTATGTGCCCAGGCCGAATGATACCAAACCAACGAATATCGCGAAATACATCGCCAAGTATAATGGCCGCACAGAAAATTGCAGCACGCTATCGATGGCCAGTTTGACACTGCGCAAGCTGAAACTAAATTTTGTGGTCCCGGCGAACCGGTCTGCCGAAGTGTATTCGATTACTTTCTGTTTCGACATATCGGTAACCAGCGACAACATACCGCGGAACATCGAATCGCGTTCGTTGAATTTTTTCAAAAATTCCACATATTCGCGGTCCAACAATCTGAAATCTGGCATTGCCTTTGGAATTTTAACATCTGATATAAAATTCAGCCCCCAATAAAACAACCGATTACATATTTTGTATATCAATCCAGGCTGGACATCGTTCAGGCGTTTCATCAGAACGATTTTCTCGCCCCGCTGCCATTCGCGCACCATGTCTTTGATATGCTTTGGCGGATTTTGCAAATCAGCGTCCATGTATATAATTGCATCACCGCGCGCGTATTCCAATCCCGCAATCATTGCGACTTCTTTGCCAAAATTTTTCGTAAAATTCACGATTTTGACGCGTTTGTCTGTTTTTTGCACTTCATGGCAATACAGCAGCGTGCGGTCGCGCGACCCGTCATTCACATACAGTATTTCGAAATCGACATCCGGCATTTCGGCCAATACATCCGATACTTGTCTGTGCAGTTCATGCACATTGCCTTCTTCGTTATACATACACAATATCAGCGATACCAGTTTTTTTGTTTTTTTGGATTTAGTTACAGGCACGATTATTCTCCGTTGTTGGAATGTGGTGTGTATATTTCAACATCACGCGTCATTGAAAAGAATTTATCGCTGCGCATTTGCGGCAAATCCGCAGCCGGAATTTCCGACAATTCTTTTATCTGTTCGGTAACCGCCGCGCCCAAATGTTCCATCGTCGTTTGCCAATCCGTGTGTGCGCCCTTGGTCGGTTCTTTGATAATTTTATCAATCACACCAACGTCATACAATTCGCGCGCGGTCAATTTCATTGCGGCCGCGGCTGTTGCTTTCATTTTATTATCTTTCCACAAAATCGTCGCGCAAGATTCTGGCGCAATAACCGAATATATTGCATTTTCCAGCATTAATACGCGGTCGCCCGTCGCAATTGCAATTGCGCCGCCGGAACCACCTTGGCCAACGATGACCGCGACATACGGTGTTGCAATTGATAATCCGGTTTGGATTGCTTTGGCAACTGCTTCGGATTGGCCCCGTTCTTCGCCTTCTTTGCCCGCGAATGCACCCGATGTATCAACCAAAGATATCAATGGCAATTCGAATTTTTCGGCCAAACGCATTAAACGTACCGCCTTGCGATATCCTTCGGGTGTTGGCATTCCAAACCGATGTTTTTGGCGCGTTGCAATATCACGACCCAATTCTTGACCGATAATTACCGCCGGTATTCCGCGGAAATAGCCCAGGCCGCCCTGCATCGCCGGGTCTTCGCCAAACGTACGGTCGCCGGCCAATGGCGTCCAATAAGAAACCAATCCATTTATATAATCCAAGAAATGTGGACGGTTTTCTTCGCGTGCCAGCATGACTTTTTCATACGCCGGTGTGGATTCCGATTTTTTCGATGAACGAAATGATTCGCGTGCATTTGATTTAGGCGTTGATATTTTGATGTCGCCGGCATCTTGCGGACGTTTCATCATAACATTTAAAACACGTGCAATTGTTTCCGGCAAATCTGCACGCGCGGCAACAATATCCACCATGCCATGTTCAAATAAATATTCCGCCCGCTGAAAATTCGCAGGCAATTTTTCACGCATATTTTGTTCGATAACCAATCGGCCGGCGAATCCGATACGTGCGCCTGCTTCTGCAATATGCACATCGCCCAGCATCGCGAACGAAGCGGTAACGCCACCGTACGTCGGGTCGGCCAATAAAACAATATATGGTAATTTCGCCGCACGCAGTTTATTGACGGCCGCCGTTGTACGCGCCATCTGCATCAATGCCAAGACATTTTCCTGCATACGCGCACCACCCGATGCAGTAACAATAATGAATGGTTGTTTCAGTTCAATCGCATGTTCGATGGATGCAATAATTCCATCGCCCACCGCACGCCCCATAGAGCCCATCATAAATTCCGAATTCATAACGGCGACCGTTGCCCGCACGCCACCGATTTCCCCGTCCGCCGCAGATATCGCATCATGCACGCCGGTTTCATCACGTGCTTCTTTCAGGCGTTCGGTATATTCCATGCGGTCAACAAAGCACAATGGGTCATCGGAAACACGCGGCAATTCGAACAGATTCCAATTCCTGTCGTCGAATAATTGATTGAAACGTTGACCCGGTGTTAATGAAAACGACCGGTTGCATTTCGGGCATATACGCTGGTTTTCTTTAAAGTCTTTGTAATAGACCAATTTGTCACAGCCATCGCATTTTATCCACATCAGGCGTTTCATATTGTCATAACGTTCGTGGTTATGTGTTTTGATTCCGCGCGCGCTGCGCTTAAATATCGGCATTATTCATCTCTTTGATTAATTCATTGCTGGGCCGAAAAAGTATCGTCTTGCCGGCGTCCAAGTGCATTGGTTTGCCCGTGCGTGGATTGAATGTTTCTTTTGGTGCGCGCACACGTGGCAAAAACCGGCCGAATCCACGAATTTCCACACGGTCACCATTGGCAACGGCATCTGTTAAACGTTTCACCATTCCATCGATTATAACCGCGGCATCATCTTCGCGCATGCGGCCAAATTTTACCTGGATGGTTCTGATTAAATCTGAACGCTTCATTCTGTATCCTTTCTATGCCGAAATCATAGCAAATTGTCACGCAAAGTCAATGACAAAGCAGGCGACAAATTATCCTTTGTTTTCTGATTTTGATTTAATAGAATGCATTTATGAAAAAAATCATTTTGCCATTTTTGTGCGTAATACCATTCATCGCAACGGCCGAAGATATTGATATGCCCGATGTTACAAAACCGGAATATTCTGCGCGGACATTGATACGACCAGACACGCCAACACGTATGGAAGCCACACGACCAGAAATCACACGATATTGGTATATCACGGCCGAAATCGCATTTGGTGGTATCAGTGCACCGCTTGAAAACACCAATGATTTTGGGCGCACCGCATGGGACCAGATTGAACGCAGCGTGAATGCCCGCGGCATGCCGTTCTGGTCGCTGTATGTCGGACGTCGGCTGAATCATTGGTTTGGGCTGTTCGCAGGCACAACGTTGCAATACAGCAATCATGACGATTGGATTCATGATACTTATTATGCCGGACCGCCGGTTTTCAATTACGATACTTGGAAATGGGATGGTGGTTGGGTCACAGAAAAACATAATGTATCTGTATCCAGCCGATACATGGAATTTTTTTCTGGGGCACGTATCGGTCTGGGCGATATATCGGAATATGTACCATTCAGTTGGTTCCAATTATTCGGCGCATCAACGCGTGCTTTTACAGAACTTGGGCTATCTTATAATATATTGAATTTTGAAATGTCGGGCGATATAAATATAAAGCAAAATTTGTCTGGTGTTGGTGTATATCTGGGCTTGGGCACAGAAATTATATTGGGTAATCGGGTGTCGCTGGAACTGCGTGTGCGTGGCACACCGTCCGCATCTTCCACACCAGCCAGCATATCATCCGGCATGGGCATCAAATATAATTTTTGATTAAATCACCGACCGTCATACGGAAATCCGCCGAATATATAACCCATATCTTTGAATCGGCCGGATGCGTCGCGGGTCAAATGTCGAATTGATGCGTTGTTTGGGTCCGGTTCATTTACCATCCATTCGGGCGATTTGTGCAGCGCCATCATTAAAAACGCGCGTATGGCAATTCCATGCGATACGATGACATGGTTGTCGCATCTGCCCCAATGCGGATGCGCATATCGTTCAAAAATATCCATAAAGCGGTGCATCCGGCGATATACGTCATGATACGATTCGCCGCCCGACGGCCGCGCGAAAAATTTTCCACCGTCGGCAACATCCATTGCGTACTGCCTGGCCTCGAATGGATATCTTGCAAAACGCATCTGTTTGCTCATCCCATCAAAAATACCAAAACTTTGTTCGCGCAACAAAGTGCTGTCTTTTAATTCTGTTCTATGGTTGTTTTGCAGTTCCCGCCCTATTCCTTCACGTGTTTGCAGTGCGCGGCGATAAGTGCTGGACCACAAAACAACCTTTCCTTTTGGCTTAACATCAACCATCTTGCCATTTATCGAAAATCTGACCTTGCTTTCTATCCGTTCTGGAATAGGCAACACGGATTTTAGAATTTGTCCGGCACGAATTGACTGGGTCGGACCAACATTGGCCAATGGCACGTCACAATCCGCATATTCGGTGCCCAGTCCTTCGTTACGCAAAGACCGCGCATGCCGGACCAAAAATATATTTTCTATATGGCCCATTAAATTTCTCCGTGGATACCTTCACCAGTATCACCGAAAAATATATTGTATCTTTTGGCGGTAAATTTCAGCACGACAAAATTCGGGTCGGCCGCACCGTCCGGATACATTTCGCCCAATGGTGTATACAGCATTTCGGTCTTGATTTCAATATCCGACAACACTTCAATATCACCGACCAGTGAAATATTATAATCGCCTGTACCGCCCGAATGACCGAAACAAACAGATGCGCCCGAAAATTTTTCAATACGTTTGATCTTATTGCCGCGCGTATCAGCGCAAAACCATATATGTTTGATACCATCTGATTTCGCCGGTGTAATCACAGATGATGTCGGATATCCATCCAAATCAATTAATGATATAACGCACCATTCGCCGTTGTATATTTTGTTTTTCACAGTATTGTCCGCGACGATTTGACCCGCGCGTGCAATTATTTTTTGTGTGTCCATTTTGCTCTCCTTTTATTATTTACTAAATTTTAATATTAACATTTTTTTCGCGTCATCAAATCCACCTGGCGCGGTAATATCAACGGTCAGCCATTTCGCACCATTCAATGGCGTAATTTCATCTGCTAATTTCCGAACTGCTGGGCTGAATAATTCGGACATCGCATCAAACTGTTCCAGCGCATCGCGGTTCAGCGTAATCATAACACCGCAATAATCTTTATCGGGATAAATGGTGCAAATCGCACGTGCGCCGCGTTTATATTTCAAATTCCATCCAGGTGCCATTGAACAAGTGCTGTAATCTATTTGCGCCGCACCACCCAAATCATTTTCAATAAACGTGATTAATTTTTTAAGCGCGGATTTGTTTTTAACGATACCAATCAGGTCATCTTTTGTCGGCCGGATTTCACGATTCAGTTTATTGAACATTTTATCCCCTGGGCTTTATTACCTGCATGTTCTTGGACATATATTCTCACCCAACGCATTCATTACGCGAAAGCGTTCTTTGACGTAGTCCCGCGTATCAATGATATCGCCCGGCCTGGGCGGCATTGCGCCCCGCCATTCTATTTGAATACGCATATTGTTGGATTCAAGCCTGGCCCACAATATCGATGGCCCATAAAAATTGCTTGGCTTTTCCAAAGAATAAATAACTGCTTTCATATTTTATACAATCCTGGCGGACAGGGTGGGATTCGCTCGCCCTTCGGGCTTGCGCGTATCCTCGTAGTTGCTTGAACTTCACTATGCTCGTTCTCGCATACTCGGATCGAACCCACTGGTTCTCATCCCGAGCCCAGTTATAATTTACTTTTACAATCCTGCGGATTGTAAAAGTAAATTCTGGCGGACAGGGTGGGATTCGAACCCACGATACCCTTGCGAGTATGCCGCATTTCGAGTGCGGTACGTTCAACCAGCTCCGCCACCTGTCCAGCTGGGCGATTATAAACCATGAATTTTGAAAAATCAAGTTATCCGAACAGAGACAGCGGTTTATTCGGTGCGGGTTCGGAGATTTTTGTTGATGGGTCTGGGACGACCTGTGGTATAGGGGCGCAAGTATGCGCCCCTATATTACCATTTTCCAACGTTCCCAAAACTTCTTCTGCCCGCCGCACCACCGATTCCGGCATGCCGGCCATTTTTGCAACATGTATTCCGTACGACGATGTTGCCGCGCCCGGAATAACTTTGTGCATAAATATTATTTCATTGTTATGCTCTTTAACTTCGACAGTCAATGATTTCACCCTGCCCAGCGTCAATGCGGTCAATTCATGATAATGCGTCGCGAACAATGCGCGCGGTGCCAATTTATCCAGGAATTCCAACACGGCCCACGCAATCGATAATCCATCAAATGTCGCCGTTCCACGTCCGATTTCATCGAAAATTATAAAAGACTTTTCGGTTGCGCGATTTAATATATTCGCTGTTTCAGTCATTTCGACCATGAATGTGGATTGCCCGGCGGCCAGATTGTCTGATGCGCCGACGCGACTGAACAACTGGTCACAAACGCCAATCGTCGCGGCATCCGCCGGAACAAAAGAACCCAAATGCGCCAATATTACAATCAATGCGTTCTGGCGCAGATACGTCGATTTACCCGCCATATTCGGCCCGGTCAGCAATGCAATATTTTTATCGTTGCCCAATACGCAATCATTTTTAACAAATTTTGTCGCGTGCTTTCGCAAAATATCTTCCACAACCGGATGGCGACCACCGGTCACGTCAAAGCCGCAGCAATCCGTAACGCGCGGCCGCACCCATTTGTATTCTTCGGCGGCATCTGCCAATGCAGACCACACGTCCGCCGCAGCCAATAAATCCGCCGTATGAACCAAAGACGCAGAAATATTTTTCACATTTTCAATCAAGCGCCCGATTATTTCAGATTCAATTCCGGCGGCGCGGTCGGCGGCACCGCGGACTTCGTTATCCAATTCGACCAGGCGCGCGGTCGTGAAACGAACATTACCCGCCATTGTCTGACGATGAATAAATCCGGAATCGGGCGCGAATAATTTATCGGCTTGTTTGGATGGAACTTCGATATGATAACCCAAAATATTATTATATTTTATTTTCAGTGTTGCGATACCAGTCGCACCCGAATATTCAGATTGCATTGACGCGATAATTTCACGTGCACCATGGGCCAATCCGCGCATATGGTCCAGCGCGGTATCAAACCCATCGCGCACAACGCCGCCATCGCGAAAAAATACGGGCAGATTATCGGCCAAAGCATTCCGCAATTCCGCGCCAATATTATCGTGCGTTTCGATTTTCCCAAAATCTGCCGCCAATTTCGCATCCAATTTTGCACCGACTGATTTTACATTGGGCAACGACGAAATAAAATCCGCCACACCGCGAAAATCACGCGGCGTACCGCGGTTCGTAGATAATCGCGACAAAGCACGACCAATATCCGGAACGCGTGATAACAAAGTACGCAACGCGGCCGCAACATCGCTGTTCAACAACAGATGTCCGATATGTTCCTGGCGCGCGCGGATTTCACCAATATCGCCGGATAATTCGCGAAGATATGCGCGTAATTTTCGCGCGCCCGCCGCCGTGCGCGTTTTATCAATAACATCCAGCAATGTCGCACCGCCGGGCGAAACGGGTTCATCGATTTCCAAAGACCGCCACGTTGCCGCATCAATTAATAAACGCATTCCGCCGCCCAATCGATATGGCGCGCGGAACGCCGGACGTGCGCCGCGCTGGGTCGATTCCAGATACCCGGCCAACAAATGTATTGATGGATTTATTTGCGTGTATTCCAGATTGAAAATTTCACGCACTGTATTTGTAATATCGCTGCGTTCAAAAATACGGTCATATACCGGTGTCGTGCGGAATGCGCCACGAATGCGTTTTATGCCGGGCGTCTCTGCCGCAGATTCCGGATAAATAATTTCTGCTGGATTTAATCGAACCAATTCGTCGAATAAATTATCAAACAGTTCGCCAATAAAAAATTCACCCGTTGAAATATCGCATCCGGCGATATCAAACTTATGATTTATTTGGTTTGGAAAAATGGCAACCAAAAAATTACTTTTCTTTGGCGACAATAAATTTTCATCCGTCAATGTGCCTGGTGTTAAAACGCGAACGATTTTTCGTTCGATTTGTTTGCGGCCCGCGGCTTTGGCCATTTCTGGCGTTTCCATTTGTTCGGCAATTGCAACCGAATATCCGGCGCGCACCAACCTTGCCATATAATTTTCCGATGCATGCCATGGTATGCCGCACATTGGAATCTCATTACCATTTGCATCCAAACCGCGCTTGGTCAATACCAATTCCAGCGCGCGTGACGCGATGCATGCATCGTCAAAAAAGCATTCATAAAAATCACCCAAACGAAACAGCAAAACGGCATCCGGACATTCCGTTTTCATATCGACGTATTGCTGCATAACGGGTGTGAGTTTATTTTTTTCAGCCATAACTATTCATTAACTTTTAACTGTTCGATTTTTAATTCCGCTTCTTTCAACATCTGTTCCAAATAAGTTTTCAGCTTCATACCGGTATCATACGCCGCCACAGAATCGGCAAGTGGCAACGCACCAGATTCCATCTTTTTAACCAATTCTTGTAATTGCGCAAGCGCTTGTTCAAATGTTAATTCAGGGATTTTATTTTCCATGCCGCATCCTTTTTTTTCGTACGCCAATAATAGGAAATAAAAACCGCTTTGGCAATATTAAAAAATCCGGCGTTTGCCGGATTTTTTAATACATGGTTTGCAGCGTATGCTTGAACCGGTCCAGGTCATCCAACATCTGGCCCGAACCCAAAACCACGCAAGACAAAGCATCGTCGGCCAAAAATACCGGCAGACCCGTTGCCTGGCGAATTGCGGTGTCAAAATCACGCAATTGCGCGCCGCCACCCGTCATCGCGATTCCGTAATCCACGATATCCGCAGACAATTCCGGCGGGGTCAGTTCCAGCGCTTGACGCACAGTATCGATGATTTTTGCAACCGTTTGGGATAATGCTTGGGCAACTTGGGATTCTGTGATAACTGCTTCGCGCGGCACGCCGGACAGCAAATCGCGGCCTTTGATTTTCATGCTGCGCTCTTCCTTTTTATCCTTTGGCGCGATGGCACAACCGATTGTTTTTTTGATTTCTTCGGCCGTTGCTTCGCCAATCAGCAGATTTTTATTTTTACGAACGTAATCAATAATGTCCAAGTCTATTTGGTCGCCCGCAACGCGTACCGCATTGGAATATACAACACCACCCAGTGACATGACAGAAATTTCCGTCGTTCCACCGCCAATATCCAAAACCATAGACCCGCGCGGTTTATCAATTGGCAATCCGGCACCGACCGCGGCGGCCGTTGATTCTTCGACGATATAAACCTTGCGCGCGCCGGCGGCATCCGCAGCTTCTTGGATAGCGCGACGTTCCACAGGCGTTGCGCACGACGGCACGCATATAATAATCAAGGGTGCTGCCAACAAATTCCGCGAATGAACTTTGCGGATAAAGTATTTTATCATTTCTTCGGCGACTTCGAAATCTGCGATAACACCATCACGCAATGGACGCACAGCCGAAATCGTGCCCGGCGTACGGCCCAACATCTTTTTCGCTTCTTCGCCAACGGCCAAGACTTCTTTCCGGCCCAGCAAGCGGTTTTCTGCAACGGCCACAACGGATGGTTCGTTCAGAACAATACCCTTGCCCTTGACATAAATAAGTGTGTTCGCGGTACCCAAGTCAATCGCCATATCCGCAGAAAAAAATTTCATCAGCCAGTTGTACATAAAAACCTCCGGTTTTTATGAGTCCATAGTCAACAGTCCATAGCCCATAGTCAATTCGTCACGACTATAACCCAAAAATGATGAAAATCAAGGAAAACCAACTATGGGCTTTTTGCTATGGGCTATGGACTTGTAATTGCCTTGGCAATTGCAATCGCCGCCGCTGTTTCTGCACGTAATATTGTGGCACCCAGACTGATTCCTGTCGCACCAACGGCATCCAGCGCATCGAATTCAGGTTGCGAAAATCCACCTTCGGGCCCGATTAGGAGTGTGCCCCCCTCCTGCCCACCCCACGCAATCTTTGATTGCGCGGGGGCCCCGGGTCGGGGGGCTGTCGCCGGAACGACGACTGGGGGGAGCTCCCCCTCGTCGGCTTTGCCGACACTCCCCCTCAAGGAGGGGGAGACAAGCCTCTCATCCCCAAACACTATATTCTTATTATTTTTTACAAAATCAACGAATTTCACCGGCGCGGCCAATTCCGGAACTGAATTCCTATTCGATTGTTCCGCGGCTTCGATAATAATTTTTCGAATCCGGTCCCAGTTTATATGTTTCGCGGTTGTGCGTTCCGTTATAATCGGTTGCAATCGCGCCACGCCCAATTGCGTCGCCATATTTACCATCTCTTCCAGCCGCGACTGCTTTATCGGCGCAAATGCCAATGTAATGTTGTTTGATGGGTCGGGACGTTCGCTTGAACTAAGAACTAAAAACGAAGAACTAAGAACTGATGCTTCGGCATTAAATTCTTGGCCATTATTAAATACTATAAATTTATCCGTTCGCATTACTTTTTTCAGATAATGCGCATGGTCGCGCGACATTGGATAAGTCCGCCCGATTTCTAGATTTTCATTAATGTAAATTCTTGGAATATTCTTCATTTTGTGCTCGCTTTGCTCGCGATTAATTTAACTGGATTGCTTCGCTACGCTCGCAATGACAAAAACACTGTTGTCATTGCGAGGAGCGCAGCTTTGATGCAATCCAGTTAATAAGTTCTTAGTTTTTAGTTCTTAGTTCCTAGTTGTTATGATATAATCATAAACATAATGGCTGAAAAGTTCAACATTTTATCCATATCTGGCAAGGGCAAGGGCTTCGGAATATTCAAATCCGACAAGTATAAAGAGCACGAGCGCAAGCCTATGGCC
The DNA here is from genome assembly GCA_009784235.1 of Alphaproteobacteria bacterium. GTDB lineage: Bacteria > Pseudomonadota > Alphaproteobacteria > Rs-D84 > Rs-D84 > WRKW01. The sequence continues at coordinate 193,689 of WRCC01000002.1, read as the reverse complement.
CAGTTTTTCTGGCGCATGCGGTGGATTTTCGCCGCATGGATTGTGACCTTTTTGGCCGTTGGTGCTGCGTTCGCAGTTGAACATTTATGGCGATATGGATGGTCACCCGCAACCGCGAAATGGATGGCGGCTTATTTTAACGCAATGTGGTCGTCCGGCGGATTATCGATTTTTGCCGAAATTCCAGCATGGATTACGCGTACAGCTTTGCGTCCGGATATACCGTCGATTGCACCGCTGTTGCCAATAATTGCTTATGCGCTGATTACATACGAAGATTATCTGAAAGAATTCAATCCGCACGGCACGGATAAATACGATGCATCTTCATCGCGCAAAGCCGAAGAAGAAGATATCAAGAAAATGGGCTTGTTCAAAGGATTCGTCACGGTACTTGGGTTCTGGAAGAAAAAACCATTAATGCTGAACGAAACCCTGTCAACCCTGTGCGTGGCGCCGCCCGGAACCGGTAAAACCCAGGCAGTCGTTATTCCGACAATATTCGAATGCGATACGGTGTCCATGATTATCAATGACCCAAAACCGGAATTGGACAAAGACACATCCGGATATCGTTCAAAAATTGGGCCGGTATTTATCATGAACTGGGCGGGTCAAGACGACCCGGCGCGCGGCGTATATTATCCGTCTTGGAATCCATTATCCCCAGAACATGTCCCGTTTTTACAGGAAAAACGCGACCTGTATATTGATTCAATATGCGCGGTGCTGATTGCGGACAAGGCGTCAAGCACAGCCGACCCGCACTGGACAATATCGGGCCGTGCGGCTTTGTCCGGATTGGTTCAATTTATTGTATCCAAAGTCGAACGCGCCAAGGCAGACGAATATTTTAAACACCGTTTGGATACCGGAACATTTGATGGGGATGATGCGGCATTGCTGGACACTTATTACGTCGGCATGAATGACCCAAATGCCGAAGCAGCACGTCACATGTTGGCCGCAGGCCAACTATCATCAATGAATTATGTGCGTGTTGGAACATGGGCAACCGTACCGCCGGGATGGGTTGGCAAAGAAGCATCGTTATCGTTGATACTCGACTGGATAACCAGTAACCAAGTTCGCATCGCCGAAGATATGGAAGCACGTCGCAAAGCCGGCGACCAAATGGTAATGATGGCCGACCCGATGAAAGACTTGTTCATTGATGCAGTCGAAGAAGCGCGGCAATATAATTACGCCCATCGCGCGGTCCAAGAATTAACACAATTGGCGAATACTCCGGACAAGGAACGCGGGTCTATATTATCCACCGTTATGGCCGGCCTGGGCATTTTCCGAAATGCGGCCGTGCGCAATCGTACATCCCATTCCGATTTTCATTTCAGCGATTTGCGCGGTGTAAAAAATGCAAAAACTGGCAAATGGGAACCGGTGTCTGTTTATCTGTCCATTAACCTGGTCGATGCGGCGGCATTGAATCCAATTACGGCGATATTCGTGGAATTGATGTCTTCGTTCCTGTTGGCCAATGTTCCGGATGCCATGCACGCCGGACAAAAATTGGGTCCGTGCCCGGTCTTGTTCGTCTTGGACGAAATGCCAAAAATGCAAAAGCTAGAGGCCGTTATCCAAGGACCCGACCTGGGCCGCGGATGTAAAGTGTCGTACCTGATTATCGGCCAGGACATTCACCAGATTCAGGAAAAATACGGTGCGGATGCGGCGGCAACGATTATGTCCACAACGGCCGCGAAAATCGTAATGCGTCAAAACGATTGGGATACAGCGGAAAAGTTTTCACGTTTGATGGGTGAAAAGATTATGAAAGAAACCAAAAAGGACGATAAAGGCAAAGAATCAGAAGATACGAAAAACAAAGGTGCCCTTTATTCGCCAATGGATATATTAAAGCTGGATTCGAAAAAGCAGCTGGTTATATTGCAAGGATATAATAATCGACCAATAGAATTGGACCAACATCGTGCATACGAAGACGAAAGTATGATGAAGAAAAAAGCAATTCCGATGGCATCGCCATTGCCCGAATTCTTAATCCCGTCACACCACAAAGCAATGGGCCATCCGGGTGAAGTAAAGATGCCGAATGGTTAAAGTACGTATTGCAAAATTTATCGCGGATAACGGATTCGCATCGCGTCGTGAAGCGGAACGCCTTGTCGAATCCGGTGCAATTTCCGTGAACGGAATCGTCATCGACACGCCTGTGTTTTTTATAGAAGAAAATGACAAAGTTACCATAAACGGAAAACAAATTTTACGATTCCAGACTCCCGATTCCAGACTCCCGACCGTTATCGCTTTCCACAAACCAATCAATACTATGACAACTGCGCGTGACCCGAATGGCCGCGAAACTGTCTATGATGCATTGCCTGCGAAATATAAAAATTTTAAATATGTTGGACGATTGGATTATAAAACAACCGGATTGCTTTTGATAACGAATGATGGCGCATTGGCGCGTGAATTAACATTGCCATTGGCCGGGATAAAACGAACATACGTCGCGAAATTGCGCGCGGCAAATGTCGCAGATATAAAATCACCATCACGCGCACGCGCGCTTCGCGATTTCCTGTCACCATTATCGGCGGATGACGCTATCTTCGACCCACTGCGCCGCGGTGTAACCATTGATGGCGTAAAGTATGCGCCGATGGAAATTGAATTGATTTCGCGATATCCATTATCGGTAAAAATAGTTTTGCGCGAGGGAAAAAAAAACGAAATCAGAATCGCATTTGATTATATCGGATTGCCGGTATCAAAATTACGCCGTGAATCTTATGGTCCCATCCAGCTGGGCGATTTGCCAATCGGAAAATACCGTGAATTATCAGAAAAAGAAGTGCTGTCATTGCAAGCTGGCTCGGTATAAGTTCTCCTCCTTTGGAGGAGAACTTATTATTTCCCAAACACAAAATCATCATCCTGTGATAATTTTATAATCACGCCCATATCATCATTATCCGCAGCATGTTGGCGGCGGGATTTTCCGCATTTTTCACATTTATGAATAATGATATATTTTCCGCATTTTTGTTCAATTGAAATGGGCCGCATCATGCCGCCGCAACTGGATGCCCGGTCACCCGGATTTATATCCACACACCGCGACCACAGACACGCCGGGCAATGATTCGTATATCCCGTGCCCGAAACATCCACGCCGCAATTCGCACATTTAAAATTTTCAATCACGCGCGTGAATTTCTTCATGGTAAATTCTATACATCACATTCTATGTCTTTCATCGTTATATCGTCGCCATCAACAACAACGACTTTGCCGCCCACGATTCCCACATGTGCCAGCGCGGCGCAGACATCCTTTGCCGTGAACATCTGTTCGCTGAATATCGGACGTACCCCGCGTGACAAGCAAAGTTGATTCGCAATAATTTCCAAATTGCACACCGATACAATCGGCATATCCGGGCGACGACATGAAATTTCGCGTGATTTTCGGCCGCTGCGGTCAAATACAACAATCGCCGTTGCTTTGTTCAGATAGGCCACCGTTGTCACCGAACGTGACCAATCGTTTTCTGGAATATTATCAACGCGATTCCAATCGTAACTATTTTCAATTGAATCCGTATCTGCGTTGGCCAGAATTTTCGACATGGTTTCAACGACCAGCACAGGAAAATGTCCAATCGTCGTTTCTTCGGATGTCATGACTGAATCAGCACGCAAATACGCTGCCGTCGCGACGTCGGAAATTTCGCTGCGCAGCGGGAATTCGTTATCAGCCATAGATGCCAGCATCTGTGTCGCAACGATAATCGGCCGATTCTTTTTACGGCATGCACGAATCAGGTAACGCTGAATTGCTGGAATTTCCCAGAACGGCATTTCGACCGCCAAATCGCCGCGCGCAACCATAACGGCATCCGCGACATCCGCGATTTCTTCGAACCTTTCAACGCCTTGGGGGCGTTCAATTTTAACGATAATTTTTACAGGTGCAGATGTGCGCGCGGTAATAAAGTTGCGAACTTCGGTAACGTCTTCTGGTTTTTGCACAAATGAAATTGCAACAAAGTCCGGATTATGCTTCAAAACAAAGTCCAAATTTTCGCGGTCTTTGTCGGTCAGCACGCTTGTATTAACCTCTGTATCCGGCAAATTAAATCCGCGGCGGTCCCATATTTCTGTGCCGCGAATAACAACGGCGTCAATCCGGCCCGGTGATTTCGCCGTAACCTGCATTTCCATTTTACCATCGTTCAGCAATATACGGTCGCCGACCGATAACGATTCCAGAACAAAAGATTCCGGCATATAGACACGGGTATTATCGCCCAGCGCCGGGTTTGAATCGAATGTAAATGTCTGGCCAATTTTTAATATCGTGCGATGCGTTTCACCATCATCCGTATATGTTCCAGCAAAATCGCCGATTCTGTTTTTTGGCCCCTGTAAATCCGCCATAATGGCAATCGGCCGTCCGAATTCCGCCGACAATTTGCGTATTGTTGCGATGCGTTCCGCGTGAACTTCCTTGGCATCATGGGAAAAATTCAATCGGCATACGTTCATGCCATTTTCAATCATTTGGCGTAACACATTTTCTGGCGCCGACATCGGCCCAATGGTTGATGTAATCTTGGTCAGTTTTTGCATTTATTTTTTCCTTGTTTTTAAGTCGTGCAATGATATCATACCCACACGAATAATCAAGGGGTAAAGATATGAAGCACGCAAATACTGGCGCAATTGATAATAAACAGCTGATTACAATCATCGAACGTATTGAAAAAATGCATGAAGAAACGGCTGCAATCGCCGCCGATATGAAAGAAATATTTACAGAGGCAAAAAGTGCCGGATACGACCCGAAATATGTTCGCCAGATGGTCCGCTTGCGCAAAATGGATCCGGATGAATTGGAAGAAACAGACGAATTGACCAAGATGTATCGTGATGCGCTTGGGATATAAAAAATGCGGCAATGCCGCATTTTTTATATCTTATTTCCATCCGTTGCTTTAAACCTTTCACGACCGACTGTGATTATCATATCATCCGATAATACAGGCGCAGATTGACGCGCAACACGCGTGCGCCAGAATATTGCACCGTCACTTGCATTAATCGCGTATAAATGTCCATCTGTTGCAACAACAAATACAACTTCGCCTGCAACGACAAATGGCACACCAACACCGATTGGATTGCACCACACTTTATGTCCATCGCGGTCACGCACGCGACACATCGCATCACCCAGGCCGCCAACATAAACCGCATTGCCGACAATTTGGACCGGTGCAACGATATCCAATAACGATGCACCACCGGTCAGCGCGCTTTCTTTGAATATATCTGCAATCCAGACCAGCTGGCGTGTTCGTACATTAACCTTGACCAATTCGCCGGTGGATAATCCGGCATAAACAAACCCATTTGCATAAGCAGGCACGCGTTCAATATTTACGCGCGATGTGGTTGGCAATCCGGAAAATACCCGACGCTTGTCACCCACAGTCGGAATTTCCCATATTATATTGTCAGCGTCTTGGATAAATGCACTGGTCGGTGGCGTGGAACCAGTGGCCTGCATAGCTATCATTCCATCCGGAATGGCTTTATTTTTCACGACAATTTCGCCCGTTGCAAATACAGGCGTGCGGTCACCCGGCAAAATCGGGTCCTTTTTGGAACACGCACCAATTACCAAACAGCATGCAACCAAATAAAATATTTTCTTTACATACATATTATTACCGCAATGCTTCTGCTTCGGCGGCAATTACGCGCGGCGCATCTGCATCCATAATGATTTTATCCAACCAGATACGCGCATTATCTTCATCTGCCACGGACAGATATTTTTGCGCAATCATCAGCAATCCAGTGTAATAAAATGGTGAACGTTTGGTTTGCAGCGGCGCCAAGAATTTTTCAAATTCACGCGGCGTCATTGAATCAGCACGCATTATGGCCAGGTATATTGTTGCCAAGTGCCGAAAATCAACTGTCGCGCCATTTTTTGCCAATTGTTCCAAAGACTTTTCGGCTGCCGCACGATTACCCATCTGTAAATCAATCCGCGCAGAATCAAACAAAGCCAAATCTGCCATACCGCCAGAACCGGATTTCGCCGCACGTGCCAACGCTTCGCCCGCCGCGCCCGGATTATTATGCGCCATATTCACCGCGGTTTCATACGCCGTCGCAGACGTCATACGTGAACTTTCCCGATGTGCCCGAAATAATTGCCAACCCGCGACACATATAACGATAACAATCGCGCCGGCGATTAAAATGCGCGCATACTTTTTTATAAAATCGTACATTTCTTGGGTTTGAACTTCTTCGCCTATTTCACGGTACAATGCATCTTCGGCATGTTCCGACATGGTCTTTTTGGGTTGCTTGATTGTTTTGAATCGTTCCAGCATGCTTGCCATAATTTCTTCCTTTTTTTGTTTGTGTCCCATAATAATCCATTTTGTGCCTATTGCAAATGGAAAATATTTATCTATAATAATCGGCATGAAAGGAAGAAAATCGAAAATAACAGAAACACCGCCGCGCGATGCCGCCGTACCCGCGGTTATACAATCACCGCGCTTGCCAGTTATTTCTGATGAATCCAGCTTGGACCGCTATGTCCGCGCAATCCAACAATTTCCATTATTGTCACCCGAAGACGAATACAAATACGCAACCGAATTTCAACAGACCAAGGATGCTTTTGCGGCCGAAAAACTGGTCACCAGTCATTTGCGCATGGTTGTATCCGTAGCGTATGATTTCCGCAATTATGGCATTCCGGTCGTTGATTTGATTGCGTCCGGCAACCTGGGCCTGATGCAGGCTTTGCAAAAATTTGACCCGGAACGCGGATTCCGGTTTTCAACATACGCTATGTTCTGGATAAAGGCCGAAATTTACGAAACAATATTAAACAATTGGTCGATGGTAAAAATCGGCACATCGGCAAATCAAAAGCGTGTATTTTTTGGTCTGTCGCGTGCGAAACGCGCGCTGGGCATCATGGATTCAACATTGTCCAGCGACCAGACAAAGCAAATTGCAGAATATTTGGATGTATCGGAATCAGACGTTGAAAATATGTCAGGCCGGATGCGCGCACGCGATTTATCGCTGAACCGGCCGGCACATGATGAAGACGGTGGCGCAGATATTATGTCCAATCTGGCCGATAATGCAGATTCGCCCGAAGACAAAATTTCAGATATGCAGTTCCGACGATTCGGTCATGAATTATTGCAAAAACATATGGCGGATTTGCCGGAACGTGACCGTGCCATACTGATTGCACGAAGGTTGTCCGACCCGGTGCAAACACTGGAACAATTGGCTGAAAAATACAGCGTATCACGCGAACGTATTCGCCAAATCGAAGAACGGGCATTTTCAAAATTGCAATCTGCGATGTTATCGGATGCGAACAAGGAATAATCATGAAGAAAATTTTGTTATGTCTTATGCCTTGTGCTTTGTGCTTTGCGGCGCATGCAAATCCATTGGAATACCAATACGGCGATTTTACTTTTCGCGCCAGTGGCGAAGGCATGATTGGCGGCGCGTACGCACGTGACCCGGATGATTATTTTTTATCTGATTTTCGTATTCGTTTAACGGGCAATTACGCATTTGATGATGAATGGCGAATGGGTGCAGTATATTCGGTTGACCGGTTGACGCTGGATGCGGACAAATGGGCGCGTGACGCGTTTATGTTTGTTGAATCGCCATGGGGTCGCGGCGAAGCCGGAATTACAGATTCCATCGCGAATAAAATGGGCGTTGCGTTGCCGGATGTCGGCGGTTTGCGTATTAATGATTATTCAATTGTGTATGATATCGCAAACCCGAATGCGATGTTTATTGCGAATCCAACCAACGGCGGCACGCGTTATTCTTTGCGTGGCTCTATTGCGACCGTACCGTCAAAACCATGGCAATTCGGTATATCGTTCGCACCCGGCGAAGACCGATTCAAATCTGCATCCGACATCGGAATAAAATATCGCAAACCAGACGGCAAGACTAAAATTACTGCATCATTCGGCGCATCATTCATCGATTCACCGCGTAATTTAACCGAAGACATTTTCGATTATGTCGCAGATGCAAATTTCCGCGCACAAATTGCAACTGGATTGAATGTACAATACACCAGCTGGATGTTCGGCCTGAACGTACGTGCGATTTATGACCATGAACCACTGGGACCAACCAAGGACGGTCTACGCATCGGCACCGGCGCATCTTATGATTTGTTAAATTACAGCGTATCCGCATCATATATCTTTTCGGACGTCGGATTATTCCATGATAATGGCACACGATATGTTCATACCGGTCTTTTATCATTGCGATATAAAATAAATCAATTCGTTGATGTTTGGACCAGTGGCGGCCTGGTCGCATCTGAAATTACCACCAGTCCGTTTATTGCCGGCGGATTACGTGGAAAGTTTTAAAATATAATTTCTATGGACGCCTGCTTGCTGTTGGCTCTGGTCATGTATGTCAAATACACTCCCGCCACCAACAACATCGCATTCGTCCCATATAAATTATATTTTTCATTAAAAAAATCCGCCAAATGGCGGATTTTTTATACAAGGCATTTAAGGGCGGCACCAGTATTTTTTATCATAAACCATCCCAATCTGTAATCGGCCATATAAACGGTCAGCATAAACAGGCCCAGCGCGCCGATAACAATCATCACGCGAATCCGATTCCCGCGCAAGCAATACACCGCAATATTATACAGCAAGAACAATACATACAAATCAACAATAATGCTGATTATCCACAAGCTGGTGCAATTAAACGCCAATGCGTTCATTATCAGTATAACCGGATATATAAAGAACACGGACGCCAAACCCTTGACCGCAATTTCCCAATCGCGTTCACCGCCGGTAATTTCCGCGACCAGCATAAGAAGTCCGCCAAGCACGAACAATATCGCAACCGCCAAAACCGGCACAACAACCAGTTTCGAAAATACGACGGAAAAAGTTATCGTCGCGCCGCCGATTAATTGCATCGCCAACACGGCCGCACCGCCCAGCAGACCGTACAGGAATGCCTTTAACATTGATTCTTCCAGATTGCCGTCCGCGACGATTTTCGAAAAGAACTGTTTCGGACGGAACAATACGTCCAATATGCTGGTCGTCCAGCGTGCGATTATATTTTTCTTTTTTGGTGCTTTTGCCATTGTCGTCTCCCGCTTGCTTATTGACTTTTATAAGATTATAATAAAGCAAGAATTACAAAAGAGCAATGAGTTTTTAACATGACAAAAATCGCAATCGTTGGGCGGCCAAACACTGGCAAATCGACACTGTTTAATCAATTGACGGGTACGCGTGATGCGTTGGTCCATAACCGGCCGGGTGTTACGCGCGATGTTGTCGCCGGCAAAATGAAAATGCCGGATGATGCGAACGTCACGCTTTTCGATACTGCGGGCTTGGAAGCAAAAACAACGGATATCGGAAAAATCAGCACAGATATGGCATTGGCAACAATTAAAAATGCAGACGCGGTTTTGTTTGTGGCGGATGCCAAAGCTGGCCTGATGCCAAAAGATTTGGATTGGGCGCGCGTGGTTAATCGTTTGAAAAAACCGGTGTTATTATTAGCGAACAAATCAGAATCCGGAAAACGTATTGCTGACAATTCAGAATTTTATAAATTGGGATTCGGAACACCAATTCCAATTTCCGCTGAACATAAAATTGGGTTTGATGCGATTTATGATTTTGTGGAAAAATTTGATAATAAAAAAGAAATTCAAAAAACAGATTTGGATACTGAAAATAATAAAGAACTGCGCATTGCAATTATGGGGCAGCCAAATGTTGGAAAATCCACACTTGTAAATCGCATTCTGGGTCAAAATCGCATGATTGTAAAGGACGAGCCGGGAATCACACGTGATACTGTGAAATTATCGGCGCGCGCATTGGGCCGTAATTTTACAATTATGGATACAGCGGGTCTGCGACGCAAAGCAGGCATCACAGACGATGTCGAAACATTATCCGCGCTGAAATCGCTGGACGCAATTGGCAAAACGGATATTGTGATTTTAATTGTCGATTCTACGAAAAATATAGAAAACCAAGCCCTTGGCATTGCCGGCCGCGTATATGACGCCGGTAAAATTCTGGTTGTCGCGCTGAATAAATGGGATTTGGTTGATGCAAATGAACGCGATGCGAAATGGTCGAAATTAACGCGCCAGTTTGAAAATTCATTCTCGCAAATTATAAAGCCGATGATTATACCGATTTCGGCCGAAAAGGGAACGGGCGTCACAACAATGCTGAAACGCGCGTTCGCGCTGTGGGATATATCAAATACGCGTGCCGGCACGGCGATAATTAACCGCACGATTGAAAAACTGGTCGCGGCACATCAACCCCCGATGTCACGCTTGAAACGCCCGATGCGTATTAAATTCGCTTCACAAACAAAAACGCATCCGATGACGGTTGTGATTAATGTTGGCGGTGCATCGGATATTCCAGATTCTTATACACGGTATCTGCGCCGCGGTATTGCCAAAGCATTAAACTGGGAACAATTGCCGATTGTGATTGAATATAAAAAGACAGAAAATCCGTTTGAATGAATCATTTAAAAAATTTATGGAAAATCTGACCGCGGGACGCAAAGAAGAATGCCCGCTGTCTGCGTATGAAAAATTCGGCGACAAAGCAAAATCATCACGCAGAAAAATAATGCGCGAACATGCGGGCAATTTACGCCGCGCACCGGCGAAATTGGATTTACACGGACAAACAGTTGCAGAATCAGAAATCTTGGTCGCGGATTTTTTGCGAAACCGTCCTGGTGAAACAGTGGAAATTGTTACCGGTCGATCGGGCAAACTGCGTACTTTATTCCCTGAATGGGCAAATGGCTTTTTGGCACCATATATAGTGGAATATTCACTGATGCCGACCGGTGGCGCGTGGCGGGTGAGGGTGAGGAAATGAAATTGCACCCAATAATTTTTTCCGCCAGCAAACGTTTGGATTTATAAAAAATTACAAAAATAAAACACCCCTTTCGGGGTGTTTTATTTTACATCTCGGTCGATATTATATCACCGAATGTTCCGACTTCCTGTGCCCCTATATAGCACCTGATATGATTACCGACGCTTTCCATCCATTCTTCCTGTTCGCGCGAGAATTGCGCGCGATTTGCTGATTTCATTATCTGGGCCGTAGTAACACCCACCACAGTCCCGCCAATACCAGCACCAAGTATATTCACAGCTGTACGCCATCCCTTATTCTTGTCTTCTAATTCGCTGGCCCCGCATTTTGTATCAAGCAGTCCTTCGTGCGACCAGCTGAAATAATATCTTGTGCCATCTGGGTCTGGGCCAGTTGTAACTTGGACGCCCATTGCTGTCAGATTAGATATTATCGTTTGCACAGGAACATTCGAACCAGCGCGATGTGACGCCCTGAATGTGGTCACGCTTTGTTCGCCCACGCCTGTGATAGTAGAACGCGTTATTATGGTATCACGCACTACATAGTTCGATTCAAAACTATGCGGAATCAATGCCACCAATCCTCTTATATCGCTTTCCAATTGGCTGCGACAGCTTGCTGTATTCTTGTCTTCAACCGGTTTTCTGGTACCCAATAATCCGCCCAGGCTGTTTTTTTGCAGTGCATTCATGCCGACACCACCACCAACCGCGCCCAAGATGGATGTTCCAGCAACGGCCCAACCTTGCCCTCTTTTCAAAGACCCGGACGCGTCTGTCCCTGTTTTCGCTTTGGCTACTTCTTCGGACAAATCTGCCAGCACTTGGTTCGGTATCCATGAACCGCATGTGAACGAATCGCCGACCGCAAAGTATGCTGTACCCCATGCAGTACGCGGTTCTTGCAGTTTGCGACGTATCGCAGAATCATCAGACTGGATGGTGATACGCAGACGACAGAACGAATTATATATTTCATTCGATGCACGGAACTGGGTTGATGCCAATCCCATCGTGCCGTAATTGCGCGGCAATCCGCTGGTCAATCGCACCCATTGGTACGTGCCTGCATCATTCGCAACAATTCCGCCCGCGGCATTGCCCGACAAACACATATTCTGTTGCGCCGTCAGTTTCGCGTTGAATTTTGCTTGCGCTTCCATTTCCAAGTCTGCAATCAGTTGGGCGAATACACTGCGTTCAGCTTCCTGAATTACAAAGTCCGTTTTCGCAATATTTGACGGCAATGTGAACATACCTGAATGGTCGTCACAGCGCCCAATTCCACCAGTCGCATTGGTGCACAACGGATGTCCATCCGCATCAACGTTCTGAACGGTATTTGTCTGGGCATTTATATTAATGATACCGCCGGCCAACCATCCGCTGCGCGCATCGGTCACATTTCTGCCCCACGAATCCAGTTCATAACTGATGTCGGTTTGTCTGCGTGCGGCTTCGGCGCGGATGTGTTCTTCGCATGTCTGGTTGTTTTTCACCGTGTTCATACACAATCCGATTATGATGGTGTGGTCAAGGACGCCACCAACGCGGTTCATGCTGCGGTCAAATGCTGCATTGCCCGATTGTGTAACCGATGACATAACATCCGTACGATTGCGATAACAATTTACGAAATCCGTTCCGCACATCGAACGTACGCAAGATTGTGCAACCGCCTGGCATTGACGTTTCATCTGGTCCAGCGCTGCTTGGTTGAACGAAGTCGAAAGACGTGTATTCAGCGCGCCAACCGCACCAACCGCATCTGGACGACGCGCATCGCGGTCATCGGCACGTGTGAACAGCAAATCGAACAAGCTTTCTTCTTCAAAGTTCAAGATTCCCATTTGTGTATCAAATGTCGCAACCGCATATTGGCATGAAGTATCGTTATTTACGATATGTTCGCATCCTTGCTTTATCTGGCGCAATGGTACCGGCATTGTCACACCATTGCCGTTGTTTCCAAACGCGGCGGCATAACACGCAGACCCGATGCCTTCACCACAATTACGCATTGCACAGTTAACGATTGTATCTTGGCAGCGTTGTTTTGTGCGACGGTCGAATTGGTCACGCAATTCGTTGATACGGGAACGCATCGTCGTGCTGCCCGTAAAGCGTGTGGCGTACATATCAGCGAACACGTCGGCTTGGTTATCGCGGTCACGTAATTGCGACGCGGTTGGCATCCGGCCGTTGCCGATGGTTGTTGCATAACAGAATTGATTTCCGCCGATCGTATCGAAACAAGCATTTTCAATATGGCCGCGGACATCACGTGCATTGATGGCTTGCTGGATTATATTGCCGGTCGGGTCGGTGCATCCAGCAGACAGATTATCCGGGTCAATGACAACACCCGCATTGCACAGCAGTGTCATGTTCGTGCCTTCGATACACAGGAACGGATTACGCGTGCATGCGTTCAAGAAACATTGGTCAGCCACGCGGTAACAAGTCGCGACCGCATTCACAGCGGCCAACGCCGCGCCTTCGTCAATCATGTCGCGCAAGCGTCCGGGCGCGCGCGGATTTTGTGTTGTATCGGTCGTACCCCACAGTTCGGTGCGGCCTTCGGACTGGCATCTTGCCAATGTGGATGCACAGAACACTTTCTGTTTTCTGAATTCGGAATCAGATGTGCACAGCTCAAAATCCGCACCGCAAACATCATCGCGTTTAAGGCACTGCGTATAGCGACGCACGCAATCTTGGGTGTTCAATCTTTGCGAAATCGACGCACCGGTAATCATCGTGCCCAATATGGAATTTTCGGTCGGATATACGAAAACAAATTCGCCGTTTTCGTCTTTTTCGGTCGTGCTGCGCGTTGCCAATATATTCTGGTTATTCGTGCCAAACAGCTGGAACACGCCATTCGCCGGGCAAGACAACAATGTTGATGTACAAGCAGAACGTTTTGCAAAGAACAGATTTTTATTCGTACATTCTTCGAAATCCGGGCCGCATACTTCCGGTGCGCGGGCGCATTCTAAATAAGTATCAATGCATTCGCGGTCCGTCACGGTAACCGCAGTTCCGCCACCACCCGTGGTCGTTCCACCGCCGCCGCCATGCAAAGTTGTGCGCAGCGTCGGCATACGGTTCATGACATTTGATGTCACGATGCTGGGCCGTGCGGTTGGCGTTTGATTCTGCGGCATAATCGCGGATTCCGACGCAGACGCGAACAATACGCAGCCAATTGCCGCTAATGCAAAACCGTTGAATTTCTTTAAGATATTGAACATTCTCATCTCTCCATAATGGATTTACTTATTCAAGTTTATCATAAAAGCGATGGTTCGGCAATAACTAAATCGACACAAAGTTGAATGAAAAATCCGGCTTTCGCCGGATTTTTTTACCATGTTGGTGCTCTGCGACCTTCTTTGATAATCGGCCGTTCTTCTTCCCAAACCGACAATCCGGTACGAACATCCGTCAAGACCATTTGCAAATAATATTCCACGCGGGTTTTGGATGCACACAGCCAGCATGTGTCAACCGGGATATTCCGTTGCAGCATTTTTCCGCTCAGCGAAAAATTCGGCGCGACTAATGTGCCAGTTCCGGCGATTGTCGATACATCGAATTCTGCGTTGCCGCGTTGTGCGCGGACAGCGTTGCTGGTCGTGTCTTCACCGGTAAAATTGGTTGCAAATTGTGCATGGCCGTTATTTACCAAATATACGCGAATGCGGCGGACCAACATGTCTGTATCGAAACGCTGCATCGTATCATTTACCATCGGACCCATCGCGATAACCGGATTTTTGGTATTTGCAAACACACGATTTTTCATCATGGAATCCAGCATGTGTTCCGCAGTACGTTCCCAGTCGCGATATTCCAATTCCATTACGTCGCGCATATCGGCAACGGCGCGGGAATCGTTAGTGTCGATAACACGCGTACCGCCGCCGCATCCAGCCAAAATTCCGCAACATGCGACCAGCATTAATAATTTCTTCATCCCATTCTCCTTTGTTTTTTATTTTAAATTTATAATTTTTGGTTCCGTTGCTGACCCAAACCATCGGATGTAAATCAGATGATTTCCTGCCTTTGGAACCCTTGCTTCTGATACAACTCTACCACCCGATGAAACCTGAATCAAGTTGTCATTATTCCCTTTGGTTTTATCAATTCGAATAACATGAATATGTTTCGGCAATGTGGCCCAAGTTCGCACATCCGCCGTCGTTGTCGCGATGGAATACACGGTCGCGGCCAATCCGCCCCACGGGCCCAATTGATTGTTTGCAACGGATTGCATTACTTGACGTGATACCACAGCGGCCAATGCACGCAATGCTTCGTTCACGCTGTATTCTTTGTATTCTGTCATGAACATTGCATCAACATTTGCGATTAATTGTGCACCATCAATTCCATGCGGTGCGGTCATCATTAATACATCTGTGACAGCAATTGATACAGTGCGAATTCCATTCCCGATAAACATCGGCCAATCAATGCGTCTTTCGACCAATTTTGGCGCAAATCCGGATTCTATGAAAACCCACGCAATTCCATCCGGCGTGCGGCGATTTTGTGCGGCCGTTAAATCGGCGCGTACGAATTCATTACGCGGCATCATGCCATTTGTCCGCGCCAAATATATCCGTGCGTCTTCCCATTCGGAATTTGTTTGTGCTATATTTAAAAAATAAATGCCGGCCAGGTAAGTCAGCGCCGGATTCATAATATCGGAAAAAGATTCCCATTGGGAATTTTCATTGCGCAATGATGCGGCCAGGCCGCTGTCATCACGTTGGCGCCGCGCAATTAACGATGCGTATTCGCGTGATAATTCTTGTTGCCGCGCGTATGATTGGTTGACGAGAACGCGTGCATCCGCCATCCGATTTTCCGCCAGCGCTGCCCAAATCTGATAATACGATACAAACAGAGCATCCATAAAATACGGCCGATAAGAATTGGTCATCTGGCCGCCCAATAAATTTGCCGCTTCATGAAAAAATCCGCCGGATTGTGCATCGTTCATACGACGATTGATGTCTTCGAATGCACGGTCTGATTCCGCAAATTTATCTTGTTGAAATAATGCGTTTCCGGCCAACAGTGGGTCCAAATTTTTATCACCAACAGATTGATTTGAAAAATCGCCCGCAACAAAATCGCTGCGAATATTATCCAGCCGAACTTCCATCGGCCGCGCACATGCAGATACAAACAACACGCAAATAATCAGAATTAATTTTTGCATGGACGGATTATAAAACAAAAAATGATGCAATGCACCATCAAAAAATAGGGCGGAAAATTTTCCGCCCTCTACATTTACAATGTTGCCTTAATATTCTCAACTTCATAACATTCAACCCGATCACCTTCGCGCAGGTCGTTATATTTATCAAACGACATACCGAATTCAACACCGCCGGATACTTCTTTGACTTCGTTCTTTTCGCGTTTCAACATGCCGATTTTACCGTCGTAAATAACAACGTTATCGCGCAGCAATCGCACAAACGCATCGCGTTTGATGACGCCTTCCGTTACGCGACAACCGGCGACTTTGATGCCTTTGCCGACTGTGAAGATTGCAATAATGTCCGCGTATCCAATAAAGTTTTCGCGGCGTTCTGGCGCCAATTTTCCGGTCAATATATCGCGCAGTTCATCTGTAATGCGATATACGATTGAATGATATCGAATTTCAACACCCAATTGACGCGCTAATTCACGGGTCGGTGAATCCGCACGAACATTAAATGCGATGATAATTGCATTTGATGCAGCCGCCAGGCGCACATCGCCTTCGGTAATTTGACCAACACCGGATGCAATAACATCAATGCCTGCTTTGTCCGAATCGATGTTTTTTATCATATCACGAATGGCTTCGACCGAGCCTTGGACGTCTGCGCGCAGAACAACAGGCAGCATTAATTTTTTCGTTTCATCACGTTTCGCGAACAGTTCTTCCAGACTTGAGCGTTTAACAATATTCGCTTTTTCTTTGGCTTTGTGTATGCGGAAATTTACGACTTCGCGTGCGGCAGCCTCGCTATTCAATCCGCGCAATTCATCGCCCGCATTCGGAACAGATTCCAAGCCCAGTGCAATAACCGGTTGCGCCGGTCCAACAGATTTTACCCGAACACCACCGGAATTAATCAGGCCGCGCACACGACCCCACGTGGTACCCGCGACAAATATATCGCCGACTTTCAATGTGCCTTGCTGCATTAATATTGTCGCAGTCGGCCCCAGTCCTTTTTCCATTTTTGCTTCGACAACCGTGGCGGCCGCCGGCATATTCGGGTCGGCCTTCAAATCCATCATTTCTGCTTGCAATAAAATTGCATCTTCCAGTTTATCCAGGTTGATTTTCTTGGTTGCGGAAATTTCGACTGCTTGGACATCGCCGCCCATTTCTTCGACTTGGACTTGCTGTTGCAACAGGTCCGTTTTGACTTTTTGCGGATTGGCTTCGGGCAAGTCGATTTTATTAATTGCAACGATAAATGGGACCTTGGCCGCGCGGATATGATTAAGCGCTTCAATGGTTTGCGGCATAATAGAATCGTTCGCAGCAACGACCAAAACCACAATATCCGCCATGTGTGCGCCACGCGAACGCATCGCGGTAAATGTTTCGTGCCCCGGTGTGTCCAGGAACGTAATCATCTTGCCGGATTTCGATTTAACTTCGTATGCGGATACGTGTTGCGTGATGCCGCCGGCTTCGCCAGATACAACATTCGCATTTCGGAATGCGTCCAGCAATGAAGTTTTACCATGGTCAACGTGACCAACGACGGTCACGACCGGTGCGCGGGCAACCATGTGTTCTGGGTTTGGTTCGCGGTTTAATTCTGCATCGTATGGCGATGTATTAACGCGGCGCACAGTCGCGCCGAATTCAGTCGCAATCAATTCCGCAGTATCGGCATCCAAAGATTGATTCTGGGACGCCATCATTCCCATTTCCATTAATTTTTTAACAACAACGCCAACTTTTTCGGCCAGTGCAGCGGCCAAATCTTTCACAATAATGGAATCACCAATTGCAACAACGCGTTCGACTTTTTCGGTTGGTTTGAATATCGCGCGGGCTTTGTCACGGAAACGTTTCAGCGATGCTTCGGACCGGCGTGCGCCGCCGCCGCGAATGCCAATATCGCGGTCGCCGTCTTCATCAGATGACATCACAATATCGCGGATGGAAATTCGTCCCTTGGAAAAATCTTGTTTCGGGCCCTTGGCCGCTTTGTTTTTGCCACGTTTGGCTTCTTCGTCTTCACCTTCACCAAATGTTTTGCGCGGCGCCCCGAATGATGGGCGGGTGGTGGCTGGCGACTCTTGCTGGTGGCTGGCGGTAGATTTTTTTTCTTCTTCGCCAACGGCGGCTTCGCGTGCACGCAGTTGTTCTTTGACACCTTGGTATTCTTCGGCTTCGCGTGCAATTTCTGCATCACGCAAAGACCGCTGACGTTCGTCTTCTTCTTGGACTTTTCTTCGCTCTGCCTCGCGCTCCTTGGCCGCCTCTAATACTGCGCGCAATTTTTCATCCGCCGCAGATTTTTGCGTTGGCGATTTTGGTTCTTCGCGCATTATATGCTGGCCCGGCATGACGATTTTGCGGCGTCTTTCGACGGACACAACTGCGCCTTTGGCGCTTGCCACTTGGCCGGTATCAACAGATTTTTTAAGTGTCAAAGTTGCCATAATTATTCCTGTTCTTCGGTTTCCCCAATTCCATATGCCAATTCGCGTGCTTTCATAACCACGCGGCCGGCCAGGCGTTCGGACATATTATCCGCACCCAGAATTTCAACCAGTTCATCGGACGCAAGGTCGGCCAAATCTTCCAAAGACTTTATGCCCGCGGCGCCCAATTTCAATATTGTATCGCGTTTGATGAAATCGAAATTCAGCAGGTCTTCTTTCATACCCAAGGCGACGCCTTTGTCTTTATATTCCGATTCCAACTTATCCAAATAAATCCGCGCGCGACCTTGCAATTCCGTGGCCAATTCCATATCGAAACCTTCGATGGATGACAATTCCGACAATTCCACAAATGCGATTTCTTCGATTGTACGGAATCCTTCGGTAATAAGCAAGTGCGCAACCATATCATCAACGTCCAGACCGCGCGTGAACAATTCGGTTTTTTCTTTGAATTCTTTGGCGCGTTTTTCGTGCTCTTGGGCTTCGTTCATAACGTCGATATTCCATCCGGTCAATTGAGATGCCAGGCGAACGTTCTGGCCGCGACGACCGATTGCCAATGATTGTTGGTCTTCATTCACGATAACAGCGGCTGTGTGAGTATCTTCATCGACGATAATCTTTGCGACTTTGGCCGGCTGCATAGCATTGACGATAAATACCGCCGGGTCTTCGGAATACAATATCACGTCGATTTTTTCACCATGGCATTCGTTCACAACCGGTTGGATACGCGTACCTTTCATACCGACGGTCATACCGACCGCATCGATTGATGGGTCATCGGTTTGGACCGCGATTTTGGCGTGCGAACCCGGCGCGCGGGCAATTGATTTAATTTTAATAATGCCTTCGTATATTTCCGGAACTTCTTGAACAAACAGTTTTTCCATAAACATCGGATGCGTGCGGGTCAAGAAAATCTGCGGCCCGGAATTAGAACGCGCAACGTCCATAATCAGTGCGCGAACACGGTCGCCTGGCTGCATCTTTTCGCCTGGGATTAATTCGGTGCTTTTTATATAACCTTCGGCCTTGCCGTTAATATCCACAAATACGTTTCCGAATTCGATGCGGCGAACGACGCCATTGACGATATCGCCGATATTGTCTTTGAATTCTTCGAACTGGCGGCCTTTTTCGGCATCACGTACACGTGCGGTCATAATTTGTTTCGCGGTCTGGAATGCCATGCGACCGAATTCCGGTTCTGGCAATGGGTCTTCGACAACATCGCCAATTTTAGCATCCGCAGCATATTTTTTCGCACCATCCACGGTTACCATTGTGTCGGAATTAAATTCAATGGGTTCGCCGGTTTCCGCATCCGTGCCCAAGTTTTTTGCATCAACCACGTCGAACAGGCGCTTTACACGAATTGCGCCATTTCTGCGGTCGATTGTCGCCGCAATATTGAATTCTTCGCCGAATTTTTGGCGTGCGATGCGCGCGATTGCGGCTTCCAGACTTTCAATAACGATATCGCGTTCAATTTGTTTTTCGGACGCCAAACTTTCGATGGCAAGCAACAAGTCCTGACGCGGCATGGATTCGAATGACATTTTCAAAACTCCTTATTATGTTAAAGAGCGGGATTTTTCAATCCCGCTCTTTCGAATATTTTCTAAAGAACATCCTTATTATTATATACGAATCGGGAGAAAGCAAGAAAAAATCCAGCATCGCTGGATTTTCTTAGATACTAGATACCAGATAGTAGATACTAGATAATAGACATATAATTAAAAGGATTGTCCAATATATTAGATAGCTGAAAAATAGGCCAAGGCGTGAATAAAAAATGTCTACTATAGTAGACAACTTATATCTAGTATCTAATATCTATCAGTAATACCCCAAACATCCCAAATAAGAATTTCCAGTGGTTTCAACCACTTTTGAAAATTTCTTTTCATTACGGCCGCGGAACAAGCCCAAAATAGTTCCTGCATCGGTGGCCAACATATCCAGCGATGTCGCAATTTGTGAATTCATAGTTTTGAAAAACGCGGATGTCGGATGAATTTCCGCAACCATCAAGACTTGCGGATTATTCACCAGTGACGGCGAATCTTTGATAACCATCAATTGACATTCGGCGGAAATAATAATTTTATCAGATATATGCGGTCCAGTTTTTGGATTAGTACCCAGCAGTCCGCCCCACCACCCAGTCGCACCAGCATATACCGGATAGAATAATGTTGCACCTGGATTCGCGGCGAAAAAATCAGCGAAATCCGGCTCTTTATCAATGGTATTGGGCATTTGTCCGGTGATTTTATGGATTTCTTTGCGTGCCGCAGCATATAGCGAATCGCCCCGGGTTCGTTTATTCCAATACAGCACCGGGCAAGCAGTCGATTCGTGTCTCATTGACAGGGATTATATCATAAAAAAACGCGCGATGCGCGCGTTTTATTTGTTCATCCCTTTCCACCATTTTTTCGAATTGCCCCAGATTTGTTTGATGTCGCGTTCGGCAGTTTTGTAATACTGGTCTGGGATTTTTACATTTTTGAACAAAGCACCGACCAGCGCAGGTATCGACGTCATAAACATCGCAATAAATATACCCGTTAATATTATGGTTATCACGCTGTCGTTCTGCATTAATAATCCATCCATCAATATTTCGGCATTGTTTTCAGCCAATGCAGCGGACAAAGTGCTGACGCCCGGCATACTGGCCAACATCGCGTCCAAGAACATCACAGCAAATACGATAAATACGCCAACCATTGCGATTCCAACGGTATTCTGAATAACTTCGTTAATCATATCTTTGATATTCCGGCCGCCCGCTGGCATTATTTTCCAGCCATCAAACAACCAGCCCAACAACATCAGCGGCAGCATAATCAAATCCATAGATAGTTTTATTATGGTTTGCAAGAAATACATTGGTATCGGCAACAGCGCGAAAAAGAATAAACTGAGAATTAATAACCCGGCCAGAATCAACGGCACATTCGGAAATATCGGTATGGCCCATAAAAATTTATGCATGTATTTATGGTTAAACGCCATATTCATCATGGTCCAGCCCGCAGTAATGCCCAAGCCGGTCATCTGATGAATTCCGCCCAACGTGCAAGTCAAACTGTGCCGTAATTTCGGTGAAAAAGCGCCACTGGTATTACCGGTTGCCGTATCTGCGTCTGCGATTGTGGTTGCGATTACGCATGATTCCATTCGTGCCCCGTTTGTGCCATCGCCGATGTATGATGCGGCATTGCTGACACCCAGACCGATATTAAATACTGGTTCCACAAACATGCCGGTTATCATTCGCGGCAAAGGCATGGCAAGCAAAGTTACAACAATGGTCAATTTCACCATGTGCGAACCAAATTTTCCGGCCAAAGACCACCCGTAATTTGCATCTGTCGGGTCGGCATCTGGTTTTTTTACACCGATAAACCCAGACAATATCGTCCATGCAACAAATACAGCGGTCAGCGCGAATGCCATCGGAATTGTTACCAATCCAATTGCGCGATAAATGCCTGGTAACATACCGGACAGCGTTGCCATTATATCGCCGAACAATCCGCATGACCAACAGCTGCTGAAAAATAAATAGGCATCGGCCGGATTAACCGGCGCGAACGAACGATATATCGAAAACCCAGCAATCGCCGCCCCGCCCCCAATTGCACCGATTAACAACGGCATCGCCGCCCCGGCCGAAAGCGGCAACAAGGATAAAAATACAATCCAAAATTTTTTGAACTTGGTCATTTTCCGTTCAATTATATCATAAATTTAATCCTAAAATTATGCTATAATCTTATAAATATGAACCGATATTTGCTAGTCGCTCTTTGCGGGTTGTTTTGTTTGGCGTTGCCGGTGGGCGCGCAGGCTGGCTATGGCATCATCGATTCTCTGTCGCTGGCGCCGTTTGTTCCGCTGGTCCTGGACGCATTTATGTTTGTTGCAATGACCGGATATGAATTTTTTGTCGGCAATGGAACGGGGATAATTTATTTACTTGTCTGGGGCTGGCTGGCATTTACCATCGCGATGTATTTGGTGAAATTATATTTCCCGAAAAACTGGCTGGAATTTTTTGGAATGTCACCATCCGGCGACCTGTGGGGTGGTAAAACGACGGCCATGAATATTGGCATGGATTTGTTAAAGCCCATGATTCGCGCGGTTGTTGCCGTGACTTTGTTGTTGCCGTTGAAACCGCAATATATTACGAATTTCGTTGTGGACCCATTTTTGCAATTCGGGGCAATATATACAAGCAGCATATCTGAAACCGTTGTACAAGCAAATTCATGGGGCGGTACGCCGCCGAAAATGGAATGTCCGGCGGAAATAATCGAACGCGGATATATATCTGAACGGTCTTGCTTGTTCTTGGTACAACCAGTCGCCGATGTCACGCACGCGAATAATATTGTTATCAAGCGCGGATTGGAATTATTTATGCAGGGCTTGGGGGGACTGATAACTTTGATTCCGCGTGGCGGCCGGGATTTTATGAATTTAATTACGGGCGCAATATTGACGGTAACATTTGTGGCCAGTAATTTCTTTATGGCATTATTGATTATCCAAGGTATTTTTGGATTGGGCATTGCATTGATTTTATACCCGTTCAAAGTATTGATGTTCGTTGTAAAAAAACCAGACGGCGATATGTGGTTCGACCCGTGGGACCCTTTTTCAGATTTAATCAAAGCACTGAAAGCATTGGTTATCACCATGATTGCAACGATGTTTATAATGGCCGTGAATATCGCTGCGATAAAGGCATTGTTCAAATGGGATACGTCTGTATTTATGGTTGCGGCGGGCGGCGCCGCGCACAGCAATGTGCCCGTTGTGGCATCCGGCGCGTCTGCTGACATGGGATTTGGAACGCATTCGATTACATGGCTGTCCGCCATATTGACATTTTATTTGATGTTTCGGATATTTGAATTAACGCGCGAAAAACTGAACCAATATACCGCAGAAAACAAAACGACTATCGGCGGTCAAAGCCTGTACAAAGCAGTCACAGGCGATGCAAAAACAACACTTAAAAATACCAAGAAATGGGGCGGTAACGTGGTCAAGGCCACAAACTGGGGCAAAAACACCAAGCTGGGCAAATGGGTTGGAGGGAAACTGACAGGGGGAAAATAGTCAACAGTATTCAGTAAACAGTAGACAGCATAAATTTGATTATACTGACTACTGACTACTGACTACTGACTACTGATATGCTAAACTGGACACACTCTATTGTCGATTCTACTGTACAGTGCTGGGGCTGTGGTGTCTTTGACCGCTTGTTCCGCGTGATATCTGCGGCCGCCGCAACCATGTATGACAATATGGTTTGGTTGGGTATTCTTATTCTGTCCGTGTTTATCGCGTTCTATGTTTTGTATGCCGTCGTTGATAATCTGATTATAAACCAAGGCAAAGAATCGCTGTATGATAAATACATCAAACCGGTTTTGTTCAGTTCGGTGGTCGTTGTGTCATTGCTGGGCATGGGTGTGTTTTTCCCGCGGATGGTTACGACATTCACACTGGAACCTGTTGCAAATATGACATTGATTTACAGTCATGCCATGCTGCAAACATCGCCCGAAATCGTTGCGGATAAAATATCATATACGCCAGAGCCAATGGCGGACGACGGATTTTATCGCCCGCAATTACGCGATACAATTATCGAATTGATGAAGACATCAACGGTACAATTTCAATCGATGATAAAATTGGGATTGGCCGTTATGGATGGTGCATTTTCGTGGCAAGCAATCTTTGGCATCGGTGCATTGGTCAAACATGTAATGATGTTCTTTTTGGGATTAGCATTGGTATGGGGATTTTTTAAATTATTTATAAAATTCTGTTTTTATTTTGTGGATGTAATTGTGGCACTGACATTCTTTGCGTTTTTCTTTCCGCTGGGATTGGTATTTTTTGTATTCAAGAATTCCGCGGCCGCCGGATGGGTCCGCGACATCGGCAAAAATATCGCACCGGGAATGTTAAAGAACGCGATAAATTCTATCGTAACATTGGCCACCGTTGTTATAACATATGTTGTGATAATGGTTTTAATTGCGAAATTCTTTGCATTCGGCGGCGACGTGGGCGGCGTGGAATTAATGCGGCAAATTCATTCCGGCGAAATTTACAGCAGTAATATTTCGGACGATAACCTGGCGACCTTGACGCTGGCTGGAATTATTGTATTAATGTACGTGGTGCAATTCTTGGCGGGCCAGATTAAAGATATTTCAAAAATGGTAACGGATACATTCGGATTGCCGGCGCCGTCTGCACCACTTGGCGAAGCATTGGGCGATGATTTTATGAAGTTGTCCGGAAATCTATGGGAAATGACCAAGAAAACCGGCGGAATAATATACAGCGCCGCAACAGGCAAAGAACCACCGAAAGAAACCAAAAAAGAAGATAAAAAATAAAAATGTTAAAGGCCAAAATTATCATCGCCGCAATCAAAGCATTCCTGTGGATTGCCCTGATTGGCGTAGGTATTTGGTATTTATCGTCCAGCATCGGCGGCGGAACAATTTCATACGTATCACTGGAAAGTTTTCTGCGCGCAACCGGCGCATGTCAGGACGGCATCTGTGATATCGCGGCCAGTAATGGATGTTTCCTGTGTCCTTATATTGAACAATTATTTTTTACAATTGGCGTTGCGGCGGAATCTTTCTGGATGGCAATTATCGACCATATTTGGATTTTATTATCGCTGGGCTTTGTAATATTCTTGTTCCACCATACATACAAATATTTGCAAGAACAAAACGCGGCCACCGCACAGATGAAAGCCGATGAACGCAAATTCGAATTCGGAAAATGGTTCGACAAAGTATGGCGCCAAGGCGTGCGTATATTGGTCGTCGGCGTAATCATCGGCGCAATCGGGTACGGCGGAACAACAGCAATCAAAGTCGTGGCTGATGTCACAATTACACCGGTGATGTTTATCGGTTCTGAAATGGCCATGATGGCAACGGGCGTGGCAGACAGCGCACAATGCGGCAGCGGAATACAAATGCCCGCGGGCGATGTTATGGGTCCAGCAATGCGACCATTCATGTGCGCGATTGGAAATTTGAATACAGTAATTCTGGCCGGTGCCGCAGGCGGGTTTGCATTGATGAATTATGCTTGGATGGGAATGGGCGGCGGAATGTTCACTTGGCTATCCGGATTGGCATTGGTCATAATGTTTTTATTCATCGGGTTTAATATATTTTTCAAAGTACTGACCGTTGTATTTCAATTGGTATTTTTAATAATATTCCTGCCGCTGATTATCGCGGCATGGGCATTCGAAAAAGAATGGAAATTACTGGGCGGCGTGATGTCTAATGCAATCGGCATGTTGGTCCGATGCGCCGTGCGAATTATCGCCATAACTTTGCAAATATTAATCGTATATGCGATGGTCGTATTTGCCGCAGACGAATATTTCCCAGGTCCGCGCGATGGATATTCGGCCATTTTGCCGCCCGGAATTGCAATGAATTTATCTGCAACTGATACAGCATTGGTCGGCGAAAGAACGGTATCGGTTATGGAAGTATTTTCTAAATGCGAACACGCATCTATGTTAGAATCCGGCGGTGTTGATAAAGACGCATTCGTTGCATGCTTTAATTACGAAAAAATCCAAGTTGAACGGCAACATCCGGGCGCGTTTGATTTTATGCGAAATGGCTGGGAATTTTTAATCTTGATGTTGGGTCTGTTCTTTGTGTATTGGTATGTAATACGCGACAAGATTGACGGAATGCTGGGCGGCAAAGGAATCTTTGGCGATGAAGGTGGCGATTTTGATTACGGTAAATCCGTCCGCGATTTCGGTGGCGCATTATGGAAAGCACCACGGCAAATACTGGATAACATTGGCAAGGCGATGGCAAAGAAGTGAGAAAAATACTAATATTTTTAACCGTTCTTTTTATCGGATTTTCCGGAATGTCTTTTGCGGCCGAAACAAATGTACCGATGACCACAACGCACGATATTGGAATCGCCGGAACATGGACCACAGAAAATAACCGCGCGGCATTAATTGGCGATATGAAAAATGATGCAGCGGGTATCCAAGCAGGATTCCAAGAAAATTTTGATGTGGGCGAAGACGGTCGCATAACACTTCAAAAAGATTTTGTTCCAATCGAAGCAAAAGTTGGTCGCGCATTTATCGGCGCAATGTCGATGGTTGGCAATGTCCTGGACCGCTCGCTGTTCAGTTTTATACGAATATTTATAATAATCCTGTTTGTATTCTGGATTATGATAGAGGCATATAACCTGATGAAAACCAGCGGCAATGCCCGTGAACTGGGCCTGGATATCGTTAAAAAAGCCGCGTTAATCATCGTATGGTTTATCATTCTGAATAATAACCCGGCGCAATTATTTATGTGGATTATGTCGCCGGTTATCGCGGCGGGAACGATTATGTCTGATATAATTTTGGGTGGTGTAACGGCGGCAATTGGTGTTAATTTGCCCGATACTTGCGGACCAATTCATGCGTATATGGCGGCCAATCCGATCGCAGAAAATGTGATTTCCAGCACAGCAGCGGCGGATTTATTATGCATTCCGACGCGCCTTGCGGGATTTTTCTATATATGTGTTGCGGCCGGATTTAAATGGATTTTGGCCGGAATTGGGTCGTCTGCGCTGACATTCGCGGCCGGTATCGTGTTTGTTATAATATTTGTTTATAATATCTGGCGATTTGCATTGCAGGCACTGGGCATTGTTGCCGATATGTTCCTGGCCATCTTACTGCTACCATTTACCGCCATCGCCGAAACATTCGGCAAATGGAAACCAAAAGGTGATGCGCCACTGGTCCAGATTTTCAGCGCATTCGCCGGATTATTCAGTAATACGCAAAGCCTGCACAGCGTGTTTATAAAATTCATCAATGCGATTATTTACTTTGTTGTTTTGGCGGTTGTTGCGGCGATTGGATTGGCATTATTGGGCACGGTTGTTGATGCCAACCTGGCGCTGATTACGCCGGCTGAAAATGCGGACGACTTTATGACAATCTTAATCACCGGTGCGTTGGTTGCATATTTGGTCAATAAATCTGGCGAAATTGCCAAAGACCTGGGCGGCAAACTGGACGGCGACAGCAGTAAATTTACAGCGCAATTTACCAAAGATGTCCAGGCAATCTTGAAAAACACCCAGAATCAAATCAAGGCTTGGCGCAAAGCTATGAAAAAATGATTTCTATGATATAATGCACGCGAAAAAGGAATAAATATGCTTTCAAATTTTTTAATTTCCCAGGGATTCGATATATTCGGTCGCGCGGCGGTGCAATTTTCTGCTGGATTTGCGGCCGCACTGGCCATCATGCTGATATTCGGCAATGCGTTTATAAACCGTATGCGCACATGGCAAAAAAAAGGTCAACCGATACGCGAAGATGGACCGAAAACCCATGCGGCAAAGGCTGGGACACCGACAATGGGCGGATTGTTAATACTGGCCGCTATATTTACCGCATCGATTTTGTTTATGGATATTTATAATCCGATTCCGTGGATTGCTTTGGCATCGCTGGCCGCGTTCGGTGCGATTGGATTTGTCGACGATTTTGGCAAAGTTAAGCGTCAGTCTTCGCAAAATAAAGACGCTCTGTTGTCGCCCAAAGCACGGCTTGCGCTGGGCGGTATAATCGCCATAGTCCTGACATATTTTATCGATAAAAATATGCCTGCATATATGACCGGATTATCCATATATTTCCCCATATTTCATAAACTGGTACATTTTGGAATACTGTATTTCGTGTTTGCTTATTTTGTAATTGTTGGTTCTGCGAATGCCGCGAATATCACAGATGGACTGGACGGTATGTTGTCCAAAGTATTGTTGCCGGTCCTGGTTGTCCTGATGGTTGCATTGTACAGCGCAACGCATATCAATTTTTTACCGGGCGGCGTGTTTATACCTGAATCAGTTGGTCTGTATCCGGTGTTGGGCGCTGCGATGGGTGCGGTCTTGGGATTTCTGTGGTTTAATTCGCGGCCAGCACAGATATTTATGGGCGACGTTGGGTCGCTTGCCCTTGGCGGATTTATGGGAACAGTCGCAATGTTATTAAAGGCAGAAATAGTCACCGGATTTGCCGCATTAATGATGGTATTGATTTTGGGGTCATCGTTTTTACAAACCTTTTATTACAAAATAAGTGGCGGAAAACGAGTATTCAAAATGGCACCACTGCACCATCATTTTGAATTATCCGGCTGGGCCGAAACAAAGATAGTCGAACGATTTTTCATATTATCGATTTTGTTTTGTGCGATTGCACTGGCAATATTAAAGATGTAACAAATGTTAAAACGTACCGAAGAAAGTTGGCTGACCAATTGGTATTTCGAAATAGACCGACATTTATTGTGGGCGGTGGTGATACTTGCGTTCGTTGGAATGTGGGCGATGGTTGCGGCTGGCTCGGTCGCGGCCGAACGAATGAATCCACCACAGCCATGGCATTTCTTTTTTGTAAAAATGCTGCCATTCTATCTGTTTGGATTTATAACACTGATTGTATCCAGCGCATTGTCATCAAAATGGGTGATGCGCGTGGCATGGCTTAACGTCGCGTTCTGTCTGCTTTTATTGATGGTAACGCTGGTCCATCCGATGGTTATAAAGGGTTCTTCGCGATGGGTCAATCTGTTCGGGTTTTCTGTTATGCCGGGCGATTTGATGAAGCCGGGTTTTATAATCCTGACCGCTTGGTTTTTAACGCGAATGAAGAAAATTACCGCCGGTGCAGATATGTTCGTATCACGGCGCGCATGGCGATGGGATGGATGGCCAATGTATTTGGCCGTGTTTGCACCGGCGCTATTAATTATATTGCGTCACCCGGACGTCGGTACTGCGATGCTTTATTTGTTCGTGTTATCTGGGATGATTTTTGTTGCCGGATTGCCAATGTACTTTATTCCGATTTTCGGTGGTATTGCCGCAATCGGTGGCATATTCGCGTTTTTAACCATGGGACATTTCCGTGGACGTGTTTTGACATTCCTTGGCTTTTCCGGCGGGTCGGATAATTTCCAAGTTCAAAAGTCTGTCGAAGCCATCCGACATGGCGGATTATTCGGCAGCGGCGAAAGTTCATTTATAAAACAATCCCTGCCCGAAGCACACACAGACGCAATATATTCCGCAATCGCCGAAGATTCCGGCGCAATTTTGGCCGCGTTATTAATCGTCGGATTTTTGTATATATTAAAGCGTGTCGCTGTAAATGCGCGCAGCGCACGCGACCAATTTGTGTTCTATGTGGCATCGGGCATGTTTGCATTGCTGGGCATCCAGGTTACAATTAACTTGGCATCAACACTGGGCATGATGCCGCCAAAGGGAATGACATTGCCATTGATATCATATGGCGGGTCATCGTTTGTATCGTTCTGTCTGTTGTTCGGATTATTGATTGCACTGGTCAGAGAGGATAAGTGGAAATGAAAACATTAAAAATATGGATTGCAACTGGTGGAACCGGCGGACATGTTTTCCCAGCGATTGCGGTCGCAACTGAGTTGGCCCGCCGCGGCCATCGCGTAATTATTTCATCCGACGGCCGCACAATGGATATGGTGCGTAAAAACCGACCAGCGGATACCGGAATCGCATTTATTTGGGCGGGCGGTGTTGGCGCGAAATCCAAATTGCAACAAGCATGGGCTTTGTTCAAAATCGGAATGTCCGCGGCCGCACTTACATTACGATTTATGTTATTCCGTCCGGCCGCAATCGTTTCATTCGGCGGATATGCGTCTGTGCCCGCTGTATTGGCCGCACATATTTGGAAAATTCCGATTTTCCTGCATGAACAAAACGCCGCAATCGGCCGCGCGAATGCGTTTGCACTGCGATGGGTCGGAACGCTGATGACGTCATTCCCCGCTGTCGCGGGGGTCAACAGTAGACAGTCAAAAGTAGACAATAAATTAAAAGTTGTTTACACCGGATTGCCCGTTCGGACAGAATTTAATATGAAAACCGACTGTCTACCGTCTACTGTATGCTGTCGACTACTCGTCACTGGTGGCAGCCTTGGTGCGACAATACTCGACGAAATTGTTCCGGCGGCCGTTGCCGCCCTGCCCGCAGCAATGAAAAAGAAATTATTTATCGTTCATCAAACGCGGCCGGATGCGGTGAACCGATTGCGCGCACAATATGAAAAAATGGGCGTGCGTGCGAATGTGTTGTCTTTTATTCACGATATGGCCGACCAGATGCGCAGCGCAGATTTGGTTATTTCCCGCGCAGGCGCCAGCACGGTTGTCGAATTGCAAACATTGGGTAAACCGGCAATTCTGGTACCGCTTTCGATTAATCCAGACCAGCCGGCGAATGCCGCAGCATTTGTAAAGAATGGCGGTGGCTTTAACATCCCACAGAATAAATTCACCACTAAATGGTTGGCCGCCACGCTGTCCGATTTGTTTTCAAATCCCGCGCGCTTGGCAAAAATGGCCGACAAAGCCCGTGTTCCAAACGATGCAGTTAATAAAATTGTCGAAGTTATAACCAAAAGTTAAAAATATGAAAAAAACTAAATCAGAAACCAGAAATATCGTCTTGTTCGATTTCGACGGAACTCTGTCCTGTGGTGATGCAAATTTGGCATTTTGGAAATATTGTTTTCGGCATTCGTTGCGGCCATGGTTGTTTATCCCTGTAATACTTTGCGGGCTGGTTTTGCAATTTATCGCATGGATTTTTAACCGGTTTACTTCGTATGATGCTCGGCTGACACGATTGGATATCCTGTGGCGTGAAATGTTGCGCCCTTATTTGACGCCAAAAATGATAAAAAAATTGGCGCCTGGGTTTATTAAACAGCATAAAATGGCGCGGTTTGGCTGGGCAGCCGAACAAGTCGCAAAAGAACGCGCCGTCGGCAATTTCGTAATTATGACCAGCGCAAGCCCGGCTTATTTATTATTGCCATTAATCAAAGATATGGATTTTGATTTGATAATTTGTTCCGAAGTGGACAACACGCACCCAAACAAATTTGAATTCTTTAATTACGGTGTGAACAAAGTTCATTCGTTAAACGCATTCCTGCGCAAGCCATATAAAATCGTCCGCGCTTATTCAGATTCAAAATCGGATTTACCGATGATGAAATTGGCCACCAAACAAGTTTGGATTGACCCGAAAACCGGCGGCCGTGTTTAATCAGCGAATTCCAAATCGCGCAGTTTTTCTGCGCGCGGTGTGATTTTTCCAATGGATGTTTTCAGCGCGTCCAAATCTTCGGTCGTCTGGCGGAAATGATTGCTCAGCGCCGCCGCACGCGTATCCAATCGCGCCAAATCGGTCAGCAATAAATCGAGTTCTTTTTTAATCTGGCCAGCAACGCGCTTGATTTTTATATCGGACAAGACGCTGCGAATTGTATTTAATGTTGCCCATAATGTTGCAGGCGACACGATAAAGACTTTGCGCCGCGCGGCATAATCAACCAAACCCGAAAATTCCCGGTGCAGAGTTTCAAATATAGATTCAGACGCGATAAACATCATCGCGCTTTCGGCTGTTTTACCCGTGATAATATATTTTTCCGCGATATCGTCGATATGTTTGCGTACTGATAATTCGAATTGTTTGCGTGTCATATCGCGGTCACTGTCCGTCGTCGCATCCAACATCCGCGAATACCATTCCAGCGG
Source organism: Alphaproteobacteria bacterium (assembly GCA_009784235.1). GTDB lineage: Bacteria > Pseudomonadota > Alphaproteobacteria > Rs-D84 > Rs-D84 > WRKW01. The sequence goes on along the minus strand of WRCC01000002.1, from coordinate 161,230 downwards.
AAATTTCGAATCAATGACCATATCGCCCGGCGGATAAGGCAGACGTATAACACAATCCGGCCGCATGCCGTTTTCCATTGTGCATTGAAACGCGTAACTTTCCGGCGGCATAACGTCGGCCACCAAATCTTCCAATTGGCGTTCGCCGAATGTACCGCGGGCTTGTTTCGAACCCATCAGGATATTTTTAAAATTCGCAATATCGCCCGAAATATTTTTCAAATCTACGGCATTTTGCGCCAGTGCGGCCAAACGTTCGGACAGGCGTTCGCGCAGACGCGCATTATCTTCGCGCAACGCTGCCAATTGGGTTCCAATATCGGTCGGTTTGCGCAGCAACATCACCAAAACCAATACCAATACAACCACCAGCAATATAAAAATATAAGTTGTCATTCAGATTTCCTTTGATAATATTAGTATAATAGGAAAAAATCGATGTTGCAAATGCATTTATGTTTTGACCCGGTACTGCGCGAAATTGCCGCGCCAGTCGATAAAATCGACGATGTCTTGCACGCAATCCTGGATGAAATGGTGATTATGATGAATGACCAGGTGGGTGTCGGCTTGGCCGCACCCCAGGTTGGAATACGCGGACGTTTCTTGGTTATGAAAGACCCAGAAACCGACAAATTGTACAAAATGATTAACCCGCGCATTATGTCGAAATCCGAAAAACTGTGCGATATGGAAGAAGGATGCTTGTCCGTATTGGGTGGCGATAATTTGCCCATTTTTACATATGTTACGCGTCCGGAATCAATTGCAATCGAATGGACGGATGAAAATGGCGTGGCGCGCGCGGCAGAATTTTCCGGATTCGCATCACGTATTGCACAACATGAAATAGACCATTTGGACGGCATATTATTTATCGATTACCTGTCACCCATAAAGCGTGAGCAAGTAATGCGAAAAGTGAAAAAAAAATGAAATTAATTTTAATGGGTACGCCGGAATTTGTGCCTTCGATTTTTGACAACATTGCGCGCGAACATGAAATCATATCGGTTTTTACGCGTCCGCCAAAACCCGCGGGACGGAAACAAGAATTACAAAAATCGCCCGTACATATATGGGCTGAATCGCATGGGTTTCCAGTCGAAACAAATATTAACGAAATACATAAATATTCGGCGGATATGGCGGTTGTGATTTCATACGGTGTTATATTAAAGCCTGACGTTCTGGCCAAAATGCCTTTCATTAATACTCACTTTTCCATGTTGCCGAAATATCGCGGCGCATCGCCTTTTCAAACAGCAATCATGAATGGTGACACGGAAAGTGGCGTGTGTTTAATGCGTATTGACGAAGGACTTGATACCGGCGACATATATATGTGCTGCCCGTTCACAATTGGCGAAAATGATACAACCGCGGATGTGGTTGCACGTGCAAGCACTTTAACAACAGATATGCTGTCCGAATTTTTGGCTGCGCCGGATAAATATCCCGCAATGCCGCAAATCGGCACGCCTACATTTACGCGGAAATTCAACGGCACGGATGAAATCATAGATTGGTCGCGGCCCGCTGTCCAAATCCACAACCAAATCCGCGCAATCGGCGGCCGCACTAAAATAAACGGACTCGATGTAAAGATTTTGGAAACTAAAATTATTAACGGAAAGCTAGAAATAACGCGCATACAACCCGCCGGCAAAAAACCTATGCCCTGGCGCGACTTTGTAAACGGCCAACGCGGAAAAATAGAATTCTGAGAGAGAACAACCGAAAAGGAACACAAAGATGTCCGGTAATTTTAAATTCGAAAACAAATATTGTGAACGTGTAATCCAAACTTCTCCTTGGATTAAAAGCGATTCTAAATCTAATTACATAGTCTGTGCTCTCTGCTCACACTCTAAGGAACTTACATATTCTACTATCAGGCGTCCTGGTTTCATAAAAACTGTTCTTGTTTGCACGCATCCTGACCAAGGAGAATTCAACATAGAAGATATAAAATCAACGCTTCGTGCTGAACAGCCACAACCAGATCAGATAGTATCATTCAAAGGGTTTTGTTATAAATTTAACTGGCCGCAAAATACAAAGTAACATGACACGATACAAAATACTTCTTGAATACGATGGGCGTAACACCGTCGGCTGGCAGATTCAGGGCACGCGCGGCAATCCGAACGCACCATCGATTCAGGGCCTTGTACAGGATGCTATTTTCGCATTCTGCGGCGAACGTGTTGATGTCTTGGGTGCCGGCCGAACGGATGCCGGCGTGCATGCAATTGCAATGCCCGCACATTTTGATTTGGAAAAAGATGCGGACACAGACACCATCCGGGACGCGGTTAATTTCCACCTGCGCAGCGCAAATGCACCCGTGTCGGTATTGTCCGCGGAAATTGTTTCTGATGATTTTCATGCACGGTTCGATTGCAAAATGCGCCATTACAGATATATAATTTTAAATCGTCGGGCGCCGGCCATTCTGGACGATGGACGCGTTTGGTGGATTCCGCGACCATTGAATATTGATGCAATTCGCGATGCGGCACAAAAATTTATCGGCAATCATGACTGGACATCGTTTCGTTCCAGTGAGTGCCAGGGAAAATCACCAATAAAAACATTGGATAAAATCAACATCTCGACCAAAGATAACAAGATAATAATCGACGTTTCCGCTCAGTCTTTTCTGCATCACCAAGTTCGTAATATTGTCGGAACTTTGGCTGAAATCGGCCTGGGCAAACCGTATGATATCGATGAAATATTTGCGGCGAAAAATCGGTCGGTCGCGGGTCCAACTGCACCACCGGACGGATTATATTTTGTTAATGCAGAATATTAAAAAACCGCCGAAGCGGTTTTTTATTTTTTTGCCGTGCGGGCCTTGCCACCATTACGATTACGTTCCGGCCGTTCAATGCCGCATGCGGCAAATGCCGCGCGTTTGCATGCACGCATTGCATCCAGTTCTTTTTCGGATTTCATGCCGCGTTCTTCTTTGGTGAATCTTGGACATCCATGCTGTTCAAAACATGTACGCTGTTCTGGTGTCAGATTTTGTCTCCACCCACTTTTGCCATTTTTCGTCGTGTTTGCCATTGCGCCCGTTGCAACCATACCAAATGCAGCGGCCAGCATTAAATATTTCATCATACCATTCTCCTTTGGTTATGTGGAAAGTATAGTACACTTTGTCATACATAATAATTGGAATGAATTCTCAGCGATGCCAAATTCGGCCGCCGCGCGCATATTCCACGCGGCCGGATGGATATATTACAAATCCACCACGAAGTGCCGTCGCGCGGCAATCGGGCGCAATGAATCTGAAATACGATACAACGAATATATCTTCTGCGCATATTCTGGCCAGATGGCGATACAATGGGACAAATTGTTGCGCGTATGCCAATCGCCATTTCGGCGTGGTGTAATAGCATACTTTATCGATACATCGGACGCTGTATTTTTCGCCATCAAATCCCGCGCCGATTGTTTTGCGAATGCGACCACGGTCCAAATCGCCGTTCAACGCATCCCAAGATTCAAACGCAATGCGGTGATTTGATGCGCGTGCTTTGTTAAATTGCAATGTTCCGCCGTCGGTCATAAATGCAACCAGTTCACCGCCCGGCACAGAATAAAATATCGGCTTTGGGCGCGTGACATATATTAACAATCCAGCCACCACCAGCGCAGAACATATATAAATCTTTTGCCGACGATACCCAATCACAAACATCATAATTAATGCCGCGATTGCAAACAGAATCATTGATATCCCTGGAATCCGCGGAACGTTTGTGACTGCATATGGCCATGATGCAATTTGCCCGGTCAACCACATAATCGCATCGTACGAATATGCTGCTAAATCCAGCGGCAAAAACCATCCGATAACCGCACCAAAGATTGTGCCCAAAATCACCAGTGGCATAATGAGAATTGAAAATAATGGCACGATAAATAAATTACCGGCCAGCGTATAAATCTGGACGCTGTTGAAGTGATACATGATTAAAGGTTCCGTGAACAGCGTCGCCGCCAATGTGGCCAGTATTGCACCCTTTATCGTGCGCTTGATTTTTTCGCGACGTGTTAATGGTTGATATTTATCCGCGGATAAAAAATAGAAAATCGCAAATATTGCACCAAACGATAATTGAAATCCGATTTCGACAATGTAATGCGGGTTAAATAATAATATCAAACCGAAAACCAGGCAAACATTTCGCAATGATATTATCGTTCGCCCAAATGCAACCGCGATAAACCCCAATGTCGCCATCATAAACGCACGTTGGGTTGCTACCATCGCGCCCGATATCGATAAATAAAATAATAACGCCATCCAAGTACAAATCAATGCCGGAATTCGCGCCGGAATGTTTCGTGTCAACGGCGTGGTGGCGCGAAATATTAAATAAAAGAAAACAAATAACCATCCGCCGATAAGCGTCATATGAAAACCAGATATAGAAAATATATGTGCGATTCCGGCTGCGCGTGCTGCATCATAATTCGGCCCATCCATCGTACGCCCATGACCCAAAACCAAGGAATCGACCAGCGCAGTCCCGGTATCGTTCCCATGCGTTGCAATCCGGTTATGAATTGTATCGCGCAGGTTCGCAATCATAAATCGATTGGTGGGCGCATCATCCACCACGGTCAATGGCGCCTTTGGATATCCGGTTGCGCCGAATCCTTTGAAGTATGCATGTTCCGCCATATCGAACGCACCCGGCACGGATGCAGGTTGCGGTTTATATAACATTGCAATCGTTTCAATACGTGAACCAATTTTTGGAATTGCTTCTTCTTTTGTCAGCGACAGACGCATAACCATTCCATCATCGTCTTTGATAAATACGCGTACGCGCGTTGCAGTATAACTGATGTTTTCAACAACACCGGAAATCGAAATATCCCAACCGTCACGGCGGATTGTTTTTGTATCCAGTGCATGTGTTGTTGCGACGGACCAAAAAAATCCAAATCCGAAAATCAGCAGCGTGACAAGCGATACGTAATATGTGATATTAATTTTACCACGACGCCAAGAATGATATACCGCAAATGCACATGCGGCAAATAATGCGGAAATTATCCATGGGATTGCAACAACGGGTTCAGTCGGCCATGCAAAATAAGTAATTGCGCCCGCGCCGAATATAAACGGCATCCACAGCAAGAAATTCGGATATTGCACAGATATGAATTTATTCATACGCGCAGTATAGAAAATAAAATGAAATTTTTACAATTGTTTTATAAAGTCTGGAAATCCATTATCATCGTCGTCATCATTTTCGCATGATTCCGGGGCGGGCGTTGATGCTTTTTCGCGCGGGTCGCGCACGCCGTCAATCTTGCCTTGTTCATCGCTGACAATACGGCCGTAATGTTCGGCCAATTGCAGCAAGCGTTCGCGTTCAATCACATCCGCGGTAATGCGCGCTTGGTCCAAATATTGTTTGCGTTTTTGACGCCAACGATGACACCGCTGAATCATCAGCCCGACAGACATTTGATTTTTTTTATATTGCATGAAAATAGCCTTTGCTGCGCAATAACTTGACTGAAAAATTTGGAAATTCAGGCCCGCTATCCATGCGGACAATCCGATTATAAACCACCTTAAAACCAATTGCAATATTTTTTTCAAAGGGCTAAGATTGCCGATGTAGGAGGGATGTTTTTTGCCCCGTGTCAATTTGCGCATTTCGGAATCTGGAAATTTCCTGTTACAGGCGTTGCTTGCAGTGTCGCTGGTTATTGCGTTTATGCCCTGGCTGGCCGGCAAGATGTCAAACCGCCAGCGCGACGCCGAAATGACAGCCACAGTCCGCCAGATTAGTGCGGCAACCGGCGCCGCACGCGAATTTATCCGCGAAAATTCCAGCTCTATCAATTACGGCGTATCAATTTACGAAGGCGACCGGTTTGTTGATACGTTGGAACCATACGGGTTGCCGCTGGGCTTTGTGCCCATGACCCCGTTTGGCCAAAAAATATCCATGAATATTTTAAAAAACGAATCTGATGTTATTGCATTGGTCGTCCTTTCGGATGGAAACTTATCCGCAACGCAGCGCGCAGAATTGGCCGTGCGTATTGGATTCTGGGCGGCATCGGGCGCTGATAAATTGCTGCGCGGCGCGACTGCGGGATGGGAATTGGACTTATCATCATTCGGTGCATTTACATTGCGCGAAAATAATATATATGTGCGAATACCATCAAGTGACGAAATGTCTGAATTAATCCCGCGGCGTGTGCGGAATATAGACGACAGCCGGTTCCACACAGATTTAATTATGAATGGATTTGACGTGCGCGGCATTGATAACCTGGACGTACGCGAAGGAAATTTTACAACTGTTATGACTGCTGACTTATTATTATCTGGCATTGAAGATGGTCGCCGTATGCGGCATCAATTTGGAAATTTGAATATCCGGCGTGCGGCTTTTTCCGGCGGCGGCATGGGCGCGGGCGCATTGTCCATATCGCGCGGAACATTGGTTGCATCAGATTCTTCGGCGGCCAGCATATCGCGATTTGGCGAATCCGGAAATTTGAATGCCGGAACAATTAATGTATTCAGCTGGACCATGGCGGACGGCCGCACTGGGTTTTCTGGGCCTGCGATGTGGGACATTCGCGGCGATGGAATATTTGAAAATGTAACGCTCAATACAGATGTATTGCAGATTTCTGGATTTATAAATGCTTCGCGTGGCCAAGATGTATTTATCGACGAACAAGATTTGTCTTACAGTACGCAAAGCGGAATCGCCACAACCGACATATATGCCGCACATATTACATTGCGCGACCAGACGTCGGCCGCATTGCTGGCCGGTGAAACAGGGCCGATACTGGTTGATATCCGACCGGCCGGCGTATCAATTTTACCAGATGCCTTTGTTGCCGATATAAATAACGATGGAATTGAAATTCCAATTTCGCCGGATAACAACGATGGAACAACCGTGGCATGCAAAAATATAATTGATTCTATTGGTGGCGACGCGCGATATAACGCAAATTCATTATCACAAAACATCGTATGCCAATATGTATTTTGGCAACGGTTGGAACAAAGAATAAATATGAAAAAATGTATGTTGGACGGTGGCGGTAAATGCGGATATTAAAAAAACATTTTCAGCGCGAACAAAGGGGCAGCAATTTAATGGAAACATTGCTGGCCATCGCGCTGGTCGCCGCGATGACGCCGTTTGTATATAATCGTATTGCAGAGACCAGTCGCGAAATCGCAGATATCGGCACCGCAAAAAGTGTAATGGCATGGCGCGACAAGATGTCTGGATATATTCGCATTAACCACAATAATTGGCCGGAAGATTCCATTATAGATTTGGACGAAGACGAATTTTTCATCATGGCTGGATTGGACCCAAAGGCCGGATGGCCCAGCAAATTCAACCCGGTTGCCGCATTCATCGAAAAATATGATGGCGGAATCATTGATGCTTATGTATCGTTTAATACAGCCGGCCTGTCCCAATTACGCATTGCGAAAATCGCACGCACATTGGGCGTTGATGCCGCAATCGCGGACAGCAATGGCCTGGCGTTTTCCGCTGGCGGCGGCTGGTCAATTGAATCCGAGACATTCCACGAAAACGATTTGGTATTTCGCGTATCTGTGCACTTATCACCGGATGATTCGACGGTTTTCTTGCACCGCATTCGCACCGGCGAAGATACAATTTTAAACACGATGGAACGCGATTTGTTAATGGGCCGCCGTTCATTGCGCAATGTTGATGATGCACGCGCCGGAATGCTGGATTCAAAACACGTATCCGCTTGGTTTGTAAATTCGGAATCTGCCACATTTGACGATGCAATTTTTCAAAGCGGCACCGTAATGAATCCAACAGACGCAACAATTCAAAATCTGCGCGTATCCGGCGATATAACCGGATTTCGCAGTATTTCTGCGAATGAATTCCGCGGCACTGGCGGCACGCAAAGCTGGCCCGCCCAAGGTCAGATAATCGCCGACCGCGCAACAATCACAGACGCATTGCATGTTGGGCGCAATTTGCATTTTCGCGCGGCATATTCCGGGTCGCTGTCCGGTTTTGCCGAAATATCGGCTTATTCTGTATCTGTTCCATATTTATCTGCAACCAATTTAAGATTCGGTGATGGATTCGGCGTATCAGTGTCCAGCGAATTAACATTCGGCGGCGTGCCGCTGAGACTGGGCCAATGGTCGTTTCCAACATCACCGGCGCCGCGATTTAATTCATTGGTCCTGCGCAGTGCGGGCGCCGCCCAAAATATTCCAGAATTTTCAAATGTCCCAGTGGCCGAATTTGCAAAAATTTTAAACAAAGGATGGAAAGAAACGCGCGGCGCAGGCACACAATCCAACGGTGAACATGAAGAAGAATAAATTAAATTTTCGACAGCAATCTGGCCGCATGATGATTGAATTATTGCTGGCCATGGCATTGGCCGCCGCAATGTTGCCATTTTTGTCGCGCCAAGAATCTGCACGCGTTGCGCGCGCTGAAAATATTCGCGCTGGGCGTGATATGGCGATGGTTCGCACTGCGCTTGAAAAATATATTGATGCGCGAAAAAAAGAATTCGGAACAACAATCGGGCGACGCGTGTTTCGTGTGAATATTGCTGACCTGGAACCATACGGCCTGACCCCAACAGACATAAACCGTCCGGAACAATATCAGTTACGTGTTATTAAAACCGCCGACCGCGCCGGACGCGCATTTATGCAAGGAATCGTGATTATGGAAACCGGCGAAATGACGCCAATGCGAACACGCGAAATTGCAGAAATAACCGGTGGCGGATATGCGGCCGGCGGAAAATTGCACAGTATATATGGGACATGGGAAACATCTGCCACAATCTGGAACGCGCGGTTTGCCGATAACGCAATATTGGATGTTACGCGGACGTCTGGATTTGGTACGGAATTTTTGCGGCGCCTGCCATCTGATTCCGCGTCCGATGCAACGATGTTATCCGACATATCGCTGGGCGGGCATGCCATCACCGGCGCGCGCAGTATATTCAGCGAAGTTGCAAAGTTTTCCGAATTCCTGAACACACATTCTTTGTCGGCCAGTCGCGCGGTAATTGAAAACAGTCCAACATTGGATGGTCGGTTCACGATAACCGATGCGAATGTGAACGGTGCGATATCTTCGGATTCGCGTGTTCTGGAAACAAACAGAATGACGGTCAGCGGTATGTCCAGGTTCAACAATGTCACCGCGAATGAACTGTGGACCGGTGATTTATATGTGCATGGCGCATCTGTTCGGTCGGACGGCGCGCCTGCAACACTGAACATAAACCGTAATCTTGATATGACCGGCGGACGTATTTCGGCGGGCCTTGCGTTCGTTGGTTTTACCGGCTCTGTCACGCCATATCTGTCCGTTACCGGTAAAATTTCAGACCCGAATAACAATTCATTTTATTGGGACGCGGCGGCGCAAACCGCAGAATTATCCGATATGTCCATTCCGAACCTGGGTATTATGATGCGTGCCGCCGTGCGCCGTGAATCTGGCACACTGCGTACAGATACAGAACGAACAATGTCACAAATTGCAAACAACACCAATGCCACGGTCGCAGATTATGCACGGGCAATTGCTGAAATTAAAACCCGCGTCACCGCAAAATATCATTTATTGAATTTAGATTAATTTATAGTAGAGTGCGACCTATGAAGACATCCTGTCCTTTTTGTAAAACAGAATATTCGGTTACGGGCGTGCCCACGCGCGTTGCATGCGCGGCATGTGGAAACGAATGGGCGCCCGTGCGCGCCAAAAATAATTTCTTGCTGATTTTTGCCAGTATATGTGCATTGTTGGCCACACTGGTATTCGCAATCGTTATAACAATTAAATCGCCAAGGCCACGAAAATCACCGGACCCATTGATTATCGAATCTGTTCAAATAATACCAACCGAATCCAAGGACAACGCCCATGGATTTATGGTTACGGGTACGGTGCGAAATATCACGGACAAGATTTATGGCATTCCGGATATGGCATTGGAATTAAAAAACGATTCCGGCGATGTGATTGAAACAATTAAAATTATGCCGCCGGCACCGTTGCTGGACGCAGGTGAACATGCAAATTTCAAACAAGAAGTCCAAATAAAATCGCAAAGCGTCCGCCGCGCAAATGTGGTTTTCGCAGATTAGTGTTTGTGAAGGATTTAAGATGAAGAAAACTTATTTACTTTTTACCTTTTACTTTTTACTTTTTGCTGTGGCAAATGCCGCGACACCGCCGCCGCCCGTTTGCGGTCCAATTGCGTCTATATTTTCGACCAGTTCAGATTGGGAAGCCGTCACCGGATTACGTCTGGCGCCATATGATATTTGGTTTGGGTCGGAACGACGCACCAGCAGCATTGGTACAGAAATATATTACTTGGACGGATTTCCATGTTATGGCCAGACCGAAAATGTCCGTATTTGGGTCGGCCCAACGGAAAGATTTTTCGAAAACCGCGATGCACGGATGAGTGTCACATGTCTGCTGCCACCGACACAATTGGTATTGGCATGGCGCGAAGCAGACAGTCGTGCAACCCAAGCACGTACACGCGGAATAATGACTTGCGATGTTGAACAAATGTCCGGCAGATTGATTGTTCGTCTGGAAAATTGCGAACATGGTGATGATTGGAACAAGATAACACAATGGCCGCCGAAATAAGAAATTTTATCGTTACCGAAGATGATACCGGAATGCGACTGGATAAATTTCTTGCCGTACAAATGCCGGATTTTTCCCGCACAGAAATTCAGAAATTTGAAATAAAAAAGCCGACAGTAGACAGTAGACAGTTAACAGTAAAATTGTCGGAAAAAATAAAACCCGGTGATGAATTTTCGGTTGCGATTCCTGTAAAACAAGATAAATCTCTACTGTCTACTGACTACTGTCTACCGAATACCGACCTGGAAATTTTATTCGAAGACAATGACATCATCGTCGTGAACAAACCACGCGGGATTGCAATGTATCCAGGTGCAGGCAATGAAACAGATACTTTGGTTCACGCTGTTTTAACGCATACCACATTGGCCGATATTGGCGGCGATACACGTCCAGGCGTTGTGCACAGGTTGGACAAGGGTACATCCGGCGTTGTCATCTTGGCAAAAACCGACGCGGCGTATCGCGAATTGGTAAAAACATTCGCCGCGCATGATTTGGTGCGGAAATATGTTGCATTTGTTTGGGGCGTTCCGAATTGGGAATCCGCGGATATTTCAGGCAATATCGGGCGCAGCACACACAACCGCCAAAAAATGACAATGGTCAAGGTCGGCGGCAAGGAAGCACACACATCGGTCGTTGTTTTAAATGCTTGGTCGCGAAACGGTGTTTCTGAATTCCGGTGCACGCTGGGCACAGGGCGTACGCATCAGATTCGCGTGCATTTGTCCGCGCACGGATTTCCGGTATTGTGCGACCCGACATACGGCCGCGGCAGCACCAGGTTCGGCAGTGTCAAAAACCCAGAATTATTGGAATTCATAAAAACGCATAATATGCAGATGCTGCATGCAGAATTACTGGAATTATCGCACCCGATTACCGGTGAAAAAATGAAATTTAAATCAAAGCTGCCCGACGATATGCTGGAACTGAAAGAAATCCTAGATTTATGATTTTGGGTTTGTGATTTCTGATTTGGATTTATACCCCTTTCATGATATAATTAATTAATCAAAGGAAAGGGATTTTTCATGAGAATGACAAAATATTTGCTGGTCGCTGGCTGTTTTTCATTGTTCGCATTTGCTGCGACGGCTGAAATCGGTATGATTTACGGCCAACCAATTCCGCAAACGGCACCTGTTTTCACCACTGCCAGTCCGCGCGGCGGCCCAGCGCAGCAAGCCGCACGTACCGGACGCACCGGTCCGACCGCTCCTGTTCAACAGGCAACCGGTCAACGCGCAGGCGCCGCCGTACCAGTCACAACGCAGCAAACCGGCCAATCGCCCAGTCGTGCAGTCACAACACGTGCCGGCGCTGACAATAATCGCGCCGTTCAACCGCGCGGCGGCAATCAAGCACGTACTGTTGTTGCACGCACTGCGACAACCCCAAATATGCAAAGCCGTATCAGTCTGTCCGGCACGCCAATTCGCGGTCAATCATCGGCCACGGGCAACTTGTTCAATCGCCTTTATACCGGCACGGTCACGAATGTTATCGACCCAACAACTGGCCTTATTTCCGCAGATGCTTATGCAAATTGTTTGAATTCATATTATGCATGTATGGATGAAATTTGTACTGCACGTAACCCAGGTCAACGCCGCTGTGCATGTGCCGGCCGTGTTCGCGCATTCAACGAGGTCGAAGCACAACTGCAATCTGCACGCGAAGATTTGTTGCGCGTTTCTGGCGAATTAACGCTGTTTATCGCATCGGGCGGCCGCCAGATTACCGCGGCGTTCACATTAACCGATGCGGAAAAAGTTATGAACTGTGCATCTTGGAATGATGTCCAACGTCGCGGAAACGCGGCCGAGATGACCGCATGGTGCGAAAACCACATGTATTTCGGCGGCACCACGCAATGCAGCTTGACCGTACCGCCACAGTATTGTTCCGAAGCCAATTTCGGCCTTGGTGCAAATTGGTGGCGCGGACTTTCCGGTTCTGAATCCAGCATCCAGACCGCATTGGCCCAATACGCCAATCAGATTCAAAACATTGATACAATTACGCTGAATAATGACAATGCCTTGTTGGGCAGCATGGCCAGCGTAACCGACATACTGAATCAAATCAGCGGCGGAACCGGAAATATATTCGGCAGCCAAGTTACAACCGATGTTCTTGCAAATACTTGGGGTTACAGCTTGTTCCAATATGCGCATAACAATGTCTGTAACCGCGTTCTGGATGCGTGTTTCAACGGAATTTATGAAACATGCGGTAACCCAGGCGGCGCAGGCACAAGATGCCCCGCCGGCCAAAACCAATGTCCATTTAATTATAATACAATTATCCAAGTGAATAATAACGACATTGATTTTGTCACGCCGGGCGGAACGGGTACTGCGGGCACATCTGCGGCATGCTATGGATATACTGGTACTTCGGGTGACCCGTATGCTGCGCTGCGCCGACCGATTGCAGATGCACGTCGTTCGATATTGCAAAAATATGCGCTGGATGCGAATGCGGACTGTGACGTATATGGTGAAGAATTACGCCGCCAGGTACAAAACGTCCAATACCAGAAAATCGCTGCGACACAATTGCTGCAATCAAAGCGTCTGGAATTCGCCCAAGCGGACGAAGCCGCAATATTGTCCGAAGCAAATTCTGCCATGTCGAATTTCAGCGAATGTATCAGCCAGATATACGAATGTTACGGCACACAATTCGAAGCAACGCGTAACACGACAACACCGTGGACACCGTCACGTATCCGTACATATTGCGTCCAGATGATGAACGCGCCGGCATGTTATCAACCGATGATATGTAACCCGTCAGCCGCACAGTTCCGCAAAGTTATCGATGTGCAAGACAGCACCAGCTGTAACAACATCCAAGAACGGAATACGAACACTTGCCGCAACGTTGTGACACTGCAAGAAATATTGTCCGGTGTTACGGGCGCGGGCAATATCGCAGGCTTTGCACCGTCGTACGGAGCGAATATGGATTCTGCGAAACTGCGCGAATTCTGTATCAGCCAAGCAATCGGCACAGACCACAGTATTCGCACATTCGGCACTGATTGGGGCGTAATTAATCCGTAATGAAAACACTGAACCGTATCATTGGAACAACAATACTGGGGTTGATTGTATCAGCCCCGGTTTTGCACGCCGATGAAGCCGCGCCTGTTGTTCCCGGACGCGCAGCGGTTGCATCTGTTGCGGCGGCACAAACAGCGGCCGCGGTCCAGCCCGCAATTATCCAACGCGGCGCGGCATCTTCATCAATTGTACGCGGTGCATCTGAACCCATGCCTGCACGTGCGGGCGTATCGCGCGCAACCGTTGGCGCGCAACAAACTGCAATGGAACGCGAAGAGATGCGAGCGGCATTCAATGAAAATGAAAAAGGTATCGCGAATGAATCCGCCGCCGTGCGCCGCGCTGGTGTCACGCTTCGCCCATCTGTTGCCGAAGTTGGCGGCCGCGCAACCATTCCTGGCACCGCCGGTGCAATGACCGGTTCAAATATAAATAATACCGAACGCGTCGCGCGCAGCGCCGCTGCACGCCCAACATCTGCATCTGTTGCGGAAACAACCGAACGACTGGGCGCGCTGAACGCCCTGACCGAGGCATGCCGCCAGCAATACATGGATTGCATGGACCAATTCTGCAATGTTATTGATGCGAACCAGAAACGCTGTTCATGTTCGGCGCGCCTTAACACTTACACACGTTCGGAACGTGCCGTGCGCGATGCGAATAACCAATTAAATGATGTTGCCCAACGCATTCGCTATGTCGGATTGTCCGCCGATGAAATCCGCGCGATTATGACGGCAACCGAAGCCGAATTGGCACTGGCCGGCCAAACGGATACGACCGAAAATCGCCAGATGCTGGAATCCATTGAAAAATTAATTCGCAGCCCGGAAACATTTGTGAACGAAGCCAACACCGGTAACGCGCTGATGGATCTGGATTTGGATTTCACAAATACGGACAGTCTGGAAGAAATGTTTTCGCTGGAAATGTTTGGCGGCGGCGGTTCTTTTTCCAATATGCGTGGAACACAATTACATAATGCGGCCAAAGCACGTTGCCGTAACGTTCTGAATACCTGTACCGCCCAAGGCGTCAATGCCCAAGCAATCACCGCACGATATGACATGGAAATTGATAAAGATTGTATCGCGTTTGAACAAGGATTGGGACGTATGAACGACACGCTGCGCAACAACGTTCGCGCAGCGACGCAAATGTTACAGAAAGCCCGTCTGGCCGTTCTGCAAAATCAGAATCAATTTGATGCCAAGGGTTGCCTGGGCGCGCTGGAACAATGTATGTCCGACGATATGGTTTGCGGAAATGATTATATCAAATGCCTGGACCCATCGAAGCGCTTTATCGACGAAAATGGCGAAATTGTATTGGGCCAAAATATAAATAACATCCGCCGCACAATGATGTGCTTTGATAACAGCAAGGTCGGCGAAATAATTGCCGGTAATAATGCGGCTGGCACTTGCCCAACTGGGATATCATTATCCACGGCAACCAATGGATTTGAAATCGTGCGATTCTTGCAAAGCAAAATCGGCATGGGCGAATCACCAACATCCGGCATGTGCCGCGTGGTATTGGATAAATGCCGCCAATTTTCATACTCTGCTGGCGGTAAATACAATCCGCATAACGATATCGTTGTTAATTATATTCAACGCGCGATGGTTAATATAAAGGCCGGCCAAGAACGCGCAATTTCCAGGTTCGCAACGACTTGTATGCAAGACATCGCGCATTGTTACAGCCAACAGGTCAGCCAGGTCAACGCATGGTCATC
This sequence comes from Alphaproteobacteria bacterium, assembly GCA_009784235.1. Classification (GTDB taxonomy): domain Bacteria; phylum Pseudomonadota; class Alphaproteobacteria; order Rs-D84; family Rs-D84; genus WRKW01. The sequence goes on along the minus strand of WRCC01000002.1, from coordinate 145,670 downwards.
CGCGGCGTCTGTCACCAGCATACATAACGTTATGCGCGGCGCGTGCCGTAATGTGGCATTGACGTGTGCTTATGCCGTGTTTTCTGCGGATAACGCATCTTGCCCAACCACGACCACAAACAACGTAATATCATCATCAACGGCCCAGCAAGAAACATGTATCGAAAACATATCCAGCTTGTTCTATCAATCCATGCTGTGCACCGACCCGAATTCGGAATATATTAATACGGCCAATTGGACGCCCGTACCATCGGCTGGTTCAATATTAACCAATCCAAACGTGACCACACCGCCGCTGGCCGCCGCATTATTGAATCGCGTTTTTGTGAATGAAAAATGTCTGTGCAATATTGGATATGGATTCTTGAACGGCCGTTGTGTTCTGCCGCCGCCGAATGCCAATCTGGACCCAACATGCACATCACCGATGCCCGGCGCTGTGGTTGACGGGACCCCGCCAGTCGGCAACATCGGATGTCCAATGATTGGTATCAGATGTATGCCCGGACATACCGCGCGTACAGACAACGGAACATGCCACACGACACCAACGTCATAAGATTCTTGATTTTCTGATTAAGCGGTGTATAATCGCGTTCGTGAAATCATCAACTTCCTTTTTTCAAAAATTACGCAAATTTGCCAAATGGATAATGCTGGGCCTGTTTTGGGCGGTTGTTATCGGTATTGCCGCGACTGCATTATTGGTTATGCGATACGGCAATGATTTGCCGGATTACCGGCAATTGGCGACATACGCGCCGCCGGTTGCAACGCGCCTGTATGCGGCGGATGGTTCATTATTGATTGAATATGCCGAAGAACGTCGCGTATTTATCGATTTCGAAGATATGCCACCAATGCTGATTAATGCATTTATCGCAGCCGAAGATAAAAACTTCTGGCGTCATCCAGGCATTGATATATTCGGCATTACGCGCGCGACATTGAATAATGCACGGCATGCATTGGGTTTGGGCGCACGATTTACCGGTGCATCCACGATTACACAGCAAGTTGCAAAGAATTTCTTTTTAACGTCTGAACGCAAATTATCACGCAAGATAAAGGAAGCCATCCTGGCGCTGCGCCTGGAACGCTCTTTTTCAAAACAACATATAATGACACTGTATCTGAACCAGATATTCTTGGGCGCACGTTCGTACGGCGTTGGTTCGGCGTCTTTGATGTATTTTAACAAGCCCGTCGGTGAATTGACACTGTCCGAAGCTGCATTCCTGGCATCATTGCCAAAAGCACCAAATGACCGTTCGCGCGCGGTATTCCGCCGCGATTACGTGCTGCGCCGCATGATGGAAGAAGGATTTATTTCGCGCGATGAAATGCTGATGGCCCAAGCCGAAGAATTAAACATCAACAGCGGATTTATGGCGCAGATGACAGACGATTTTCAATATTTCGCCGAAGAAGTTCGTCGCGAATTACTGCATACATTGGGCCGTGAAAAATTATATAACGAAGGGTTATACATAAAAACCACTATCGTTCCGGAATATCAACGTGCAGCGGCGAATGCGCTTAAAACCGCGCTGGATGCGTATAACCGCGGCCGTACGGAACGGTTGCAAGGCGCGATAATTGTAATGAATCCACACACCGGGCGCGTATTGGCCATGTCCGGTGGATATTCTTTTGCAGAAAGTTCGTTTAACCGCGCAACGCAAGCAAATCGCCAGGTTGGTTCAACCATCAAACCGTTTGTATATCTGGCCGCGCTGGAAACAAATAAATATACGCCGCAAACATTGCTGTTGGATGCGCCGATTGTCGGATGGCGTGAAGACAACACGCTGTGGAAACCGGAAAATTACGACCGGAAATTTATGGGACTTATCCCGCTGCGATATTCTTTGGAAACATCACGCAACGTGCCGACTGTGCGATTGGTTGAATCCATCGGTGTACGCAATGCAATTCGTTCCGCGCAGCGGTTTGGCGTATATGATGAAGATATGCGGCATATGAATTTATCATTGGCACTTGGCTCTGGCGAAACGACTTTGTCGCGCCTGACGCTGGGCTTTGCTGCGTTTGTTAATGGCGGGCATACCAATCGACCGAAACTGGTTGACTATGTCCAGGACCGCCATGGACGTGTTATCGATAACCGAAATTCGAAATTCGAAATTCGAAATTCGAATATTGATTGGTCAGAAACCTTGAATCCACCAGCGCGACGCGAAGCAGGCGAACCGCTGTCCGACCCACAGTCCTTGTATCAAATCGTATCGATATTACAAGGCGCGGTGGAAATGGGAACCGGCCGACAAGCACGCGTCCCGGGCCAAACAATCGCCGGTAAAACAGGCACAACAAATGAAGTCAAAGACGTATGGTTCGTCGGATTTTCCAAAGACTTGGTCGCTGGTGTCTGGATGGGATACGACACACCAAAACCAATGGGCGGCGGCGCAGGTTCATATATGGCCGCACGCGTATTTGGTGACTTTATGACGGCGGCATTGGCAGGCGAAGCAAATCGGCCGTTTTCCGTGCCGGATGGAATTGATTTAATACGTGTTAATCGTGCGAGCGGCGTCGCCGCATCCCAAGACCCAGACGGCACAATTATTATGGAAGCATTCAAAAGCGGCCAGCGCCCGAACGAACCCGTTCGCACCGGAATCATTGATGCCGATGGTATGCCAATTGATAACGCGGTTGTTGGTGGAATATTTTAAAAACTTATAGTATTTTTATTCCTATTGCGCATGCCACATATTTGATTTATTTTCCTATATAAAGGAGAAAGGCATGAGAAAACAATTACTATTTACTATGGTCTGTGGACTTTTTGCTATGGGCTTGTTGGCTGCGTGCACTGAACAACCAGCGGAAACCGTAAAAATGAAATGTGGCGATTTTGATATTGCGGCAAAAATATTCAAAGATAAAATTGTCGCCACCGTCGATATGCAAGGAATCACATTAATTAAAACGGAAAGTGCATCTGGCGTGCGATATGCCGGCACGTTCGAAGGCGTTGCAATCGTCGCCTGGAACAAAGGCAAAGATTGGATTTTGATTATTGATGATTCTGAAACAATCGAATGTGTAACAGAATAAAAACAAAGGGCGCATATTTGCGCCCTTTGTTTTTATTCTGAAATTTCCGCCCGTGCGAGTCGCAGTAAATCAAGCGCAGCGTTGATTTGTGTGTCATCCCGCAAATTTTGTGACACAAAATTGTGCGGGACCTTGTTGCACTTGGTCGCATCTAAATGTTTGCCGTCGAAAATATTTTCTACCGCCTGGTTTTGACCAGGTCCCGCACTCGCCGCTTTGCGGCTCTGCGGGATGACACCATCATTCAACAATTTCTTCACACCGGCAATTGTGTATTTCTGGTTATACAATAAATCCTGAATCATCGTGATTTTTTGCACATCTTCGTCGCGGTAATAACGCCGGCCACCCGCGCCGGTGGTCGGACGCACCGCACCCCCGAATGCCTTTTCCCAATAGCGCAAAGTATGCGCCGGCACGCCCAGACGTTTCGATAATTCATTAATTGATACAAACGGTTCGTTCATTTTTATTCTGCGACCTGCTCTGATGTTTCATCGCCCTCTTCCTCTTTCTCAATCGTCGCGGCGCTGATGACTTTTTCGTCCGATGCGGTACGGAATAATGTTACGCCAGCAGTTGCGCGGCCCGCGATGCGAACGTCGGATGCGGGCGTGCGGATAATTTTACCACCATCCGTTACCATCATAATATCATGCGTATCGTCGATTGGGAACGAACCAGCCACGGCGGTATTTTTCCCGCCGAGCTTGATATTCGCAAATCCCATTCCGCCGCGATGCGTTGTGCGATATTCATAAGACGATGTGCGTTTACCAAATCCGTTTTCAGAAATGGTCAAAATGAATTGTTCCGCCGCAGCCATTGATGCCATTTTTGCATCGTCCAAGACAACTGATTCGGCTGCGTTGTCTTCCGCATCCGCATCCCCGGCTTCTTCTTCGATACCGGTTGCGGCGCGGCGCGCCGCGCGCGATTGTTTTATGTATGCGGCGCGGGTTGCCGGGTCTTCCGTACCGCCGGCCAACATCGCCATGCCGATAATCCCATCGTCTTTGGAAAGTTTAATCGCACGCACGCCGGTTGAATTGCGCGATTGGAATACTCTAATTTCCGATACTGGGAAACGTATGCATCGGCCACGATATGTGGACATAAACACATCCATCGATTCATCGCACAGCGCGACGGATACAAGGCTTTCGCCCTCTTCCAGTTTCATTGCGATTTTTCCATTCGCGCGAATTGATTCAAAGTCACTGAAATCATTACGACGAATCGTGCCCATCGATGTTGCAAACATCATGTATGAATTTTCTGTATTTTCCGGCACCGGCAATATGGTCGTAATCGTTTCACCCGCGGCCAACGGCAGCAAGTTAATCAGCGGGCGACCTTTGGCATTTGCGGCTGCTTCCGGTAACTTATAAGTCTTCAGACGATAACAAATTCCGCGGCTGGAAAAGAACATCAGCGCGGTATGCGTATTCGCAACGAACACATTCGTGACATAATCGTCTTCTTTGGTCGTCATTGCATTGCGACCCTTGCCGCCGCGTTTTTGCGCACGGTAAGTATCCAGCGCAACGCGTTTGATATAGCCCGTACTGGTCACAGTAACCACCATATCTTCGCGCGCAATTAAATCTTCCATATCGATATCGATTTCGGCGTCGCTTATTTGCGTGCGGCGCGGTTGCGCGAACGAATCGCGTATCGTCGTGGTTTCGGTACGGATAATTTCGACGATTTTTTCGTGGCTGCCTAAAATTTCCAACAGTCCTTTGATAACACCGCCCAACTCCACCAAATCATTATGGATTTTTTCACGTTCCAATCCGGTCAAACGATGCAATTGCAATTCCAGAATTGCCTTTGCCTGGTCTTCGGACATATGGAACATGCCGTCTTTGTATTCTGTATTTGGGTCGTCGATTAATTGAATATATGATTCGATATCAGACGCTTTCCATCCGCGCCCGACCAGGGCGTTGCGTGCGGTTTCTGGGTTTTCAGAACCTTTGATAAGCGCGATAATTTCATCCAAATTTCCAACGGCAACGGACAGGCCCAGTAAAGTATGTGCGCGATTGCGCGCCTTGTTTAATTCAAATATTGTACGACGGCGAATAACTTCGATTCTGAATTCAATAAACGCATCGATAACAGCGCGCACATTAAACAACATCGGCCGACCGCGGTTCAACGCCATCATATTAACCGGAAAAGAATTCTGTAATTGCGTATATTGGAACAAGTGATTCAATACAACGTCCGCAATCGCATCGCGTTTCAATTCGATAACGACGCGCACGCCTTCTTTGGATGATTCGTCGCGGATTTCGGAAATGCCTTCGATTCGCTTGTCTTTGACCAATTCAGCAATTTTTATAATCAATTGCGCTTTGTTCACTTGGTATGGAATTTCGTCGATGATAATCTGGACACGGTCACGCAAATCTTCAAAGTGCGTTTTTGCGCGAACAATCACCGAACCACGGCCACCGATATGCGCTTTGTATGCGCCAGCGCGACCCATCATAATGCCACCAGTTGGGAAATCCGGACCCGGAATTATTTGAAACAATGATTCATCCGTGATTGATTTATTGTCCAAAACGGCCAAAACGGAATCACATACTTCGCCCAGGTTATAAGGCGGCACATTCGTCGCCATACCGACGGCGATTCCTTGACCGCCATTGACCAAGAAATTTGGAAATTTTGCAGGCAATACGCGTGGTTCTTCCAGACTGCCGTCAAAGCTGGGCATCCAGTCAACAGTATCTTTATCCATGTCGTCCATTAATTGTGCGGCCAATTTGGTAAGGCGTGCTTCGGTATAGCGCATCGCGGCGGCATTGTCGCCGTCCATAGAACCAAAGTTACCCTGACCATCGACCAATAATTCACCCATCGAAAAATCTTGGGCCATGCGAACCATTGATTCGTAAATCGCGCTGTCGCCATGTGGGTGATATTTACCCATAACTTCACCGACGATACGCGCGGATTTAACATGCTTGGCACCAGCGCGTGCAACGTCATCCATAACATACATTATTCTGCGGTGTACTGGCTTGCACCCGTCGCGCACGTCTGGCAATGCGCGGCCGACGATAACACTCATCGCGTAATCCAAGAAAGACGTCTGCATTTCGTGTTCAATGGCGCTTTGCGGAACTGTTACCTGATTAATTTCGGACATAAAAATCTTCCTTTTTATTTATATTGTTTTTGCCCAGAAAATATAGCAAATCCGCCGGATGCGGTCAAGAATAAAACCATAAAAAATGCAATATTTTTAATCGATTTTTTCCGACAAATATCTTGACAAACATACTAATCAATCTTATGCTGCGGGCGCATAATAAAAAGGATTTAAAATGACCGCCAGCATCGCCAATGTATTTTTACTGTGGGTCCTTTGGTCATGGATAAACGACATATGGTCCAAATTGATGGGAAAATCCAAATAACGATTGATTTCCAACAAATTCCATGTATAATCGCCCTTGTTTTAATAAAAGGTAACATCATGAAAAAGAACATTCATCCGGAATATCACGAAATTGACGTCACAATGACAGACGGCAAAACTGTAAAAATGTATTCCGCGGTCAAGAAAAACCAAGTCTTGTCTATTGATAACTTGAACCATTCTGCATGGACGGGTCAACGTCAAACGGTTGATAAAGGCCAACGCGCCGCAGAATTCAAAAAGAAATTTGGCGATTTCAAATTCTAAATGGAAAATGTAATCAAGGGCTCTTCGGAATTAAACCAGATGTTCGCTGCGTTGCAGCGGACTGCGACTGGTTTGCGTCGTGATTTTTCCGAAGTTGAAAATCTGCAACAATCATTAAAATCCGCGACCGATTTTGTAAATAAAGCACAAACGCGAATCGAAGAAATGATTCTATCCGATTTGTCGCTGGTGCGGCCGACTGCCGGCATTTTGACACCGAACGTATCGCGTGATGGCGGCGGGATTTCGGAATTTGTTTTGTCATTGTCCGGTGCTGCGAATTTCGTGCGCGGAAATCCACATTTTGCGATATCGTTGGCGCTGCGCCAAAACGATGAAACCAAAATCGCACTGATTTATGCACCGATTGAAGACCGCTTGTATTATGCGGAACTGGGGCATGGTGCATTTATTTTCAATGCATTCCATTCAACCAGAATTCATGTATCCAAAGAAAAAGTTGAAACTCGTGATTTGATGGTTGGGTTGAACTCCCAAACTTCAAACTTCAAACTTCAAACTTCAAACTTTCGTGTTACTGGCTGCCCCGCCCTGGATTTGGCATGGGTTGCATCTGGAAAATTCGATGCATTTGTGTCCGAACCATTGGATTATGCCGAATTGGCCGCCGGGGAATTGATTGTAAACGAATCGGGTGGCAAAATCTGGTCGGACGATGGAACTCTTTATGTCACCAACGGGATGACAATATAATAAAAACCGCCAATCGGCGGTTTTTTACTATTCACTGGATTGCTTCGTCGTTTCACTCCTCGCAATGACAACACTATTTTTGTCATTGCGAGCGTACGCGAAGCAATCCAGTGAATAGTAATTCTTAAAAACTATAAGAAACCCCAATTCCATAAAAATCATATACATAATTATTCGTACCGGTATCACCGTTGGAAAAATGCTGCATAATAATTTCTGTGTTCCAGCGTTCGGTCATCCTATACCCGGCAAACATCCGAAATCCGATTAAGAATTTAGTGTTCAGGCGGTCGTTGTATCGGCCTTGGACGCCCAATCCTGCGCCCGTGCCGAAATATAATTTACCAGCAAATGGCGACCACAGCACAACATCCTGGGACAGCATCGCGATTTCGGAATTATATTTATACCATTCGCATGGCCAGCCATGCAGGCATCGGCCATCATAATCACCGGCACGACGTGACCCGGTGCCTTGGGTTTTAATCAGGTTTATCGATTGGCGTCCCGGCAAACGGAAAAAAGTATTCGGCTGGGAATATGTCAGCGCCAACATATAATAAGGCGTCGGCCGATTAGCATTTTTAAATAAAATCAATTCGCCGGAATCAAACCCTTGGCCCAGCATGACGTGAATCTGATGCCGATTACCGCCAAACATTGGGTTGAATACGGACGCATCATCTGCAATGGCCGATGAAAACACAAAAAATGACATGGCAATTGCCAAAATAATCTTTTTCAATTTAATACCCTTTGGACTTCGACGATTATATCTGGCGCCACCAAAAAATCCAGTTAAAAAACTATATTGTGTTTATATTTCTTGATTTTTTATTCGACATGTATATAATTGGCTGGCTTTTGGGGTGTCGTCTAATGGTAGGACAACGGATTTTGGTTCCGTTTATCTTGGTTCGAATCCAGGCACCCCAACCAAATTCAAACGCGCCTTTTGCGGGTTTTAATTTGGTTGCAGGGGGTATGAGATGAGAACCAGCTGTTCGAATCCGAGTATATGAGAACAAGCAAAGCGCAGTTCGAATAAATACGAGGATACGCGCAGCCCAAAGGGCGAGCAAATCCAGGCACCCCAACCAGAAATCAATAAATATTTGCTTTCCGATGAAATCCATGATTAAATGCGCGGGCAAGTTAAATAAAGGTACATATCATGTCAACGAAAAGAACTTATCAACCGTCGAATTGCCGCCGCGTAAAAACGCACGGATTCCGCGCGAAAATGGCGACCAAATCTGGCCGCGATGTATTGAATCGCCGCCGCGCCGCGGGACGCAAGCGCGTCGCCGTGTCTGCCGCACGATAAACTTCAACCCGCTTCGGCGGGTTTTTCTTTCATCATTAATTATATAATTTGCTTTTTTGTGCACTTAATATTAATATTGTCGCCGAGAGAGATGGAACAAAAAGGCGCACAATATGCAAAAGCCCCACCTTGTTTTTCTGTCCGGCCTGTCTGGTTCTGGCAAGGGATGGTTCTGCGAACATGTCATGCCGGATGTTTTCTATAAATTAAAATCCATGACCACACGCCCAATGCGCGATGGCGAAAAAGATGGTCGCGAATACTATTTCGTGGACGAAGCAGATTTTTATAACACACCGCGCGCAACCACCTTGTTTGTTAATGAACATATTTGGAAATGCGGCATGCCAAAATGGCTGTACGGTGTGCCTGAATCGGAATTTGCACAAAATCCAGGCAAACATCTGGTGTATGATGTCATAGAACCCAAATATATCAAGCAGATGATGGATTGGGTAAAGATTAATGAAATGGAATATGAGTGTAAAATTTTTCATTTCCAGCCGCCGAAAAATAATTATGATATCGCAAATGCTCGTGCAAATATGCCAAATGATTTGGCCGTTCGGCAAATGAATACCTGTGACTTATCGGATTTTTGGCGCGTTGGTCTGAATCCGGATTATTCGCTGATTTCTTCCAATGATGAAATCTTTTATCCGGATAGATTGATGGCGTATTTATATAATTTATGCATATCTGCCCCTGGACAAATCGATATAAATGCAGAGCATGAAAAATTGGGAAGTATCGAAGATAAATTACAGATTCAAAAAATTGGCAATCAAATATTTCGAACACGTATCAAAGGCCAATAACAAAAACGCCGCGAATGCGGCATTTTTATAACTTCCGATTATCTTTCGGTACCACGCCGTCATAATTTATCCGGCCGTCGCGTATGTGAATCAGTCTTTGCGAGTATTTCGCAATATCAAATTCATGGGTGATTGTTACAACGGTTATGCCCAGTTCTTTATTTAATTTTTTAAATAATTGCAGAATTTCATGCCCCATTTTGGAATCAAGGGCACCGGTCGGTTCGTCCGCCAAGATTAATTTCGGGTCACCAGCCAATGCACGGGCAATTGCAACACGTTGCTTCATCCCGCCGGATAATTGGGTGGGCAAATAGGATTCAAACTTTTCAAGTCCCACGCGACGCAGCATTTCGCGCGCACGGCCCACACGTTCGGACATGGGCAATCCGCGGTACATCAGCGGCAACATGATATTGTCCAACACGGTACGTTTGGCCAGCAAATTAAAACTTTGAAACACAAAACCAATGTATTCGTTACGCGCAGTTGCTTGTTCATCTGTGGTCATTTTGGATACGTCGTGGCCATATAGTTCGTATGTGCCGTTGGTCGGTACATCCAGTACGCCGATTATATTCATACATGTCGATTTTCCGGAACCCGACGGCCCCATGATTGATACAAATTCCCCGGCCTTTATATCAAACGACAAATCATATAAGACACGCTGAATCCCGCCGATTTCCAGCGGAAAATCTTTGTTTATTTTTTTAAATGAAATTATTGGCGGCTGCTTGGTCATAGATAATATTATACCATAAAAATCAGAACGCGCAAAATAATAGCAGTTACGATGCATTTATTCCTTTGCGCTTTTTGTTTTTTATATGCTAAAATTTTCATCGTCCAATATAAAACGAGAAAGGAAAATATTATGAAAAAATTACTATGGGTTTTGGGCTTTGGACTATTGACTGTCAGCGCAGCCGACGCGTCTGTATTCGGCTTTTTCAAGACCGTTGATGACACAACCAACAAAGCAAAAACCATCGTGCGCATTTACGAATGCGGAAATGAATTGTGCGGCCGTATTGTTGCGCTGTTCGAAGAAGATGGTAAAACCATCGCTGAAACAATATCAAAACCGATTCGCGTTGCGGAAAAACTGGCGGGCAAGCCGTTCTATGACGGACTGGATATAATTTGGGACATGTCTTGGGATGCACGCCGAAATGAATGGCGCGACGGCCGGATTATGGACCCAAAGAGTGGCAGTATATACCGCGCACGGCTTTGGATTGATGAAAATGATGATACGCGCTTGAACGTTCGCGGTCAAATCGGACCATTCGGACGCACGCAAGTATGGCATGCGGTACCAACATCTGATTTGCCCGCCGACCTGCGCAATCTGGACGTATCGGCATGGGAAGTAGTTCGTTGGTAAGCGAAACGTGTATTTACGCGTTTCGCAGTGCTGTCCAAAGGACAGCACTTTTATTTGATTTCACAAACCATAAATAGTAAAATCGAAAGCAAAAGGTAATAAAATGCACATAGAACTTGGCAGCAATATCGCCGCGCGCGAATTAGAAACAAAAATCCAAAAATTCTGGGATGAAAACAAATTCTGGGAAAATGATGTAAATTCGGGCAAACCGGCATTCTGCACAATTATGCCGCCACCGAATGTTACGGGCAATTTGCACATGGGGCATGCACTTGAAAACGCCCAGACAGATTTCATCGCACGATACAAACGCATGTGCGGGTTTGATGTGTTGTGGCAGCCCAGCACAGACCATGCATCCATCGCAACGCAATTATTGGTCGAACGTGATTTATCCAAACGCGGAATTAATCCGCGAACATTGTCCAAAGATGAATTATTGGAACATGCATGGGCATGGAAAAATGACAAAGGCGGCCAGATTGTGCATCAGTTTCATACACTGGGCATAACACCCGCTTGGTCGCGGATGCGATTCACAATGGATGATGGATTATCACGCGCCGTTATAACATTATTCGTAAAAATGTATGGCGAAGGAATTATTTACCGCGCAAAACGTCTGGTCAATTGGTGCCCAAAACAGATGACGACCGTGTCTGATTTGGAAGTTGAATCGCGCGAAGAAAAGGGTAAATTTTACTATTTCAAATATCCGGTAAAGGATGGCGGATTTGTCGAAATCGCAACCACGCGGCCCGAAACGATGTTCGGCGACCAGGCAATCGCAATCCATCCGGAAAATGAAAAATTAAAACACCTGATTGGTAAAACCGCTGTCATCCCGCTGACCACAATTGAAATCCCGATTATCGCGGACGAACACGCCGACCCGGACAAAGGCACCGGCGCCGTTAAAATTACGCCCGCACATGATATGGACGACTGGGAAGTATCCAAGCGCCACAATCTGGAACCATTATGCATTTTAACGAACGATGCAAAAATGCTGGATGTGCCGGCAGTCCTGGAAAAATATCGCGGTTTGGACAGGTATAAAGCACGCGATGCGGTTATCGCCGATTTGGATGCGGCCGGGCTGATTACAAAAATCGAAGACAAGACAATTCCGGTGCCCTATTCCCAGCGCGGCAATTGCGTTATCGAATACATGCTGCGCGAAGAATGGTTTGTTGATGCAAAAAAATTGGCCGAACCAGTCATCGCGGCCACCATGCGCGGCGATACAAAATTCTTACCGGAACATCGTTATAATTTATTTATGGCATGGATGAAGGATATTCATGAATGGTCCATTTCGCGCCAGCTTTGGTGGGGCCATCAAATCCCGGCATGGTATGACAACGATGGCAATGTATATGTTGCTTCAACTGAAGACGATGCAATCGCACAATCTGGCGGAAAAAAATTAACGCGGGATATGGCCGTTTTGGATACTTGGTTTTCATCTGCCCTGTTGCCATTTTCATTAATGGATTGGCCGGATAATACACCGGAAATGGCAAAATATTATCCGAACGATTATCTGAATACTGGCGTTGATATAATATTTTTCTGGGTTGCGCGCATGGCAATGATGGGTATGTATGCCACGGGCAAAATGCCATTCAAAACGGTCAATATCCATGGCATAGTCCGCGATAAATTAGGCCGCAAAATGTCAAAAACAATCGGTAACGGCATCGACCCATTGGACGCGGTTGAAAAATACGGTGCGGATGCGTTGCGCTATTGGATATCCACCGCACCAACTGGTACAGACATTCGCTATTCCGAAGACGAAGTTAAACGCGGCACAAAATTAATTACCAAACTTTGGAATGCATCGAAATATACACTTGGCAATTTGGATGACTTCGAACCAGCATCTGCGGACACAATGCCGATATCGGAACGATTTATCGAAGACCGATGGATATTGTCTGAATTAAATAAAACGATTGGCGAAGTGCGCAAGCATATGGATAAATATGATACTTTCAATGCGCGCGAAGAAATCGACGGATTCTTTTTCGGCGTATTCTGCGACCAATATTTGGAATATATCAAGGACCGATTCTGGTCGGCGGAAAAATACGGCACCGATTCGAAACTATCCGCACAATGGACGCTGTTCGAAGTATTACGTGCAATCATCGGACTGTACGCGCCGTTCGTGCCGTTTGTTACCGAAGAGCTGTGGCAAAAAATTTACAAACAATTTGAATCATCGCAAACATTGCACATAACCGAATATCCGGCCATCCATGCCGACAGGAATACAGACGTATCGCAAATGGAAATCGCAATGGATATAATAAAATCCGTTCGCGGTCTGCGCACGGACCGTAAAATCGGCAACGGCGCGAAATTGGACAAAGTCATTGTGAATTTCGATGTTCCGGCCATGCTGCATGGCGTTATATGTTCCGGCACGCGCAGCGACGCGCTGGAAATCGACCGCGCGCAATCCGACAAAGTCGAAATAATTGTAAAGGCGCAATAATGCACAAGCATATTGAAATTCGCAAACCAAAAACTTATCAGATGGACCGGCATGGACTGCTGCGGCCGATTATGCTGATGAATGAATTGCAAGCAGTCGCAGATACTCATGCCGAAGATTTAGACCGCGGACGCACATATTGCATGGATAAAAATTGCGCATGGGTTGTTACGCATTACCTGATTGAAATAAATGAAATGCCGGGCGAAGGCCAAGAAATCGAAATATCCACATGGCCATCGGGACGTGACGCGGTGCGCGCAATACGCGATTTTCGTATTACGGATGTCGCCACGGGCCGCGAATTGGTACGCGCCACATCGCAATGGATTCTTATCGATGCGGCGGCACGGCGGCCGTTGCGCCTGGACGATATTATGTCCGGATGGGGCATAATTTCCGAACGCGCATTGGACCGGACATTTGATAAATTTCCAGATTTTGATGCAGATGTTTCAATGGCCGCACTGCTACGTTTTGATGATATCGATTTGAATCAGCATATTAATAACGCGGTTTATGCCGTCTGGGCGACCGAAGCGCTGGGCTTTGAATTCCGCAATGCACATAAATTACGCGGCCTTTCCATAAATTTCAAAAAAGAAATCCCGGCCGGTGTGCCTGCGGTTACAGTCGAATCAAAATTAGATGGCGCAACCAGTCGGCATATTATAAAATCAAATGAAGAAATAAATGCAGTGATGATTTGTGAGTGGGAGAAGATTTCTGATTTCTGATTTATGATTTGGTTTGACGCTGTATCAGCCTATGCAACCATAAATCATAAATCAGAAATCATAAATGGAGAGAGCAATGACATTCAACGATATACTCAAAGAATCATGGTTGTCGATTTCCGGCAACAAAGTTCGTTCCATATTAACAATTCTGGGCATTATTATTGGTGTTATGGCCGTTGTGGTCATGGTGACACTTGGCGAAACGGTTCAGAAACAAATCGATGACCAGTTTTCTTCGCTGGGCACTAATACAATTATCGTTCGCGCAGGCGCGGCGCAAACCGGTGGCATTCGCACCGGCATGCGTCAAACCCTTACCGTGCAATCTGCGGCCGTGCTGGGCCGTTTGCCTGATGTTAACGCGGTCGCACCAGTGCGTCAAATTTCAACCCAGGCCGTGTTCGGTAACCGCAACTGGACAACCCAGGTTATCGGAACACATCCAGATTGGGCAACAGTGCAAAATGTTGAAATGGAATACGGTACTTTTTTCGACCAAAGCGCGCTTCGCAATGCATCAACGTTTGCTGTAATCGGGCCAAAGACTGCCGCCGAACTTGATTTGCCGGAAAATCCAGTCGGACAAACCGTACGTGTTAACAACGTACCGTTTGTTATTATTGGCATGCTGCGCGAACGCGGCGATTCTATGATGGGTTCCCAAGATGATATGCTTATTATCCCGCTGACCACGCTGACCAAACGTATATGGGGTGGACGTTTTCCGGACGCGGTCCAAATGATTATGCTGCGATTATTTCCGGACGCGGACAATCATTTGGTAACTGAACAGATTACGACGATACTGCGCGAACGTCACAGATTGCGTGATGATGAACCAGATGATTTTCAGATTATGGACATGCGCCAGGTTATGGAAACAATGAACACCATCGCCGGATTTATGCGGATGTTGTTGGTGTCGATTGCGTCAGTATCGCTGTTGGTTGGGTCAATTGGGATTATGAATATGATGCTGGTGTCGGTCGCAGAACGCACACGCGAAATCGGAATCAGGAAAGCCATCGGCGCCAAAGAAAAACACATAATTGTTCAATTCTTGTCCGAATCGGTTTTGATTTCATTTATGGGCAGTATGTTCGGCATGGTACTGGGCATTGTATTATCAAAAATATTCGTGCCAATGTTATTGAATTATACCGCACCGATAAGTATATATGCGGTAATACTATCCGTAATCGTCGCCGTGGTCGTTGGTATTGCATCGGGTGTGTTTCCGGCACTGAAAGCCGCGCGGTTGAATCCGATTGATTCGCTGAGATATGAATAATAGCTGTCATTGCGAGCGCATGCGAAGCAATCCAGTAATTTAAAAAGTTGTCTACTATAGCAGACAACTTTAAAACATAGATGTGATGTCCATTATAATGAACAAGTATATTATTTATTGGATTGCTTCGTCACTATGTTCCTCGCAATGACAGTTTTACTTCCGGACAGGGCAATATTTCGCAACGGGACATTGGTCACACAACGGACGCAGCGCTTTGCAAATATACCGCCCGTGCAAGACCATAACGTGATTCACAATTCCGTGATATTTCTTTGGAATAATTTGTAATAATTTCACTTCGACTTTTTCCGGCGTATTATCGGATTCCGCAACCCACCCATATCGATGCGCGTTACGATAAACATGAGTATCAACGCCAATCAGCGGCGCACCCCATAAAACATTCATAATAACATTTGCAGTCTTTTGGCCAATGCCCGGCAGTTTCAACAATTCATCGCGGTTGTGGTATTTGGTAGGGAAGAACCATTCTCCTGTGCCCCCCTTTTTGAGGGGGGCTGTCGGCATAGCCGACTGGGGGGAGCTCCCCCTCGTCGCCCTTTGGGCGACACTCCCCCTCAAGGAGGGGGAGACAAGCATCTTGCTCGACCCAATAATATTTTTCGCTTTGTTATTAAAAAACGAAATTACTTTGATATGTTCGCGTAGGCCGTCGATGCCCAGCGCAAACATTTTTTCCGGTGTGTCGGCAATTTCGAATAACGCCGGCGTGACTTCGTTGACTTTTTTATCGGTGGCTTGCGCCGACAAAATCACCGCCACCGCGAAGGTAAATTCGTTGGTATAATACAATTCCGACCGGATAGACATATCCAGCGCCGGCGGAACTTTGGTGAAGTAAATATTTGGTGTTAACTTCATACTTTCGTAATCTTTATTCCAAATTTATGACCTTCGATTTCTGTGTGGAATTCATCCGCCGTGCCGCGGTGCATATCGGTAATCAAGGCGTCCGCCATGATGCGTACTTTGTGTGTATCCAGCGCGGTCAACAATTCCATATCGCCCGACACGGTCAAAGTTATCCGGTCGGAAACATCCAAGTCCATTGCTTTGCGCGTATCTTGGATAAAACGAAGTGCATCGTTGGCCAATCCTGTCGCCAATAATTCCGGTGTCACATTTGTATCCAAAACAACCACCGCGGTATTATCCGGCAGCGCCGCCCCGGTGATTCCGGGTTTTACGGTCAGGCGCATTTCGTATTCATCGGGCAACAATCCATGTGCCACCGGGTCAAATCCTGGCTGTTTTGATGCAGTCATGATTTCTTTTAAGCCTGCACCCAACCGCGCACCGATTTTCGGCGTGATAAGATATACAAACGAATCAGCAACGTTTTCCAGACCAGTAGTTTTATTTTCAGCATTTTTTACATTCAATTCGCCTTTGATTATATCCAGTGCATAATCGCCAAGATTTATCGATGTGCCATAAATTGAAATATTATTTAACGGCAACCTGTTTCTTAGTGCATGTTTTTCACGCAGCTGTTTTCCAACTGAAACAATTTGCTGAATATATCGCATTGTATCCAGAATGAATGATTCCTTGCTGTCAAATGCATGTGATTCATTTTCCGGGAATTTTTCAAGATGCACGGAAGTATCCATTTTTTTATTTTCCGGGTCCGTTAAGTTTCTGAAAATATGGTCACTTACAAATGGTGCAAATGGTGCCAGTAATTTTGTGAATTTGACCAACACGAAATGCAGTGTGTCGAACGCGGATTGTTCTTCGTTCCAGAAACGCTCCCGCGAACGACGGATATACCAATTATTTAAGATTTCCAAGAACGACGTCATGCCGCGCAGCGCAGCGTCCGGTTTATATTCATCCAGCGCACCACGCACCACGCCAGTCAAGTCGTTAAGTTCGGCCAATATGTATTTATCCAGAACATTTTCTGACTGTCTACTGTCTACTGTCTCCTGCGCGGTTACCGCGCCGGCGTTGGCGTAAAGCGTAAAGAAATGATAAGCATTCCACAGCGGCACCAGGATATTTTTTGTTGGCTCACCAAACACTTTGCCTTCTTTATCCATTGGAACTGGTTCGGCTTTCATAAAATTGGAACCCAGTATAAACAAGCGAATCGCATCCGCGCCGAACTGTTCAATCTGTTGTTCTGGGTTTACATAATTGCCAACGGATTTTGAAAACTTTTTCTTGTGTTCATCAACAACCATGCCGTTCGCAGACACGGTTATGAACGCGGGTTTATCGAACAATGCGGTCGCAAGGACCATCAGCGAATAAAACCATCCACGGGTTTGGTCTTGGCCTTCGATAATATAATCTGCCGGAAAGTTTTTTGGTAATTCAGCATCGAAATCACTGTGCGATGATGGGTCAAACGGATAATGCAGCGACGCCCACGGCATTGAACCGGACTCGACCCAGCAATCCAGAACATCTGGAATACGCGTCCAGCCGTCTTTGGTCAAAGCATCCATCGTCGGCCGATGCAGGTCGTGAATTTCAACGCCAAAAAATTCCTGCAATTCAGCGATTGAACCAAATATTTTATATTCATCGCCGCGCGCCCAAATTGGCAATGGCACGCCCCAGAAACGATTGCGCGAAATCGACCAAGGCCGCGCGTTTTCAATCCAAGCGCGGAAACGTTCGCCGGCCGATGTCCATGTAACCAATTCATTATTTATTAATAATTTGTCTTTAATTTTCGGAACATTGATGTACCAGGATTCCGTCGCGCGATAGATTAATTTTTCTTTACTGCGGTCGCCATACGGATATGCGTGCTTGTATTGTTCTTTTTTAACCAGGTGCCCGCGTTCTTTCAAGTTAGCAATAATTTTTGGATTTGCGGCAAAAATATTTTCACCCGAAAAATCACGCACAGTCGCATCAAAATTTCCATAATTATCAACATTAACAATTACTGGAAATTCTGGGTCATTGTCTTTCAGCGCCCAGAAATCGTCTTCACCGAACGCCGGCGCGATATGAACGATACCGGTACCCGAATCGTCCGACACAAATCCGCCCGCGATAATGTTATGCAATTTTGCATCGTTATAATAATCAAACAGCGGTTTATATTTTAAACCAACCAAATCCGCGCCCATAACCGTGCCGACACGTTCGGCATTCGCCAATTGTTTTTCGTAATTCCCCAAACGTGATTCTGCGATGATATATTCCGCACCATCGCTATCGCGCATCACGGCATACGTTAATTTCGGATTTACAGCCAATGCTGAATTTCCCGGCAAAGTCCACGGCGTTGTTGTCCATGCCAAAATGCGACGACCATCCATCAATTCAAACCAGACTGTTATCGCGTCATCAATCACTTCTCGGTAATCGCTGGATGCTTCGGAATTGCTCAGCACCGTGCCATTTACCCAATCGAACGGATTCACGCGATAATCTTTGTACAGCAAACCTTTGTTACGCAATTCCTTGATGGTCCACAGCATGGATTCCATATAATTTTTATCCATTGTGCGGTATCCCAAATCATCACCAATATCCACCCAACGACCCATGCGTTCAATAAAGCGTTCCCATTCTTTGACGTACGTTTGCACATCAACGCGACACATCTCACAGAACGCCGCCATGCCATCGGATTCAACGATATCCTTGGATTTGCGATTTTGTGCTTTTTCAACTGAATTTTCCGCCGGCAACCCATGACAATCCCAACCCAATTCGCGTTCCACGTGACGACCGCGCATTGTTTGATAACGATGAACCATGTCTTTGACGGCCGAAACACCCAAATGCCCCCAATGCGGCAACCCATTTCCAAATGGCGGACCATCATAGAAAGTGAACGGCGCGCCGTTCGCCGTTGCATCCAAAGATTTGTGGAAAATATCATGGTCACGCCAGAATTTTAAAATCTGGTGTTCCATTTCCGGAAAATTTGCCTTTGGTTTTGTTTCTGGGTATTTCATTTTGATGCCTTTGATAAAAAAATGGACGCCGATGCGCCCACAGGAATAACTGCAAAGCGCGTCTGCCAGTTATCCTCTAATAATTATGTTCTTGTTGTACATAGCGCCAATTATAGTACAAGTTTTTATGGATTTCCAGTTTTTTTATTATATATTTACCCCCATGAAAGAATTTGATGTAATTGTTATTGGCGGCGGACATGCCGGGGTCGAAGCAGCCGCGGCAGCAGCACGTATGGGTGCGGCCACCCTGCTTTTGACCAAATCGCCGGATGATTTGGGCGCGCTGTCTTGCAATCCATCGATTGGTGGGCCTGGAAAATCGCAATTGGTTGCGGAATTGGGCGCCTTGGGCGGAATAATGCCGCGTGCCGCCGATATGGCCGGTATTCATTTCCGTGTTTTAAATGCTTCGCACGGCCCCGCGACCCAGGCATTACGCGCACAAATCGATCGGGATAAGTATCGGGATGCAGTGAAAAATCTGCTCGGACTATATCTCCCCCTCCTTGAGGGGGAGTGTCGCCCAAAGGGCGACGAGGGGGAGCTCCCCCCGATCTGCTTCGCAGACGGCCCCCCTCAAGGAGGGGGAGATATAGTCTATCCCGAAATAATTTATGAATCCGTCGAAACTTTGGATATCGAAAACAAAATCATAAACGGAAAATATCGTGCGACGGCAATTGTTATTACGACCGGGACTTTTTTGCGGGGTTTGGTCCATCGCGGATGCGAAAAAATCGAATCTGGCCGATTGCAAGACGACGGCACATATCAGACGGCCGATAAAAATATTTCCGCGACGCTTGAACGCGCCGGATTCAAATTATTACGTCTGAAAACCGGAACACCCGCGCGTATTTATGCGGACAGTATTGACTTTTCGGTGTGCGAGGCACAGCCAGGGGATACGAATCATCCGTGGTTTAGTTCCCCCCCTTTGGAGGGATGCCCAAAGGGCGGGGTGGTTTACCCAAACTTTGGACCGACCAATTGCTATATCACCCGCACTACATCTGAAACGCACCAAATTATTCGCGATACTATTACCGACGCGCCGATGTATAACGGTGAAATTGTTGGTACCGGGCCGCGGTATTGCCCATCCTTGGAAGACAAAGTTATGCGATTCCCAGAACACAGTTCACACCAAATATTTTTGGAGCCAGAGACAGCAAATGGCAAATTAATTTATCCAAATGGTTTATCGACCAGTATGTCCGCGGCAGTCCAAGATAAATTTATTCGCAGTGTTCCAAGCCTGGAAAACGCCCGTATCGAACGATATGGATATGCAATCGAATACGATGCGATTGATGCGCGTGTGTTAAAGTCAACATTGGAATCCAAAGACATTCCGGGATTATTTTTCGCTGGGCAAATTAATGGTACATCGGGGTACGAAGAAGCCGCAGCCCAAGGTATCGTCGCGGGTGCGAACGCCGCGGCTTTTGTAGGGGCGCATACTTGCGCCCTGGGGCGCGAATCCCGGGTCCCATTGAAATCTGCGATTTCAATGGGTGGGTGCGCACCCCTACAAATCGACCGAACCAATTCATATATCGGTGTACTAATCGATGATATTACGACGCTGGGCGTAGATGAACCTTATCGAATGTTCACATCCCGCGCGGAATACCGATTGAGCCTGCGCGCGGATAATGCAATCACGCGCCTGGGACCAATGGCGGTTGCAGCCGGATTGATTACAGGCGAACATTATGAAAAAAATATCGCTGAAAAGGCCGAAATCATAAATCAAAATGATAGATTTTACGCTGGATATATTGCGCGGGCGCAACGTGAAATTGAACGATATAACCGCGATAAAGATATTAAAATTCCGATGGGTTTTGATTATGCTGCAATGTCCGGATTGACCAATGAACTGAAAGAAAAATTATCGGCCGCGCGTCCGGAAACAATCGCCGCATTATCACGTATTCCAGGCATAACGCCCGCGGGCATTATAAATATTTTACGCCGGGTTCGGCGCACCAATAATGGCTAGCCTTTTCAGTGCGCGCGTAATTTGCGCGATACCATCGGGTTTTTTCGCGACCAGAATCGGTGCACGCATAATAAAAACATAATCCATTTCCGGCGACATCAAAGATTCGCATTCGCGCAGCCATGCACGAACCAGACGCTTTGCACGATTGCGGTCATGCGCCAATTTGAATGTTCTTTTTGTCGCCGTCAAACCATATCGTGCGTCATTCGGCCATTTTGTCGGGCGCGATTTTACGATAAAAAAATCCGTGACAAAGCGCGGCGCATCGTCCGGTATCAGGAAGTCTTTATGTTGTTTTATCGTGTTTCTCACACACGTATCATAAATGAAAAATCAAAAATGAAAAGTTAAAAATTAAATTTTCCATCTGTGCTTGATAATCCGATTTCAAATGTCTATAATAGCGTTCGCAGGGATAAAGATTATTCTGTTGTGCGCAAAATATTCGCGCAGAATTGAATGATTTTTCTCTGCATAAAATTAACTTTTATATGGAGAAAACCAAATGTTATTTGGACTTTTTGGCGACAAGGCGGCCAATAAAAACGCTTTGAACAATCCCGTTTCCGTGTCATTGGACTTTGGCGGCGAAAAATTAACGCTGGAAACTGGCCGCTTTGCAAAGCAAGCCACCGGTTCTGTTATGGCGACAATCGGCGAAACCATGGTCTTGGCGACTGTTGTGTCATCGAAAAATGTTGTCGAAGGCCAAGACTGGTTCCCGCTGACCGTTGATTATGTCGAAAAATTTTCTGCGGCCGGCAAAATCCCGGGTTCACGCGACCGCCGCGAAGGCAAATCCGCATTGCACGAAGTTTTAACTGCGCGCATGATTGACCGACCGATACGTCCGCTGTTCCCGGAAACATTCACGAATGACACACAGATTGTCGCGACTTGTTTTTCATACGATAAAAAGCATTCACCCGACATTATCGCAATGATTGCATCATCTGCCGCATTGGCGATTTCCGGTGTTCCGTTCTTGGGCCCGATTGGTGCCGCACGCGTTGGATATGCAGATGGCAAATTTATCTTGAATCCAGCCGTCAAAACAATTGGCGATTTGGAAATGGACTTGGTCGTTGCCGGAACCAAAGACGGCGTTTTGATGGTTGAATCTGAAATCGGCGAATTGGATGAAAAAGTTACATTGGAAGCTGTCAAATTCGGTTTCGACGCGATTCAGCCGGTAATTGCCGCAATTAACGAGCTTGCATCCAAAGTCGGCAAAGAAAAATGGGCGGTCCGCGAACGCGCACCGGAATACGTCGCGCTGACATCTGAATTAGAACAATTTGCGGACGAAATTGCCGCTGGATTGTCTATTGCCATTAAACAAGACCGTTATTCTGCGCTGGATGCTGTGAAAGCCAAAGCATTAGAAAAAGCATTAACCGTATTCCCAGATGGCGATAAAAATTTGTTGAAAGCATATTCGAACGAAATCTGCGAATCGATTACCGCGCGCATCATGCGTCGCGCGATATTGGATAAAAAGCCACGTATCGACGGCCGTGATTCCAAAACTGTTCGCGCAATTGAATGCGAAGTCGGCGTATTGCCGCGCACGCACGGTTCCGCGCTGTTCACACGCGGCGAAACGCAAGCCCTGGTCACAGTGACCCTGGGCGGTGCGTCGGATGCATTGCCATTGGATTTGATGGACGGCAAATCGGAACAGCCATTTATCTTGAACTATAATTTCCCGCCGTTTTCGGTTGGCGAAACCGGCCGCATTGGTGCGCCGAAACGCCGCGAATTGGGTCATGGAAACCTGGCATGGCGCGCGGTATCACCGATGTTGCCGGCAAAGTCTGATTTTGATTATACAATTCGCATCGTGTCGGATGTTCTGGAATCTAATGGTTCGTCTTCGATGGCGACGGTCTGTGGCGCAACATTGGCGCTGATGGACGGTGGCGTTCCGATGATGCGTCCGGTTGCGGGTATCGCGATGGGCCTTATCAAGGAAGGCAACGAATACGAAGTCTTGTCTGATATTATGGGCGACGAAGACCACTTGGGCGACATGGATTTCAAGGTTGCCGGTACAGACAAAGGTATCACTTCGTTGCAGATGGATATTAAAATCACATCGATTACATTCGAAATCATGGAAAAAGCATTGGCCCAAGCAAAAGAAGGCCGCATGCACATCCTGGGTGTCATGAACAAGACAATCAAAGCACCACGCAAAGAATTGTCTGAACACGCACCACAGGCATACCTCATGAAAATCCATCCGGACAAAATCCGCGAAGTAATTGGTAAAGGTGGTTCAGTTATCAAAGCATTGACCGCTGAAACCAATACCACCATTGATTTGTCGGATGATGGTACTGTGAAAATCATGTACACAGACATTGCGGACAAAGATTTGGCAGTCGAAAAAATCAAAGCCATCGTTGCAGAACCAGAAGTCGGCATGATTTACGAAGGCGTCATATCCGGTATGAAAGATTTCGGAATTTTCGTGAAAATCATGAACGGAACATTTGAATCTTTGGTTCATATTTCTGAAATCACCGGCGAAAGATTGGCTAAAATCGAAGATGCTAAATTGAAAGAAGGCGACAAGGTATTCGTGAAATATCTGGGCGTTGATAAACGCGGAAAAACGCGTTTCAGCATGGTTGGAATTGACCAGAAAACCGGCGAAGAAAAGAAGAAATAAAAGAGTGTCATCCCGCATAAATTCTGCGAATGCAGAATTTTGCAGGACCTCGTAGATTTCAAGGGAGCATCACATGGACATGAAAGCATTAATGGAGCAAGCGAAACAATTGCAGGGCAAGGTTGCCGCCGCGCAAGAAAGCTTGGGCCAATCGACGGTCAAAGGCATCGCCGGCAACGGGATGGTGATTGTTGAATTGACAGGCAAGTACGATTTGGTTAAACTGACCATCAATCCGGATTTAATGACGGAAGATTTAGAAACGGTTACGGCAATGATTTCGGCCGCATTTAACGATGCGAAATCCAAAGCGGACGCGCTTATCGATAAAGTGATGGGGGATGCGACCGCCGGCATGCCAATGCCTGAATAAAATCAATAATAATGGCGCGCCTACTTTGCGTTTGCTCATTTTTGCTCCGGTCATGTATTTCATATACACTCCCATCGCAAAAATTTCGCAATACGCAGTATCCACACCATTATTATTGATTTTTTCTCTGTACTTGATAGTATATGGAAAAGTTATGGATGCTTAGCTCAGTTGGTAGAGCGTCTGGTTTACATCCAGTAGGTCGGGGGTTCGAGTCCCTCAGCATCCACCATATTACACTGCCGCACGATTTTCGTGCGGTTTTTCATTGCTGCCCTGGCTTTCGCCCGGCTCGAACTCACAATTATTAAAAAAGGCTGTTTTTCGCCCCAGTTCGAACCAGCCCTTGGATTTTGAAGCCTTTCTGACGATTAGAATCCGTTGTCCACTATAGTGGACAACTTGATTTTTGGAAAATATATACTTATATCGTTATGAGAATAAAAAAGAGTTTAAATGGATAAAAAAATGTGCAGCTCTCTAAATACAAGTCTTATTGATAATTTTCGTAATAGGATAAATGAGAATCCAACTGCTATGATTGGAAAATATGGGTGTGTTGAAGGGAAAGCCCATTGGAGTGTAATTTGTTCGGTTATGGACTGGATTACTGTCGCCGTGGGTGGGATTGATTGTGATAAAAAGAATTTCAAACCAACGGGCGGATTGGATAACAGTAGAAAAATGATATTACTTATATCAAGTATTGATATTCTTTTAGAAAGCATAACTCAATTACATAGAGTTTTTATTAATAAAGATACTGTACCTTTTAAAGGTGACAATAGCATATTTCTCAATAAGTTGATACATGTAGAAGATGACAATGCTTACTTTAAAGAAATTAGAGCAATTTTTTCAGCCCATCCGGTCAATTTAAAAATTGGTAGTAGGAAAGAATCGTATTGTGCTAGCTGGTCAGGTAACATGGGGTTCGGTGGTGATTTTTCTGTAATCCTTTCTAAAATAGACTTGTCTAATAACATAGATAGTAAGTTTTTTTGGATTTCTTTAGATGAACTATTTAAATTTGCAAAAACAAGATATGAATATTTAAACGAAATATTAAAACACATTCCTAAGGGGCGCGGGTTTTACAATTATGTTTCTCCTTGAAGGATTTGATTTGTTTTACTAAGCTGACGAAATCAAAGGGCGTGGAAGTTCGAACTTCGTGTAATATCTTCCACCAAAATTCAAACCGCCGGATGGCGGTTTTTTTATTGTATCGTTACGATGTGTTCGACGTATGGTTTTAAATCTTTTAATTTTTCCCGGAAAAATTTCGGATATGCTTCGTATTCGGACATTTTATCAATAGGCAGCCAGTACATGTGCTCTGGAATCGTATCATTCAGCGTCTTGCTGTTGCTGTTTAATTCCCGCGTTCCACACGGCTTCATCAGGAAATAAAAAGTAATTTCATGACACGCCAACCCATTCAACATTCCGTCATCACGCCGGAAAAAGTTTTCTTGTATAAATGCCAGACGGTCGATTTCGTACGGAACGCCAGTTTCTTCCAACACTTCGCGCAGGACTGCGGATTCCGCAGTTTCGCCCAATTCTATCGCGCCGCCGATGGAATAATAGTACTTTTCCGAATCGTTTCCGGCGAACAGAACACATCCGTCTTCGATAATGATTGCAGCCGCGCGCAAGCGAAACCGGCGGCAATCACCCGTCTGGAAACACACATCGCTGTTTATCATTTCAATGGAATTTGATATTTTCATGAATAAATAATATCAACCATAAAATAAAAATCCATAAATAAAAACACGGAACAATCGTTCCGTGTTTTTATAACATTGTGTCTTTACAGGCCCAGCCAATTACGCTCTGTCAACATACCATGACCGACTTTGACGCCACCACGGGTCAGGCCGATTTTGGTATTGTTCAGCTCAGCCGCGGTCACACCATTCGCCAAGAACGATATGTTCGCACGGCCATTCGCATCGGCATGGAATGCGGGCAAGCGAATATCGGAACGTTCTTTTTCACAGTCTTTCTTGGCGGCGGTCTTTTTGTTATCCGGACACTTTTCATCTTTTTTCACGGCGCCTGGAACAGTGCAATCGACCAAGTTATACACGACAAAACGATATTCGGTATTCGCACGCAGGTTATTCAAATCGGCCAGCATTTGCAATCCGCTTTCACGTTCACGGAAACGAACTTCGCCCAGGCGTGTTGTTTGTTCGCCGCGTACTTGGACTATACGTGCGCTGACCTCTGTAATATTATCGCGTTGGTGCGTTTGAACGAATTCGCCGGTTTTTGGCTCGTTACTGGATGAACATCCGCCCAGGACCGCGGTAACGGCCAAAACGGATACCAGAATGGAAAGCTTCTTCATGATTTTCTCCTTTGTGTTTCCGATTTTCATTTTATCTTAATTCAAAGGAGTTTTCGTCAGGATAGAATGCCTGGGAATTTAAGCATTGTTCTTTGGTTTTTTCTTTTTACCATCGATTTTTATATGTTCAATGATGTCATGATAAGATTCAGATATATTCCGAAACGCTTTGAAAAATCCGCGTTTGTGCGCGATGAAAATTCCATATAACGCAATCAAGGATATAAATATGGTAAGCAAAGCGGCAATAATTTCAATAAATTCTTTGAATGTCATGCCGCGATTTTAACCTGATAAAAACGGGTGCGCCATAGGATAAAAGACCGCAATGCGTGTTTGATTTTTGTCGAACAATCATTTATAATCGCGCCATGACAAAAACCACAATCAATTGCGTTATTCAATATTCAATGAAGCATCCGTTCGCGGACCGCCAGAATATATTCGCGCCTGATTTTATGAATTATCGGTTGAAACTGTTCCGTGAAATTACTTTGAAATCATTCTTGGCGCAAACAGATAAAGACTTTAATGTATTTTTATATCATTCCGATGATGCGCCACAGAACTTCAAAGACATTATGAACGATTTGGCGCGCGAATTCCCATTTTTGCATAATGTATGGATAAAAGATGGTGATGAAAAATATGCGCGGCCGTCGCCGAACGATGTCACGTTCGAAAATGGCGTCACAATAAATTTCCGGATTGATAATGATGACGCACTGCCGGTTGATTTCGTTGCGAATTTGCGCCGGTTTTTGCGGCCGGAATTCGCCGGTTTTGCAATCAGTATACCAAAAATCACTGTTGCCCAACGAATCGGTCCGGATAAATATATGACAACACCGTTTGATTTTATTGCGAATTCGATGGGTCTGGCTTACGTGACGACCAAAAATGATTATCGGAATATTTTAACATTGGGGGTGCGTGAAATTCATACTCGCGTACGATATGAACATCCGATGATATTGTTACCCGGCGGCGGCGGATTACAAATAATCAACGGTAAAAATGTTTCGAACCGGATGTGGAAACGCGGAAAAACATATACGGGCGAACAATTGCGCAAACATTTGGTTGAATTAGGCTATCCCGATTTAGATTTGACCATATTAAAGCGTGCACCGTTACATCTGCGCCATCGTGGTGGATTTTTCAGACGTATTTTATTCCATATTGGCAAAACTTATCGATTGATGGTTTATAAATAATTATTTAATACGCAACTGGCCGCAAGCCGAACCGATATCAGCACCACGTTCACGGCGAATCCGCGTGTGAATTTTATTTTTGATTAAAATATCTTGGAACCGGTGAACTGCATTGCCCGACGGTGCGCTGAATTCGCGTTCGGTTACCGCATTCCATGGAATTATATTCACCATAACATTCTTTCCAGCCAGCAGAGCGGACAATTCTTCGGCGATTTCTTGGGAATCATTTACGCTGGCCAATAATATATATTCAATCATCAATTGGCGACCGGTTTTGTCTGCGTGTGCGTATGCCGCATCCATAACATCACTAATTTTATATTTGTTATTAATTGGCATTAATTTGGTGCGCAATTCATCATTTGGTGCGTGCAATGAAATAGCCAGGTTTACCGGCCGACCCCACTGTGTCAATTCATTGATACCTGGCACAATGCCACATGTTGATATTGTCATCCGCCGCCAAGAAATACCCAGTTTTGAATTCGCGTATTCCAAAAACCCTTTCAGATTTTCCATATTCTGCAATGGTTCGCCTGTACCCATAACGACAATATGCGATACATCGTTATTATTTGCGTCGCCGTTTGGTTTAATGTCGTGATTTGTACGCAACACCCATTGTGCAACCAAAACCTGGGCAATCATTTCATTCATTGTTAAATTTCGACGCAGGCCCAGCAATGTTGATGCACAGAATTTGCACCCCATTGCACATCCGGCCTGGGACGATACACATACGCTGTTACCATACGTCGTCCGCATCAGAACAGTTTCAATTTGTTCATTATCATTCAGTTTTAATAAAAACTTTGTTGTCGCGCCGTCTGATGATTCCAGTTTTTTAACAATTTCGACGGGCATTGTACGCGCGGCTGCATCCAAATCTTTTCGCAAATTTTCCGGCAGATTTTTCATAACTGAAAAATCCGGTGCACCACGGCCCAGCCATTCCGCGATTTGTTTTGCGCGGAATTTAGGCTGGGCCAATCCGACAACAAACTGTTCCAGTTCGCCCGCCGACATATTGAATAAAATTGGTTTATTTATATCTGTCATCAGTGATTACTATTACTGCGCGGCGGCGCAATTGTTTTAATTGCTGGTCTGCTTGGAATGATGCACGGCGAAACATCGCGTTTTGTTTTATAATGTCGTCCAATTGTCCCCATTCTTTGGTTCTTTTTGTGCTGCATACCAAGAATACATTGCCATCAATCCGGCGCGACCAAGTCATCGGCGCCAAATCAACCAAAACGGTGCGCACATCCGCAGACAATTCGTATTGCAGCACAGTCATACGCTGTGGCCAGCCACCCAAATCACGCGCCATATCCATCGCGCCGTCACAAGATGATGGGCGCGTCAGACGCGATGCAACATCCGTTGGTATATCAACCAGGCGAATAAATGTCATTTCAATCGGCAATCCGCGTTCACGGGCCAATTCACGGCGTTCGGTCGCAATGTCTTCATCGGTAACATCAATGGTTGGCATAATTGTGCGACCAATTACCATTTGCCACGCGATATTAGCACGCACAGCGGTGGTCAGCATTGCAGTATCACTGGCCGTCAATTTTGATGCGTCAAACCCGCTGCGCTGAATGCCTTCGAATTCAGTTTTTACATCGCTGTCCGCTGGGACAATGCGCATGCTTTCCGCGTATGCCAATTTAATATGGTCATCGATAATATTCGATAGCGCGCGGCGGCGATTATCCGTTCCGGATTGCCCTTGGAAAGACATCAGTCGCGTGCGCGCGGTCACATCCGTATCCGTAATCGGCGTACCGTTTATGGATGCAACAACTGTACCTGCATTTGCAGGCACAGCAAAAAGTAAAAAGTAAAAAGTCCACAATAATTTCTTCATGCCCGTTTCCTATTTAGTTTCTGTAATCTTCAAAGCAAACCGCAGATGGAATGTCGTACGGCCAACATAGTTTGAACCATCAACATTATACCGAACCGCGCCGTCTTTGGAATAGCCCAGCTGGACTATATAACACGGATGGTCGTAATACAAGCTGGCACTTTGCTGTTGAATACGATTATCGGTCACGTTGTATATCGTGCGTGCCTGTAATGACAACCGTTCGGTAAATCCAATGCCGAACCCGCCGACAATTTCGTTATTAACTTTATCAATTGTAACCGCGTCCAATAATTGTGTCGCGCGGATGTACCCAACTTCGACATAATTGCGTCCACCGATTTTACCGACTGATTCAAGGTGACGCAATGTCAAATCTCGTTGTGCGAATCGGAACCGGTTATTTACAGAAAGCAATCCGCGATAATCCGCTGACAACCGTCCAACATAATCAGATGCGCCATCATGGAATCCGGAATTCGGGTCCAAATCAATTGGCGGTGCGAAATCATACGATTGGCCGGCGAACGCAGACAGCGTTATCGCATCATTTGAATAAGCCGTCCATCCCATACCGTAATCTATATAGCTGCCGTTTTCCCACAAGTCATAACCGGACAAACGATTATCCGCAAACAAAGTTGCATCGGATAATAACGAACCCGACGAATCGATATTCGCAAACGCCGGCGAATCGAGTGTATTTTTTACCGTAACACGCACACGTGGTTCCACGACATGAATCCAATCATCGCCAGATTTCATAAACGGCCACGACCAATCGGCATAACCAGATGGCAAAAACCGTGCACGCACGCCCGTAAAGTCTGTCGTACCATCCAACATATCTGTATTCATAAAATGATAAACGTCATATCGAACAGACGCGGACAATGTTAATTTTTGACCAAGCCATATCGTCCATGGCGATGTGACCCGCGCAATACCCAGCATACGCTGTGCCGCGGCATTGTTATCCATATTGCTGATTCCAATAATATCGCCGGTTAATGTAAAATAAGTATCCATCCAAAATGGGTCTGATTGCAATGTTCCGCGAATATTCGGCAAAATATCGCCGGACGGATTTGAAACATTGCTGTACGGCGTTGAACGAAGTTCTTGGAATATGTGTGCGTCGGCCACAACGTACGCGGATTCGCCAAATACTTCGACACGCGCACCGGAATCCAAATACGGCCGCGAATCATAAAATCCATATTTTTGCAGGTATAATTTATCCGATGTACGTTCAACAAAAACATTTGCGCGAACATTGTCGCCCATTTCAATCAGGTCTTTGTTGAATATATGCCATCGCTCGTCCCCTTCCCTGTTCTTGGTAAAAGACCCGGTTGTACGGAACGACGACCGGTCATAATTCAATCGATGTTCCAATTGAAATAATGGATTTTCAGCCGTCAGATAAGATGACGTCAACGTTGCGTCATGATAATCCGAAAATGCCAAATACAGCGGAAAATTAAACTGGGTTCCCATTTGATTTGTTGTGTTCATATACGGCATCAGCAAGCCACTTTTGCGCTTAATCGTCGGGTCTGGATATGACAAATACGGCGCCCAAAATATCGGCAATCCATACGCCCAAAATACTGGATTATCAAAATGCATCAAATGCGCCTCGTTATCATGCCGGAATTCTGATGCGGATATTTCCCAGGCATTAACATCGACATCACATGCATAACACGCGGTATATGTCGCATCTTCGGCGGTCGTGATATGCGCATCTTTGTGCAAAGTCCGCGCCGTCACACGCGTGCGATAGCCCAGTATTAAATCCAAATTTCCGCCGCCAGCGCGCAATCCGGTTTCATCCATATATGCGTCACGCAATGTCATACGCTGGCCCGTTTCATTTGATACAGTTGTATCGCCCTTTGTTTGAACCGACCGTGTACGTACGTCATATTCGACTTTTTCTGCAACAATTGTTTTGGGCACATTCATATCGATAAGGCCTGCTTGCGCAGCCAAGGCATAAGGCGTAATGCATAAGGCATAGATTAATTTTTTCATGATTGGAATCTGTCACTTTTCAATATGTAAAACAGCATTATGATTGCAATAATCTGTGCGGCCCCCAGTGTTAATATATGCGGCACCGCCAAAACGGCATCCGACATCGCCATAAATCCGGTTTGTGCCACCGCCATTGCACCCACGGCCATCGGTGCAGCCATATTAAAACTGGCCCGGCGCAGCAGTGACGTTTTTAACATGAAAACCATACAAATAAGCACCAAAATTATGTTCATCAATGGACCCAAGAACCGTGCCGTAACTTCGGCCATAATCGATTTTAATTCGCGCGGCGATAAACCTTTTGGGTGCGCGGCCAAACTGATTAAATCACCGGTTGATACCCGACGCACGCGGAACGCATTGTTCTGGCCGCGGTCGGCCATATTCATATCCATATCAAATGTATCAAATGTTCCGACGGTGAAATTATCATCTCTGTACTGAATACTGCCGCCACTCATCACAATCGAAAGACCGCGGATAGTATTCACCAATTTGCCTTTTTCGGCCGTAATAACCATCTGGCCGCGCGCGCCACGATTATCATAAAGCATTAAATTCGACAAATCATGTCCGGCAACATTTTCAACAAATACAACCAAACCCGGTGCCATTTGTGTGAACGTGGCTTCTTGTAATTTCAAGTGCGCCAATCCATATCGCATTTCCCATTGGGTATCATAAAACTTTACTTGGGTCGCCGGCACAATCCAAATATTCAGCGCCAAATGTATTGCGGTCATAACCGCGGCCAACTTGATTGCCGGCATTGCAATACGAAATGGCGATATGCCACTGGCCGCCATTGTGGTAATTTCACGGTCTGCGATAAACTTGTTATAAATAAACAAAACCGCAATAAATATTACAAACGGCATAATGATGGATATGATGAACGGAATCATTAAAATGGTCAGGCCCAGAAATCCCCATAAATCAATACCGTATTGGACCAAGAATTTCAGCATGGTCAAAATCTGCATCATCCAAGCCAATCCCGCCAATACCAGCATCAGCATTATAAAAAACGCCGCCAATTGTTTTGTGAAATATTTGTTAAGAATTCCCATCCGGGCAAGTATAAAACGCAGGAATCCATATTGCAAATAAAACAATATTGTGAATCAGTTGTAATTTTTCTTGACTTTTGGTTGAAAAATGCCATTATTGCATAAAGTTTTTTACAAACAGGGGTAAAACATGGCAGATTATGCAATATTTCAATCCGGTGGAAAACAATATCGGGCCAAGGCTGGCGATATTTTGAAACTGGAAAAAATCAAAGGTGAAGGCAAGGTTGAATTCGACCATGTCTTGATGGTTGGCGATAAAATCGGCAATCCGACGGTTACGGGCGCCAAAGTATTGGCCGAAATCGTCGAACAGACACGCGCCGACAAAATCATTGTATTCAAGAAAAAACGCCGTCATAATTACAGACGGACCAAAGGTCACCGCCAGCAATTGACGGTCGTTAAAATTACGGAAATAAAGGGGTAAGTCATGGCAACAAAGAAGGGTGGCGGTTCAACAACCAACGGACGCGATTCGGCCGGACGCCGTCTTGGCGTTAAAAAAGGCGGCGGCCAACGGGTCATCGCTGGGAATATCATTGTCCGTCAACGCGGAACAAAAATCCATCCGGGTGCAAATTGCGGCATTGGTAAAGACCACACGATTTTCTCTAAAATCGATGGCATGGTCGCATTCAAGCGCAGCATGGGTAATCGTAAAACGGTCCACGTCACCGCAGAATAAGAAATAAAACGCCCTTCGGGGCGTTTTATCTGATATTATCCTCGTCATAAAAAGAGTTGTCATTGCGAGCGAACGCGAAGCAATGACAACTGAGTTTTAATTTAACCAAATTGAATCTTTAATATTATTCTTTACAAAATCATCGTGCACTTCCAGTTCCGTATCCGTCGGTATGAAATTACGCCGCGGAAAATCAGCACCGATTTTTGGATGCATGGCGCATGCCGCCGCATGTTTTTCAATTATGTCTTCAATTGATTCAGATGGTGCGACAGTGGCCAGCTCTAAATAAAGTCGCGCCAAAATTTCTGCATCGATTAATGCACCATGGGCTTCGGCACGTGCGGCGGTCGATATTCCAAACCATTTGGCCAATGCGTCCAGCGAAAATTCTTTGGGCCCAAACACGCGGTTTCGCGCGATTACAATCGTATCGTCTTGCCGATTTCGCGGAATTGTCGGTAACCCTAATTTGGACAATTCATGATTAATAAAAGGAAAGTCAAAATCAAATCCATTATGCGCAACAACCATCGATTCGCCGATAAAATCCAATAATTTTGGTGCGGTTTCGCGCATTGTTGGCTTGTCACCCAGGAATTCATTCGACAATTTATGCACCATATAGGCATCGGGCGGAATCATTTTGCCTTCGGGGTTAATATATGCATGAAAATTATTGCCAGTGATTTTTCCGTCCAGAATTTCAACCGCGCCAATTTCAATTACACGGTCGCCGCCCGAATAATTAAATCCAGTGGTTTCAGTGTCAAAGCAAATTATTCTGTTCATTTCCAATCCATTTTGTGTATCATAACAACACTGTGAATATATTGCCAGGAAAATTGAATGATGAACAAACGCGCGCTGTGCAAACAACCGACGGCGCGGTTTTGGTCTTGTCTGGCGCGGGGACAGGAAAAACAACTGTTTTGATTGAACGCGCGGCATACATAATAAACAATGCCTTGGCAAAACCGTGGGAAGTATTGGCTGTAACATTCACAAATAAAGCCGCGAATGAAATGAAAGAACGGCTTCGTTCGCGCGGTATTGAAGTTCCGCCAACCGTTGCCGGAACATTTCATTCAATTGCTTTGCGGATACTGCGTTACAATTCCGCGGCCGCCGGATTGCGCAATGATTTTTTGATTTTCGGTGAAGATGAACAGAAAGCAGTTTTGAAAACGGTCATCACCAATCTGAACCTGGATATAAAAAATTATCCGCCGGCCGATTGGGTTGATAAAATTTCCGCGATAAAAGACAAAGGGCTTGGCCACAATCCATCGGCGCACATTAAAAAAATCTATGATGCATATAATGCCGAACTGGCACGGCTGGGCGCTGTTGACTTCGGCGATTTGATTTTAAAGACTTTGGAATTATTCGCCCAACATCCAGAAATCCTGGAAAAATATCAACATCAATTTAAATATGTAATGGTCGATGAATATCAAGATACTAATGCCGCGCAATATCAATTAATCCGCATGTTGGCGGGCGGACATGGAAATATATGCTGCGTCGGCGATGATGACCAATCAATTTATTCTTGGCGCGGCGCAGAAATAAAAAATATTTTGAATTTTACGTCCGAATATCCGGGCGCAGAAATTATCCGGTTGGAGACGAATTATCGTTCGACCGGCAATATACTGGCCGCAGCGAATTCATTAATCCGGCATAATCGCGGCCGATTGGGCAAAGATTTACGGCCCGCACCATCCACCAATGCAGGCGATAAAATAAAAATTCGCGTGTATGATTCGGATTTATCGGAATCACGCGAAATCGCCAGCGCAATTAATCCAGATAATTACAAAAATACCGCAATACTTATTCGCGCGGGTTCATTGTCGCGAAAAATCGAAGAAGCATTGGCCGCGCGCCATATTCCATATCGATTGGTTGGCGCAACAAAATTCTATGACCGAATGGAAATCCGCGACGCGATTGCATATATTCGTCTATTGGTATATCCATTTGATGATTTATCTTTCTTGCGGATTATTTCAAAGCCGCGGCGTGGCTTTGGCGACAAAGCAATCGGTGCCCTGCGCGCAACTGGAAAAAATTTAATGGATGCCTTGCGCGATGCAAAATTGCCAGGCAAACAGCGCAATGCCGCAGACGAATTTTTATCTGCATTTGATTTCGATTGGAACGGAATGCCCACGGCAACGTCCGCAACGCAATTATTGGAAAATTCGAAATACATGAATATTTGGCGCGAATCCAAGGAACTGGACGCGCCGGACCGATTGCAAAACATCAATGAATTAATCACCGGTGTTATTGCCAAATATGATTCTTTGCACGAATTTCTGGAACATGCCGCACTGATGATGACCGACGATGACCAGCAAAATAATTCCGCGGACGCCGTATCAATTATGACAATGCACGCGGCCAAGGGCTTGGAATTCGATACTGTTTTCTTGCCCGCATGGGAACAAGGGATATTTCCAAACCAAATGGCAATTGACGATGGAAATATCGAAGAAGAACGACGTCTGGCATACGTTGCGATAACACGTGCGCGAAAACATTGCACAATATCGCGCGCCACATCACGCATGGTGTTTGGCAAATTTCAAAACAATATACCATCGCAATTCATCGGCGAAATTGACCCAGAATTCAAGGAAGAGCCACATCGAATAAATTACGAGCCAGCCGCGCGACAAATCATAAAACCACGTGCATCACGACCAGCAACAATGGTTGGACAATTGGTCGGACATGAAGACCTGGGCACTGGCGTCGTTATTGCTGATATCGCCGGTGATGATATCGTTACTGTTGCATTCAAGGACAAGGGTATTAAAAAAGTCGCTCGCAAATTTTTGATTATTTGACCATCACTTTTCCCTTGCCCGCCTTCTGCCATTTGTTCTATCATTATGGCAAAGGAAGGGTCAATTTGCGTAATACATCCCGCGCTATATCGATATTTGCGCTGATTTCCGCGTGTTTCGGCGGCGCTTTTGCGAACGCCCGTCTGCCAGTTGTGAACAGTGGAAATGCCGTTTCCGCACGTGCGCTGTTTGGCGAAGCACCTGTTGCAACCGCACCCGCGCAACCGATTGCCATTGCGAAACCAACCCCTGTTTCTGAACAACGTGCTGCTTCGGCACCAAAGGTTGCCGCACGTCCGGCCGCGATCGGCGATATCTTGATGCCCAACCGACCAAATGGAAATATTTGGGCCCGGTCCAGTGAACCGGCGATACCAACAATCGCACGCGCATCAAATGTTGCCGCACCCACGCCGCTTCGCATGCCAGAATCACATGAATTCGCAATGTTGCGCGATGACTTTATATTGCCCGAAGAATCGCTGGATACACAAATCGTCCGGATGCAGCAAAATGCACGTCGCAACAATGATGCTGAATTATTCGCGGGTAGCCGTGGCGCTGGAATTGCATCTGTGCCGCTGCGCGCTGCTGCGCCCGCACCTGCGCCTGTCCCAGAACGCGTTGCACAACCGATGCCTGCGCGCGTGATTGAATTCGAAGAACCAACGCCACGTGTCGCAGTTCGCCAAGCATCCACAATTGAAAATCGGTTTGTTCCCACGCAACGCGTTGCAACGCAGCAACCCCAAGCACGCGCAACAAACAACGATGATGTATTTGTACGCCGCGTTGTTGTGCCCGCGGACGACTATTTCGACGAACCAGTTGCTGTTCGCGCCGCCGATACGCGCGTCGCGCGCAATGCGCACAGCGAAGACGTTCCGTTGACACAAATGTCGCCGATGCAGCTGAAACGCGCATTCCAGAAAACTTATATTTCTGAAAACAAACATTTATCAACGTATCGCATCGATGACCCATTTGATGTGGCCAGCGATTTAAGTATCCAAATGGCTGGATTTGATTCACGTCGCGATTTGTCCGAAGCGGGTGGCATACGACCACTGGAAATAAAAATTGGATTCCGCGGAAACGATTCGGCATTGTCGCGTGATAATTTCAACCTGCTTTCCGAATATGCCGGGATTGTTGTTGCAAATCCAAAACGTGCAATCCAAGTATCCATTCCCGAACGCGCCACGCGCAGTTATGACGGACGAAAATTGGCTGCACGCCGCCTGGCCATCATTGAACAAGTCTTGCGCGATACAGGCGTTTCAGACAGTCGCATAATCCCGGTACTGTCCGACCGCGCCGATGATTCGTTTGTCTTGCGCGTGATTTCCAGCGATTTGCATCAAACATTGGTTGATGCCCAACGCGATATATTCGGCGATACGATTTCCAGCAAAACTTATCGCAGTATGAGTTGGTAGTATTTTCCAAAATCTTAGATTTTATATTTCCGCCCGCATGTCCAGTGTGCAGCGCATCAGTATCGACAAATGGCATGCTGTGTGCATCGTGTTGGGCGAATTTTGATTGGATTTCTGACCCGAAATGCTGTATCTGCGGATATCCGTTTCCAGCAAATTTGGATTTGGGGTCGCGGCCGATGTGCCCGATATGCGCCGCAGACAAGAATGAATTGGATTGGATGCGGGCGGCATGCATTTATGATGATGCATCGAAAAATGTTATGCTGCCGTTTAAACACGCGTCTGCACTTAAATATCGTGATTTGATGTCGCGTGCGATGATTGCATCACTTCGCGAATTGGATACAGAAATTGACGTAATTATGCCAGTGCCATTGTCTTGGCGCCGATTATTTAAACGCGGATATAACCAAGCAGCATTGCTGGCCCGACCAATTGCGCGGCATTTGCATGCGCCGATTGATACTGCATCTGTCCGCCGAAAACATCGACCCGATATGGGACATAAAAATTATCGTGCGCGCGTCGACAACATTCGCGGTGTATTTACAGTTTCGCGACCGGGCAACATCCGCGGCAAAACGATTTTATTGGTTGATGATGTTATGACAACCGGCGCGACTTTTTCAGAATTGCGTCGCACGCTGAAAAAATCCGGCGCGAAAGCAGTTTATGGAATTGTATTTTGTCGGGTGGTAAAGGCAATCTAATAAAAAATGCGCCGGGTGGCGCATTTTTTATCTTCCCATTCCGCCGCCTGGCCTGTTCTGACCGCCACCACCCGGACCCATCTGAACATTCGGACGAACTGTAACGCCGGTGCGGCCGGTTACAACACGGTCGCCTTTGTGCAATTCTGCCCCATCTAACGGAACTATTTCTGTTTCTGTGGCCGTCGTCAGGCCGCGCCTAAACGGCACCAGGACCAGGTCGAAATTGTCGCCAGTGCCATCGCGACGCGCGCGTGGTTTGTCACGTTCGATTAACAACGTGTTACGGCCGGTCATTTCACCCGATTGCACACGCGGGTCATCGGACAATGCCTTTAAATCACGCACCAGGAACGCGGAATTTGCCGCTTTCCATACATCATCGCGTTCTTCGATTAATATCGTCACAAATGCAGTCATACCCGGCATCAGGCGCAGGTCGCTGTTATCGACTTCGATAATAACCGTATAAACAACCACATTTTGCGTCGTTGTGGGCGACAGTCGAATCTGTTGCACGTATCCATCGAAAGTCTGATTCGGATACGCATCAACCGTAAATGTTACTTTCTGTTTGTCTTTTATCATGCCGATGTCTGCTTCAGAAACCGCTGTCTGAATCTGCATTAATCGTAAATCTTCGGCGATTTCGAATAAATCTGGTGCTTGGAAACTGGCCGCAACTGTTTGTCCACGGTCAACCTTGCGTGAAATAACCGTACCATCAACAGGCGATATAATCGTGGCATATCCCAAGTTGACATTGGCCTGGTCGAATTGCGAACGCGCTTGGTTCACGCGTTGTTCGGATGTTTTAAAATTTGTTTCGTCATTTTCCAATTCGGATTTTGCAATGAATCCTTCGGCGAACAAGGTGCGGCTGCGGTTGAAATCGCTGCGCGCTTTGCGCATTGTTGCTTCGGCTGATTCCAGTGCCGCGCGGGTTTCATCAACACGCGCCTGTAATACAGACGGGTCGATTTTGAGCAATACGTCGCCCTTTTTAACAACGTCATTAAAATCGACAAATATATCTTCAATAATTCCGGACACCTGGCTGCCCACTCTAATTGTATTCACTGGGCGGATTTCGCCGGTTGCGGTGACAACTTGGCGCAAAGTCCCACGTGTTACCGGCGTGGTTGCAAATTGTGGCGCGCCTCGATTGCTGGGCGTCAAGATATAAGCCGCACCAATCAAGATAACAATCACGCCAGCGGCCCACCATTTTTTTCGCCAAACCCATGCCATGGCCGGACGAACTTTGTCCATTACAACGGACAATTTTGATATTTTTGGCTCTGGTATGTTTTTTTCTTTCTTCATTTTATTCACTCTCTAATGCTTCGGTCAATTCGCCGGCGGCCAATGCCAATGCCGCACGCCGTACAAACAAATCATATTTTGCCGTAATATTTTGACGCTGGGCAGATGCCAAATCTGCTTGCTGGGTTTGCCAATCTAACATGGTCGCACGTCCAACGCGGTACATCCCAGCAACAACACGTTCTGATTCAGTGGCGGATTTCAGCAATGCTTCGGATTGAACCAATACTTTCTGTGCAGTTTGGTAATTTTGAAATGCAGTCCAGACGTCCATCTGAACATTATCATCGCGCGCGCGCATTTGTTCATCGCTGCGTTCATAATTTGCTTGGGATGCACGTAAATTATAAGCATTCGCGAATCCGGCAAATATCGGCATTGATGCACGCAAACCAATCGACGCACCCATGCGGTCATTTGGTCCGGCGCCAAAATCGTCATAATTATTATTGAAATCGTAATATAATGTGCCGGATGCGGAAATAGACGGCAAATTGCGCAAGAACGCAGAATTTCGCCGATGCCACGCAGCATTTTTGCTTTCGCCCGCGGATAATAAATCCGGGCGTTGCCGGCGCGCGCGTTCGATTAAATCTTCGATTGCCTTGGATTCATTTTGTGACCCGAATTGCGCCGGCATATCGGCAATTTTTAATTCTTGGTCTTGGGTAAATGACAATAAATACAGCAAGCGACCCTTTGCAATTTCGCGATTTCCATTTGCACGCTGTAATTCCAATTCACGTAATGCCAGCGTTGTGTCCGCCCGCAACACGTCCGCCCGCGCGACCGAACCGGCACTGTGTTTTTTCGATGCTGTATCCCTGGCGCCACGCGCAACATCGACCAGATATTCTGCAACGCGAACTTCTGCATCTGCGCCTAGCATTCCATAATAAGCCGCAACCATTTCATACACGAAATTTTGCACCGTATTACTGTAATCAAATCCGGTCGCACGCCACATGGCCGCCATCGCGTTTAAATCAGCCAGACGTTTTCCAAAATCAAACAATAACCATGATGCAGACAAAGACGCGCCAGATTGCCAATCGGACCACTCTTTGTTGCGTAATCGTTTTGTTCCATCAACCGACGCATTTACAGATGGTAAATACGGCGCATAGGCGGCGTTTTTGGACAGACGCGCAGATTCCGCAGACAGATAAGCCGCCGCAGTATTCGGATTTCGGCACAGGCCCAGTTCGATGACTTGCTGCAACGTAACTTCGCCGGATGGCGGATTTTTACGCGTGTTGCAGTCATTTTTTTTGGCGTGCGCCGCAAAAGCCGGCAACAAACAAACGGCAAGTGATAATATTATTGTCTTTTTCATGAAAATTCTCTCGGCTTGAATATTATATCATAAAAAACGAATTTCCAGAAATTTTTAAGTTGAAAAGTAGGGTTTAATGCCCTATGTTATGCCAACGGTGGCCTGGTGGCAGAGTGGTTATGCAGCGGATTGCAAATCCGTCTATGCCGGTTCGATTCCGACCCAGGCCTCCACTGTTTTTTATTATGATTTCTGTCCTGACATTTTCCAATTTTCGTAATCATTCGGCCAGCCGGATAAAAACATCGGACGCAAAGAATATTGTTGTCACTGGCCCGAACGGCAGCGGCAAGACCAGTATTCTGGAAGCAGTCAGCATTATGTCCGCATCCGGAACACTGCGTGGTGGCGCCCCAGCGGAACTGGTTCAAATCGGTGCAAATGATTTTGGTGTTGTTGCGGAATTGGATAATGAAACAAATATATCCGTGTCGTGGACAAATGGCGATGCGCGGCGGCGTGTAATGATTGACGGCGATGCAGTGCCATTATCAGATTTGGCGCGGCATTTGCGTATAATCTGGATTACACCGCGCGAAGACCGACTGTTTGTTGAAACTGCGTCCGACCGGCGGGCTTTCTTTGACCGATTGGTGGCCGGGTTTGACCCGGCGCATTCTGGGCGCACTGCACGACTTTCCAAATTATTATCCGAACGAACATTTGCGCTGAAAAGCCGCGCAGATAATAATTGGATTGCCGGACTGGATGCACAAATTGCAAGTGCAGCAACCGCCATCGCCGCCGCGCGCGTGACATACGCGGGCGAAATTAATTATTTCTTGGAAAATTACGCGATATCGATTTCTGGTTGGCTGGAACAAAATATGTCTGCGAACACAGAACGCGAATACGCGGAATATTTGGCGGCGAATCGGTTTCTGGTCGCGGATAAAATGAATATCGATGGTGCACATCGAACTGATTTCGGTATGTTTAATGCTGCGCTGGATATGCCTGTGGCAATGACATCAACAGGCCAGCAGAAATCCGCCTTGCTGGCACTATCAATCGCACATGCGAAGTTAATTCGTGCCAAAACCGGCAAATCACCCATAATATTACTGGACGAAGTTGCCGCGCATCTGGATAAAAATGCGCGCACGCACTTGTTTATGGAACTGGGCAAAGCAGATGCCCAAGTGTGGATGACTGGCATTGAACCAGAATCTTTTATCGGTGTACCGAATGCTATATTTATTGGTTGCACCGCCGGTACGATTCAGCAATAATGAATTATGGCACCAAAGCTTGATTACAAACAATTACTGGACGGCGCATTGATGAATGTAGTGCGCGATGCGCTGCGATATGCGCAAATCAACGGCCTGGGCGATGGGACGCATTTTTATATCACGTTCCGCACGCGCGACGCAGGCGTTGTTATTCCTGATTTTTTGCGGATGCGATATCCAGAAATGATGACGATTGTTTTGCAGCATTCTTTTTCGAACCTGAACGTTGCGGAAAATGA
This sequence comes from Alphaproteobacteria bacterium, assembly GCA_009784235.1. Classification (GTDB taxonomy): domain Bacteria; phylum Pseudomonadota; class Alphaproteobacteria; order Rs-D84; family Rs-D84; genus WRKW01. Next base: position 102,654 of record WRCC01000002.1, on the reverse strand, counting down.
ATTCGGCGTAACACTGACATTCGATGGTCGGCCGTTTTATATCCGAATTCCATACGATTCACTGATGGAGTTCAAGGACCCATCGACCGATTTTATGATGCAATTTCATCCCAAGACTCAACGTGCAGGAAATGATTTGGAATTACCCCTGGTCGGCGATAAATCACCCACAGCGGATGAAAAAAGAATTGTCAGCCTGGAAGATTTCAAGAAGAATAAAAAATAAAAACGCCGCATTTGCGGCATTTTTAATCATTTTTACTGGCAGCCAAAAACTTTTCCAACCAAGTATTATCGATATTTAAATTCCGGACGTCTTTGTTGCCCAACAATCTTTGTTGCAATGGAATCGTGGTTTTCACACCGTCAATTACAAATTCGTCCAATGCACGTTGGGCACGCATGATGCATGCCGGACGATTTGGCGCCCAGACAATCAGTTTCGCAATCAAAGAATCGTATGTCGGTGGAATTTTATATCCGGGGTAACACGCCGAATCAACGCGTATGCCCAGGCCGCCGGGAACAGAGTATTGTGTAATCGTGCCGGGATTTGGAACGAAAGTTTCCGGGTCTTCGGCATTAATACGAAATTCAATCGCATGACCGTTTGGAATAACATTTGATTGGGTGTATCCCAATTCTTCACCGGATGCGACGCGAATCTGTTCGCGCACTAAATCGACACCGTATACCATTTCAGTCGCTGGATGTTCCACTTGCAGACGCGTATTCATTTCCAAGAAATAAAATTTCCCGTCTTCAAACATGAATTCCAACGTGCCAGCATTTGTATATTTCATTTTCTTGACGGCTTTCTTGCACGTTTCAATCATATCGTCGCGCTGTTTTTGGGTCAGTGCAGCGGCCGGGCATTCTTCCATAACTTTTTGATTTTTACGCTGCAAAGAACAATCGCGTTCGCCGAATATCACGACATTGCCATGTTGGTCGGCCAAGACTTGGAATTCAATATGCCGCGGATGCGTCAGCAATTTTTCCATGTACAAGGTATCATCGCCGAATCCGTTTTTTGCTTCGGCCCGCGTCATCTGGAATGCTTCGGCCATTTCCGATTCTGCAAATACTGGACGCATGCCTTTGCCGCCGCCACCGGCCGCCGCTTTCAGCATAACCGGATACCCGATTTTATTCGCCCATTCCAATGCGTCCGACAAATTATCAACCGAACCATCCGACCCCGGAACCACAGGCAATCCGCATTTGATTGCGGTCTTTTTTGCTTCAACCTTATCGCCCATTTTGGCGATTAATTTCGACGTCGGCCCAATCCAGATAATACCGTGTTGTTCAACTTTATCGACAAACCCGGCGCGTTCCGATAAAAATCCATATCCCGGATGAATTGCGTCCGCATTGGTCAATAATGCCGCGGTCAGTATCGCAGATTCATTCAAGTAAGATTCACGGGCCGACGCAGGCCCAATACATACAGATTCATCGGCCAGATGAACGTGCGCGGAATTTTTATCAATCGTGGAATATACCGCAACGGAACGTATGCCCATATCACGACACGCGCGTATAATACGCAATGCGATTTCACCACGATTTGCAATCAAGATTTTTCTAATTTGTGGCATGGCTTATCCAACGACAACCAATGGCGTATCGAATTCGACCGCTTGACCATCTTTAATCAAGATTTCTTTGATGGTGCCATCCTTGTCGGCCTTGACCGGATTAAATGTTTTCATGGCTTCAATCAGTACCAGCGTATCACCTGCTTTGACTTTTTTACCGATTTCAATAAACGGCAATGCACCGGGTTCAGGCGACAGGTACGCAACACCAACCATTGGTGAACGAAGTGCATTTGCAGCAGGTGCAACAGGCGCATCATTCGTTGCGGCAAGCGGCGCAGCAGATGCGGCATTCGCGGTAAATTGTTGTGGCGCGGCGGCGGCTATTATATTTTGCTGCTTTGACAGGTGGATTTCTTTGCGGAATACGCCGAATAAAAAACTGCTTTCTGTTTTTAATTCGGTCAATCCCATTTTGTCCATCATTTTGGACATTTTTTCGATTGTCTTGGCTGACATAAAATTCCTTTTGAGTTTCTCTCTGACGTTTATGGTAGCAAAAATTGCATCCAAGTCAAAAAATTATTCAACTGGGTCGTACCCAAACCCACCACCGGGACGGCATCGGCAAATGCGGCTGGCGGCCATTTTTGTACCCTTTAACGAACCATGTTTTTCAATTGCAGCCTTCGCATATTCGCTGCAAGTCGGCGTGAAACGACATGCCATCCGCCCGCCGAATATGGGCGATATACAAATTTGATAGAACTCGATTAAAGATAAGAGTATTTTTGACATAATAAAGTTTGAAGTAGTAAGGTTGAGGCTTGAAGAAATTATTAATAATCTTCCTACTTCAACCTTCAAACTTCCTACTTAGAATCGCCCCAATCCGCCATTTACGTGCAGCGTCTGACCAGTGATATAAGACGACATATCGGATGCCAAGAATAAGCACGCATTCGCGATATCGTCTGGTTCACCAAAACGACCCGCTGGAATTTGTTTCATATACGCGTCTTTTAATTCATCCGGCAATACATCTGTCATCGCGGTTTTGATAAATCCCGGCGCGATACAATTCGCGGTTATTCCGCGCGATGCGACTTCGGCCGCAATCGATTTTGTCATCGCGGTAATCGCGCCCTTGGACGCCGCATAATTAACCTGGCCTGCTTGGCCAATATGTCCGACGATGGATGTGATATTTATTATGCGACCGGTACGCGCGCGCATCATCGGTGTAATCGCTGCGCGGCATAATTGGAATGTGGCGCGGACATTAACGTCCATGACCTCGTCGAATTGTTCGTCCGTCATTCGCATCATCAATGTATCGCGGGTAAGGCCAGCATTGTTAACCAGGATATCGATTTTACCGGCACGTTCGACTGTTTCCTTTATCAGGCGTTCTGCTTCGCCCGGAACGCCCAAGTCTGCCGGAATTGCAATAAATCCGGTCCCAAGCTCGTTCAGTTTCGCAACATTGCGTCCGGTAATAACAACCGTCGCGCCCATATCACGAAAAGATTTTGCAATCGATTCACCAATTCCGCCGGTCGCACCGGTAACCAATGCAACTTTGTCTTTTAATATCATTTTATATCTCCAATTTCCTTGCTGTCATTTCCGGCACTATACGGTCGGTCAGGCCAGTCAAAATACTGCCCGGGCCGATTTCAACGGTTTCTGTGATGCCCAATGCCGGCAACGCCAATACAGTTTCGCGCCAGCGCACACCATGTGTAATCTGATAAACCAATGCTTCTTTGATTTCATTAACATCTGTCATCGGCGCGCACGTTTTATTTGAAATCAACGGAACTGACGGCGATTTCATATCAATCTTTGATAATGCTTCGCGCATATCATCCGCCACCGGCGCCATCAGGCGCGAATGCGGCGGCACAGACAATGGTAATAACATCGCACGCTTGGCACCCGCGTCCTTGGCCAATTCCATTGCACGAAGTATCGTCGTATTACTGCCCGATATAACAATCTGGCCCGGCGCGTTGTCGTTTGCAATATCGCATACGCCCGGAATTTGTGATTCAGCGTCTTTGCATACTGCGGCCAACACATCGATAGACAGCCCCATTACAACGGCCATTGCGCCGGTTCCAACCGGCACCGCCCGCTGCATAGAATCGCCACGCAGACGTAAAAGTTTTGCCGTGTCGGCAAGTGTCATTGCGCCTGCATAATAAAGTGCGGAATATTCGCCCAAAGAATGTCCCGCGACGTATTTTGGTTCGATGATGCCTTTGTCCATGTTTTCATGGGCGTATACGGCTAGCATTGCGGCAGATACCGTGAAAATCGCCGGCTGGACATTGGCCGTCATGGTTAATTCTTCCATCGGACCTTCGAAAATGATTTTGGATAATTTTTGGTTTAACGCATCATCGACTTCATCAAATACCGCGCGCGCGGCAGTATGATTATCGAACAACTCTTTGCCCATGCCGACGGTTTGCGACCCTTGGCCGGGGAATATAAAAATGGATGACATAGCAGACTCCTTTTTTTGTGTCCCGATTATAGCCCAACGCGATACGATTATCAATCATTAATCGGCCGATTGACAAAACGAATAATATTGTATTATGATGCGTTCCCGCAATTAAAACAAAGGATGCAAAACATGAAAAAAGAAGCGAATCAAAATCTGCGCGCGCCCATCAGCCTGTGCCTGCGCCAAGAATCCATATGCCAGGGTCCCAAATGCAACGAAGGCAATAATATTGGAAGTTGCCTGAATTTATGGATAGCAACCGGCAACGACGCCAAATTCTATCGCAAGATAACAGAAATTCAAAAGAGAGACGCTGGCAAAGTATCCAGCATGAGCAGATACATGACAAACGGGGTAATCAGCGAATTTTTCAAGGGCGCCAGATTCGGAATGGTTAAATAAAAACGGTGGGAATTATCCCACGTTTTTTTTCATCGAGTATTCACAGCCGCAATAATTTTGGCGATAGAACTTCTGGTGACTGGTGGCGGGTAGCGGTGGTTGGTTATTGATTGGGATATATTCTAAATCGCAAATAGCGGCAAGTGCCGCGGCATCAACTTGCGCTTGGTCTTTATGTTTCGACACGCCGAATACGGTCGCAATTGCATCATATCCATTTGCACGTGCCCAATCCGCGCCCCATTTGATTCGCATTTTGAAACATTCGCTGCAACGCAACCCCCGTTCTGGTTCATTTTCCATGCTGCGCACGCAATTTAACCATTCGTCATGATTGTAATCCCCGACATGATATTTTACGCCCAGCAATTCGCATAATTTTATTTGTTCCGCAAGGCGTTTTTGATATTCGGTATCGGGGAAAATATTGGGGTTGTAAAACAAGATGCAAAAATCTGCACCCTGCCCTTTTAATTGCTCAATCGCACCGGCGCTGCATGGCGCACAACATGACATTAAAACTAATTTCTGATTTATGATTTCTGATTTATGATTTTTTAACATATTTCGCGGTCATGCTTTCGACCTTATCGGTGTCGATTCTTTCAAAAAGGTTTTCCGGAATGGTGAACAATTCGCCGGATTCAACACGGCGCTCGTATTCAATCGGCCATGACAAATCGCGTTTAGTGCCGAATATATTTTGCATTTTTGTCGCTGCATCCGGTATGAACGGCGCAGATACGCGTGCATATAAATCTATCAATTGGAAACATTCATTCAGAACCGCCGCCGCACCATCTATATCGCCGTTTTTGACCATAGACCACGGTTCCATTTTCGCCATAAATTCATTTCCGACGGCCCATAATTCGCGCAAAGCGTTCACGGATTTACGAAATTCGCAAGATTCCAACGCATCAGTTAATTCAGCCAGACGGAAATTGATTGATTGTTCCAATTCCCGTAGGGGCGCGTATTCGCGCCCTGGGGCGCAACTATGCGCCCCTACGGGAACTGTATTCCCAAAATTTTTCTCGCTCAATTTCGTTGCACGCGACACAAAATTGCCCAGCATCCCGTTCAGGTCTTTGTTCACGATATCCGCAAATCGCTGGATTGTGAAATCTGTATCATCGCTTTCGGGCGCGCTTGCCATCAAAGCATAACGCCATGCATCCGACGGCGCATCCACCAATGCCGCGTCCAAAAATATTCCGTGACCCGCGGACTTTGAAATCTTCGCGCCTTCGAAATTCAGGAAATTAAGTCCTTTTAACAAATCGACTTTTTTCCAATTTCCGTCCCGCCATGCAATCTCTTGCCCCGGGAAAAACAGCGAATGAAACTTTATATTATCTTTGCCCATAAATTGCGCATAATGGCAATTATCACCGCCATGCCACCAATCCGCCCATCCGCCTACACTATCGCTACGGCGCGATTCTCCGCCTTCGCCTTGCTCCGGCGCGATTGGTCGCGCTGCTTGTGAAATCGAGATATAGCCCCATGGCGCATCAAACCAGACATAAAATACTTTATTTTCATATCCGGGTTTATTCACCGGAATTCCCCATGGCAAATCGCGTGTAATCGACGGATTTGGCACATCTTCGGTTAAATACTTTTTCGTGGCGGAAATCGCGGACGGTGACCATTTATTTTTTTCGGCCGTATCCAAAACCCATTTTTTCACGTCATCTTTGACCAAATCTGCACGGTAAAAAAGATTTTTTGTTTCCCGCATTTCGATGTTTTTGCTGCCTGTATCCGCAACACATGGATTTATCAAATCCGCCGGGTCCAGCAGTTCGCCACATTTATCACACTGGTCGCCGCGTGCACGCGGGTCGCCGCATTTCGGGCAAGTACCTTCTATCTGGCGGTCAGCCAAAAACATATTATCATCGATTGAAAATGGCTGAATTGTAGTCTTTTCTTCGACAAATCCATTTTTATCCAGCGCAGTAAATAAATCATGAACCAATTTTGTCTGCAATTCCGTATGTGTCGAACCATATCCACCATCAAAAGAAACTTTGAAATCATTAAAAATCTTGGAATGCATCGCGTGGTATTTTTCAACTAATGCTTCGACCGACATACTCTCTTTTTTCGCGCTGACAATAATCGGCGTGCCGTGCGCGTCCGCGCCGCATACAAACAAGACATTTTCCGCACCATGACGCGCGCGCATAAACCGCGCATATACATCGGCGGGCAAAACACTGCCCACAAAATTCCCGATATGTGGAATATTGTTCACATAAGGTAATGCAGAAGATATAAGGTATTTTTTGGCCATAATTTCACCCGTAAAAAAATAAAAGGGCGAAAGATGAAACATTCATCTTTCATCCCAAATTGTGGTGGACGCGAGAAGACTCGAACTTCCGACCCCCTCCATGTCAAGGAGATACTCTAACCAACTGAGCTACGCGTCCGTGCCGGGGATTATAACAGGATTTTATTACGTTGCAATAAAAATTGTAGGGGCGCGTATTCGCGCCCAAAACAAAAGGGCGCAAGTATGCGCCCCTATACACAAGAAAAACGCCCCGAACGGGGCATTTTTTATTTTTTCGTGGTTGTGGCGTTACGATTCCATTTCCAGACTTCTTCGCCTGTGCCCAATTTGAATGGGCGTTCTTTACCATAAGAAATCGTTTGGATACGGTTTGCATCGACACCATCGCGAACAATCACGTTTTTCGCGGCGTTCGCGCGACGTGCGCCCAGTGCCAAGTTATATTCAACCGTGCCACGTTCGTCAGCATTACCGGCAATCATGATTTCCGTGCTTGGATTGTTCTTCATGTACAACGCTTGGCCAAGCAGGTTGTGACGTGCTTCTTCGGTTATGTCTGATTTATCGAACGCAAAGAAAACCATTGGGTTTGTCGCCGGGTCGATTTCTGTGACCTTGCTGGAACCGCCGCACGCTGCCAAAAGACCGGCCGCGCAAAGCATCATTGCATAATTTCTAATTTTCATGAAATACTCCCTTGTATTTTTGTGTCTCGCCCGTTATTCTAACTCAAATTTATTGAAATTGCAAGGAAAACTATAATGGGAAAATATTCTTTGTTGGATTTGGCACTGGCCGGAATCAAGTGGGAGTTGGATGAGCCGGCCTCGCCGGAGAGTTTAGAGTTAAGGGCTAAGAGTTTAGATAAAGGCAGCAATGACTCTCAAATCTCAACTTTCAACTCTAAACTCTCCACAAAATCGCCAGGCGATTTTGTGGTTGCCCCTATTCCCGTTACACCAACCAATGCTGCGCTGGACGCCGCGGACGCAGCTGCATCCGCATGCGCGGATTTTGAATCACTGTGCGCCGCAATTAAAAATTACAACCATCCATTATCATCATTTGCTAATTTCGTACCACCACAATTTTCAACCACCAGCCACCAGCACCAACCACCAATCACCATTATCACCGACCTGCCCTCTTCTGACGACGATGCGGCCGGAAAAATTATGACGGGTGCGGCGGGCGAATTATTGGATAAAATGTTATCCTCTATTGGAATCAAGCGCAATATGGTCACGATTATTCCATTGTTATTCTGGCGAACACCAGGCGGACGCACGCCATCGCGCGAAGAATTGGATTTATGCCGACCGTTCGTTAATCGCGCGATTGAATTGGTCGACGCAAAAAAAATTTTAACCCTTGGGACATTGGCCGCAACAGAAATCGCCAGCGCCAAACTGCCCACCGACCATGGGAAAGTTTTCGAATCTCGAATTTCGAATTTCGAATTTCGAACTATCCCAATCTGGCACCCGAACTATATGCTGCTGAAACCCGATTCCAAGCGCGATGTTTGGGATGCGTTGCAAAATTTGCAAAAATTGTTGCAAAATGCATAAAAATAGTTGAAAATACAGGCAAAGCAATCAAAGGAGCTTAACATTAAACCGCCATTCAACCGTGATAACCGCCGGGACATGGGCCCGCGTATAAACAATAAAATTTTCGCCAAAAGCGTCCAAGTGATTGATGCCGCCGGCGCCAATCTGGGCATTATGCCGACACCGGCGGCTTTGCAGATTGCAATGGATGCTGACATGGACCTGGTCGAAATTAATGCGACCAATGTGCCACCGATTGTAAAAATTATGGATTTCGGCAAATTCAAATATGACCAAAAGAAAAAAGCCGCCGAACAGCGCAAAAACCAAAAAACCAATGAACTGAAAGAAGTCTGGATAAAACCATTTATCGAAGAAAACGATATGAATATCAAGATGAAAAAGGTTTTTGAATTTTTGGCCGACGGCGACAAGGTTAAAATTTCAGTTATGACAAAGGGCAGTAAAAAAGTCTTGGCGCGCGGCCGTGATACCGTGCCGGTTTTGTTCGACCGTATAATTTCAATCATCGGCGACAAAGGCATTTTGGAAACAAAATCCAAACCGGACGAGCGAACAAAGTCGATTATTATCGCCCCAACGAAATAAAAACCGCCGAACGGCGGTTTTTAATAACATGCGATGTCGCGGGGACATTCTTGTACCACTTGCATCGGCTGGCGCGTTTGGATATTTCGTGTATCCGGGCATGAATAAACATTCGCGACTTGGACAAATGCGCGTTCGGGGCCAAAGACCACCCATTCATTCGGGCGGGTGCGTGTTGATACGACCCAATAAGCATTGCCGCCGCGAACTTGGTCGGCGATTTTATTGCGCAAGTGCTGTTCCGCATCATCAACGCCGTAAACCGAAACTTCGTTTTCCAATCTGTACAAGAATTGGCAATTTATCGGCTCCCCCGTCAATTTCACCAGCCCATGCGACGCATTCGTCGGCGCGACGGTATTCGCACAACCAGCGATGGCAGCTGCGGCCAACAGCATTAAAATCTTTTTCATAATTAATCCTCTATTGGCTGTATTTTACCATGTTTTTATGATTCCAACAAGTCAAAGTTCCCCTCCTTTGGAGGGGTGGCCGCAGGCCGGGGTGGTTTACGGTGCATCCGATAGTTTGGTAAACCACCCCATTTTTTACGCTGCGCGTAAAAAACACCCCTCCAAAGGAGGGGAACTTATTTTATTTCCTGCCATATAAGACCGAACTTGGGCAGTCATAAACATTCGCGGTGAAATAGAACGTATTCTTTGGACCAAATACTGCGCCTTCGTTCCGGCGGGTACGCTCTGACACAATCCAGTATGCATTGCCGTGAACCGGTTGCGCCGCGATACGATTACGCAGGAACTGATTCGCATCTTCGGCATTATAAGCCGACACATCAACATCTATGCGATGCAAAAATCTGCATTCTGTCGGTTCGTTATTAAATTTAACCAGATTTTCTGAACCCTTGCCCGCAGATATCCCACCGCACGCGGCAAGCAGTAGACAGCAGACAGTAGACAGTAGTATTTTTCTCATATTTTACTCCTTTTTAGTTTTGATTACTTAGATAATTTTTCAATTAATTTATCCATTTGGATTTTGGTTTCGAATCGGATGATTATGTCCCCTGCCCCACCTTTGCGCATTTTGAATTTGACCGGTGCGCCGATTGCTTTGCCAATTTGTTTCTGATATTGACAAATTTCTTTGTCCGAGACCAAATTTGGTCGAAAAGACCGGGAACTTGACGAACGCGCGACGTTTTTTACCATTTTTTCAGTATCGCTTACGGATATCTTGGCATCCAGAATCTTTTTTGCTAATTCGGCCGGGTTTTCAGCCACCAAAATCGCACGCGCATGTGATGATGACAGTTCGCCCGACCGGACCAGTTCTTTTACAGATTCAGGCAGGGCGTCCAGACGCATGATATTCCGGACATAGCTTTCCGATTTGCCAATAATGCGTGAAACGTCGGAAATCTGGTACGCACAGGCCGAAATTAAATTTACATACGCGGCCGATTCTTCCATCGGGTTCAGGTTTTCGCGCTGGACATTTTCAATCAGCGCGATTTCCATCGTATTCGAATCCGACAGAGTTTTAACCAATGCCGGAATGTCAGAAAGGCCGGCGATTTGTGATGCGCGCCAACGCCGTTCGCCCGCAACAATTTCATATTGGCCATTTTTACCCATGCGCAGCAAAATAGGCTGTAACACGCCTTTTTCTTTGATTGATGCCGCCAAATCATTTAATTCGGCCGGTGCGAATGTTTTACGCGGCTGGTCCGGATTTGGAATAATCTGCGAAATTGAGATTTGTTTAACAACAACGCGTTCACCCCCGGCCAAAACGCCCAATTCCACCGGTGCACCCATTTCCGCCTTTAAATCTGCCAAACCCTTGCCAAGTCCAAATTTACTCATGATGATGCTCCTATTAATTCCGTTGCAATCCGCAGATACGCCTGGGCGCCGGGTGAATTAAAATCATAGAACAGGGCGGGCTGGCCATGTGATGGTGCCTCGCTGACCCTTACGTTCCGTGGCACTACGGTTTTAAACACTTTGTCGCCGAATGCGGTGCGCACGTCGTCCTCGATTGCGCGCGACAGGTTATTCCGCCGGTCGTACATGGTTAATAATACGCCCAGTAATTCCAATTCCGGATTCCATTTTTCACGGATTTTTTGCGTGCTGTTGATTAATTGCTGTAATCCTTCCAGCGCAAAGAATTCGCACTGCAATGGCACAACCAACCATTTTGCCGCACACAGCGCATTTATAGTCAAAAAACCCAGGGCAGGCGGACAATCCAGCAAAATATAGTCATAATGGCTGGCAATCGGCACCAAGGCATCGCGCAGACGATATTCGCGGTTATCGGCATCTAACAATTCGACCTCGGCCCCTGATAACTGCATTGATGCCGGCATAATATGCATGCCTTTGACCGCCGTCGAAAGTATATTATTTGCAGCCGATTCGCGCCCCATTATCACCGGGTAGACCGATTGCGTATGCGCGTTGCGAACAAAGCCCAATCCCGTACCGGCATTGCCTTGGGGGTCCAGGTCAATCAACAAAACACGATTGTTTGTTGCGGCCAAAGATGCGCCAATATTTATCGCCGTTGTGGTTTTTCCAACGCCGCCTTTCTGATTCGCAAATGCAATAATTTTCGCCATTTGTCTTCCTTTGTTCATATGAAATAATGGCGCTATTGACCGATTCGGTCAAGAGATTTTTATAAAATGCGGAAAATCAATTAGTTACCAAAAAGTTCGTATGAAAAATAATGTTGTTCAAAATTACCGGCCGAATCGATAAAAAACATCAAAAAGGCCGGCAAAATGACATATAAAAATGTGCGATTCGGCCGGAATCCGAGTATGCAAGAACGAGCACAGCGAAATTCGAGCAACCATGAGGATACGCGCAGATGTGAAGCATCGAGCGAAACTATATTAATTTGACCGGACCAGATAAAAATATAAAACCAGGTCCAGTTTTTGATGGATGTAACCTATCTTCAAATTTATATTTTTCGCGCGCAGTTGTAATTTCGGCGTCAATATTTTCACCTTTTAACAAAGCGTATGGTGCGCCGACGCGTCCCGTCATATCAAAAATCTTTTCCAAAGATGCGAATGCGCGTGCCGTGAACACCACAGATTTGCCGCAGCGCATTGTTTTTACAAAATTTTCAATACGGTCGTTTATGATTGTTAAATTCGGCAAATTCAATTCGGATTTCAGCGCATTTAAAAACGCACATTTTTTTGAAATTGATTCAATGCATGTAACATTATACCCAAGTATCGCTAAAACAACCGCTGGGAATCCAGCGCCACTGCCCAAATCTATAACGTGCGTATTCATTGGAATATATTCCGCCAATTGCAGTGAATCATCGATATGGCGTATGCGCACATCGGCCAAAGTACTGGGCGCGACCAAGTTCATCCGCGAATTCCATTCGCGCAGCATTTTTTCATATATTGAAAATTTGACTTCTATGTCCATTTGCATCATTATAACATATGATGAAAACATCTGCAAAAAAACATCCAGAAATAAAAACAATGCAACGCACAGGTATGATTGTGTCGTTCGTGGCCGCGGCGGCATTAGCTGTATCGCTGGGCATACGTGTTGCGCATGATTCCGCCATGCCCGCACGTGCGGCATTTCCGGATACTGATTTCGGTAATTTCTTGGCGGCACAACACGCAATGCATGTGGATGATTTTAATGCGGTCGCACGGTTTGCCGACCGACTGCAAAATGTTGATATTCCATCTGTACGAAATAGTCGCGCGATTGCAAAATTTGTTGCCGGCCAAATTGATGATTCAGCCGGCATTTTGGCAAATGAACCCGGTCTGGCCGCCCAGGTTGCCTATGCCGCTTATCTGGTGCAAAAAGACGATTGGAAAACGCTTTATAATAAATTCAAAAACAATGATTCACAATTAATCGCGCCCGTGCGGATTTGGTCAGCGGTCGCAACGGGAAATGCGCCCGCCGCGCTGAAATTTATTGATTCTTTGCGCGGCAATGATTCTTGGCGTGCATTTATTCGTGGCCAAATTTATGCAGAAACCAATAAAATAAAAGAAGCGCAAAAAGAATTCGCATCTGTTGATTTGAATTTTATGAATCTGAACGATTACCTGTATTTGATGGCATTCTATAAAAAGCATGATTTGAATGATTTGGCGGACGATTTGCGAACGCGTTTCACGGAACGCCCGGCCGGATTGTACATGCTGCATTATAATATTGCCGATAATCTGCCGGATATCGGTGGCCCACGCGCCAACTTGGCATTCAGCTTGATACAAACAGTGTCACATACGCCGGTTTTGAATATGACTAATTTACCGCTGTTATTGTTGCGATTGGCCGAAGTCGCAGACGGTGATGGCGACGCGCTGAATTATTATTTTGGAATGTTTTTTTATAATGCTGGGTCGGATATTTATGCTGAATATTGGGATAGTATTCCGCGGGAAAGCCTGTTTTATCCGTTCATGAAAATGAAAGTGGCTGAAATCAAATCTGACCGCACTATGCGCCGCGAATTAAATCGCGCGCTGTCGCAAAACCCGTTATTTATACCGGCGATAAACCGCCTGGTCGAAATGGATGTGTCGGCCGGCAACAGCCGGGGCGCGGTGCGAATAATTAATCGGGCATTGAAAAATAAAAATCTTTCAGATGGCGGCCATGTGTATTTATTGTCGCTGCGCGCACGTGCATGGCGGATTTCGGGTGATTTTGAACGTGCCCAAGACGATGTATCACGTGCGCTGGATATTTCGCCGCGCGATGCAAATGTTTTGATTGAACAATCATGGCTTTGGATTTACCGCGGTGAAAATCTGGACGAAGCATATCAGTTCGCAATGGCGATGGTGAATCGTTTCCCAACGGATATCAGCGCGTGGAACATGCTGGGGATGGTGGTTTGGGCCAAAGAAGGCCCGGATGCAGCAATTGAAATTCTGGAACGTGTTGCACGTGTGGCTACGCAAGATTCATCGTTGTTCGCAAATCTGGGCAATATATATCTTGAAATCGGCGATACGCGAATGGCACGAAACATGTTTGTGCGCGCATTGGAATTATCCGGTGATGGATTAACAATTACCAGAAACCTGGAACAAGAAATCAAACGATTGAAATAGGGTGATAATAATGCGAATCGGAATCATTGGCGCGGGCGCATGGGGAACTGCTTTGGCAGTATCTGCATCGCGGGCAGGGCACGACATAATTTTATGGGAATTTGCCGGCCAAAACGTCAAAAACATGCAATTCGGCCGGGAATCTGATTATTTGCCGGGCGTAAAATTAGCGAAAAATATCGAAATTACTGAAAATTTGGCGGATTTAGGCGGATGCTATGCATGGATTGCCACGACTCCGTCGGATTATTTTACCGAAATTATGCAAAAAAGCCGGTCTTTTTGGCAAAATCAATCGATAATAATATGTACCAAAGGCATGGCCGACGATAAGTTTATGTCAGAAATTTTAATTGATTTGGACTATTTTCCCGGTCGAATTGGTGTTTTGGCCGGTCCGCAATTCGCAAATGATGTCGCAAATGGCGGCAAAACAGGATGCACTGTCGCGGGCAACGCGGAAATAATCAATGCCGCGCGCAAAATTTTCCCAGAATTTTATATCCAAGAATCAGATGATATTATCGGCGCCCAGGTTTGCGGCGCGGGCAAAAACGCAGTTGCGATTTTAATGGGATATTTGGACGGATGCGGCGAATCTGAATCGATGCGCGCGCTGAAACTGGCCGTCTTATGGGCTGAAATTGTGCAAATCGGTCGGGTATTGGGCGCAAAAGAACAAACATTTTTGGGAATTTGCGGCACAGGGGACTTGTTCCTGACCGCGACCAGCCGCACCAGCCGCAATTACACCGCCGGATTAGCGATTGCCAACGGCGAGACGCCATGCGGTACGGTCGAAGGTATTTCTGCAATCCATGGGATTATCAAAATTGCACAAACGCGCGGGCTTTTAACCCCAAATTTGGACTTTTTGGCCGGGATTATTTTATAAAAGGGCGCATATTTGCGCCCATAATTTATTTATCCCGAATTTTTGCATCGAATTTGGATTCAATTTCAGAAATAATTTTATTCTGCAAATCCATTAAATCTGTATCTGACATATTGCCGGTCGGCTGGATTACGATTTCCAGCGCAACCGATTTCTTGCCATCACCCAAGTCAAACACATCGAATATATTGGTTTCATATACCAATGAATTATTCACCATGATATTTTCAAACAATTTATCCGGTGATACAGAATTATCCACAATAAATGCGAAATCGCGCGTGATAAGCGGGAAATCGGGGAAATCATTGATTGGTGGCTGGTGGCTCGTGCTGTTGGCTTGCGTTTGAATTTTTTGTTCTGGAATCGCTGAAACATTATCAATCAAACCAATTACAACCTTGGTTTTTATGCCGAATTTTTTAGCAATTACCGGATGCAATTCTGCGAATCGTGCAACTGGCGCACCGTCTTTGATAATGCGACCGGCGCGGAATGGATGGCTCCATTTTTGCGGCGCTGTGTCATTTTCAACCATTGCGCCCGGGAATAATGCCAGTAAATCTTCACGTATGTCATAGATTGATACTTCATGGCCGTGCTTGACGCCGATTTTGTCGCCATATATACCCGTACGTGCGATTATTAATTGGTCATGCTGTTGACCCGGATGGTTGCCATCAAATACTGCACCAAATTCAAATAAAGCCAAATTAGACCGCCTGAACCGGTCATTGTTTGCAATAACGTCCAGCGCGCCTTGGACCAATGAATTTCGCATTGTGTCGAATGTATCGATAATTGGATTAATAACATGAACTTGCGGCCGGTCGGACAGCAAAGATTCTTTTTTTGAATCGCCGAATTTATAGGATACGATTTCGTTAAATCCGCGCACCGCCAAGGCCGATTTCTGTTTTCTGATTTCTGATTTCTGATTTATATTTCCCGTTTCCTGTTTCCAGACCCCCGTTTTTATATTTTCATAACCATATATTCTTATCAGTTCTGCGACTATATTTTCCGGAATCACCACATCAACACGCGCAGGCGTTGGCACAACAACCCATTTATCATCGGATATTTCTATTCCGAATCCAAGCAACTCCAAGATTTCTTTCTGTTTGTCAACAGGTAAATCAATCCCGGTTTTTTGCTTGAACAGGCCAGGGCGATATTCGATTTTACGTATTTCACGCGGTATTTCGCCGGTCATATAAGTGTCGGTAATTTCACCTCCGCATGTATCATGGATTATTTTCACGGCCGCTGCGATTCCTTGCATTGCAATTGTCGGGTCGATACCGCGTTCAAAACGGTATGACGAATCGGTCTGCAAGCCCAATCGTTTCGCAGTCTTTCGTATGCCAACAGATGCAAAATATGCAGATTCTAAAACTATATTTTTCGTCGCATCTGTGGTCATACCGCGCGCGCCGCCGATGATTCCGGCCAGCGCAAGAATTCCGATATCGTCAGCAATTACCAAATCAGTACTAATTAATTCATGTTCCGCGCCAAATAAATCTGTGAATTTTTCGCCTGTTGCCGCGTTGCGAATTGTTATGTCGCCCACTATTTCATCAGCATCAAAGCAATGCATCGGTTGGCCGATATCATAGCAAACATAATTGGTCGCATCGATACAGCTATTCCGCGGCGTAATTCCAATGGCGGCCAAGCGTGATGCAATTTTCGAACTTGACGATACCATTTTGATATTTTTAATTTCGCAAAGGCAATAAACCGGGCACGCGGCATAGTTTTCAATTACCGCTTTTTTTGTTCCCGGATTGTCCGAAAGTTGGAAGTTGGAAGTTGGAGGTTGGAAACTGCCGATTCCGGACGCAGCCAAGTCCCGCGCAATTCCACGTACCGCCAAGTAATCTGGCCTATTTGGAGTAATTCCCGCATCAAAGACGACCGGTGGCTGGTGGCTGGTGGCTCGTGAAATTGATTCGCCGATTGTTTCGACTGCTTCATCCAATTCAATAATGCCTTCGTGGCCGTTGTTGATGCCCAGTTCTTTTCCGCTGCACATCATGCCATCGGACAGGACGCCGCGAATTTTTCCGGATTTGATTTCCATATCGCCGATTTTACAACCGGGCAGGGCAAGCGCGGATACGAGGCCGCATCGCGCGTTCGGCGCGCCGCATACGACTTGTCGCAAATTGTCCGTGCCATCATCAACGCGTAACAAATGTAAATGAGTATCCGGAATCACATCGCATTCAACAATCTTTGCCGCAATTGGAACAATTGGATATTCAATGTCTTCGACTTCCAGTCCAATACGCGTCAAAGTATCTGCGATTCCATCTGCCGTCGCATCCGTATCCAAATAATCTTTTAACCAATCAAGTGTCCAACGCATTTTAAAACCCCTTTGCTTTAATCCAGCGAATGTCGCCCTCGAATAATTTACGGCCGTCGTTATATCCGTATTTCAGCATGGTCAGGCGGTCAATACCAGCGCCAAACGCAAACCCTTGAAATTCATCTGGATTGACGCCAACATTTTTCAGAACATTCGGATGCACCATCCCCGCGCCCATGATTTCCAGCCATTTATCGCCACGCCATTTTATGTCGATTTCAATACTGGGCTCTGTAAATGGGAAATACGACGGTCGTACGCGCAAATCAACTGAATCCATTTCAAAAAAACGCGCCAAGAATATTTTTACATCGCTGATTAAATCAGACATGGTTACATTTTTATCGATGTGCAATCCTTCGACCTGGTGGAACATTGGAAAATGCGTTGCGTCCATTTCAGTGCGATATGTCGCGCCCGGACAAAATATCTTTATCGGCACGCCGTCAGATTCCATCGAACGAATTTGAACGGGCGACGTATGCGTACGCAATAAATTTCCACCATCAACAAAGAAAGTATCGTGCATATCGCGCGCCGGATGATGTTCCGGAAAATTCAGCGCACCAAAATTATGCCAATCGTCTTCAATATCTGGGCCAGTCCGCAATCCATATCCCATGGATTCGAAAATGGCTGCAATTTCAGACATCGTCTGGGTCAGTGGATGAAGTTTGCCATTGGTAACTGGTGGCTGGTACTGGTGGCTGGTATCGGCGGCATCAAGTTTTTGTTCTGCAAGCGCGACCAACATTGCTGTGTTTTCCAATTCTTCTTGGGCGGCTTTAAATGCATCACGCATGGCGGCCACTTCGGCATTCAATGCTGCGCGTGCATCATTGTCCAGATTTTTCATATCTTTCAGACGCGCCGTCATTGTGCCGGTTTTACCAAATGTTGCGGAATGCAAGGCCATCAATTCGTCCAAAGATTTTATATTTTTAATTTGCTCTAACATTTTATTGTCCTTCAATAACAAAACCGCCTTGCGGCGGTTTTATTGTTGCATATCGCACGATAAATCGCCACCGAATTATTTTGATTCTGGTGTGATAAATCGTTTTGCTTCGGTAACTAATTTTTCAAATTTTGCATCACCGGCATACGCCATTTCGGCCAAGACTTTGCGGTCTAATTCAACACCGGCTTTTTTCAAACCGTTCATGAACTGGCTGTAAGTTAATCCAGCAGCGCGCACAGCGGCATTAATGCGGATAATCCACAAAGACCGGAATTCGCGCTTTTTATTGCGGCGGTCGCGGTATGCGTATTGTCCCGCTTTTTCCACTTTTTCGCGCGCAGCGCGGTACGTGGTGCTGTGACGGCCCAAATATCCTTTGGCCTTTGATAATACTTTTTTATGTTTTTGTTTTACGGTTGTTCCGCGTTTTACACGTGCCATTTTTATCCCCTTTTATTTCAGACCATACGGGGCCAGCAGTTTTGCTTGGGCAACGTGGGTTTCGTCCAGATAGTTGACTTTGGCGCCTTCTTTATTGGCGCGTTTGGATTTTTGACGCAGAAAGTGATTGTGTCCGCTGCGCCCGGTTTTTATTTTACCAGTCGCGGTCATGGACATGCGTTTTTTCACGCCTGACTTTGTTTTCATTTTTGGCATTATGTACTCCGTATAATGAGTTAATATTTTACACTCTTGCGGCTGCCTTGGCCGCTTTAAGCTTGGCTATTATTACCGAAAATTTTGAAAAATCAAGGTTTTTATTGAAAACAGTCAAATACCCGCTATGATTGCGGCAATATGACAAAAAAATCAACCGTTTCAAACACATCCAGGCGGACGATGGAAATCGTGCGCAGCGGCATTGCCGCCATACTTGTCCCGGTGTTTTTCCTTTATATTTTGATTGATAAACCAGATTACAAGATACTGAATGCGGCATCTTATGTGGTTGTCCCAGTTGCCCAGACTGTTGGTGACGGCGTTTCTTGGCCATTTCGCATTGTTGGCAAGGTTGCTGATGGTACACTTCGACATCTGAATGCAACAAATGCAAACCGTGATTTGCGTCGTAAATTGGATGCGGCTTTGACGGACGCGGCTGAAATCGACATATTACGCGCTGAAAATCAGCGATTGGCAAAAATTCTGAATTTTTCGCAAAGCATTCCGCACAAAACAATCCTGGCACGTGTAACCCGCGACCACAGTATTCTGTCGAATAATATATTAATCTTGGACCGCGGCGAATCATCCGGCATACGGCCCGGCATGGTTGCAATATCAACAACCGGGCACTTGGTTGGCATTGTAACCGAAGTCACCGCGATTGGGGCCAAAGTTCGCGGGTTGGAAGATATGAAATCCAACATTCCGGTGCGTGTCGCCGGTTCTGGTGTATATGGATTCCTGCGCGGCGATGGTGCATCCGCACCAGTATTTGAATTTTTCAGCGATACGGAATTTCGGCCAACCGCCGGGATACGACTGGTCACCAGCGGTATAAACGGACAATTGCCAAATGATATCCCAGTTGGCACAGTCATCGACGAAAACGCACGCGCGGCACGCGTAAAAATCGGCGCGCCGACATCAAGCGTACATGAAGTCCTGGTGCTGGAATTTGATAAAAACGACAGATATAAATAATTGAAAACATTAAAGCAGTTTTTAATATCCATATTTCCATTCGCAATCACTCTGTTGCTGTGGCGGATGTCTTCGCACATTTTTAATCCAGGTGGAATTTTGGCATTGGTTCCCATATTTTATTATTCGATTATCTCTGTTCGGCCGAATTTTTTACCCGCTGCATTAATTGGATGTTTTTTGGTCGATTATAATTTCGATACGATGTTATTTTGGACAACGCTGTTCTGCACGGTTTATGCAATCAATGGGTTCGTTGTCGCATTAAAGCCATCCATCCAACGTGGTGGTGGATTCGCTGCATTTGCCGGATTTGTTGGCGTTGGGTTATTTATGCTTGGTTTTCGTGCATTTGTTTTAACATGGTCGGTTGCCGCAATATTCCAAATGATTTGGATGTTTGGCCTGTGCATCGCCGCATATGCTGGATGCATATATATAAACAACAAGATTAAATAATATGCTAGATTGGGAAGTATCCCGTACTTTTGATAGACGTTCTGCGCTGTTTATTACCGGCGGTGTTTTGCTGACCAGTATTTTGGTCATGCGCATGTTGCAATTACAGGTTTTTCAACATAAAAAATATCGTCGTTTGGCCGAAAACAATACTTTCCGCGTGCGTGTTAATTTACCAATTCGTGGGAAAATCATGGCATCCGATGGCGTTGCGTTGGCGCGTGATGATGCAGTATATCGAATATATATTGTTCCAGCCGAAGTGCGCGATATGGATGCTTTGTTGGAATTGGTTGCGCGTGAATCCGGATTGCGGCCGCAGAATTTGGCGCGCGCGCTGCGCCGCATAACCGCTGCACGTGGATTTTCGCCGGTTATCGTCAAAGAAAGTGCAACGTTTGAACAAATCGCTGCATTTCGCGCATCAGAACTTTCCGGCGTATATATCGAACATGGATTTTCACGTCGGTATCCGGGACGCACATCCGCCGCGCATGTTGTTGGATATGTTGGTGGCGCAACAAATTTACGCGCAACTGATATGCGCACTGCGAACGATAGTCCGTTCTTAATGACGGGCCAAGCAGGGTTGGAACGCCAATTTAACGAACATCTTGCCGGCACGCCTGGTCAATCGGTCATCAGCGTCGATGCAATGGGACGCATTGTCGGTGAAGACGAATCCCGCGAAGTAAAACCGGTAAACGGCCATGATTTAATAACAACATTGCGTGAACCGATTCAAAGACGGCTGGAAGAATTGTTGGCGTCACACGATGCCGGATGCGGTGTTGTAATGGATATTCCAACCGGAAATATAATCGCGATGGCATCTGCACCGACGTTTAATCCGGATTCTTTTCGGTCCGAAGACGGTCCGGAAATTATGGCAGAATTACGGGGCGACCCGCTGAAACCATTTATGAACAAGGCAATAGAGGGGTTATATCCACCCGGGTCAACATTTAAAATTGCTGTCGCGCTGGCCGCGCTGGAATCCGGCGCGGTAACACCAACGGAAAAAATACACTGTCCGGGTTACTGGGAATACGGGCGGCATATGTACCATTGCTGGGAAAAACATGGTCATGGATGGATGGATATGGTCGGCGCAATGGCGCATTCTTGCGATATTTATTTTTATCAAATCGCATTGCGCATTGGAATTGATGCAATAAAAGCAATGGCATTGCGATTGGGATTGGCCACGCGACTATTAAATGAATTGCCGCGCGAAACAGTTGGAATTATGCCAGACCGCGAATGGAAAGAAAAAAACATCCGCACGCGTTGGCAACACGGCGATACGATTATATCTGGTATCGGCCAAGGATTCATACTGACCAACTGTTTGCAATTATGCGTTATGCAGGCAAGGGCAGTATCGAATAAAATCATTATTCCGCGACTGGTCTTAAATCAGAAATCAGAAATCATAAATCATAAATTTGAAGACCTTGGGCTTAAAGAACAAAATATCAAATTGGTAATGGATGGATTACGAAAAGTGTTGGAGCAGGGTGGTACTGCGTTTGGTTCTGCTGTAAATATTAATGGTGCACGCATGGGTGGAAAAACCGGCACATCGCAAGTTCGCCGCATCAGCGCCGAAGAACGCGCAACCGGAATCCGCACCGGAAACCAATTATCACGGCATTTGCGAAATCATGGTTTGTTTGTCGGATACGCACCGCTGGATAATCCGCGTTATGCTGTATCTGTTATCACAGAACATTCTGGAACATCCGGCCCAGCTGCACAAACGGCCGCCGGCGTAATGCGGGAAATACTGAGAACGAAATAATGGCACGACAAATACGCGTTTCAAAATCACAACACATGACGTTCTTTGAACGTCTGTCGCGGTTTGGTTGGCCATTATTTATCATTATGGCGCTGATTTTAACGTTTTCGATGATTATGCTGTATTCCGCAGGCTCATCGGGATGCGCTGGCAATATGGAAAATTGCACATTCGGTGCATGGCGGCCGTATGCTTTGTCACAGCTGGGTAAAATCGCAATTGCATTAATTGTATTTTTTATCGCAGCATTTTCAGATATCAAAACATGGCTGCGTTCATCGTATGCGCTTTATGCCGGTGCGTTAATATTGGTGTTATTGGTGACGTTTGTCGGACATACCGGCATGGGTGCCCAGCGTTGGTTAAACCTTGGTTTTTTCAGTATCCAGCCATCGGAATTAATTAAAATCGGACTTGTTTTGGCGCTTGCGCGGTATTTTGCATGGATGAATTCAGTTGAACTGGAACGGCATAAAAACTATTGGATTCCGGCAGCAATGGTCGGCGTACCGTTTTTATTAATTATGGCCCAACCGGATTTAGGAACTGCGGTATCATTGGCGTTTATTGCACTGGGATTCTTTTATATCGTGGGTGCCCAGCGCAAGTGGTTTATGATATTGGGTATCCTTGGCATATTGGCCGCGCCCGCACTGTGGTTCGGCGGGCTGCATGATTACCAACGCGCACGTATAACCACTTTTATGGACCCAACCGCCGATTTGCAGGGTGCCGGATATCAAATTAACCAAGCCAAAATTGCATTCGGCAGCGGCGGCATAATCGGCAAAGGATATTTGTCCGGAACGCAATCGCAATTATCATTTTTACCGGAAAAACAAACTGACTTTATATTCACAATGATGGGTGAAGAATTCGGTTTTATCGGCGGGTTTATATTGATATTTTTATATTCCGCAATGACGGCGATAATATTCTGGTATGCAAAAACGTGCCGAAACCGATTTGGGCAATTGGTATGTTTTGGATTCTGCTTGAATTTCTTTGTGTATTACTTTATAAATATCGCCATGGTTTTGGGTTTGATGCCGACAGTTGGCGTGCCGCTGCCCCTGGTATCATTCGGTGGGTCGTCGTTGCTTGCGCTGATGTTCGGGCTGGGCCTGGTCCAAAATGCACATATAAATAAAGACCAACAATTGTCCGCCGGTGGCGCATAAGGAAATAAATTATGAAACTTTTAATTGTGGAATCTCCGGCAAAATCAAAGACCATTGAAAAATATCTGGGCAATGATTGGAAAGTTTTGGCGTCCGTTGGTCATGTACGCGATTTGGTTCCGGAAGAAGCCAGTGTCGATGTGAACAAAGATTTCGCAATGACATGGCAAATTATGCCTGGTAAAGAAAAACAGATAAAACTTATCGCGGATGCAATGAAAAAAGCCGATGCACTGTATTTGGCAACCGACCCGGACCGCGAAGGGGAAGCAATTTCTTGGCATGTCTTGGACATTCTGAACGAACGCGGCGTATTGAAAGACAAACCAATTTACCGCGTAGTCTTTAATGAAATTACAAAAAAGGCCGTAACGCTTGCAATCGAAAATCCGCGCGAAATTGACCAGAATCTGGTCGATGCTTATTTGGTCCGCCGCGCACTTGATTTCTTAATTGGGTTTAAATTATCACCTGTATTATGGCGTCGCAATCTGGGCAAATCTGCGGGTCGTGTTCAATCTGTGGCTGTGTCACTGGTAGTTGCCCGCGAACGCGAAATCGAAGCATTTAAGCCGGTTGAATATTGGTCTCTCGGGGCACTTTGTGCCCCGACGAAACTCGAGATTCGAAATTCGAAATTCGAAGCCAATCTGACCAAATTCAACAGTGAAAAAATTGATAAATTGTCGATTGAGAACAAAGAAAAAATGTTTTCAATTTTACAATCTTTATCGGGTGAATATAAAGAACCGGATGATATTAATCGAATCTCGAATCTCGAATCTCGAATCTCGGCGAGCGTAGTGAGTGTAGAAAAAAAGAAAACATCACGCAAGCCGGCGGCGCCATTTACAACTTCAACACTGCAACAAGAAGCTGCGCGGAAATTACGATTTTCATCTAAACGCACAATGGGCGTGGCACAAAAATTATACGAACAGGGTTACATCACTTATATGCGTACCGACGCGACGACTTTGTCGTCCGATGCGGTTGCTGGAATCCGCGAATTTATCGGTGCGAAATACGGCGATGCATTTTTGCCGAAATCACCAATCGTTTATACGACTAAATCAAAAAATGCCCAAGAAGCACACGAAGCAATTCGTCCGACAGATGCTAATAAAATCGGTTCAGAACTGGAAGGCGATGAGTATAAATTGTATGACTTGATTTGGAAACGTGCGGTCGCATGCCAGATGAACAACGCAGAATTTGATTCTGTTGTCGTTGATTTAAAAACAAATCATACCGACGCGGTATTCCACGCAGTCGGCACAACGCGCACATTTGACGGATTTATGAAGGTTTATATCGAAGACGAAGATGATAAAGAAGACACCAAAGACGGAGAAGCAAAATTGCCGCCATTGGCCGTTGGCGATAAAATCGATATTACAAAATTGCTGCCCGAACAACATTTTACGATGCCACCACCAAGATATACCGAAGCATCTTTGGTAAAAAAACTGGAAGAATTGGGTATTGGTCGCCCGTCGACTTACGCAGCGATTATGTCCACGATTGTTGACCGCGAATATGTGAAAATCGATAAACAAAGATTTTTTCCAACGCCATCCGGTTGGGTCGTTGCGGCATTTTTATCACGTTATTTCGCCGATATTGTCGCAGTGGATTTTACTGCAAAAACCGAAGATACTTTGGACGAAGTCGCGGCGGGCGAACAGAAAAGATTGGTGGCACTCGCCGCATTCTGGAATCCGTTCAGTAAAGTTTTGGCATCTGCGAAAGATGTTCCAACGCCAGAAATTATCGCAGGGATAAACGAAGATTTGGCATCGCATTTATTCCCGGATGAAAATAATTCGTGTCCGGAATGTGCTGGTAAATTGGAATTAAAAGTATCCCGCTATGGCGCATTTTTGGGCTGTGATAAATATCCAGAATGTAAATATACGAAAAACCTGAGTGCAAGTGACAGTGTAAGTGCAAGTAATACAGACGATAAGTCCGCCAACACAACCGCCACCGGAAACACAGATTTGGGCGAAGATATAAAGTTTCTGGTTGGACGATTTGGGCCTTATGTGCAACAGGGCATCGGCAAAGATGCAAAGCGCGCATCCGCCAAGCAATATAATTCGGAAACGATTACTCTTGATATCGCCAAAGAATTGTTGGCCGGCGGTGCAAAGGCTGAACCGATAAAATTGGGCACAAATCCCGCAACCGACAAAGAAATCTTATTCTATCCGACCGGACGATTCGGCCCGTATATTTCATCAAACAAAGTCAATGTTTCGGTCAAAGAACAACCTGATTTAGATACCGCTGCAGATTTAATTAATAACAAAAAACCATCTGCGAAAAAGGCATGGGGCCGGAAAAAATAATTTTGCCATTGGGTAAATTGCAGACTATAATTCCGGCATGGCCGGAAGTTCCAACCATTTTAACGACGAATTGCGCGCGAAATTGTCCATTGTTGACATTGTGGGCAAACGCGTTCCGCTGACCAAGAAAGGTCATAATTTCTGGGGATGCTGCCCTTTTCATAATGAAAAAACTCCGTCTTTTTCGGTCAATGAATCAAAGGGTTTTTACCACTGTTTCGGATGCGGTGAACACGGCGATATTATTTCGTTCGTTATGAAATCGCAAAATATGCAATATATCGACGCTATCAAAGAATTGGCGATGGCGGCCGGAATGAAAATGCCAGAATTTCGGCCGAAATCGCCGGAACAAGCGGCCCGCGAACAATCTTATTTCGATATAATGGAAAATGCGTGTCGCGTTTATCAAAATGCTCTGTGGTCGTCGGATGGTGCGGCCGCGTTGGAATATGTACGCAAACGCGGATTTTCAGATGAAGTTATTAAAAAGTATCGTCTGGGTTTTGCGCCGAATAAATTTAATACAATTGCGGCAAAATTCAGCGACCAAAAATTATCAAACGTTATGGCGACTGGTCTGGTGCGCCAGAATGAACGCGGCGCGTATGATTTTTTCCGTAACCGATTAATGTTTCCGATATTTAATCCAAATGGCCAGGTTATCGCGTTCAGTGGGCGGTCAATGGACGGCAGTGAACCAAAGTATATAAACACAACAGACACAGAATTATTCCATAAACGCAAAACTGTATTTGGATTAAATTTCGCACGCGATGCGATTTACAAAGCAAACCGGTCAATTGTTGTCGAAGGTCAAATTGATGCAATCCAGATGCAAATTCATGGGTTTGGTGAAACTGTTGCGCCGCTGGGCACCGCGCTGACCGAAGACCATTTGCAAATTTTGGCCAAGGCAAATCGGAATATTATTTTCTGTTTCGATGGCGACGGCGCGGGCCAGAAAGCCGCGGCGCGCGGCGCGTCTATTGTGATGCCATTGCTGCGCGATAATTCGGATGTACGATTTGTATTTATGCCGACCGGCACAGACCCGGATGACATATTGCGTACGCCGGGCGGCACAAGCGTCATGAAAAAAATTATCGATTCCGCAATTCCACTGGTCGATTTTTTATGGAATATCGCGAACAAGAATTTTGTTATTAACACACCGAATGGTCGGACCCAGGCAGAAAAATTCTTAAAAACTGAAATTGAAAAAATCACCGACCCAAATCTTAAAAACGAATTCCGCGTGGAATTCGACCAAAGAAAATTTAATCGGTGGCATAAGTGGCAGAGAGAAAAAGGAAAAAGAGAATCAATTGAAATTCCGAAAGTCGACACATTCACACAAAAAACACTATCCGAAATTGCAGTGGCGTATCCAGAATTGATTGAAAAACATGCAGAGTTTTTAGCTAAGGTTGGTATTAACTCTGATTTTTCAAATTTCAAACTTCAAACCTCGAACTTATCATATAATGATGCGGAAAAATTTATCGTGTCTTTAAAGTTGAAAAACTATATTCAAAATCTGCAAAATGAAAAGAAAGATTTGACAACAAAAATGTTGAATGCCACAGAAAATGTCCAACAGGATATAATTAGTAAAATAAAATTTATTGATTCCGAAATTGAAAAGTCACTGGAAAAATCATCTGCTTTGTCGGAAATTTAGCATTCGTTTATACGTCGGCCATCGCCCCGCTGGTCGATTTTTTTATTTTTAATTTCTTGGTCTGCATCCATTTTTTGCTTCATCAAGATAATATCTGGATGTTCTTGGATTACGCGCTGCATCCGGTCCATCGCGGAATCTATATCATCGCTGGATGGTACAAATATCGGCATCACACTGGATGCGGCCACTGTAACACTGCGCCTGATATCATTGGCCGCATCATCAGCAGCCGACAAATGCGCCGCGATGTGCAATTCTTCATGTTCCAATGTCAGATTATATTCGCAAGAATCAGGCAAATGCCGCGAATCGATTTTAATCAAAAATTCTGTATATCCAAATGTTGCATCAACACTGTTCAATACTATACAGTATCCGCCTATAACCGGTTCTGCGGATACAACCATATTATATCGTT
The DNA here is from genome assembly GCA_009784235.1 of Alphaproteobacteria bacterium. Taxonomy (GTDB): domain Bacteria; phylum Pseudomonadota; class Alphaproteobacteria; order Rs-D84; family Rs-D84; genus WRKW01. Next base: position 74,836 of record WRCC01000002.1, on the reverse strand, counting down.
CCGCCAGTGTAGCGATAACAACACCATGATGCAAATCCATTGGTTCATCCGGCTGGATAACCGAGTGCGTCCATTCCGGAACAATAATATTTATTTCGGGGGATATTTTGTGCGCGATGCAGTCAGCAGCAAAAAGTGTAAGAGTGTAAAAGTGCAAGAGTGAAAAAGTTAATAAAAATCTTTTCATCAGACGTTTTGACGCTTTAAATATTCTTCGACAAATTCCGTGCCAAACATTTTATACAATTCTTCGGCCAGCATTACCGACGCACGACCCGATTCAAACAATCGCAACATTGGGCCAAGACCGCCCAGTTCTGTATTCAAAACAACTGATTCATTATTAACTGGTCGCGATAATAACACGCCACGTTTGATATTCGGATATGCTTTGCCTTGGATAAACGCCATTTCCAGCGGGTTTAATTTCCAATGTTCATAATCCGCCGCGTCCGCGCCGGGATTTCGGAAAAACATCACTGTTTGCGCCTGGCCGCGCACAACATCGCCAATGCCCAGTTTATCAATTACATTCGCGCGCTGGAACGCGGCCATATATGCTTGGCGATTTTTGCGACCTTCTTGCAATCCGGTAATAAAGTTTTCGCGAAACATCGCGTTTTGCAACATCGGTGCCGTTTCATCAATCATAATCAGCGATGGTTCGCCACGTGAAACAGTCAGTTGATTAATACGATGTATAATGTATGAAATTACCGCCGGCGCCAATGTTTCATCGTTAAATATTTCAGTAAAATCGAACGTTGTCAGGCGCGAAAACAAATCAAGTGTATCTTTGTCTTCGTTAAATACTTCACCGTATTGCAGTGGGTCTGTCCATTTTTTCAGCGCCGGGCGCATTGTGCCATCAGATGCAAAACAGCTGGCCCACAAATTAGATAATTTACGGTCACCCATTTCCAAATAATCAAAATTAATCGATACCGCGCGTGCAATTTCATCCAAAGACCGTGGGTCGTTTTGCCCGGAAATCATTGATAACCAACGGCGCAAAAACGCACGATTAACAACAGAATCTTCCATCTTGAATGGGTTTAATTTTGTTTCAAACCCAGCAACCACTTTGTCGGATTCTTTGGATTTACCTTGGAATGTCAGATATTTTCCACCGGTGGATAATGTAAATATTTCTGCACCACGATTACGGTCGAAAAAGAATGCTTTTAACTTTGGATGACGCAAAGATTGTGCAATCAGAAACGAAAATAGTGTCGTTTTTCCGCCGCCGGTCGGCCCAATTGTTAATGTGTGGCCGACGGCGCCTTGGGCTTCTGATACATGAAATTGGAATTGGTATGGTGTGCCTTGGGCTGTTGGAAATACCACAATTGGTCCGGGACCCCAATCTGAATTCGGAACACCATCCGGCACAGACGACATTGGCGTTGAAATTGCGGCTGTCCGCGATAACATTTTAAGGTTTCGTGGAAAAGCATCAAATCCCGGAATCTGGACAAACCAGGAAACGCGTGCGGCAAAATTTTCCACAACCGGCGACACGCCAAACCCAGCGCATATTTTCTTGAATTCAGCAACTGAATTTTCCAGTTCTTTTTCCGTATCACCAAAAATCAAGAACAATGGATAATAATTAACCATGCTTTGTGTTCCGGCAACATTCTCGCTCATCCTGTATGTAGCTTCGCTGATTTGTTCGGACACTATTTCGGATGCTTCGTCTGTGGCGGCCGTGGATAACTGTTGCCGTATTGCGGCTTCAACGCCCGCGGCGCCAACGATTTGCATCGCATTCATAATGATTGTTTCTGCTTGGATTGTTGTAATTGAATCAAAAAAGTCTTCATCCATATAATCTGGCGCGGTCTTGAATGAACACATCGCTGCGTACGACCGACGTTTTCCATTAGAATATCGTACAATTCCACCGTCCATAAATTCAACGGAATCAACGGTTGCCAAACTTGCCATGTTCGCATCACATTTTTCAATTTGCGGCTTGGTCACTGGTGATAATATCCGGCCCATCAGTTCAGCAAAATTATTTCGCGAATTATGGCGCAACAATGATACTTTGTAAGCCGCCAAAATTGATTCAATAAAATTCGTATATTGTGTGATTTTGTCATTCGCACCCGCGCCACGCACAGAAAGTACGATATAATATGAATTCTTGTAAATTTTCAGGCCCTGGGCAACCCATTGGTCGTTAATCCTTTGCAATGTCGGCTGATCAAATTCATGGTCTGTTTTTTCAGAAATCTTGTCGCGAATTGTAAAAAATCGTAAAATCACCGATGGGTCTTTAATTTGATTCAACAGTGCCGCCCGCAAATCCAGTAATTTTATTTTTTCTGCATCATCTTTCATTGATGTTTGAATTCCATCGATGGAAAAAGCCCGAACCAGCGCACCATCATGCAGACGCACAGTTGTATTATCACCCATAATAGAATCAAACGGCAGATATTCGGAATATTTTTTATATCCGAACTTTGGAAATATCGCCCGCATTAAAATTCCAGAATACAAAGACAGAATAATAAATAATAAAAGTAGTGCCGAACCAACCAAGACTGGTGTTACAGGGAAAGCATCACTGACAAAATAGTTTAATATTTCATTCATTATACTTCCATTTGCATTGGAACACGCCGCTGGAACAATTTTATTTTCGCAACGATAATATTTGCTAATTGGGGTTCTGATTTAGTCATGCCTATTAAAATAATATGTGTTACAATAACGGATATTAAAAATACCATTGGAACCACAGAACCAATTGCGCCAGTAAAAATAAAATTTATTCCAATTGCGACAATAAATAATACATACTGCACGGCAAAATTAAGTACAGCCAACGAATAAGGCACATAAAATATGCGCGCTGGATTCGCCAAAGCTTTCAGGACTTGTTGTCTCATTCTCTCGATACCGAAATTCTACAACATTTCAACAATTTTTAACAACAATAAAATTTTCTGATGGGTGGATGTGGAAAACCATCAAAATAAGCTGATTTTTAACATGTTTATTTATATATTACAAAATTAACAATTTCTATAAAACCCTTAAAAATATTAATGTTTTTTGTTTAAAAACCTGTTTATAAATCAAAATAAGTTTCATTAACAATAACCAACAGCTATAACAACAATAACAATAAAATATATTTGAAAAATTAAATAATAATTTTGTTGATAATTACATTTTTATCGAACAGTTTGTTGGCGGTATTAATATAGCCTTGTGTTGAATCTGTTACGTAGAAGGCCTGCGAACTGTTTTGTGTTAGTCGACATTCTATTTCCGGATGGCGCGAAAGATAGTTGATAAGTTTTAGTGGTAATATTTCATCTTGGGAAATTATATTGGTGTGCGGCATTAATTCACGAATTAAATCATTATAAATTGGATAATGTGTACATCCGAGAATTAAAGTTTCAACATCATCCAGTGGCGCAAGATAGTCTGATAAAATTGCACGCGCGTATTTATCACCATTGTTTTCAATCAAAGGAACAAGCAGTGGTGTGGCAACAGATTTAATTTTCGCATTCGGTGTGATTTTGCGAAGCTCTTCTTCATAAACCTTTGACGCCACAGTCGCCGTTGTTCCAATAAGCCCAATGTTTTTTGCACCCACAGCACATTCCAAGGTTGGTACAACAATCCCAAGAACACGCCGGTCTGGAAAATGAGCAGGCAACCATTCTTGCTGAATTTGGCGCAGTGCGGCAATAGTAGCAGTGTTACACGCTATTATGACCAACACACAATTTTGTTCACGCATCAGCCAATCAATACATTTTTGTGTTCGTTCATAAATCAATTCGTTTAACCGTGCGCCATATGGTAAATACGCTGTGTCGCCCAGATAAACATAATCATATTGGTCCAACGCCGCGGTAATCGCACGCATCATAAGGAGGCCGCCAAGCCCAGAATCAAAAATTCCAATTTTCATATAAATATCCAGTTGGAAACAATATATCAAGTTGTCATTGCGAGCGCAAGCGAAGCAATCCAGTTAAATAAGAAATCCCGACGATTGTCGGGATTTCTTATTTTTTCTTAAAGCCCTGTTTAGCTTTGAATTTTGGTTTATCTGGATCGATAAGTATAACCTGTTTACCACGGCGAATCTGTTTGATATTGCCGCGTTTTTTCCAAGCTTTCAATGACGATAAAAATTTCATAATAATAACCTTTGTTTCATTTGCCGTCCGATTTTATATCTTTTTATATTAAAATCAAGATAATTCTAAAAATGCTTTTTCAAGAGTGGTTTTAATCTGGTCGGGCGTCAGTCCGGCCGCGGCCAAATACTGGATTTGTGGCTGCGTCCCGCGGTAAATACTGGCCGAATGTTCGGCGGATTTCGGAATGGATACGATTCTTTGATTTGGCGACATGGTAATTTTTGCATCCGGCGCACACATCGCGGTAAAAGATATATCAGATTCGCAGTCTGGGCAATCGCCGACAATTTTGGCCAATCCGTAAAGTTCGGTTTCAGAACCGGCGTGCGCCAAAACACGATTTTGCACGAAAAGGCCGGTATTTTCGGCCAAGTGGTCGGCAAAAATACTCAGTTTCAGCCCAGAAAAGTTCTGAATCACGATTTTTGCATTAATTTTGGAATTTTTCCCGGCCGAATCGATAAAAAACGTCAAAAAGGCCGGTAATTTATTTGACAGTTTTGCGGTCAAATAAATTCGAGATTCGAGATTCGAGATTCGAGATTCGGATTGTTTTATTTTTATTACTTTATCACCAATAATTTCACCGACGTATATTATATGAATTGGCAATTCGCCGGCCGAATCAACAATTATTTCAATATTATTATCATTAATTTCCAATTTTGCAGCGTCACAATCGGATAATTCTGGCTGAAATTCACCATCAGCAAACACCAGCGGTCGCGCTGGAAATGTTTTGATATTAAATTTTTCCCATAAATATGACATAGATACTAGATATTAGATACTAGATAGCAGATAGTAAAGTGAATTTTTAATTGGACATTTATCTAATATCTAGTATCTAATATCTAGTATCTATGAACGGAGTGAATTTATGGGTTTTAATTGTGGTATTGTCGGACTGCCTAATGTTGGCAAATCAACTTTGTTTAATGCATTGACGGCCAGTGTGACCGCGGCTGCGCAAAATTATCCGTTCTGTACGATAGAGCCGAATACCGGCCGCGTAATCGTGCCGGATGAAACATTGCACAAATTGGCCGCGGTTGCAAAATCTGCAAAAATCATTCCTACCCAATTGGAAATTGTTGATATTGCTGGCCTGGTCAAGGGGGCATCAGCGGGCGAGGGGCTTGGCAATAAATTCTTGGGCAATATTCTGGCGGTGGATGCAATTATTCACGTCGTACGTTGTTTTGATAACGACGACATAGTCCATGTTTCCGGCCGGGTTGACCCGCTGGACGATATTGCGACGATTGAAACAGAACTAATGCTGGCCGACCTGGAATCCATCGAAAAACAAATTGCAAACCTGACCAAGAAAGCCCGCGGTCAAGATAAAGAAGCCATTGCACAGTTGGCGACCGCAAATGAAATCAAAACCGGATTGGAGAAGGGTGTGCCAGTTCGTGAATTTTGTAGGGGCGCGTACTCGCGCCCTGGGGCGGCCCCTACTGGGTTTAATCTATTAACCGCAAAACCCGTAATTTATGTCTGTAATGTCGATGAATCCGCGGCCGCCGCTGGTAATAAATATTCAGACCAGGTGCGCGAAAAATTTGTCGCCACTGCACCGGTTCTGGTTATTTCATCAAAAATAGAACAGGAAATCGCACAGATTACAGACCCAGCCGAACAACGTGAATTTTTGGACGAGCTTGGCCTGGCCGAATCTGGGTTGAGCCAGGTTATACGTACCGGATACGAAACACTTGGATTGCAAACTTTTTACACAATTGGTCCAAAAGAAGCGCATGCTTGGACGATTAGTGTCGGCATGACCGCACCGCAAGCAGCCGGCAAAATACATACTGATTTCGAAAAAGGATTTATCCGCGCGGAAATTATCCAACCAGCAGATTATTTGGAACTGGGCAGCGAAACGGCCGTCAAAGAAGCCGGAAAAATGCGCCTTGTCGGCCGAGATTATATTATGAATCCCGGCGATATCGCACACTTTTTATTTAATAATTGACAATGGTATTTTTTATTTTATAAATAAAGTTCCTTCTAGTAAACAACGAGGCGTGAAAAATATTTTTGGGACGCCTACAATTTGATAGTTTCTATCGAAAGATACTAGAACCTATTTTTACCGCAAATAAAACACAACCGTTGAAACAACACGGACTTTTTTGTGAATGGATTGTTTTTCATCGTTGTTCCAGCGGTCGATTGGATCGCGGGATTCGATGCTGAATACGCCTTGATTCGCGCTTTGGATGCGGCCCAGTCGTGCTCCTGCGTCAGACGCAAATTGTCGGCCTGCATCCGTCGCATTCCGCGTTGCTTGTTCAATCATTGGGATTTTTATATCGTTCAGGCCGTTGAATATATAAATCGGACCGGAATAGTCTTCGGTAATCGTAACGCCGCGACGGACCAGTTCACCCATTCGGCGGGATGTCGCATCGACCAGGTTCACATTATTTGAACGAACCATAACACCGGTTGAAATCACATATCGGCTTTGATTGCGTGCAGATGCGATATTTTCACGCAGTTCGACCGGCGAATATCCGGCGAAATTATCACGAACTTGGACGCGATTATTTTGAATTTCGTCGGCTGCAAAACCGGCTTCACTCAAGAATTCTTTGATTTTTACAATATCAGCATCGACACGCGATTGCAATTCCGCCAAATCACCACCGACGTTGGAAATGTTAATATTCCAAATCGCAGTATCTGCGACTACATTTTGTTCGGCCAAGCCTTTGACAGTCACAGTACGCCGCGCAAATGCGTCATACACGCCATTGCCGATAAAATAGCCACCGATGGCAATACCAATGGCCAAAATCAGCGCAACGCCATTCCAGTGGTTATCTGTACGCTCACACTTTGGTGCACTTTTAATTGCAGATAAAATCTTCATATAAATCTCCTTTGGAGGTAATCATAATAGAAACAAAAAATGCCCGCAAGGGGCATTTTATTTATTTTGGTTGCGGAGATAGGATTTGAACCTATGACCTTCAGGTTATGAGCCTGACGAGCTACCGGGCTGCTCTACTCCGCGTCGAGATGGCTTATTTTACATATTATATTCATACTGTCAAGGAAAAATGCCGTAATCGTGGTTCTTGAATTTTTTTATTTTTGCTGGTAGTCTGTGGGACAAAGGACAATTACATGAAAAAAACTTGGAAAAAATTGGCTGATTTATGGCGGAAATTTTGGCGTATGTTTTTTACACTGCCGTTGGTGCAATGGCTGGGCGCGGCATTGGGCTTTGCCAGTATCAGGTTCGCGCAATTAACATGCCGGATACAGTATAAAAATCCGCAAATTATAAAGAAATATGGTGGTGCACCGGCGATATATGCTTTCTGGCACGGGCGGTCGATGATGCTTTCCGCAGTGCTTAAAAAGTTCGGATTTCGTGGATATGCCATATTTTCCCAGCATCGCGATGGGCGCCTGATGGCGAAAATGCAACGCATGTTCGGTCTGCGCGGTATATATGGTTCAACGGGACGTAAAGGTGCGGTTGCAGTTTTACGCGAAGGTGTACGCGTTATAAAGGAAGGACATTTTTTATGCTTGTCGCCTGATGGTCCGCGTGGTCCGCGTATGCGAATTCATGATGGTGCGTTGTATTTTGCGAAAATGACGGGCGCGCCGATTATTCCGTTGTGCTTTACGTGTGACCGGCCATGGCTGCAATGGCGGCGGTGGGATAAATATATGCTGGCCACACCTTTTTCAAAAGTTATTATCGAAGCAGGCGAACCATTTTACATTGGCAAAGACGATGATATAGAAATTGCGCGTGTAAAATTAGAACAAATAATGATTGAGCAGTTGCAAAAACTGGATGCGATATTTGATTTACCACGGATTGAACCAGCAGATAGAAAATAATGCGCACACCAAATTGGTTTTTGAAACGAAATTTTATTGCAATTGCATTATTGCCATTTTCGATAATTTATTGGTTGGTCAGCAAATTAGTATTTATTTCCCGGCTTTTTCGGCAAAAAACATCAAAAAGACCGGCCCGCCTGCGCACTGCTATGGCGCGGCAAGTAATTTGCATCGGTAATATAATGGCGGGTGGGGTTGGTAAGACGCCAATTGTTGCCGAAATCGCAAAATATCTGAAATCACCAGTAGTTATGCGCGGGTACAAAGGCGGTGACGAAGCAAAAATGTTACAAAAAGCAGGCATAGATGTATATGTCGGGGACAGGGTTAAAAATATAACCAAATTAAATCAGAAATCAGAAATCATAAATCATAAATTACCGATAATTATGGACGACGGTTTTCAAAATCCGACCATAAAAAAAGATATTTCCATATTGGTTTTTGATGGAAAAATTGGTGTTGGGAATGGTTTTTTATTACCGGCCGGCCCGCTTCGTGAAACGATGTGTTCCGGCATCAAACGTGCAGATGCGGTTATAATAATAGGGGAACAAAGTCTATCAACAAAAATAAAAAAAATAAATTCAAAAATACCAATTTTTTATGCGGGGACGGAAACGGCCAAACCGGTCGGTGCGCCGCGAATCTTTGCATTTGCGGGCATTGGATATCCGGGCAAGTTTTTCGATGCGCTGCGCACAATCCGTGGTATCAAAGGTTTTATGTCACGTACGTTTCCAGACCATCATCAATATTCCGAACGCGAATTAATTGATATGAAAAAAACTGCGGATGCGCAAAATATGAAATTAGTAACGACTGCGAAAGACCATGTGCGCTTGTCACCAAAATGGCAGAAATTGGTTTTGGTTGCGCCGTTGACCATCACCATAGAGCCAGCGTTTTTCAAATGGTTAAAAGAAAAGGTTAAATAATGCATACTGTATCAAAACCAATCAAAATTTCGGGTATTGGAATGCATTCGGGATTGCCGGCAAATATGGTTATAAAGCCGTATGACAAGCCGGGTATTTTTTTCAAGCGGACAGATTTAAAATCAGAACTTATCTCGGCGCGGTATAATAAGGTTGGTGAATCAAAGCTGCAAAATACAACCGTTGGTGACCCAAATGGCGCACATGTACAAACGATTGAACATTTAATGGCGGCATTTTATATTATGGGTATTGATGCGGCTTTGGTCGAAATGAACGGCCCCGAAATGCCGATTTTGGACGGCAGCGCCAAGCAGTTCTGCGAAATGCTTGGACGAAATTCGAAATTCGAAATTCGAAATTCGAAAAAGATAATAATTAAAAAAGAAATCATTGCGCGGCGCATCGAAATTATTCGCCAGATGCCATTTGCGACGCGTATGGCGTTTTTAATTAATAACTTTATCAAAGGTCGCAAAAGCGACGGATTTGTGCGATTGTCGCCGGACAATCGGGGTATGGTTGTTGATGCGACGCTGGTGTATCCGGATAAAATTATCGGTCGGCAATCTGCGGAATTTATATCGGACGGTACGGCAAAATCGCACAATGATTTTATCAAAAACTTTGCGGCGGCGCGGACGTTCGGTTCGTTGCATGAATGGGAATGGTTGAAAAAACGTGGAATGGGTCGCGGCGCGAATGAAAATAATGTTATTGCACTGAATGAATCAGGCGATGGTACATTGAATCCGCTGCGCTGGGCGGATGAATTTGTACGGCATAAAATCATTGATATTCTGGGCGATATGTACACGTCCGGTGGCCGCATTGTTGGTCGTGTGGAAAGTTACAAGGGTTCACATGCTTTGAATAATTTGGCGCTGCGAAAATTGTTTGCAGACCCAGAGAATTACGAGGTTATTGAAACCGAAAAATAGTGCTTCCCCCGCTTCGTTTTATTTTGCTATAATCCTGTCAAAGAGAGAGGATTTGACCCAGCAAGTTATAAATATTGAACGCAAAAAATATGCCGTCGGCCTGTTTTGGCAGCCAGCGGGCGAAGGGCAGAATGCCCGTGCTTTTGCGCAAAAAATCGCCAAATTTGTTCCGGGACGTATCAAATATTTCACGCCTTATCGTGGGTTGATTGGTGTTGGTTCTGCGGCGCTGGGACATCGTCGTCGTATGGCGGCCGCTGCAACCGAAGTTATGGATTCATTTGCAGATTACAGCGCATTTTTGGCCGTGTTTGCGGTCAAGCAAGGATTTTGGCTGGTCGCCGCGCGAAATGGAATTATAATCGCGGATAAACTTTATACGGATGAATCAGCGGCAAAGGCTGAATATGAACAGCTGGCTGAATTGCCAGATTGGGGTATATTGGTTGCGCCGGGATATTGGGTTGCGCCACGCGCCGAAGAAAAGCGATTGGAAGACATTGTCACAGGCGATTCTCGATTTATAATGCAATCGGTCAGCAAGTTCTGGGGCAGTATGACTTCGATTTTGCTGTTGTTGTTAATGTTCGCAGGAATTCTTTATTTTATGCGCGAACCGATTATAGAAATGTTGCGACCCGGCCCAAATGCCGCCGCGCGCGCCGCCGCCGAAGCAGAATTCAAAGCAAAGCAAGCCGCATTGGCCGCAGAAAACAAGCAAGCGGCCGCATCCGCAGTTCCGGCCGTAATATATCCGTTTGATGAAATTCCAGATTTGGGATTGCGCGCGGAAAAATGCTTTGATGCGATTACTTATTTAATGCGGATTATTCCCGGATGGAACCAAGTTGCAGCGGAATGTGATGCCACCACTGCAACCGCGCAATTACATCGCGGCCGCGGCATATTATCTGATGTTTATGATTTTGCGCGGGACAAGATGGCGGGTGTTGGGATAATTGAAAATTCTGATGCCGATGTTACATTAATTTTGGATTTGGAACCGTTGCCGGTGTCATCTCGACTGGCCGAGGATGATACAGCATCCGTCATGCGCCGGATAAATTCGATATTTCAATTAATGGGCATGCGTGCAGATGTGCGCAGCGGTATTGAAACAGTATCCACGCCCGCGGGTGCGCGCAGTGTGAATATTGTGACCGTATCAGCCGCGTCGAAAATCACACCGCCAGAATTCGCGCGTATATTTGAAGATTATGATTCCGCAACAATGCCATTGGTCAGATGGGATGCGCGGTCCAGAACCTGGAACTATGAGGTAAAAATCTATGTTAAATAAATATTTGATTGCTGCGATTATGTTTGCGATGCCATTTGCGGCCGTTGCCGAAGAAGAAATTATTTTTGTCGAACAGGATATACCTGTGTTCCGGCAAATTGCGGATTTGGAACAAGATAAAGTCTTGTTGCAATTGGAAAAAGAAAAAGCGCAACTGATGCTGGATTTGGACCGTATGACAACGGAACAAATGCGTGTACGTAATGAAATGGACGAATTGTCCGGTCGCGCCGAAGCAGACCGCAGAAAATTAGAAGCCGAACGTGAAAAACTGGAACAAGAACGTGAAGCAATGCGACGCAGCGCAGAACGCAGTGCGGAACAACCCGCCGCACCACGCCCGGAACAAACCAAGGAAGCGCCACCGCCCACACCACGTATGACGGTCACCGAAAGATATCGCTTGGTTGATATTGTTGGTGTTGGAAATCAATTGCAAGCAACGATTGAAGATACAAAAACGATGCAGCGTCGCCGTGTTTGGGCCGGCCGTGAAATCGATGGATTTATGATTAATTCAGTATCGTTGGATGAAGGTGTTGTATTTGAAAAAGATGGCGAAATTGAAACTTTGGGACTCAGAATAGGCGACTAGATGGAACCAGATAAAGAAGTTTTGCAAAATATTCCGGACGACGTATTGCGGTCTGTGCCTGTGGATATGGACAACGCGTCCGCCAAGGACGTGATGGATTATTTGTTTTCGAACGGCAACCGATTGCTGACTGCGTCGGCGGCTGAACTGGAAGTGGCCAAGGAAACGCAAAATCTGCTGGCATACTTTTCTGGCGGTGAAATTGTAATATCGCGCACGCATCGGTATGATGGTCGCGTTTTGGCTTTCTTGGAATTATTGGCCAAAGAACATCGCAAAATATTGGCACCCTTTTATTCTGATTTGGGATTGCTGTCCAATATTTACAAAGCGCATGATGCAAAATTTTCAGGTGGTGCAACGCGGTCGCGTCTGGATTATGACAACCAGATGCAAAAAGACTTTGTCGATATTGTCGCGCGCGCGGCCGCAATGAAAGTATCAGATATTCATATCGAAGTTGCCGACCAAACAACAATTTATTTCCGTATCGATGGTAACATGCAATCTGTATTGGAATATAATTCCCAGTGGGGCGAATCGTTTGTGCGTGCGGCATTTGCATCTGCGGACCAATCTAATTCAAACTATGCGCAAAATGAATATCAAAGCGCGCAAAAAGACGGACGTACGCCACTGCGCGGAACACGCGACTTATATCTGCCGACTGGCGTGATGGGTATTCGTATGACGTTTAACCCAATTGCATTCGGGTCGCGTTATGTTGTTATGCGTTTGCTGTATGATAATCCATCCGAAGGTATCAAGACAGAACAAGAATTTAGTGAATATGAACAGCGTTTGTTGCTGCGTATGCGTTCATTTCCGACCGGCTTGGTCGTTGTTGCCGGCCCGACCAGTTCGGGTAAATCAACAACCTTGTTTCATAATATGTCTTTGATGCTGAAAGAACGTGATTATGAAATTAATTTGATTACTGTGGAAGACCCGGCTGAACGCAAAATATTCGGCGCGCGTCAAATTCCGGTTGTAAATGCGTCCAACGAAGAATTACGCGAAGAAAAATTTACCGAAGCATTGGCATCCGCGCTGCGTTCTGACCCGGATGCGTTAATGGTTGGCGAAGTTCGCACATTGTCTGCGGCGCAATTGACGGTCAAGGGCGCGTTGTCTGGTCATGCTGTTTGGACGACACTCCATGCGAATTCTGCAATGGCCGCATTGACGCGATTATTGGACATGGGCGTGGAATCATTTAAATTACAAGATGAAACAATGATGCGCGGTCTGGTATCCATGCGATTGTTCCGAACATTATGTCCAAAGTGCAAACAACCATTAACATCGAATCCGAATCATCCGGCATACGGGCGCGTTGTCGAAGCATTCGGCGAACTGGGCGTGCGGCAAATATTCACACGTGGCACCGGTTGCGAATTATGCGATGGCAAAGGATTTGCAGGCCGTGTCAAAGCAGGCGAGATTATAATAACAGATAATGAATTCTTGGCGAAAGCATTGGGCGGCGATATTGCTGGTGCGGTACGTTATTGGTTGGAAGATTTGGATGGTCGGACACTGAAAGAATCGGCCATAGAACTGGTGCTGCGCGGGCAAATCGACCCCAGTGAATTAGAGCGTTGGGTTGGGTTATTGGACCAAGTTGGCGTATATTAAAATGGCAACTAAATTAGACATCTTGTATTCAAAAATATATTTCCGCATGTCCACGGCAAAGCGGATGGAATTGTATCGGAAACTGGCGTCGTTATTGCGCAATGATTTTACTTTGATGGATGCGCTGGACCGCGTATATCAAGTCGAATCCGAAGGCGGGCGCAAGGAAACCGAACCATTCGCAATTGCGCTTAAATCATGGCAAGAGAACTTGGAACGCGGATTATCATTTCCGGATGCAGTGCGTCAATGGGTGCCGATTAACGAAGCATTGATGCTGTCGGTTGGTGACGTGTCGAAACTGTCCATTGCGCTGGATAACGTTGTGCGTGTTGGCGAAGGTGTTCAGCGTATCAGCGCCGCAATGCGCGATGCGATTATGTATCCACTGTTCTTGTTTATTTTGACGTTTATAATCATTGTTGCGGTTGGAATTTATTTGGTGCCACCATTAATTGAAGCCGCGGGCCAGGACATAGTATGGCGCGGCGTTGCGGCATCACTTGTGAATGTATCAAATATGGCGAATGTTTATTGGCCCGCGCTGCTGGTCGGGTTTGTTGGTGCCGGTATATTAATATGGTGGTCTTTTGCAAATTGGGCGGGTCGCACGCGTGTTATTTTCGACCGACTGCCGCCATGGTCAATGTACAAGATTTCGGTATCTGTCGGCTGGATGATGTCATTGGCCGCAATGGTGGCCAGCGGGGGCAGTATTCCGGTCGCGCTGAAAACACTGGCTGATAATTCCGGTAAATACTTGCGCGATATATTGGAACGCACAAACCGGTTTATTATAAATGGTGAAAATCTGGGTCGCGCATTGCAAAGTACGCGCACAGAATTCCCAAACAAAGAAATCATCGGCGATTTGGCGATATATGCCGATATGACCGGATTCGATCAGAATTTAACAAAAATCGCGAACGATTATTTGGATTCATCGGTTCGGCGCATGGAAAAATTGTCCAGTTTTATGAATTCTTTTGGTATCTTATTGGTATCATTGGTTATCGCATGGGTCGTATTTGGAACGTTCGAAATGCAGGACCAGATTACCGCGGCTTTGTCTTGATAGATACCAGATAGTAGATACTAGATATTAGATAAGGTTTTCATATGTCGAGAGATAGTATCACATTAGAAAAATGTAAAAGATTTTCAGCAAGGGTTATCCGTCTTGATAAATATTTACGGACAAACAGATGTCCGATGGCAATATCCAATCAAATTTTACGCTCTGGCACAAGTATTAGCGCAAATATGGCGGAAGCCATTTATGCCATAAGCAGAAGCGATTTTCTATCAAAATCCCACATTGCTCTTAAAGAATGCGCAGAAACGCTAAATTGGCTGGAATTATTATATGAAGCCAAACACATAACACAACCGCAATTTGATAGTATAAAGGCTGATTGTGAAGAAGTTTTGAAGTTATTAATTTCAACAACAAAGACCACCAGATATAACAATGTTGCAGTCTAATATCTAGTATCTACTATCTGGTATCTAGTATCTAATTTTCCATATTATTTTCTTGCTAAAATGCCCGGAAATTGCTATATTTCCAAGGCAAAATTAATATAAATGAAAAGGATAAATTTATGTCTGTGAACAATGAATATTCAGCCGATTCGATTAAAGTATTAAAGGGTCTGGACGCCGTTAAAAAACGCCCCGGAATGTACATCGGCGACGTCGGAAATCGCGACGGATTGCACCATATGATTTACGAAGTTGTTAATAATTCAATTGACGAAGCAATGGCGGGTTATGCTGATACAGTTTATGTATCTTTGAATGCCGATGGTTCGGCGACAATTCGCGACAATGGTCGCGGAATTCCGTTCGCAATTAACAAAGAAACCGGTCGGTCGGCGGCCGAGCTGATTATGTGTGAATTGCACGCCGGTGGTAAGTTTGATAACGAAGGCAGTGGCGCCTATAAAGTATCCGGCGGTTTGCACGGCGTTGGCGTATCGGTTGTGAATGCGTTGTCAACATGGCTGGAACTGCGCATTTGGCGTGACGGCAAAGAAGTTATGATGAAATTCCATGGCGGATGCCCATCCGAAGACGGTCTGGTCGTGCTGTCCGAAAATGCGGGTGATAAACATGGAACCGAAGTTACATTTTTACCATCGCCCGAAACGTTCACATTTACGGATTTTGAATTTGAAACACTGGAAACTTGGTTGCGCGAACAGTCTTTCTTGAACGCGAATGTAAAGATTGTATTTGAAGATTTGCGCGCTGCGGAAAAGAAAACACGCGAATTTCATTCGGTTGACGGACTGAAAGGATTCGCGACTTATTTGGACAAAGCCAAAGAAAAATTAACACCAAATCCAATACAGATTATTCGCCAAATCGAAGATACATATGTCGAAGTCGTATTGGAATGGACAACATCTTATAATGAAACATCACTGTGCTTTGCCAACAATATTCCGAACCGCGACGGTGGCACGCATTTGGCCGGATTTCGCGCTGGATTGACGCGTGCGCTGAATAAATATATCGCCGAAAAAAATCCGAAAAAAGATATTCAATTAACGGGTGAAGATTTCCGCGAAGGTTTAACAAACATTGTTTCTGTTAAAATTCCAGACCCAAAATTTTCATCACAAACCAAAGATAAATTGGTTTCATCCGAAGTTCGCCCGATTGTTGAAAATGCAGTATCTGAATTGCTGTATCAATATCTGGATGAAAACCCGTCAGCTGGAAAGACCATTATTGATAAGATATTAGAAGCGGCGACCGCACGCGAAGCTGCGCGCAAAGCACGCGAATTATCACGCAAAAAAACCGGCACAGATTTGGGCGGTCTGCCCGGTAAATTGGCCGCTGCATCAGAAAAAGACCCAGCAAAATGCGAACTGTTCATTGTCGAAGGGGAATCTGCCGGCGGTACTGCGAAACAAGGGCGCGATAGAAAATTCCAGGCGATATTACCACTGAAAGGAAAAATTCTGAACGTCGAACGCGTGCGTTTTGACCGGATGCTGAATTCGGATGAAATTGCGGCGCTGATTACAACGATTGGTGCCGGTATCGGCCGCGATGAATTCGATATTGAAAAAATGCGTTATCACAAGGTCGTTATTATGACCGACGCGGACGTTGACGGCGCACATATTCAAACGCTGTTGCTGACGTTCTTTTATCGTCATATGCCACAGGCAATTGAGCGCGGATATATATATGTCGCGAAACCGCCGCTGTACCGTGTGTCGCGCGGAAAACAACAGACATATTTGCAAAACGAAAAAGAATATGATGAATATTTGATGGATGCTTTGGCTGCGGACGGCACGGTTGAATTGGCCGACGGCGCGGTGATTGCCGGTGCAGATTTAAAACGTATTTTGGGTCTGGCCCAGTCGGCGAAAATGATATTATCACCATTGGCATCGACTGTACCGCTTCGTTTTATCGAAGCATTGGCATTGAATGGTTGCCTGGGCACTGTCGGATGCAATTCGGCGAATGTTGAACGGATGTTGGATGCAGGCGAACTTGATTTTGAAAAAGGATGGAAAGTCACGCGCGATGAATCCGGAATTCATATCACGCGAACATTGCGCGCGGTCACAGAATCACATTATTTGCCGGCGTCAGTCTTGGATTCTGCCGAAGTACGCGCATGGGAACGAATGTCCGGTCGCGACGAATTATCACAGATGTTTGTAAATCCAGTGACGTTACGCATGAAAAACAAATCGCAAAAATGCGCGACTGCGCTGAATATGTTGGACACTGCGTTTGGATATGCGAAAACCGGATTATCGATTCAGCGGTACAAAGGACTTGGTGAAATGAACGCGGAACAATTGTGGGAAACCACGATGGACCCGAATCATCGCGCTTTGTTCCAGGTCAAGGTTTCGGACGCATCACGCGCGGACGAAATATTCACAATGCTGATGGGTGATGTGGTCGAACCGCGCCGCGACTTTATCGTGGAAAACGCATTGTCGGCGAATGTTGATATATAATTGCAGGGGCGCATATTTGCGCACAAATAAAGGAGAAATGGATGAAGTTTAAATTACTTTATTTTGGAGAGCTGCGCGTCAACCCAAAGAAACGCGCCCAGCACATCACGGACTTGCGTATGCAGTTTCATCCGCAGCTCAAAAAACTGGTCGAAAAAAGTCCGTGGAACAACCTGCAAAAATATATGATGCCGAATCCGACAAAATCGCCCGTGAATACGCGACATGTCGGCGGTGTCGACTTCAATCCGATTATTACGCCGTCATTAAAATTGATATGTGAATTGGATGTGCAATTATTACACCCGGAAATTGTTGGCGTTGCACGCGCAGATATCGATAATCGTATGAAGACTTTGTTGGATGCGCTGCGCTGTCCGCAGAATGAACATGAAATCGGCGAAAATCAGCCGAAGAACATCGGTCCGATTTATACTCTGCTGGATGACGACCATCTGGTGACAAAATTGTCCGTAAACACTTCGCACTTTTTATCACCAACGATGTTCGATGCGGAATGCATGACCAATGCACCGAAATCCGCTGAACACGAAGAAAGAATTTTCGCACTGATTGATGTGAATGTGCGCGTGGAAGAAGGGACACTGGAAAATCTTCCCTTTATGGTATGATAAAATTATCAAAAGAAACTTTTTTCGATTTGGAACGGCGGCTGAAAGATGCCGGACTGGATTCGGATTCGGAAAGTTTTGATGTAATAAAAAAACGCTTGTTGTCACCGGAAATGCCGAGCGCGGACGAATTTGCACGGCAAGCAATATATGTAATCCTGGCCGGCGGATTTTCGCAAAAAACCGCAAAGAAAATCCATGCAAAAGTCATGGACTATATTGCTGCTAATCCTGTTCCGAAATTTGATGACATTATCAAATTCTTGAACAATAAAAATAAAATGAATGCGATAATAAAAGTCTGGGAAAATCGCCAGAAATATCGCGACGGGTATTATGCGCTGGCCGGTTCGGATTTGGAATCGAAATTATCTTATTTATCATCATTGCCGCATATCGGAAAAATTACTGCGAATCATTTGGCGCGAAATCTGGGCGAAGATATCGTGAAATACGATATCTGGATTCAACGCTTGGGCGTGGCGTTCGTTGGCCGTGAAGATTTAAAATCAAAAATCGACAATGGAAATCTGGACCCGGATGTCAAGGCCGCGTGCGACGAAATGTTCGCGCATCTGGTTCGTGAAACCGGATTGCCCCGCGGATATATTGATGTGGTTTTATGGAAAAGTTGTCAGGTCGGATTGATAAAATTGTAATGGGTGGCAGTTCCCCTCCTTTGGAGGGGTGCTCGAAGGGCGGAGTGGTTTACGGTGCATCCGAAGTTTGGGTAAACCACCCCGTCATCGCTTCGCGATGCCACCCCTCCAAAGGAGGGGAATACATGACCGTGAAAATCGAAGAATCTTGGAAAAATGCGTTGGCGGCGGAGTTTGAAAAGCCATACTTTACGGAATTGACGGCGTTTGTGCGGGGTGAATATAATAAATGGGCGGCGGGTGGCGCGCCGATTTATCCAAAGCCGGCAGAGATTTTTAATGCGTTTAATTTGTGTCCGTTTGATGCAGTTAAAGTCGTTATAATCGGTCAAGACCCGTATCACCAGCCGGGGCAAGCACATGGATTATGTTTTTCTGTGCGTGACGGCGTTGCATTTCCACCGTCTTTGCAAAATATTTATAAAGAAATCGCGGACGATTTGGGTCGTCCGTCAGTCACGCATGGCGATTTGACCCGGTGGGCGGAACAAGGTGTGCTGTTATTAAATTCAACGCTGACCGTCCAGGCAAATCTGGCTGCCAGCCATGCTGGCAAGGGGTGGGAACAATTTACGGACGCGGCGATACGTGCATTATCTGCGCGCAGTGGCATTGTGTATTTATTATGGGGCAGTTACGCGCAACGAAAAGCAGAATTCGTGAACGGCGCGGAAAATTTAATATTAAAATCTGTTCATCCATCGCCATTGTCCGCGCACCGCGGGTTCTTTGGCAACAAGCAATTTTCCAAAACGAATGAATATTTGGTTGCCGCAGGCAAAGAACCGATAGAGTGGTAAGGTTTATAGTTGATTTTCGGAATTTTTTCGGTATAATCAGCCCCGTTGCCCGTATAGTATAGTGGTAGAACACGTCCTTGGTAAGGACGAGGCGCAAGTCCGATTCTTGCTACGGGCACCAGGATTTATATCTGCCTGCGATTTGCTTTGGTCACGTATTTTTTATGCGTTCCTGCCGCAAGTCACAGCGCATCTATGAAATCCTGGTGCTGGGACCATAATTTTGTAATGATGCGATTAACGACCGCGGAATAAAATGAATCCCATAAAGATAAAAATCAGGGTGGCACCGCGGTGTAAATCCATCGCCCCTGCATTGTAAGATTAACATCAAACAAAAGAGGTGCCAAAATGCAATCAAATATTTATCGTTCTCATACCTGTGGTGAATTGACCGCGGCGAATGTCGGCGCATCTGTCACGCTGTCCGGATGGGTGCATCGCAAGCGCGACCATGGCGGGCTGCTGTTCATCGATTTGCGCGATAATTACGGCATTACCCAGGTTGTTGTTGATATTACAAAACCGGAACTGGCCGGTGTGGAAAAAATCCGACCGGAATCTGTGATTACTGTTTCGGGCAGCGTTGTTGCGCGGGATAGCGCGGTTATTAATGCCAAAATTCCGACCGGCGAAATCGAAGTTGTTGCGGTCGCCATAAAAATACTGGCCGAATCCGAAGTTTTGCCGTTCCAAGTATTCGGTGATGAAGAATCGAACGAAGAATTGCGCTTGAAATACCGTTATTTGGATTTGCGTCGTGAACGTATGCATCACAATATTTTATTCCGAAATCGCGTTATTAAATCCATGCGTGATAAAATGTGGGATATGGGATTTTCCGAATTCCAGACACCAATTTTGGGCGCGACCAGTCCCGAGGGCGCGCGCGATTTTATCGTGCCAAGCCGCCTGCACCATGGACATGTTTATGCTTTGCCGCAATCGCCGCAACAGTGGAAACAATTGATTCAATATTCCGGGTTCGACCGGTATTTCCAGATTGCGCCGTGTTTTCGTGATGAAGATTTACGCAGCGACCGATTGCTGGAATTTTACCAATTGGATTTGGAAATGTCTTTTGTTGAACAAGAAGATGTTATGGGTGTTTGTGAAAATCTGCTGGTCGGATTGGTCACAGAATTCGCGCCGACCGCGAAATTGCATGCCGATATTCCGCGGATTACATACGATGATGCGATGCTGAAATATGGTTCGGACAAGCCGGATTTGCGCATACCGATTGAAATTGTTGATGTGTCGGATATATTCCGCGATTCCGATTTTACAATCTTTGCAGATGCGGTAAAATCGGGCGCGGTTGTGCGTGCGATACCCGCGCCGGGTTCGTCAGACAAACCGCGCAGCTGGTTTGACAAGACGGAAGAATTTGCAAAAACAGAACTTGGGTTGGCGGGACTGGGATACATCGTATTCGGCATCGAAACTAAGGGGCCAATTGCGAAAAAGTTAACCGCGGGACAAGTTGAATCAATTCGGGTGCGCTGCGGCGTATCTGTGGGCGACAGCATATTCTTTGTTTGTGAACAGCCGGGTATTGCGGCCAAAGCCGCCGGCAAACTGCGCAAACGCTTTGGCGAAGAAATTGGCTTGGACCCCAAAGAATTCAAAATATGTTGGGTCGTGGATTTCCCATTTTTCGAAGCAGACGAAGAATCTGAAAAAGGCATAATGTTTGGACATAATCCATTCGGTCGCCCACAAGGTGATTTGCAGAACCTGGATTTATCTGAACCGCTGAAATTAAAAGCTGCACAATACGATATGGTTATGAATGGCGAAGAAGTCGGCGGCGGCGGATTGCGTAACTATGACCCGGCGGCTATGCTGAAACTGTTCGAGGCAGTCGGATACGGCGAAGATGTTGTGCGTGAAAAATTTGGTGGAATGTACACTGCGTTTCAATACGGCGCCGTGCCGACCGGTGGATTGGCCATGGGCGTGGAACGTATTGTGTGTTTGTTGCTGGACGAACCGAACTTGCGTGAAATTACCGCATTCCCGACGAATCAACGGGGGCAAGATTTAATGATGGGCTCACCGAATACTCCATTTGAAAAGCAGCTGCGCGAGGCGCATATTCAATTCAGAAAGAAAAACTAAAAACCGGCGAAAGCCGGTTTTTATAATCCCAAAATATTTTCCAGAACGTTACGTTCAATTCGTTCGCCGGTTTGGGTCGCGTAATAATAATGACCATCCGGGTCGCATGCTTTGTAAAATCCGGCGGCATACAGACGGATGCCGCGTTGGCCGATGACCAGTACTTTTTCCGCGCCAATCAAATCAGCGCGCGGTCCGGTAAAAAATTGCACGATGCTTTCCCACATTGTTTTGCAAAGCCCACATTTATATGGCGCGTACAGCACGTTTCCACGTTTTTGCAAATGTTCCAAGTCATATCTATCATGGTTCACGGACAGGATATAAGACTGATACGGGGTCAGTCGGAGCAGTGCAGAAAGCGTTTCAATACGGTTACGTGGCATGGCTGTATCATACCAAATTCAGCCGATTCGCCGGATAAGAAGCTAATCCCAGGATTAAAATCTGTCGTGCATTCGCGTAAATTCGCGCATAAAATCTGGGTCGAAAGTTCGCATAATTTCAGACAATGAAAAATCACGTCCGCCGTTCGGATGCACGCGCAATTGTATCGGTACCGGCGTGGGCGAAGTGCCGCGAAGCAGTACATTAAATTCACCAAAAGCAATACCGTTTGCAGTTTGCAGATTGCCCGCAATTTCCGAATGTCGTGCAACAATTGACATCGGCGTTGTCGTGCGGAATCGTCCGTTTTCATATTGTCCGACCAGTCGCAAAGATTTGAATCGCGTATCGCCGCCGGACAATGCGTCGCTGATTGCCCATTCTGCGTTCATACGCGTAACGTCGCGTGCACGCCCGTAAAACCGGTCTATATCAAATCCGACCAGGATTCCGTCTTCGAATGTAATATCGATTTCGCCGGCCATATTGTCCCAGAAATCATGCGCAGTGATACCGGTTGTTTCCAAATCCGCACGCGCGGTCAATGTTGTATCTGCAACATTCAAAGGCGACCGTTCGGATAAAACAAGCCCCAAAATTTCAAACCGATTTGATTTAATCGTAATCGCGTATCTGGATAGCTTTTTGGTAATAGACAACAGCATGGACCCACGTGCAGCATCGGTTATTGACATTGTTTGTTGGTTGGATTTTAACGAATACACGAAATTTTCATATTTTTCACCACGGAACTTTATGTTGTCGGCGACCAGTGTAATATTGATGTTCAATGCGAACGGGAACACACTAGGTTCTTCGGTAATATATTGGGCCGATTCATAATTTGCGATATAATTCGGATTTATAAATTCATCCAGGTCAATTGTGTCGGCACGTAAATCAAATGTTTTTCCATCGAATTTCCCGGTTAATTTTGTATTCAAAATTGCGATGTTCATATCGGTTGCAAATCCGGATTTATAATATCCTGTTATGTTGGCCGGTAATTCATCGCGCAGGAAATCTGCCGACAAATTTGGATAAAATGCCGACAATAAATATCGCGCATCTGCGTCAATTTGGAATAATCCAGAATCTTTCCAGCCCAGTGACCATTGGTCGCGACGTCCATCACGCGCGAACGCCAGTGTTAATAATTTTCCATTCTGAATATGCGCGTATTTCACGTTACCGCGCGCCATCATCATTGATTCGGGCAATACGCGCAAGAATTCCGTGGTCGCAGGCAATGCGGACAAAGTTGTGCCGCTGTGTTCGAAATATTCCAAGTTTTGATTTTTGCCATCAATTTTTAATGTGCCATATAATCCATTTTCCAAACGGAATTCAGTGGTGCCGCGCGTGCGCCCAAACAGTCCCGATAATACAGAATGAAGGGTTGCGATATTTAATTGTTCGGGCTTCAAGTTGGCAGATTCAAATTTCAAATCAAATGCGTCGGCCGAAACCATCAAAGTTCCAGATGCGGCAAAATTTGCATCTTTGTAATCCCATCGGCGACATCCCCACGCTGCGCCTGTGCCATATAATTCACATCGCGCCGCCGTCCGGCGCGTTAAATCATATATCGCTGTGTCCAATCCAGATGCAATATTGCCCGATGCAGATATGGCTGCATTTGCACTTTCCGCGCGCATGTCGGTGATGTTATCGCCATTCATTGTTATATGAAACCGTGAAAAATTATTATGCGCGAATTGTTTTATTGGAATTGTAAATGGTATTGGTGATTTGATTTTTCCATTCGCGCTGAATATTATTTCCGCATCTCGCAGGAATTTTGCATCATTCGCAATATGTGCGAAATCATAATCTATATCGTTTGCCAATAAATTAATTTTTAATGGTTGGTCATTGCCAAACGATATTTCGCCCGAAAAATCACCACCGGCATATTGTCCCGATATGTTATAGAAATTGAAACCGCTATTTGCCCAAATAAAGTCAGACTGAAACTTCATCCGGCCGCGGATGCGCGGCGCATCGAATCCAAACCATTTATTGATACTGGATGTATCCAAAGACATGTGGCCAGCCGCGGAAATAGAACCATCTGATTCCGTTGCCAATTGCCCGACCATATCAAGATTTACATTTGGATTTGTAATACGGAACATTCCGCCGTCTGATTCCAGGGTGTATTTATGTTCATCCGTTCGCACAGTGCCATTGAACATTCCTGCGCGAAATACACCATTAATCTGGTCGTACGTTTTATCCATAAATGTCACAGATGAATTTCGGATAAGAATTACCGGGCGAATATTTGCCGGTGCGGCCAAAGACGTTATGTGTAAATGTGCACCGTGCAGTACGATAGTACTGTTGATACTGGCCGTGTTAATATTGCGCAGCGATGAAAACGGGATATAGAAAGATATCGATTCCGCGCGGCCGCGATATTCGTTTATCGATACGTCGTTTGCGGTGACTGTTGCACGGCCCAATAATGACACGCGTACTGGTCCGCCGATTTTAATACGGATTCCGGTTTGGTTCAGCACGGCGGATTCGATTTCCGGCGCAAGACGGTCCAGATTTATAAACGGTGGCACAATAGCGACGGCAAGCACGACGGCCAAAATCACGCCGATTATGGTGTAAAACAGTTTGCGTTTTGTGCGGGCTTTCACTTCTCTCTCTAATCCTTGAATATATGATAAATTGTATTATATTGATATGCAAATGAAAAAAGTATTTGATTTAGTTGCGGACTATAAACCGGCGGGTGACCAGCCGGGTGCAATTCGTGAATTGGTCGGTGGGCTGGACGCGGGCGTGCAGAATCAGGTATTATTGGGCGTTACTGGTTCGGGTAAGACTTTCACGATGGCGAATATTATTGCCGACACCGGTCGGCCCGCGCTGATTATGGCGCATAACAAAGTCTTGGCGGCGCAATTATATACGGAAATGAAGGCATTTTTTCCAAATAACCATGTCGAATATTTCGTATCTTATTATGATTATTATCAACCGGAAGCATACGTGCCAACGACAGATACCTATATTGATAAAGACGCGTCGATAAACGACCAATTGGACCGCATGCGGCACAGTGCCACGCGCGCCATGCTGGAAGAACGTGATGTTATTGTGGTGTCGTCCGTATCCAGTATTTACGGGCTTGGGTCGCCGGAACAATATATGGATATGAAAATTGTTTTTCGCACGGGTGATAAAGTCGGCATGAAGGATGTTATTAATGCGCTGGTCAGTATTCAGTATGGCCGCAATGACATCGGATTTAATCGCGGGGAATTTCGCGTGCGGGGGGATTCTTTGGACCTGTTTCCATCGCATTCGGCAGAACGCGGATGGCGGTTTTCGTTCTTTGGTGATGAAATTGAATCAATCCATGAATTTGATACTTTGACCGGCCAGCGGACGCGCGAAATGGAACGCGCGGCGATTTATCCAAATACGCACTATGCGACGCCGATGCCAACGATTATGGCCGCGATTTCGGAAATTAAAAAAGAATTGGCCGACCGATTGGATTATTTCAAAGACAATATGAAATATGTCGAAGAACAGCGCCTGCGCGAACGTACAAATTTCGATATGGAAATGATGGATGCGACTGGGACTTGCCGCGGGATTGAAAATTATTCACGGTATCTGTCGGGGCGCAGCGCGGGGCAACCGCCGCCGACTTTGTTTGAATATCTGCCGAAAGATGCGATTTTATTCGTGGACGAAAGCCACGTTACTGTGCCGCAAATCGGCGCGATGTCCAAAGGCGACCGCGCACGCAAAGAAACCTTGTCCCAATATGGATTCCGTTTGCCGTCGGCGATTGATAATCGGCCGTTGACATTCGTCGAATGGGATGGCATGCGGCCGCAGACCGTGTTTGTATCCGCAACACCGAATGATTGGGAAATTGAACAATCAAAGGGCATCGTCACTGAACAAGTTATCCGTCCGACTGGATTATTGGACCCGGAAACAATCGTTCGTCCGACAAAGAATCAGGTTGATGATTTGTTGCATGAAGTGAAAAATATTTCGGGTCGGGTTCTTGTAACCACCCTTACCAAAAAAATGGCGGAACAATTGACCGATTATTTGGTCGAAAACGGCGTGCGTGCGCGGTATCTGCATTCTGATATTGAAACATTGGAGCGTATTGAATTATTGCGCGAATTGCGAATGGGTAAATTCGATGTTTTGGTTGGGATTAATTTATTGCGCGAAGGATTGGATATTCCCGAATGCGAACTGGTCGCAATTATGGACGCGGATAAAGAAGGGTTCTTGCGCAGCGCACGTTCTTTGATTCAGACAATTGGTCGCGCTGCGCGGAATGTTAACGGCCGGGTGATTTTGTATGCTGATAAAATTACAGATTCGATGAAGATTGCGCTGGACGAAACAGCACGCCGCCGTGCGAAACAAATGGCGCATAATGAAAAATATGGAATCACGCCAAAAACAACAAGCAAAGCCGTATTTGCCGAAGTGCAATTGCGTGAAAAGAAAACAGATGCGAAAAAGCAATTTGTTTATAATGATAATGGCTTGATGACTGCGGATGATATACGTAAAGAAATCGCAAAATTAACGCGCAGCATGAAAAAACACGCAGAAAACCTGGAATTCGAACAGGCCGGCGCAGCGCGCGATGCAATCCGAAAACTGGAAGATGATTTGTTGTTATTGGGATAAAAATGAATACGATAAAAATAAACAATATTGATGAAATGCATGAATGGGCGCGCGGATTTGCGCGGACTTTGCGTGTGCCGGTGACCGTCGCGCTGCACGGTGATTTGGGCATGGGCAAGACCGAAATCGCCCGCGCGATTATAAATGAATTATGCAGTGATACCGTTGTGCCCAGCCCGACGTTTACGTTGGTGCAGACGTATACGGCCAAGCGCGACCAGGTCCCGGATAATTTTGCGTCGCAAAATTTCCGGGATGACACCAATATTTCACACTTTGATTTATATCGCATAACCGATGCGTCGGAATTGGAAGAAATCGGATTGCCGCATGCGGTCGTGAATGATATTACATTAATCGAATGGCCGGAAATTGCAGCGCACATTTTGCCCGATGACACGGTGCATGTTTATATAACGGGTTCGGGCGATGAAAGAGATATTAGATACTAGATAGCATATATACTATCTGTTATCTTCCTTGAAATCGTTATGCGATTTCAAGTACAAGTCCGCAATGGTCCGTTGGTTTATGGTGTTCCCGCGGACGCATATCGATATAGCAATTTTTCACATGCTTTGATGCAGCATGGTTCGTAATAAAATAATCCAATCGTAGACCGTGGTTTTTGTGTATCGACCCGCCGCGATATCCAATCCAAGTCCACGGATTTTCTTCGTCCGGATTATATTTCCGGTAACAATCCAGCCATCCGCCTCCGCTATACTCCGGCGCGCCGGGGCCATCCAGCCATTCTTGCATAATTTTGCGTGCGGCCGGTGCAGAGATAGAGCTTCCTTCATACTGTTTCGGATTCCAGACATCGCGGTCTTCGATTGCGACATTGAAATCACCACCGATTATTACCGGTTCTTCGGAATTCAATAATTTATGAATATGGTCGCTGAAATGATTCATCCAGTCTATCTTGTACGGGAACTTTGGACTATCGACGCTTTCGCCGTTTGGCATATAAACATTAATTAATCGCCATTTGCCGTCAATCACGCATTCAATCATGCGTGCAGATGGGTCGGCGAAATGCGGCATATTGCGCGTGACATCTTCGATGGAATATTTGGAAAACACCGCGACGCCGTTCCAGGATTTCTGGCCGAACACTTTGATATTGTATCCCAGATGCTCGAACATCATGTGCGGGAAACCATTGTCTTCGACTTTTAATTCCTGGACGATAATCGTGTCGTATTCGCCAGATTCAGCAATGGTCAGAAAGCTTTCCATGTGTGCACGAATAGAATTAATATTAATTGAAAGTATCATCATAGTAATCACCATATAATTATCAAATAAATACAAAGTAAAATTAAAAAACTGTGTCCTGGGCAGAATTCCCGCAGCGCATCAATTTTTCATTTTGCTTTTATTATTTTTCAATATATAATACCGCCAGTCCAATATAAAAACAATTATAAAAATAAGGTTTATATACAATGAACATGTATAAATTTTTGGAACGGGCCGTTAATGACGCCCCGGACCATGTGTTTCTGACGCGTGAAAATGTCACATACACACAGTTTAATGAAAGCGTCAAAAAACGCGCCGGCACGCTGGCTGCGATGGGCGTTGGCAAAGGTTCCGTCGTTGGAATCTTGGCGCACAATATTCCTGAATTCCCATTGACCGCGTTTGCAGTTTGGTATTTGGGTGGACAATGTCTGTTGCTGGATACTAATTTGACGCCGTTTGAATACGACAATATGGCCAAATTAACCGATTGTAAAGTCGTTGCGGCGGAAAAGAAGTTTTTCTATAAAACGAAAAGTTTCGAATTCTTTGATATCGAATCCAAAGACAAAGCCGCACCGGCGAAATTGAAACCGGCGGCGGTTGAATCGCTGGATATTGCGACATTGTCGTTCACATCTGGTTCGACTGGAAACCCGAAAATTGTGCCATTGACCCATTATAACTTGGTTGAATGTGCAGCGTCTTTGCAAGATATGTCAGAATGGATACATCGTGGCGATACTCTGTATGGATTTTTGCCGATGTACCACGTTTATGGATTTGCGATTGAAATATTGGCAACCATTGAATTCCGCGGAAATATTGTTTTGCAAGCAACGGTTAATCCGGCGGAAATTCTGGCCGACTTTAAAAAATATCGTCCGCATATTATTCCGGCCGTGCCACGCGTTTGGGAAGTTTTCCGCAATAAAATTATTGACGGAATAAAGGCCAAAAAGAAATGGTGGTTGGCACGTATTGTTCTGAAATACGGAAATACACTGAAAAAAATCGGACTGGGATTCTTGGTCGAAAAAATTCAAGAACAAGTCCTGGCTGTATTCGGTGGCCGTGCACGTCTGCTTATCGCCGGCGGTGCCGCAACGAAACCAGAAGTGGAAAAGTTTTATGAACGTTTGGGGCTGACATTTATCCAGGGATATGGTTTGACCGAAACAGTTGGGCCAATCTGCATATCGAAACCGCGCAAAGGCCGCGTGCCGTACGCTTTCGGTGGACCGATTACGAATAACGAATGCGAAATCCGCGAAAAGAACGATGCCGGCATCGGCGTTTTGTGGCTGCGCGGGCATCAAGTGTTCGGCGGATATTTATCCAATCCGGCGGCGAATTCCGAAGTATTTGATGAGCGCGGGTTTTTTAATACGGGTGATTTGGTGTCGATGGATAAAAACGGTGAACTGCATTTTCATGGTCGTAAAAAACAAATCATTGTTTTGGATTCCGGGAAAAACGTGTATCCAGATGAATTGGAAGCAATGTTCCTGGAAATCAAAGGCGTTAAGAATGTTGCTGTGTTCGAACATGTGGTTCGTGGGAAAACCGTATCATACGGCGTTTTCCAAGTTGAGCAAGGCATGACGATGGATAAATTGGCCAAGGCAATCGCAGAGAAAAATAAAAAAGTCGCGTCGTATAAATGGGTGACCCATTTTGCGATGACTATGGAAGACTTGCCTTTGACATCCACGCAAAAAGTGAAACATCATGTTGTGCGGGAAAGGCTGGAATCCGGCACATATCCGTTACAGCATAATTAAAAACACCCCGAAAGGGGTGTTTTTAATTGTCATGGCAAAAAGTCCATGGTCAATGTTAAAGGCTGTAAAAGTGCCATATTTGATTCTTTAAATTAAACTTGACAATTATACATTAAGTGCTATATTTGGTTTAATCCAAAAGGAGTTAATATGAAAAAATTGTTAATTTTACCAATGATTGCAATGTTTGCAGCGGGTTCAGCAATGGCATCGGACAGCGGTTTCCCGCACGACGGCGGGCAATCTGTTGGCTATTATCGTACCGTTCGCACGACAACGCAAGAAACCGCACGTGTTCAAAATATCCAACAACAGCCGGTTTATCATGTAACATCTATGCAATCCGCACGTTCATGTGGATGCCAGCGTGCAAATTGTGGTCAAGCCCGCGTTGCCGCGCCATGCGCACAACGTGCCGCAGCACCCGTTCGCGTTCATACGCACAGCGAAGTAATTAATCATTATGCGGTTTATCAGCCGGTAACAGTGTACCAGCATGTTGGAAATACATCTGAACGCCAGGTTGTTCGTAATTCTTGCAACAGATGTGCGAATTAAGACAGCGAGGAGCGTAAGCGACAAAGCAATCCAGTTGATTGATAAAGGGGCGCAAATATGCGCCCCTACAATTTTATAAAAATAATTTATTAACTGGATTGCTTCACTGTGTTCGCAATGACAATTTTGTTTCTCAAAACGATACCAATTTAACTTGACCGGGATTATGGTCTGATTTAGGTGTGCGGAAAATATACCACATCGCGCCGACGAATACTACGCCGACACCAACCGCGACCAGCGTTGTTGTCATAGAGTTGTTGCTTTTCTTTTTTCCGGATGAACTGTTAGACGGCAGGCACCAGCCCATAGAACCACCCATCCAGTCGCTGTGACATTCGACCCATGTGTCGTTTGGTTTACCGCCGCAAGGCTCCATCCCGCCGCCCAGTTTCTGGCACCAATCGGCAGATGCGCCGGACATTAACGCGAACAATAAAACAGGGACAAACAAAAATCGGAAAATCTTGGTCATGTACAATCCTTTGTTAATTACATGATAAGAGCATATTATAAAAAATGGAAGTGGTTTTTCAATCTATAAAACTTGCATTCTTGGTAAAAATAGTTATAATGCACCGGCAAAATCACTGCGGGCATAGTACAAAGGCTAGTATGCGAGCCTTCCAAGCTTGAGATGAGGGTTCGATTCCCTCTGCCCGCACCAAGATTTGCTTTGGGCATGCGCCGGAGTCGGAGAGCCGGGGCAGACTGTAAATCTGTTGTCTTAGACTGAGATGGTTCGAATCTATCCATGCCCACCAGAAATTTAACCGCCGTTGTGGCGGTTTTATTTTTTCATATAATTCGTTATATTTATTTAATTCAATTTATGCGGGGTTCGCTTTATGTTCCATATATGCGAAAGAAACCATTCAAGGAAATAATCATTGGTGATGGGCTGGAACTGCGTCGGCCGGTGGCGTCGCGCACACATAGTGCGGCGATGTTTGATGTTTTGCAGCGGAATGATTTTTTCTATCCTTGGCGGTTTTCGTTGCGCGATTGCAAATCACCAGATGACTGTTTACGCCTAATTATCGCGCGCTTGGCTGGGATTCATGCCATGACCGATGATTTTTATGATATATTTGTTGATAATAAATACGTTGGCGAAGTATACGCTCGTGACATTAATTATAAAACTGGTCGGATTGGCAATTTGGGATATTTTGTGGATAAAGATGTGGCCGGGTGCGGCATCGCATCACGCGCGGTGTCTGCGCTGGAATCTGAATTATGGACAATGGGCGCCCGCGAAATAATATTATCGTGCCATTTTTTCGATAAAAACGACCGAAATTGGGCAAGTGAGAAAGTTGCTGCGAAATGTGGATATGAATTTATCGGCATACGCAAGCGTGCAATTTATGATAAATTCGGTGACCGCTGGGCGGACGAGAATCAGTTTATGAAAAAATCACGTTAATTCGCGCGCAACAGGTATCCGCGGCGGAACATGCACTGGCGGTAAGAATTTACTGATTTAGTCGCGGTATTTGGTGGAACGGACATTAATATCCGCTGGCCCGTATCGCGGTGTTCGTTCGATTGGAATGTTACCCATAAACCTTCCCAATTGGGCATTTGGGCGGCCTGGTTCGGCATTAACATCTTGGAAATGCGTGAACGCGGCGCGTGCGGCGGTCGCGTTATACCCAGGCAATATTTATGGTCGCGGACGAATTGTTCCATTGTGACCATTTCATTTTCCCAGTTTAATATGGTTGCGTTATCAATCGACCCGCGGTTCGATGAAGAACACGCGGAAAACAACAAAGAACATGCTGCCAGCAGCACTAATTTTCTCATAGTGATTGCATTATAATTTAATTGCTTTACCCAGGCAATAGTTTTTATAATGCAGAAAGAGGGACAAGGGAAATGACTAATATAGAAAAGTTCAATAACTTGGCCGGGTTTTATGAATACATGAAAACGGTCATGTCTGCGATTGCAACCCAAAAGGGTGGTGTGCCAATCGAAAATTATGCCGGGCGGTTCTTTGCGGCGGACACACTTGAAATGTTGGTCGCGATGGGTGGTAAAATTGGAACCAGTGCGGATGAAAAAACGCGCGGGCAAATCGAAAAATACCGCGCGGAATTTGCTGAAATATCAGATTGGGTTACGCCCAGCAAAAAGCCTGTGCACGAAATGACACTGGAAGAATTTGAAAAAGTAATGAATATTTAGTCAAAGGAGAAAGTTTGAAGGTTGAAGCCGGAAGAGATAATTTCTTCAAACTTCAAACTTCCTACTTCAAACTTAAAAGGTCGAGTGGATGAGACGAATATATATGTTGGTTATTTGTTGTTTGATTGTTGCGGCGTGCCAGCCACGCAACAATGTGCCTGACTTTGAATTAGTCACCGTTATTGATAACCTGGTTATCGATGAACGGTCTGTGCCGATTTTCCCGCGCAAGGCAGCGTTGACAACCGATACTGCACGCCGGTTTGCGCTGGATTTGCCGAAACGCTGTACGGTTGACTGGGATAATCAGCGCGTGAAGTCTAATTTGCCCGAAGAAGTCATTGAAATGATAAATCTGGGTACTGGCGATGAATTGCCAGGGTTTGCGGTTGAAAATTTTTCATTCCAAAATCAGACCGTCAAAGAAGTTTTGGAAAAATTATTGTCCGGTACGAAAATTGTTGTGATTGAGGAAGAGCCGATAATCGATAAAATTTCCGGCGATATAAAATCCGGCGAATTGTCTGATGCGGTCGCGCTGATTGCGCGGATGGGGCGCGCTTATTATTCATACGATGATGATGCGCGCGAATTGCGCATAATGCGGCGGACACGATGGCTGGTCAAAATGCCGCGCGACGAATCTGTTATTATGGCTTTGATTGATGCGATGCGCGGTGCGGAAATTCGCAACTTGCTGGTTAACTGGCAAGATAAAACAATGGAATTTGCGGGCAATTTCCAGACTGAACGTGACGTGCGTCGCATTATTGCCGATTTGGGCGCACAGAAATATATTATCGCATGGGACATTGATGTATATCGCGTATATCCGCGCAGCGACAATCCAATTATCTGGATGAATATGTTGCCTGCGCTGGGGCAACAGAATATCCGTATGTCGATACCGGGGGTTGTTGGGCGCGCGCTGGTTGTTGGTCCGGAAATAAATACAAAAACATTGCAGGCATTCTTGGCGCAACAATCGAATGTGGTCTTGATTTCGCAGGGTACATTTTCAATACCAAACGGATGGCAATCGCGGTTTGATATCGGGCAATGTTCACGCGAAGAACGATTGGAAACAAACCTGATAATCGGTGCGACCGCGAAATTCGGCGATTACGCAGGCATGAAAAAATTGGACGCGACGGTTGCGCTGCGCACGAATCAGGGCGAAATCGCATCTTATACAATCCCGTCGACCATCGGTGATAATTATGTGATTATTGGAATTCCTACGCATGCATTCGTGCAAACACCGGAAACGCTGATATCGCCGTTTGCAGAGCTGGTGGTATTTATGTCTCCGCGCATAACGCAAATCGTCCGCAACCAGACGCCGGCCCGCGGCCACGCACTATCCGGCCAGTCATTGAGAGATTACTTGGAAGAATAAATGAAAACCAGCGCGTTGAAATTTTTCGATGACAAGGATTTTGCGCGCCCACCTCTTAAATGGGTCGGTGGCAAGGGGCAGTTGTTACCAACGATTTCGGATTTATACCCAATTAAGCTAAAAGCAAGCGGGATAAAAAGATATATAGAGCCTTTTATTGGCGGCGGCGCGGTATTCTTTGATATATCAAACAAGTTTAATGTGTTTGAGAATTTTCTGTTCGATATAAATCCTGAACTGGTAATTCTTTACAATGTTATTAAAAATGATGTTGATAGTTTAATTTCCGAGCTGGAGATATTGCAGAAAGTTTATAATTCTCTGGACAGAGAGCGATTGTTTTATTTCCTGCGCGATAAATATAATCAGTACGACAAAGGCGTTGATACCAATAAATATTCGCGTGATTTTATCGGCCGGGCGGCTTTGACAGTTTTTCTTAACAAGACTTGTTATAACGGCCTGTATCGCGTTAATTCACACGGAATGTTCAATGTCCCCATGGGGCGATATGACAATCCGACAATTTGCGATGCGGATAATTTGCATGCCGCCAGTTCCGCTTTGCAAAATGCCATTATAAAATGTGCTGATTTCTCTGAATCTTTGCAGTTTGCGGGCAAAGACGCTTTTATTTATTATGACCCGCCATATCGCCCGATAAGCGCGACAGCATCTTTCAAATCATACTCGAAAAGCGGATTTAACGATGCCGATCAGGCAAGACTGTCCGATGTATTTGCAAAGGCGGATTTTGCAGGTGCAATGCAAATGTTGTCCAATTCCGATCCGACAAATCATGATACGAATGATTTATTTTTTGACAATCTGTATTCTGGATATAATATACACAGAGTGTCGGCGCGGCGCGCAGTAAACAGCGATGCATCCAAACGCGGAGAAGTGCGCGAGCTGATAATAACCAATTATGAGAGCTGAGATGAAAAAAGACGGAATCGGCGGCGCGAATACAAAAACAGGCCTGGTTTTCGAAGGAAAAACCGACTTGGCCGATTTTTTGTCGCGTCAAAAAAACTATTCACTGGCGCATGATAAAAATAAATTCTTGGAAGTTTTTTATAATAAAAAATCAGTCGCATATATTTTCAAAAAACATGATTTGTACAGGTTCCTTGCATTGCGCGGGATTGATTGGAAGACTATTTTATCCAAAAAACTTTTACCGGATGATTCAATATATGTAATTGCGAATAATGTTTTGTATATAGTAGAGGCAAAATTTCAACAAACCCCTGGCAGTGTTGATGAAAAGTTGCAAACCTGTGATTTTAAGAAAAAACAATATAAAAAATTGCTTGCGCCGCTGAATATAGATGTTGAATATATGTACCTGTTGTTCGATTGGTTCAGGGACCCAAGGTACAAGGATGTTTTGGATTATATAAATTCTGTTCGGTGTGATTATTATTTCGGGTATATTCCGCTGAACAAGCTGGGTCTGCCGGTGCCAAAGTAAGAGAAAACCATGTTCACAAAACTTGAATCAAAAATCGCATTTCGGTATTTGCGTGCAAAGCGCAAAGAAGGATTCGTATCCGTCATATCGTGGGTGTCGCTGATTGGCATCATGCTGGGCGTGGCGACGCTTATTGTCGTAATGTCTGTGATGGCCGGGTTTCATGATGCTTTGCTGTCGCGTATTATCGGCATGAACGGGCACGTTGTCGTATATCATGGCGGCGGCGTTATTACGGACTATGATTTCTTAATCGATAAAATCAAACAAAACAAAGTCGTATCGGCCAGCATGACTGGCGTGGTTCCGGTGTTGGAAGGCCAGGTTATGGTATCGCGCGAAGGCAATAATTCCGGCGCGATTGTGCGCGGAATCCGCATGGATGATTTGGCAAAGATTACGGGCATTGGTACGAAAATTTACGGAACTTCGTTATCTGAAATTCGCGGCGGGCAATTGGTTATGGGTATGGCGTTGGCGCGCAACCTGAAACTGACCATGAATGATGAAGTGTCGCTGATATCTGCGAACCAAGGTACGCCGACGCCGTTCGGCACAATGCCGCGGATAATGTCTTATCCTGTGAAGTCCACATTTATGATGGGCATGTACGAATACGATTCCGGATATATATTTATGGATTTGGAAACGGCGCAACGGTACTTGGGTACGCCGGACGGCGTATCGCATATCGATATATTCTTGAAAGACGCGAAAACAACATCGGCCGTGCGTGATGCGCTGCGCGACTTGCTGCCCGGTGGGTTTGTTGTACGCGATTGGCGCGATTTGAATTCTGGATTTGTCGGCGCATTGCAAGTCGAACGCAATGTTATGTTCTTGATACTGATGTTAATTATTATCGTTGCGGCGTTTAACATAATTTCCAGCTTGGTTATGATGGTCAAAGATAAATCACGTGATATCGCTGTGCTGCGCACATTCGGTGTGTCCCGGCGTTCGATGATGAAAATATTTATATTATCCGGAACATCGATTGGTGTTATTGGGGCGATACTTGGAACCGTGTTGGGTGTGATTGTTGCGACATATATTGAACAAATTCGCCAAGGTATCCAATGGATGACCGGCCGCAACCTGTTTCCGCCGGAAATGTATTATCTGTCTGAATTGCCGTCTAAATTGGAAATCACGTCCGTTATCGGCATTGCATTGACCGCGATAATATTGGCATTCTTGGCCACATTATATCCGGCGTGGCGCGCCGCGAAGCTAGACCCTGTTGAGGTGTTGCGTTATGAGTAAAATATTAAATTCTTTATCAAAACCAAAACATCGTGAAGTCGTTATGTCTGTTCGTGATATTGGCAAGACTTTTATCGAAGGCGGACAGCCTTTGCAAATTCTGCGCGGCGGCGGATTTGATTTGCATCGCGGTGAAATTGTTGCGATGGTGGGACCGTCGGGTTGTGGCAAATCGACCTTGCTGCAATGTGTTGGATTGCTGGAACGTCCGACATCGGGACATATTGCTATATCAGGCCAGCCAGTGCATAAAATGAATGACGATGAACGCACGCGCATTCGTCGTGATAAATTGGGCTTTGTTTACCAGCGGCATAATTTGCTGGAAGATTTTTCGGCCGTTGAAAATGTCGCTTTGCCAATTATGGCTGCCGGCGCGGACGGGGAAGTTGCGCATGTGCGCGCAAAAAAATTATTAAAGATGGTGAATGTTTTGCATCGCGCGGAACATCGGCCAACACAGATGTCGGGGGGCGAGCAACAACGCACAGCCGTTGCGCGCGCGTTGGCGAATAATCCGGATATAATCCTGGCGGATGAACCGACCGGAAGTCTCGACCCAAAACATGCCGGTGCAGTGTTTGATTTATTGCTGGCCACTGTGCGCGAAAACGGTTTGGCAATGATGTTTGTTACCCATGATATGCGCCTGGCCGACCGCGCAGACCGCGTTATTACGATTGAAAATGGGATTGTCGCCCCATTGAAGAAGTCAGATAAAATTTGTTAAAATGAAAAATCAAAGGAGAGAGAAAATGCCAAAAAATACAACGCACGAAGCACACACATCCAAAATAATATTATATATAATTATTGCTGTGATTTTTGGCGTTGGTGTATTTATTGGGTTGTCGCTTGCGCATATTCCCGCAAAGGCGCCGGTGGCACCGACAAATGAAAATGCCCAAGAACGCGTGTGTGAAGTCGTTGAATCAAAATTAATGGAAAGGATTGAAAACGAATCCGATATTCCGACTTACAGCCCCGAAAGATTTTTGGATAATGCCCAGGTTTATGTTGACTTGGTAAATTGGGGTTGTCCGGAAAATGCGGACAAATTCCGCGCAGCGGCCACGCGTCAATTGGAAATTGCGAACGCATTACACGGGGAAATTAACCAACGTAATACTGACAGAAATTTTAATCAAATGCAGATGCAGATTTATAGAAACCTGGCCACCGAACAGGGCGAATTTGCGCGCGAATTTCGCAGAATACTGGACAAAGCCAACCGTCTGGGCGAACCGGCAATACAGTTCGTTGCAGAAGTTGAAAGAATATTTTCAGAATAAAAATCCGCCGAACGGCGGATTTTTTAATCATCAATTCTTGCCAAATCGTCGTATGCTTTGTATTTTCCATCCGATGTTTCGCGGTATTCGTACGGCTCGAAATCAGTGCTATACCGACCAAATAATTCGGATGTTTTTTGTACCGCTGCATCAATCATTTTTTGTGCGTCCGTGCCACTATATTCAATCGTTCGAACATCACGGTTTTTTAATTGTAAAAATTGGATAACTATATTCGATGTTTGCGGCGCGGTGGCAAATCCGCCGCGTTGCAGCATATATGCTTCCAGCGGTAATTGCGGCATATTGCCCGCGTCCAGTTGCGCTTTTGACGGCGTTGCACCGGTTTTGAAATCTATGACATAATCGCCTGTGTTATCGGACAAAATCATATCTGCGCGTGCACGGACATTGCGTCCTGCGATATTAACAGAACCCGCGATTTCGGTGCGCGAATTACCGGTCGTGCGGTCAATTAATTTTTTAATTTCCGGTGCCATTTCGACAAATCGATTATGCCAAAAATGAAATAGTACTGAACCGGGCTCCAAAATTTCCCGCGCCTTTGCATCCAGTTTCGCAACGATATCATTTACTGTTGACTGTTGACTGTTGACTATGGACTCTATTACATCATGAACCAATATCCCGAATTCTTTGGCGCCGATTTGTTTCCATGGGTCGTCTTTTGGACGCAATC
This sequence comes from Alphaproteobacteria bacterium, assembly GCA_009784235.1. GTDB lineage: Bacteria > Pseudomonadota > Alphaproteobacteria > Rs-D84 > Rs-D84 > WRKW01. The sequence continues at coordinate 36,146 of WRCC01000002.1, read as the reverse complement.
CCAAAATGTTTTTCGCATAAAAAGCATACGGATTATGGATTAATAATTCCAGTTCAGTAACCCATACATCGCCGCGGCTGGCCGGCGGCGTTGGTGCGCGATAACCCAGCGGATTTAATGGAATATTATCGCGTTCGCGTGCGTTTTGTAGGGGTGTGCTGGACGCACCCACCCCACTCGAACTTCGTTCGTGCGGGGACCCCGGATTGCATGCGCCCCTACATGCAACTGCAACACGCGACAAAAAGCGTGATTCTGTTGTAACTGTGCCGTCGGATGATTTGCTGCGTGTCCAATAGACCGTTCGTGCGCATGATAATGTTATAAAATCAAGCGCCATCAGTGATACCTTGCGTTCCGGTGGCGGCAGACCGATTTCATCGCATATTCGCCGCGGCAGCCATGGATTTTCATAGCCCATTGCTGGGAACATGCCTTCGTTCAGGCCGGTCAGTATCACAATATCGGCGGTCTGCAACCTTGATTCAATCGTGCCCAATACAGAGATGCGCGCATTATCAATCATGGGCGGGCGAATTTGCGCGGATGACAGCATGTCCGCGACAATCGTTCGCAAATCCGCGGCGGTCAATTCCAAATCATTGTTTTGCAATATATCCGATAATTCGCGGATTGTATCGAATATTGTGACCAGTTCTTCGTTATCAAACAAACTGATTTTTGCGCTGTGTGATTTTTCAAATATATTTATAACCGCACCGTAAAGATTAGTTTTTTTATATGCGGAATAAATTTCATCGCTGGCATCCAATATTCGTAAAATCATTCGCCCAAGCGGTGATGTGGCGCCAGATATTCCGCCGGAAAAATCGGCTGTGATATTCCGGCGCGCGAATGATTCGCGAATACGCTGGTTTGCGGCGGCATCTGGCGTTACGATTAAAACAGTCTTGTTTTCAGCGATTGCATCCGCGGTAATTTCTGCGACAACTTCGGCTTCTTCGGATTCGCGGGTGCAGTCAATTCTTGTGAAGTTTAAAGTTTGAAGTTCGAAGTTTGAAGATGTATTGGAAAATGCGTGGTTTAAAAAATCTATTGTATTTTCGCCGGTGTTGATAATTTTAATGTCATCTGGTTCTGCGTTTATTCGTTGTAGAAATTGTGCTTCGGAATAATATGGGTCGGTGATTGGTAGTCGGTGGTTGGCAGATGTTATTTTCCCGGGTAAAATAATGCATCCGCTATCAAGCCCAGCGACGTATGCCATCAAATCGGCTGTCGCCGGTACAGAACCGGTTGAACCGCATACGATAATTTTTCCGGACGTTTTATTTTTCAGATGGCCAATCCATCCGCGTATATCTTTGTTACGGCGCTGTGACGATGTCTCGCGCCCAGCGAATACAAGGGGCAGGGCGCGGGCCGCCAAATCAAGGAATCGTGCTTTGTCCCGAAAATGCACAGCATATTTTTCGCCAACCAAATCGGACCAATTTATGTCGGCGGCATCAATTCCTTCGTTTTCCAAATAATCAGTCATCCGAATCAAATCGCGCGCAACGGGCAGTGCGGCCGACACAGATGAATTCATCGATGCGGATAACATTTTTGCCAGAACGAGTGTTCGTTCAAAATTGGAAACAGTATCGGTCGGCGCATCGATATCATCTTCGTCCGCACCTTCGCCAAGTGCTATCAATTTTGGCAATAATATTGCGCCGGATTTTTCAACAATCATGCGTTCGACTGTGCGAACAGCGCGCCGGGACGGCAAAAATATAATATCGTTTGAAAAATCGCGGCCGGATAAAAATTCCCACAAAGCATCCGGCAGACGCGCCGGATTTGATGCGCAAAAAATATTATTTATGGCGCGCATATTTCTTTTTTTAATTCTGGAATTCCGGTTTTCTTTTCGGCGGATGTTATGATAATTGCGGGACATGCGGCGCCGCGTTTGGCAATTTCGCATTCAATGTCGGCCCGAATTTTTTCGATATCAGATTTTTTTGATTTATCAAATTTAGTTAAAACGATTTGATAAGGCAATGCATTCGCATCACAAAAATCCATCATATCAATATCAGAATCTTTCAGTCCGTGCCGCGAATCGACCAGGATAAACAATCGTTCCAATTGGTCGCGCGAACACAAATATTTTTCAAGACGGTCTGCCCAGCGGACAATATCGGTCTTGGATGCCTTGGCATAACCGTATCCCGGTAAATCGGCCAGTATAATACCATCCCAGTCAAATAAATTAATGCTTTGCGTGCGGCCGGGCGTGTTTGATGTGCGGGCAACACGTTGTCCGACAAGTGCGTTCAGCAGCGATGATTTGCCGACATTACTGCGCCCGATAAATGCGAATTCTGGCGCGCGCCGTTTCGGCAAGGATTCAACTGTTTCGAAAGAGCCCAGAAAGTTAATTGCCATTTTTAATCACCTTTTCATATGCTTCGGATTTTGAAATTCCGGTGCGTGCCGCGATTTCAGCGGCTTTGTCTTTGGTGCTGTTTGCGCCAGCGACAATATCGCGCACAATTTCATTTATTTCATTGTCAGACATCTTGGTATCAGGCGCGGGTTCGATAATTAATACAATTTCACCGCGTGGCGGTGTGATATTTAATAATTCCGATGGATAACCGATTATGGTTTCTTCGTGGATTTTTGTAATTTCACGCACGATTGCAATTCGGCGTTCTGGGCATATACGGGCACATGTCCCAATTGTATCCATTATTCGATTTGGTGATTCGTAATAGATTATCGTATGGCGGATTTTGTTATCGCTTGCCAGATGTTTTTCATCTTTGAAAAATCCGCAAAATGTAAATCGGTCGGTTGGAAACCCGGATAACACCAATGCAGATGCGAATGCAGTCGGGCCCGGCACAACAAATACAGACAATTTTTGCACGCGGCATTCACGCACCAATCGAAATCCAGGGTCAGAAATCGTCGGCATGCCAGAATCGGATATCAATGCGACTGCAAGGCCGGGCATCGTGCCTTCGAGTACTTGCGCACCATTTGCATCCAGTCGGCCGGCAATCATGTCGGCGACCACGCCCGCCATATCGCGTTCGTTATGTTCGTGCATTGCAATGCGGCGTGTTTTGATATCGAAATGAGTGGCCAATTTCCCAGAAACACGCGTGTCTTCGCATACAATCAAATCCACGTTTTGCAAAGTTTCAATTGCCCGCGGCGACATATCAGACAGATTTCCAATTGGTGTGCCAATAATATAAAGTCCTGGTTGCATTCTGAATCCTTTGCTTTTATAATAGCGTGGCTTGGATGGGATTTCAATGTTTATAAGAATTTTTTTATTGATGTCTATATGCGTGTTTTTAGCGGCCTGTAATGGCGGCAGTGGCCAGCGCGCACGCGAATTTTTATCGCCGCAAAATGTGCCGGTCGTTGCGACGCAAATGCCGACCGATATTACCCAAGATTTCAATATGTCGGTTGCATCCGAATATGAACATGAATTTTTCTATATCGGTGATGTTCGGCGCGTTGCGGCATTGTTGCCGTTGAATGGCGCAAATGCGGCGCTGGGTCGTGGAATGCAAAGTTCAATTGAAATTGCATTTATTCAAAAGCAACCGCAGAACATATCGCTGACATTCCATGATATATCAGGCAACCATAACGAACGCGCGACTGCGATACAAAATATTATACTGACCGCGCCAGATTTTATAATTGGCCCGGTGTTTGCCGAAGACGTGGAATTATTGCGCCGTCTTAAATCTGACCGGACACCGGCGTTGACATTTACATCTGATGCGGCGGTGCTGGGCGATAATGCGTTTTCAGTCGCATTGTTCCCGAATCAAAGCGCCGAAGCAATCATCAGCAGAATACGCATGAATGGTGGACTGTCAGTCTTGATTTTGGCACCAGATACCAAGGCCGGACACATGATGGCCAACAGCGCGCTGGACGGATTGCGCAGCTATGGCATCGGAACATCCGGATTGTATTATTTCAAAGAAGGCGACATGGGGTCGATGAAGTCTGTCGCCGAAACCGCATCGGCGTACGCAACGCGCACAGCGGCCGCAAAACGCGCCAAGGAAGTATTATCGGATATATTGGTAAATGGCAATCCGACACCGTCTGAACGTGCGTCCATAAATGCGCAATTGGAACGGTTGAATAAATCGGATACTGTTGGTTCGTTGCCATTTGATTCTGTATTGTTCTTGGGTAATGCTATGGATTCCAAGGCGATTGCATCTTTTCTGCGCTATTTTGATGTGCCGTCCGGACAAGTACGCTTTTACGGCACCGCAATGTGGGATTCGGCGGAATTGTTTTCTGATTTAACGCTGAATGGTTCTGAATATGCGGCTTTGCCGCCGATATCACCGGAATTTTCCAATGTATATGAAAGCATAAACAATCGTGCGCCGAATCGTATGAATTCGATGGCTTATGATGCGGCGATGCTGGCGATATCTGTGCTGAATGGTGGTGCGCATTTAACCAATCCGAATGGATTTATGGGATTGGACGGTGCAATTCGGTTTAATCAGAATGGTACGAACGAACGCGCGATTCAGATTATGCGCCTGGACGCATCGGGGAGCCCGCGCGAAATCACACGTGCACAAAATCATTTCATCAGTCCGATATATATAACAAACCCACCGATGACACGCCGTCCGAACGAAATCGAAATAGATTATGTAATAAATCCGGGCGATTATATACGCATATCGTCGGAACGCGCATCGCAATACAAAATCCGTGATATGCGCACAGGCCGTGTGCGTCAGACGCCGATACCAACACCAGAATCGGGCCCACGTATAATGTTGCCCGAAGATGATTCCGACCCATTTGTTGACCCAGAATTCGCACCGAATCAACCAGGTCCAGTGGACCGTACGTTTATCGATGGTGTGGAAATGGTCATCAGATAAATTTTGGAACCGATGCCGGAAATATGATATAATACCGACATGAAGAAATCCGTTCTTTTTTGGTTGTCTTTTGCGTTTGCTTTTTTGATTGCGGTTTATATCGCGGTGCGCGTTGTGATGGTTATGATGGGTACGTTGAATGTATCGCCGGTTGGCGCCGTATCCATTAAATCTAATTCCGGTGGAATATCGCATTCGCAAATTGTTGATGCGATGGGATTAACACCAAAAAAATCTGCATATTCCGAAGACTTGGATTCCATTCTTGACCGCATATTGGCAATACCAGAGATTGAGCAAGCCGCCGTCCGACGTCATCCATCCGGAAAAATCGAAGTTAGAATTCGTCAAAGCCGGATTGTTGCAACATGGACAGATGGCGCTGAATATTATCCAGTATCCGATGCCGGGCGCATAATCAGCACGAAATTCGAAGAACGACCAGATGGATACATTATATTTTCTGGTAAATTGCCGGACGATATAACGGGTATAATTGCATCTTTGAAACGCGTGCCTGGTATTTTAAAACAGATTGACCGCCTGGAATGGATTGAAAATCGTCGACTTAATATATATACGCATGATGGCATAAAAATAATGTTGCCGCAATCTGATATTGATACGGCTTTGCGTAATTTGGCGGCACTTGATAAAAATAGTGCGGTATTATCGCGGAAAATTTCAATCATTGATATGCGTGATTCTGCGCGCATTTTGGTCAGATAATGAATCTATTGGACAGTTCGTTTTTATGCTTGGACATCGGAACCTTTGCCGTGCGTGGGGTTGGTATTCGCATTGTATCCGGGCGGATTGCAAAATCGGCGGCGGCCGCATTTGAATCAGACGACACAGAATTCGCAATAAAGAACGTTATTGATGGATTGGAACGCGATGTCGGCGTTCATTTTGATACGGCGTACGTTACTGGAAATTTTGGCAATATGCGGTTTGATGTAATCACGGCGCGCAAAGATTTTTGCACCGAACACAAAATAACCGAATCCGATATTATGATGATGGTGTTTGAAAACATGTCGCGGGATGATGATTTCCGCCCGATGCACGTTGTGCCATTACGATATGATTTATCCGGATTTCAAAATATCGCAACACCAGTAGGCCAGATTGACCGTACGGTTGCGGCGGTATTTGCTGTGATATCATATAATGATGAAGGCACGCTGCGCGTGCGCGCGGTATTGCGCGCGGCGCATATGACTGCGGATGATTTGTCGGATACGTTGTTCTTGGTTGCAAATACCGCGCGGCCGAAAAATGAATCTGCGCTTTTAATTGATATGGGCGCAAGCCATACCAGCATCGGCATTTGGACCCGGCGCGGCCCAGTATTTATGGCGCGTATTCCAATGGGCCAAGAAACATTAACCGATGCGGTGCAATCGACATTCAATTTGCCGCGCGCTGTTGCCGAACGTATAAAGCGTGATAATTTATCCATGAATGCGACTGCGGTTGATGGGTTCACGCCGGCCAGCACAAAATACGATTTTACACGTGCCGAAGTAAATGATGTTGCATTGCCCGCATTGGATGAAATATTGGATGCCATTGTATCGGCAGCAACACCGGCAGTTGAAAAATATCATCCAGAAAAAATATATCTATTCGGCGGCGGCGCGGCAATCACAGGCATCGGCGAAGTATTTGCAAAAAAGCTTGGCATTCCGGTGCAAAATCTGGGTGCGTCTGCGGCGGTAGATAGCGTCGCGGCGAATGCTTGGAAACGTATTGCGCCGCGGGCAAAAAAATATGCCGCGCGCCGCAAAGCGCAAAGCGATGCAGTGTTCAAAATATTATCATGGTTTGCACGGCCATTTAAACGCAAAAATAAAAAGCGCTTTATTCCAATAATGCCCAGCACGCTGGCGTTTAATATGCGCGATATGGCAACGTATGCGCGGTTTAAATCCGTGAATATTTCAATGATTCATGTTGATATTATGGACGGGTTTTATGTGGATTCGGTTGCGGGCGGCATTGATGATTTAAAGTTTATTCGCAGCGCAACGACGGCACATCTGCATGTTCATTTGATGACAGAAAATCCGATGTCATGGGTGGATTCTGTTATCGATGCGGGTGCGGATACGATTATATTATCGACCGGAACATACGGTGTCGTGGACGCCATAGGGCAAATTAAAAAGCGTGGAAAACGCGCGGGCATTGCGCTGCGTCCGAATGCATCGATGGAAATTTTGCGACCAATTTTGCGCGACGTGGATGAAATATTGGTTATGTCGGTTGTGCCGGGCGCTGGCGGCCAGGGATTCTTGTCGGAATCGGTGCCGCGAATATCTGCACTGGATGCAACGCGAAAAAAATATAATTTAAAGTTTAAAATCAGTGTCGATGGTGGAATTAATCCAGAAACGGCGCAGGTTTGTTGGCGCGCCGGTGCGGATTATTTGGTATCTGGGAATTACCTGGCGAAATCGAATGACTTTCCCGTGGCGGTTTATTCGTTATTAAAGCAATAAAAAATGCGCCGTTGGCGCATTTTAATTAAACAAGTTTTTTACTGAACGGCCTGCACAATGTTCAAGCGAGCTGCCCGTTGCTTTGCAAACGCATACACTGTGGGGCAATCCGCGGTCGTTGCATTCAATATATCGGTACAGGAAAAATATTCCGTATAAAACGACCACCGCGCCGATAGCCAGTAAAATGATTTTCTTGTTGTTCATATTTACGCCTTTTTGTTTTCATCCGCAATTGTACCAATCGTCAAAAGTTTTTTCATTCGGAACAAAGTCCCATAAAAAATGCCCCGAACGGGGCATTTTTTTATTTGTTCTTTTCTTCGTACAGTTTTTGGAAATCGACCGGTTGCATCGTAAATGGCGGAAATCCAGATTCGGATGTCAAACGGGTAACCAATGCGCGAACTGATGGGAACAACAATGTCGGAACATCGATAAGCGTGACTTTCTTTACGTCTTCTTCGGCCGCATCTTTTTCCAATTGGGCCAATCCGGAATAAGTGCAATCAATCATGAATATTGTTTTGTCGCCTTCGTCCAGTTTGGACAAGACTTTCACAACCAAATCGACCATATACAGGCCGCCTTCGGCGCCTTTGACCTGGATATCAACATTCAGTTCGATTTTTGCCGCTGCGTTTTCTTGCTTGAAAAACAGTTCTGGGACATTCGGGCTTTCGAACGACAGGTCTTTCAAAAATTGAGAAATAACATTAAATTGCGCCATGATTTATATCCTTTTGTTAATTAATCATTTCTGTTAATATAGCATATATCACCAAGATTTCAAGCCATAGGGAAAAATAAAAATGCCAAGATATTATCTGCTGATTGCCGCCGCCGTATCTGTATTATTTGTATCCGCGTGCGATGTTACGCGTACGCCAGAAACCCCAACCCGCCAGCCCGCTGCGACCGTAAATAATGCAACAATCCCAAGCCAATTCAAAAAAGTATCATTTGCCGAATTGCCAGGATGGAAGGCGGACGATATGCGGTACGCATTGCGCGCGTTTCGTAATACTTGCAAAGCCAAAGTGCAATATAACGGTCGGGTGATTCCAGATCGCTTTATGCTGGAAGAAAAATGTCAATTCTTGCCGTCCGAATCTGCAGATAATGCAACCGTGCGGGCTTGGTTTGAATCGCATTTCCAACCGTATCAAATCGTGACTGATACCGGTGCGACCAAGGGGCTGTTCACTGGGTATTATTCACCAACCATCGACGCGTGTCGCCGAAAAACCGCAAAATGCGATGAACCATTAATGGGATTGCCGACTGATGGTCGTAATATCAAAGGCGTGCCGCGCAAACAAATCGTCGATAATATGATTGGCCAACCGCTGTATTGGGCCAACTTGGTCGATGTTCAAAATATCCAAATTCAGGGCAGTGGGACGCTGCGCTTGGAATGCGGAACACTTGTAAAATTGAACTTTGCGGCTGTGAACGATATGCCGTTTGGTTCAATTGGCGAACAGTTAAAGCAACGCGGTATTCGGCCAGCCGGCGGATATTCTGCGGATGCCGTTTGGGACCATTTAAAGCAGAATCCAGCATTGGCGCGTGAAGTCATTAATAACAACCAGCGGTATGTGTTTTTCAAAGAAGCGCAAAGCCACGATGTGATTGGTGCGATGGGTGTACCATTGACCAAAATACGGTCAATTGCGATTGATAATACTATATATACGCTTGGATTGCCGGTGTTTATTGATACGAACTTGTCGGATGGTCGAAAATTTCAACGCTTGATGATTGCCCAGGATACAGGCGGTGCGATACGCGGATTGATACGCGGTGATATTTATTTCGGCACAGGCGATGAAGCATTCCATTACGCACGCGGCCAGCATGCCCAAGGTGCCGCGTTTATATTGATTCCGAAAAAGTACGAGTATGTAAAACCAAGTTTTTAATTTATGATTTATGATTTAGGATTTATGATTTGATATCCTAATTTCATAAATCATAAATCATAAATCATAAATGAATACAAAGCCCAATTTATCCGTTAGAAAAAGCAGGCCGCAGAGTTTGGGTGGTGCATTTGGTGGACTTTTGCGATTGATTGGTGGGCGGGCGTCAGATGCGGATTTATCGATGCGCTGGGGCCAGATTGTTGGCTCGGGAATTTCGAGCCAGGCAAATTTGGTCGGATTATCGCGTGGAAAAACCGGCCGTACAATTACTGTCCGTGCGACAAATCCCGCGGCAGCATTGGCTTTGTCTTATCAAAAAGATGAAATCATTTCGGACGTTAATAAATATTTTGGATACGACGCGGTTGCAAAGGTTGTGATAAAGAAATAAAAATCCGCCGGATGGCGGATTTTTATTTCTTTTGCAATTCATGCATTTCCCACCAGATGGCCAGCGCAGGGAACAACAAAAATACTACATTCAATGTCTGCCATACACCGAATATGTTCATTATGTAAAAATATGAATCTTCCGGGCTGAACAGCGTAAATTCTTTGATTGTCCACAGAAATAGTGGCGATATGGAAAACAGCCAGCCGATAATAATCGCGCCGTAACTGATTGCAAACGCGCGGAACAAGATGTTTCGTTTGATGCGCAGCTTTTCAAGAGTGTATTTTAAGAAGTCTTTGTTCATTTGTGTGCTCATTTTATAATGGGGCGTATTGCGTACGCCCCCACATTATTTATTTTTCCAACCATTTGCGAACTGAATGCAATTCCCACCATGCAGCAAATGCCGGGACCAGGAATAATACAAAGCCCAGTATTTTCCATATTCCGAACAATTCCATCATATACATGGTTGCACCGGATTCGGAAATTCCCGGTAAAAAGTGCATCAGCAATTTATGATACGCCGGCATCATTGTAAAAATCCATGCGACGAAAACCGCGATATAATTAACCAGAAATGCTTTGAAGTAAAAGTTGCGCTTGTGGTACAGCTTGTGCGCTTTGTGCTGCATCCATTCTTTGGACATTTTGAAGTCTTTCATGATAAATCCTTTTGGGTTAAGAGATATAGGCACATCAATCATTGATTCTCTGGCGTCATTTGCACGAAAGCTTGCGATTGATGTGCCCAGGGTGGCGGGGGAAGGACCGCGCCAATCACCCATGATTTTACCATGATTTGCCATATTAAAGGATAGGAACGGGTTCCGGGGGCAATTAAAACATTAATCGATTCATATTCGAATGGGCCAGGGCAATTGCGATTGCATCAGATTCGTCTGCTGTTTTTGGATGTGCGCCGGGTAACAATATTTTCACCATCGCATCAATTTGGGTTTTATCGGCATGACCGACACCGGTGACGGCCTTTTTGATTTTATTCGGTTCATATTCAAAAATCGGGATATTATTCGTTCCGACGGCAACCATTGCAGCCGCGCGCGCATGGCCCAGCAGCAGGGTTGTTGTCGCATTTTTATTTACAAAAGTATATTCGATTGAACATTCATCTGGTTGCCAGGTTTCGCACAATTTGTTCATTTCGTTGAATATAACGGCCAGACGCGCGGCCAGTTCGGCATTTTTCGGCGGCAATATGACGCCGGACGCGATATATCGTCGTTCTGAACCCATCGATTCTATGATTGCCCAGCCAGTATGTAAAAGTCCAGGGTCAATGCCCAAAATTCGTCTTGTCATGCGCTTATTATACACCAGAATTCGGCAAAATAATAAATTATAATATAACTTGACAAATATACTTTGTGTTATACAATGTTATTGTTAAATCAAACCAAGCAAGGGTGGGTAAAATGGAAATGAATCCGTCGATAAAGGGTTATTTGGCCGGCAATAATAACATTGGGTCTTATATGTTGGGTGTAAAACAATCCGAAGTGTTTAGCGATAGAGAATTGAACGAGATAGAAAAAAATAACAAAGAATATGCACGCTTTTTTCAGTTTCGCCGAATGTTTCTGGATAAAGATTTGAACAATCTGTCGACAAGAGACTTGAAAGTAATGAAAGCGTATCAGGTATTTTTGGGAAAATACTATACAAAGCTGATGCATAATCCAAACAATTGTGCGCGGGTAAATCTGGAAACTGTGGAAAACCAAGTAAAAATATTCCGATCAGATTTGATACAGGAAGAACGCGTATTGGCTGGACCAAACAGAAGCAAGAAGACCGAACGGTCAGTCACAGGATATTATAATGAAATGACGTCCAGAAAAATGGCTGCGTACAGAATTGTCGCAGCGGAAATTGCGAATAATAAAAAATAAATCAAAGGCGACCGATATGGAAAATTCGAACATTGTTGAAATAGTGCGGGAACTTTTGGATCGTGACATAATGTCATGGCGTGAATTCAAAGAACCAAACCAGAATACCACGCCGGTGCTTGATAACTGCAAACGGGTAGTTCTGTACAAGTCTGGACCAATCAGTATGGTTCGATTTGTTCCAAATTACGACTATAAATTAATAATAGAATTTATGCATAAAGATGGCGAAAATATTGCGGCCAAATACAGGAAATTTTTGAAATTGTTCGAAGGTAAAAATCTTGACTGTTTAAGCAAAGAAGAACAGGATGCCGGACGAGAATATGAACACATTTTACGCGTTTTTGAATATGCGTTGAGCAATGACTATGAAATACCCGTTTACAGGTGGTGGATTGCGCATGCCGAGATACAAAGATTCTTATACCGCAAGGCCAGAGTCTGCGGCTTTGTCGAAATCCAGAATGCACCGGCGTCTTTTATTAATAATTGTCGTTGAACGTGAATAAAAACAAACGAGATAATTATGGATAATGTAAAAGCAACACTTGCCAAAGATATCTTTACTGACGATGTTATTGTCGAAGATGATGTCCCGGTACGTACAGTAAAGGATTATGATAATGAAGAGCTGGCGCAGGAATTTGCACAGGGACGCTTTTATTTTATGCATAAAGATTTGAACAATCTGTCCGAAGAAGACCAGCTTTTGTTGCTTTCATATAAAAATGTTCTGCGACGACTGAGCGATATTGGTTACACCCCGGAAAGATGTCCGCTGCTAAACCCTGAGCCTTTGATATCAGAAGTTAAGAGATTCTTGCAGCATGACAGACAGTTAAGTGCAGATGTTAGCAGGACACCAACTGCTTATGAAAAATTTTGGAGAGAAAGAGACAAAAAGCAAAAATAAAAACCGCACCATTCGGCGCGGTTTTTTTAATGTTTATGCCGCAGCGGTAAATACTTTTTGAACATCGTCATGCGCGTCCAGTGCGTCGATTAATTTTTCTAGTTTTGTATATGTTTCATCATCCAAATCAATCGGCATATTTGGTGCCCATGATAATTCTGCGCGTTCCGGTTCGCCCAGCTTATCCGATAATGATTTTTGCACATGTGCAAAATCGTCCGGTTTTGTTATTACAATGTATCCGTCCGGTGATGTTTCCAAATCGTCCGCGCCTGCATCCATTATTGTCATCATCATATCATCAGCAGACAATGCGGCTTTGATTGAATAAAAAATCTGACCTTGGCGTGTGAACATAAATGATACGCTGTTTTCTTCACCCATATTGCCGCCGTTTTTCGCGAATATCGCGCGAACATCCGGAACGGTGCGGCGCGGGTTGTCCGTTAATGCTTCGACAATAATTGGTGTGTTGCCGGGGCCGTATCCTTCGTATCGAACGGATGTATAGCTTTCGGTGTTTTTGTCCGCTGCCTTGTCCATCGCGCGTTTAATATTATCGTTCGGCATGGAATTTTTTCGCGCGTTAAGAATGGCCAATCGCAGTCGTGGATTGTTGTCCGGACTGGGGTCGCCCAGTTTGGCTGCCATTGTGATTTCGCGCGCCAGTTTTGTGAACATGCTTGACCGCGCGGCGTCTTGGGCGCCTTTGCGATGCATAATATTGTGCCATTTACTGTGACCTGCCATAACTTGCCTTTTTGATAAATTGCTTTATAATTCGCCAAAAGGATACACAATGATTGGAAAATTGCAAGGGATTATCGACCATATCGGCGATGGATATATTATTCTGATGGTTAATGGGGTGGGGTATAAAGTTTTTACGCCGGAATATTCGAAAATTGGCGAAACTGTGGCGTTTTGGGTTGAAACCATTGTCCGTGAAGATTCAATTCGTTTGTTCGGATTTGCATCGCTGGCACAGCAAGATTTATTTAATCAATTGACCACAGTATCCGGCGTTGGACCAAAAGTCGCGATGGCGATTTTATCGACACTGAAACCAGATGTTTTGATGTCTGCAATTATGACGGGGGACGCAAAAACGATTTCATCCGCACCGGGCGTTGGCAAAAAGGTCGCCGAAAAAATTATCGTGGAATTAAAGGGTAAGGTTGATGTAGGGGCGCATACTTGCGCCCCAGGGCGCGAATACGCGCCCCTACAAGACCTGTTGTCCGCGCTGGAAACATTGGGTTATCGCCGGGCGGACTGCGCCGAACTGGCGCAAAAATTGGTCCGCGAAAATCCGGATGTCGATACCGGTGCATTGGTGCGTTTAGCATTAAAGGAGATTGCAAAATGAAAAAACTATGTGGTCTTTATTCCATTCGTGTTGTAGAAAATGACTGCAAATGCTGTGGCTGCAAGCGGGGGTACTATTTGTCCACGGCTTGTCAGAATTGTGCGGTCTCTAAGGATATGCAGAAACAGAAAAGACAATTGTGGGAACAATCCATATTACAACAACATCTGCCAAAATGCATAGAATGTATGAACAGGTAAAAATGACCGATACAATTTTTGCATTATCGTCGGGACATGGACGTGCAGGCGTTGCGGTGGTGCGCGTATCTGGCACGTATTTGCAAAAATTATTCAAACAAATCATAAATCATAAATCAGAAATCATAAATCGCCACGCGTACCTTGCCGACTTAATTGATGCCGACAGCAATATAATTGACCGCGCCATTGCGATTTATTTTGCCGCGCCGAATTCTTTTACTGGTGAAGACGTTGTCGAATTTCATGTTCATGGTTCGAATGCGGTTATTCAAAAATTATTTGATTGCTTACGCAGCCATGGCGCGCGTATGGCCGAACCCGGCGAATTTACGCGGCGTGCATTTGATAACGGTAAAATGGATTTGGTCGAAGTTGATGGCCTGTGCGCTTTACTGGATTCGCGTACGGATGCGCAAAGGCGTGCAGCATTGCGCTCTGCTGCCGGCGCGGATTCAGTGGTGTATGAAAATTGGCGGTTACAGATGATTGAAATCGCGGCGTATTCTGCGGCGATGCTGGATTATCCAAGCGATGAGCTCCCTGCGAATATCGGTGAGACTTTGGTGGCGCGGACGCAAAAATTGCATGATGAAATATCGAATGTATTGGCGCGCAGCGCGGCCGCACGCGCCGTGCGCAGCGGATTTAACATCGCATTGGTCGGACCGGTTAACGCGGGCAAATCATCATTGTTTAATCGTCTTGTCGGCGAATCCCGTGCGATAGTTTCCGATATTCCGGGTACAACGCGCGATGTTGTGTCCGCTGAAATAGATATCGATGGATATTTGGTGCGATTGTCTGATACGGCTGGATTGCGTGATGCAACGGATGAAATTGAAAAAATAGGAATCGAAAAAACAAACGCCGAAATCGAAAATGCAGATTTGGTTTTGCGTGTATTTCCCTCCTTTGGAGGGGTGGACGCGCCGCGAGGCGCGGACGGGGTGGTTTACCCAGGTGCGGATAGAGAAATCATCGTTTATAATAAATGCGATTTGAATGTAGGGGCGCATACTTGCGCCCCAGGGCGCGAATACGCGCCCCTACGCGTTTCCGCGCTGACGAGTGAAGGGATTCCGGAATTGTTGTACGCGATAAAACAACGCGTTCATGAAATGCTGGACGGTGCGGAATCGGATGTGGTTGTTAATGCGCGCGCGAAAGAATTGTTGGAAGAAGCGGCGAATGAATTAAAAATCATAAATCATAAATCAGAAATCCTAAATCCAGATATTTTCGCCGAACATGTAAATCGCGCGGCGGATGCCATCGGGCGGATTCTGGGCGTTATCGGCGCGGATGAAATTATGGATGCAACATTTGGCCAACTGTGCCTTGGGAAATAAATCAATTCTATCGAGTCATCTACTTTGCGTTTGCTCGTTTTTGATTCGGTCATGTATTTTGTATACACTCTGTCGTCAAAAACTTCGCAATACGCAGTATCTAACCCAATATAATTGATTTCTTTTCATATTCTTCGGACAATATGGTGTCTTTTTATTTCGCTGTTTTTGCCTTGAATCGCATTGATGCGTGTGCGCCGTTGCAGAACGGTTTGTTCGCGGATGCGCCGCATCGGCACAACGTTTGTTTCTGGCGAACTTCGTACGAACGGCCGTCTGCGGATTCGACGCGGATACCGCCACGAATCCATAATGGTCCACTGATATGCAATCCGCCATCTTCGATTGTGTGAACTTGTGGTTCTGTGTTTTCTTCCAGTAATTTACCATCGTTTGTAAACATCATCAATCGCCCGGCGGGACATAGGTTGGCTTCTTCGGCGGATAATTTATCTGCTGCTTTGCCGCCTTCCATTACCAAATTCCATACTCGCCCGCCACGGTCACAGAAGCGTGCGAAAGCGCAATATTGTTGGTTGTCCAATAATGTTTGCGTTGGGCCACGAATTGCTTCGGCGGACGGTTGTTTCATTATTGGCGTGAAGACGGCCGTTTCCGTTCCGATAAACATTGCGTCTGCGTGACTGCCGTCACAAAAGGGTGCATTTTTCGAATGTCCGCATCGGCACAGGCATACCGGGTCGGATTTTATTTCAAATGTTTTTCCATCGCCGTATTTTACTGATATACCATTTTCATCGGTCAGTATGATTTTTTCAGAAATTTTCGTCGCGCCGTACAGTAAATATGGCCCATTTTCTGTGATTTTTATATATGGTAATTTTTGTTCGGACATTAAAGACTCCTTTGCCGGAATCATAAAACATAAATTCGAAATCATAAATAGGAAATGCTTCTCGTAAAAATATACTAATAAAACATGTAAAATAAGGGTGGTCGGGATCCAACAAAGTCAAACACACTTGACCACCAGGCTTTCATGCAGCGCACTGTTATATAGCCCGGTTATCCCGACCATTTAGAGAGAGTCGTATTGGTCAAGCCAGTCCCGCCGCAAACAAGCAAGACTGGCTTTTGTGTGTTATCAGGTTGTTGGCCCGACCATAATGACTATTGCTTTTTTTGGCAACCTTGTTTTTATAACAGCTTATTTTGTGAAAGTCAATTTTTATGATATTATTGTGGCGAGAGTCCGCGCTATGCCAGACAAATATCTTTCCATTAAAAAAAATACCACTGGGTTTTCATTTGCGAACCTGGGTCTTTTTTCTGGATTTGCGGGCAGTATAATAACTGCGGTTTATTCGCTGGTACTGCTCGACATATTTCAAAATTCCGCAGTCGTTGGTATGTATATTTCGGCATATTATGTGTTTGCTATGGCGGTCGGCCTGTTTGCATCTGAAATTTTCAAGCGTATATCCAAAGCAAAATTGTTTTACGCCAGCATGCTGTGTGCCGGCATAATATATGCGATGATGGCGTTTTCCGTTGCGCCGGCAACATTTATCGCGCTTGATTTAACCGGTGGTATTTTTCAGATTATGATTGGATTGTTGTTGCCGTTGTTTATGGCGGATTTTTCAGGCGGTACAGGCATGGAAAAGCTGAATGCACGATACTGGTTCTGGATAAATATCGGTGCGTTATGTGCGCCGATTTTGGCATTGTCCGTTGCAGATATATATGGCATACGCGCGCCGTTCTTTATATCGGCTGCTTTATACTTGGTCGGATTATTTGTATTTTCCAATATGAAAATCATACAAGAAGACAAGAAAGCCGCGGCGCTTCGCGCACGGCAAACCGCAAAATCAATATGGCGTAATGTAAAAAAATTCTTTGCCCGGCGTTCGTTCGTTCGTGCGTATGGCATATTGTTCGGCAGCTATGCTTTGGTGGCACTGCGTTCTATTTACGTTCCGATTATGGTGATTGAAAACGGATTTTCCAAAGAAACACTTGGTATAATTTTAACACTCGGCATAATTCCGTATATTGTGTTGTCCCAGCCTATGGGTATGCTTGCCAAAAAATATGGCAAGCGAACATGGTTGGCTGCTGGATTTCTATCGTTCGCTGCATTGTCGTTCTGGGCGTCTTTTGCGACCGGATGGACATTATTGGCTATATTCGTATTGTGGCAGATTTCAGGCGCGTTTATCGAGCCATTGCGTGATTTGGCATTTTTCGATACCGCAAAAAAGGACGAACGCCAAAGATATTGGGGTATATTCCGTACGGCATCATCCGTTTCGCGCATTATCATACCATTGGTTGCGGCGGTCGTAATTTTTGCATTCGGCGCCACGTCGGTTGTGTGGATTGTCGCCGGGTTGGCGGCGATTGCAACGGCATTTCTGGTTATGAAAAAATAATAAGTTCCCTTGACGCAGCCTGCGTTTTCTCCTATGCTTTGGGCATCTAAAAAAGGAGAAAATTTATGGCAAAAAAAGAAGAAAAAATGGCCACAGCACCAAAGACGAACGCGGCGCTGGAATCGGCTTTGGCGCAAATCAGAAAAGAATTTGGCAAAGATGCAATTATGACCATGGGCGATGGCGCGCAGCAGAATATTGATGCGGTGTCATCCGGGTCGCTGGGGCTGGATATTGCCCTTGGCATCGGCGGATATCCAAAGGGTCGCATCATTGAAATTTACGGACCAGAATCGTCCGGTAAAACGACATTGGCGCTGCATGCAATTGCCGAAGCGCAGAAAAAAGGCGGCACTTGCGCATTTATGGACGTTGAAAATGCGCTGGACCCGCATTATGCGGCGAAATTGGGCGTTAATGTCAAAGACCTGATTATTTCCCAACCAGAATCCGGCGAACAAGCACTTGAAATCGTTGATACATTGGTCAAATCTGGCGCGGTTGATGTTGTCGTTGTTGATTCGGTCGCGGCGTTGGTGACAAAGAATGAACTGGAAGGCAATATGGGCGATACGCACGTCGGAACCACTGCGCGCTTGATGTCACAATCATTAAAAAAATTGGCCGGTTCTGTTTCGCGTTCGAATACATTGCTGATATTCATCAATCAAATCCGTATGAAAATCGGTGTGATGTTCGGTAATCCGGAAACAACATCTGGTGGTAATGCGTTGAAGTTCTATGCGTCCGTCCGCCTTGATATCCGACGCACCGGTGCGATTAAAGATAAAGAAAATATTGTTGGAAACGAAACGCGTGTCAAAGTCGTTAAAAACAAAGTTGCGCCGCCATTCCGCACTGTTGATTTCAAAATCATGTACGGCGAAGGAATATCGCGCACATCGGAAATTCTGGACATGGGCGTGAAATTCGGATTTATCGACAAAGCCGGTTCGTTCTATTCTTATAATTCGGAAAGGATTGGCCAAGGCGAAGCAAACGCGCGCCAATGGCTGAAAGACAATCCGGTTGCTGAATCAGAATTGCTGGATAAAATCATGTCAAAATCATCTGGTATCGCCGAAGAAATGACCACAGGTCCATCAGTGGAAGACGACGGTGAAGCTGAATAAAGGGGTTATCATTGCGAGGAACGTAAGTTCCGAAGCAATCCAGTCAAATTGATAGTTTATTGACTGGATTGCTTCGCGTACGCTCGCGATGACAACTGTATTCATTATGGGCACAAAACTAAAAATTTTATTTAATTCAATTCGCGATAATCTGATGCTGGGGCCGGTGCGGGCGGCGTTGATTCGCCGTCGCGACGCAGCGCGCGAATATCCGAATTTTTTATCCGTCGTTGCGATAATGAAAAACGAAGCGCCGTATATCAAAGAATGGTTGGATTATCATATCGCGATTGGCATTGATAAATTTTATCTGTACGATAATGAATCGACGGATGATATTAAGGTGGTTTTGGCGCCGTACATAAAATCTGGTCGTGTTGAATATAAACTGTGGCCTGGTTCGCGTATGCAGTTACAAGCATATCGCGATGCGGTTGCCATGCATAAAAATGATACAAAATGGTTGGCATTTTTTGATATCGATGAATTCTTGATGCCAAGCCCGCGCGAATTTTTGAAAAAGCAGTCGGGCAATGTGGCCCAGGTTACGCTTGGCTGTGCAATATTTGGAACAAATGGTCATAAGACAAAACCGGTTGATGGATTGCTTTCTAATTTCACGCGGCGCGGCGCCATTTCCGATGAATGCAAATCGATTGTAAATCCGCGATTGGTTCGTGCAATTCATTCATGTCATTATTCTGCAGTCGCCGGAAAAACAATTAATGCGTGTGGCGCACGAATTGCGGCGTCACGTGATGCGGATTATCCAATTGATACGTTCCGCGTTAATCATTATAAAACAAAATCGGTTGCGGAATGCGCAGCGAAATTTGGCGTAGGCGATGCTTTGTATGGCGCACGGCCAATGGCATTGGAAAAGTACCTGGAAAAATATGACCAGAATGAAGTGTTGGATAAATCAATATGCAGCAAAAGAAAATAGACTTAGTTTATCTGTGGGTTGATGGCAGTGACCCAAAGTGGCGTGCAAAGAAAAATGCCGCATTGGCCGCCATGGGGCGTCCGCCGATGAAGGATGCAGTTGGCGACAACCGATGGATGGATAATGGTGAATTGAAATATTCGCTGCGTTCGGCTGAAAAATTTGTGCCGTGGATAAATCATATTTATATTGTGACAGATGGCCAGGTTCCGAAATGGCTGGATGCCAAAAATCCACGCGTAACAATAATTGACCAGAATGAAATTATTCCAAAGAAATACCAGCCTATTTTTAATTCTGCTGCGCTTGATTTATTCATTCATAAAATTCCGGGTTTGTCCGAGCATTTTATTTACGCAAATGATGACAAGTTTTTTGCAAAAAATTTGTCGCCAGATTACTTCTTTGATGCCGATAGAAATCCAATTGTAATACTCAGTTTGTGGAAACAAAATGACGCATTATTTTCGCAATCCGCATCCGAATATAAAAAATTCTGGAATGCGCATGACATGTTCAACCGGATGATAATTAATGCGGTGCGATTTATTTATGAAAAATTCGGAAAAAAGTATCATGTGCATATGACGCATTCTTTGGAGCCCATGCGAAAATCATACCGCGCCGAAAATGTAAAACAGTTTGAAAAATATTTTATGGATACGACGGCAACGACTTTCCGGTCGGATGCTAATTTGCAAAAGATTGTATTTCCGATGATGGATAATGCCAAAGGGCGAAATACAATTGTGCTGAATTGGCGCGCTGGGTCGCGGCGAATTATTGTGACGCCGGATATGTCATGGATGCGCATAATGTATATCAAGGCAATTGGCGGCATCGCCAAGATATTTGGATTTCGCCGACATGATATTCACGGCGGTGTAAAAAACATGGCGCGCGATGTTCGTATTACAAAGCCCGCGATGTTTAATATTAACGATAATTATGCAGATTTCAACGCATTCAAAAATGCCCAGAAATTTATGGATGAAATGTTTTCGGGTAAATCGCAATTCGAAAAATAAGTGTAAGTGTTAGTATTATTTTTAAGGGTTGTCTACTATGGTAGACAACCTTTAATCATTAATTTAATTAACTATATTAACTATCACTAATCACTAACACTTACACTAATTTTCTAAACCTTTCCGGCAATTTAACCACCCAGCGCATTTCCAACATCGACGGCTTATTCCATGCGTACGGTGGGCGGAATATTGTTTGGATAAGGCGGGCAATCCAGAATACTTTGTCGCCCTTCATAGCGCGTCGCGATGATATATCGTCAACGATGCGAATGCGTGCACGTTTAAAATGTGCTTGTTCACCGCGGGCGATTATGTCCGCGCTGTTATATTTTGTCATTAATGCTTCGTAATCCATGTTGCCTGCGTGAATCAGGTACAGATTCGGGTCGATTTTGAAATTATGTTTGCGTACGCGATGAAATCCCCAGCCCCAACGAACCGGCTTTGATATAACATTCGTTTTTGTAAAACGTGAATTTATCCGTGCGTATCCACGTTGGGCCAGCAGCGGCTTTGTTTTATCAAGCGTTTTTTCTTTTTTCAAATGTTCACCAACGTCCAGCCCCAGCCCCGACACAGTATCTTTGATTTTTATAGATGATAAATATTCGGCCAGGTTCATGCCGGTTTTCGGGTCAGCAATCAGGAATTCATCCGAATCCGTTCCAATAACAATTTCATATCCAGCGGCAAATAATTCAGCCGCACGTTCGGACATAAAGCCTGCGCGCCATTGTTCAAATTTTTGCAGTTTTGTTAATTTTTTTTCCAGGATAATAACATTCGCCTCGTCGGCATTTGCAGGAGGTTTTTGGTCCAATCCATCCAGATATACATACAGATTTTCTTTACCCAATTGTTCGCCGTAATATTTAATCCAACGCGACAGAAAGAATTCGTCATTGCGCGCCATTACGATGGCGGCAATTTTTTTAATCGGTTTTGAATCTTTTTTCAAAATAGACTCCTTTTCCCATGGATGATATATGAAAAAACGTGGGCTTGCCACGTTTTATTTTCGTGCCTTTTTTCGCACCCCGGAATCGAGTTCTTTTTTACGCAGACGGATTGTTTGTGGTGTTACTTCGACCAGTTCGTCGTCTTGGATATATGACAATGCTTCTTCCAAGCTGATGCGGCGTGGCGGCGACAAGAATTGTTTTTCATCTGACCCGCTTGCGCGCATATTGCTCAGCTCTTTGCCTTTTATCGGATTGATTTCCAAATCGTTTTCTTTGGAATGTTCGCCGACAATCATACCGCTGTAAACCAAAGTTTGCGGTTCTATGAACAATGTTCCGCGCGGTTGCAGGTTAAACAAAGCGTATGTTGCCGCCGCGCCATTTTCCATGGATACCAGAACGCCCGGGCGGTATTGTTCGATATCGCCGCGATACGTGCCGTATTCCGAAAATATCCGGTTCATAATTCCAGTGCCGCGCGTATCGGTGCGAAATTCGGACAGGTATCCAATCAGGCCACGCGACGGTGCGGAAAACACAATGCGCGTTTTGCCGGCGCCGGATGGCTTCATTTCTGTAATCGCCGCGCGTCGGCGTGTCATTTTTTCGATAACGACGCCAGAAAATTCATCATCGACATCGATAACGACGTCTTCAATTGGTTCTGTTATATCGCCGGATTCAGATTTTCCGAACACAACGCGCGGACGCGATACGGATAATTCAAAACCTTCGCGCCGCATTTGTTCGATTAAAATGCCCAGTTGCAGTTCGCCGCGACCGGATACATCGAATGCTTCGTTATTTTCTGATTGTGCGACGTGCAGTGCGATGTTTGTTTCGGCTTCCTTTTTCAATCGGTCGCCAATCATGCGCGATGTTAATTTTTTTCCGCCCGACCGCCCGGCCAACGGCGAAGTGTTTACAAAGAAAGTCATGGTCAGTGTCGGTGGGTCGATGGGCAATGCTGGAATCGGTTCGGTAACATCCGGCGCGCATAATGTGTCCGCGACGGTCGCCTTGCTGAATCCCGCGACAACAACGATATCGCCGGCATGCGCGGAATCCAAGGATACTTTTTCCATCCCGCGCTGTTCGATTATTTTTGTAATTTTTGCGTTTTCAATAAATTCGCCGTGCATATTGATTGCCTTGACCGATTGTCCAACGCGCACGGTGCCAGATTCGATTTTACCGGTCAGGATGCGTCCGACGTACGGGTCTGCTTCCAAAGTAGTGGCCAGCATGCGGAACGGCGCATTAATTTCACAGCGTCCATTTATGCCGCAATCAGGCGCGGGAACATGGTCGATTATCAATTGGAACAGCGGTGTCAAATCTTTGCGGTCGTCCGATAATTCCCGCACTGCCCAGCCTTCGCGGCCGACAGAATACAGATATGGAAAATCCAGTTGCGATTCCGTTGCGCCCAATTTATCGAACAAGTCGAATGTTTCGGATAACACTTCGTCCGGGCGTGCGTCGCCGCGGTCGATTTTATTAATGCATACAATCGGGCGCAGGCCCAGTTTGAGCGCCTTGCCCAATACGAATTTCGTTTGCGGCATTGGGCCTTCGGCACTGTCCACCAATAATATAACGCCATCAACCATAGACAAAATGCGTTCGACTTCGCCGCCAAAATCTGCGTGTCCGGGCGTATCCACGATATTGATTTTATAATCGTTCCACATAACGGATGTTGGTTTGGCGGAAATCGTTATTCCACGTTCGCGTTCGATTTCACCAGAATCCATCATGCGTTCGGCAACGCGTTCGTTTTCGCGGAATGTTCCGGCTTGTTTTAACATATTGTCAACCAAGGTCGTTTTGCCGTGGTCAACGTGTGCGATTATCGCGATATTACGTATTTTCATTATAATGCCTTTTTGCGCGCGGAATTATACAGTAATAAATCGCGGGTTCAAGAAAAAATCCGGCGGACGCCGGATTTTTTATTTTGCCGTGCCGATTCTTTTTCGGCCGCGCATTAATGGTTGCAGGGCGGCCGGGATGTTCACACTGCCATCTGCGTTTTGATGGTTTTCAATCACTGCGGCCAATGAACGCGGCAATGCCATCGCGGTATTGTTTAGTGTCGCGCAGAATTTGACTTCGTTCGTGCCATTTTCGCGATATCGCGTATTTGTGCGGCGCGATTGGAATTCGCCAATTGATGAACAGCTGCCCAGTTCGACGTATTTGCCTGCACCCGGAAACCATGCTTCGACATCGTGTTGTTTTACTTTGTTGAATCCCATATCGCCGGTGGAAATATTCAGTACTTGGTACGGCATTTCCAAATCAATCATGATTTCTTCCAGGATTCCAAGCAGCATCGTGTGCATTTCATCGCTCTGCTGTGGCTTGCAGAATATAAATTGTTCGACTTTGTGGAATTGGTGTACGCGTATTAATCCGCGCGTATCGCGTCCGGCCGCACCGGCTTCTTTGCGAAAGCACGGCGACCATCCGGCATATTTAATCGGCAATGCGTCTTCGGGCATGATTTCATTATTATGCAAAGAATTCAAAACGATTTCGCACGTACCGGACAAACATTTATCCGGTGCATTCAGGTAGAATACATCATTGTCCATAACTGATAAATCTGTGCCCATAAAGTGGCCAGCGTCAAACACGCTTTGTGGTTTTGTAATTGCGGGTACTTGGATAAATTCAAATCCGCGTGCGGCCAATTTTTGAATTACGAATGTTTGGATGGCCAAATCCAGTTCTGCAATTTCACCGCGCAGACAGTATGTCCGGGCGCCGCAAACTTCGGCGATTTTTTCCGGCATCCACCAATTATTCATGTCCAGAATTTCATAATGCGGACGCGGTGTAAAATCGAATTCACGTTTTATGCCGGCTGTCTTGACGACAACGTTGGAATTATCATCCGGACCGATTGGCGAATCCGCGCTGGGGATTTGCGGCACGCGGTGCAACAGATTATTTAATTCGGATTCGGCCGATTTCAATGCGGATTCGTCATCTGCGATTTCGCTACTTATTTTTTTTGATTCTGCGACCAATGGTGCGCGTGCGCAAGTGTCTGCATTCGCGATTTGCGATGTGATTTTGTTTTTTTCGGCCGTTTTGGTTTGTGTTGCAGTTTTAAGCGCGCGAACACGCGCATCCAATTCCTGTATCGCGTCGGTTACGTCATCAAATCCTTTGACGCGGCACGCGTTTTTAACCATATCTGGATTTTCACGTATAAATTTTATATCAAGCATTTAATTCACCTTTTGAATATTGGTGAATTGTGCCATACAGATTGCGCGGATGCAATTAAATCTTGCAATTGGCGCAGGTTGCATTTAAATCCGTCGGAACGTCCCAATAATTGTATCCGTTAAATCCGGACGGTCCGGCAACCCACGGCATATTTTGGTAATAATTTCCGGCAAATCCGAATTTTTCGCCGTAATATTTATGCGCCCAATCGTTCATATTGCGTTTTTCAAATTCGGCCTTTATCGCCGCGTCGGATGCGACCGCGATTGCATTGGCCAGCACTTGGATTTCATCATTATATCCGTATGTTGAACGCGTTGGGTATTCAACTTGCAAGTATCCAAGCATATCCAGATGCAACATCTTTGCACCATTCAAGAACGACCGCACGATAATTTCATAATCATCCGCAACCAAGATATCAATGTTATGACCACCGATTGCATCGTAGAATTTTTTCGACCAAACGCGTACGTGATTTGGCACGGCCATCAGGCGCCGGATGGTTTTTGGATTAATCGGCGTTGCAATACATTCATCGAATTCATGCGCGTAGCCATTCAGTGGATTCACGGCAACTGTCTTGCGATATGTGCCGTACCCCATTGCGAATCCGCATTCGCCAAAATGTTCACCGGGGCTCAGAGAATTATCCGGATTAACGACAACCGAAGCGCAATTTGAATAAATAAAATCAAAGCCATCGCCATTTTTTAATATCGTGTCCGTCAAATCTGGCATTAATAAATCATCATGGTCCAGTTCAGCCAAGAAATCGCCAGTGGCCAGTGTCGCAGCGCGCCGCTTGGCCAATCCGATAAAGCCACCGCTGTTTGGAAACCGCATATATTTTATTCGGCCATCATTCAATGATGCAAAGAATTTTTGCAAACGCGTTGCGTCCGCATCATTATTTGAATCATCGCCCAAAACCCATTCCCAATTCGGATTTGTTTGGTTCAGCAATGTCCGCGCAGTACGTTCAATCGATTTTTGTGGGGTATTATAAAGCGACGTAAAATACGAAACTTTTTTATTATAAAAATCGCGCAGGTTATATGTTGGATTAAGCGCAGGCAAAGAAAAATCTTTGTAATAGTCCAATTTTATAACTGGAATTTCTGGTACGTTATCGGCCAATTTTTTTATCACGCATATGCCGAAATCATACGGAAATGTGCCGATTTGTAATCTTGAAGCGGCTGGTGAACGCAATGCAGATACAACGGTCTTCCAAATTTCGCCGTTATAGAATTGTTTCTTTTTAAATGCTTCCCATTGTGTGGCTTCAAAACTGACCGGCACGGCATCGTGCAGAACAATAAATCCGCCGACGGGAATCAGCTTCATCGCATTGTTTAAATCTTTCAAAGATTGTTCGTACGAATGGTCGCCATCGATAAATACGATATCGAATTTTTCAGTGTTTTTTGCGAAAAAATCATCCGATGTTACGACGTGATTAATAAATTTTTTAAATTGTTCAATGGATGCCGTGTTATAATATTCGCATTCCATGCATGGGTCCACGGAAACCCGATGCGCGCATTTTATGCGCAAGAAATTTACATACGGATTCGATACGCCAATTTCCAAATATGATGACAGATTATTGTCAGCAATCAGTTTATTAATTATGTGTGTCCGATTAGCGGTGATGGTTTGTTGCATATTTCATCCTTTCAGACGAAATTATAGAAAAAAAAATCCGGTTGCGCAACAATCGGATTAATAGAAATAATTCCCATTATGCAACTGCGGACAATGGCAGCTGTGTTGCCAATTCGTCGCGGAACAACTGAGCGTCTGTTTGGACGCGTTCGAATGATTTCACAAATAAATAATCAGACAAGCGGTTCAAGTATTGGATAATTGGTGTAATGTTGGCCAGCGGCATATAACGTTCAGATTCAGACAAAGTGCGTTCGGTTTCTGCGAATTCGACGATGCTGCGTTCTGCGCGCCGGCAAACTGCGCGCGCAAGCGACACCGCGCCACGCGGATTTACAAACCAAGGTGGCAATGAATTATTGTGTGACGTGATATATTCTTCCAGTATTTCAACTTGGCCACGCAGACGATTTTCATCCAAAGTTTTATAATACAAATAGCCCATCAGTTCCGACAAGAATGTTTGAACCGAATCAAAGCGGTCGCCTTCCATCCCCAGGGCACATGAAAGTTCGTCCAGGTTGCCCATAATCGCAATCACCGGGTGCGTCTTTGACGCAATCCGATCCGGATTCAATTGGGTCATTCCTGTGTCGCCTGCTTTGGTCGTTATTAAAGCCATTTCCCGAACCTTCGTTTTTTGTTTATACTATTTCACATGCGCCGCCGTGACATGCAGCTTCGGCCGCAAAGTTAACAAAATTTTGTTCTTCGCGGATATCGTCCAGTTTGAATTCGCGGTGCGTGGCCGCAAATTCTTTATATACTTCTTCGTTCGTATCTTCGAATGGTGCTTGCTGGTAACTGGCATCGGAATAGGGCAATAATGATATTCCCGTATAACAATCGCGGTTTTCCCACATCCATTCGCGGATTTCATCCCATTCATGATTTTTCACATTACATGTGCAAGAAACGTTGTTGTAATTATCGCCTGATACATGTCCTGGTTTTACCCAGTTTTCGAACATATATTTCACACGCTCCAAAAATTCTATGGCGGTTTCATTACGGCGTGTTACGGCGCCATCCGGTGCGCGGATGACCAATGACAGAACGCCGTTCTTGTCCGGTTTCATAACATCATCTTCAATCATGTCTGGGAAATTTTCCGCCAAATATTCATAAATCGGTTCCAGTTTATTGATGCGCAAGCGGCGGATATAATGTTTCGCGTGCCACGGATGCACGCCGCTGGATGTGCCCAGAACCAATGCACCGGTTCCATCTGGTTTGATGTTTGTCACACGTTCGGCCGGATTTATGCCCAATTTTTTTGCAGTTTCTGCATTTGCGCGCTTTGCAACTTCGGCCGCGGCGGCAAAATCCAGCGATGACAAATCAGGATGCGATGCCAGACCGGTCAAAGACACGCCAATCAAAGACATTTTATCTGCGTTTTCTTTCCACTGCGGGTGCACGTATTTTAAATCTGTATATGATGCCTGCAATGTGCCCATAACGGCTGCGTAATAGACGCGTTCTTCCAAATCGGCTTGGTCAGTCACAGTGCCGACGTTAACAGATGTCAGGTTGCAGAATCCGCGCGATGGCATGGAAATTTCTGCACATGGATTAATTACCCATTCTGGATTATTGGTCCAAATGAATCCGGGTTCGCCGCAACCGCTGGCCTTGCATTGCGCATAGATTCGGTCGAATTCTTCTTTGGTTGTATTGCCGCGGTCGAATTGCACGGAAATATTTGCCAATGCACGTTGCGGGTTATCGACCCACCATTCGCCTTCTTTGGCATGCAGCATACCTTCGTCATCTTTGTCGAACAGGCAAATCATCGCACTGCGCCGAACACCGCCGGACAACACTGCATCAGAAATAAAGCAGCATATATCAAAGCAATCAACCGAAGACAGAGTATCTTCGCCGGCTGCCACCTTGCGGTCCAGCATTTTTTTAAGCAGAGCCATCGCATCGCGCAACGGTTCCGGGCCGGGTGCTGGGCACATGCTGGATTTAATCAGCGCGCCTTTTGGCCGAATGCCTGAAAAATCAAATTCAATATCGTCGCCGGTGACAAAGTATGCATTCATCATTTCTTTGACACAATCAGCCCAGCCTTCGATTGAATCTTCGGGTTTAAATATTGTTGTTTTGCCAGTGCGCGCAACCATTTTTGGCAATTTTTCAATAAAATTGCGTCGGACAGAAAATCCAACGCCGCAACCACACAACAAAAGATAGAATAAGTCCGAAAAATCGCGGATTTCGCTGATTCCCACCGCAGAACAATTATAAATACGATTGTGATTTTTAAGAATTCCGTCACCACCGAACTGCATCGAACGACCAGATGGTAAAATCTTGCGGTCCAACATAAATGAATAAGTTTTATCGATTAAATCTTTTTGCTGGGGAAAACGCGACAAGTGCATGGTTTTATTGCGTTCAACCGTTTCCATCCAAATTTCGCGACGTTTGTTATCCGGCAGATAGCGTGAATACTTCATATAGTATGTCAAATCTGATAAAAGTTTTAATGACTCGTTCATGGTGCCCCTAATCCCATAATTTTACTATACTTTTCTTTTTGCCCTCTCCGTCAAAAATCAACAGATAGTGGTTATTTTAACATTTCGGACACAATATATAGTATTTTTGGGAAATTTTCCTGTGAAATATTTTACATTTTTGTGAAATTTGCACTTGCATAATTTTACCGTGCGGAAATCTGGGATTTTTTTTAAACGATTCGCCCTAGGAATTTATACAAAAAAACTTTTGGTAAAATGCATTTCTGATTTAGGATTTATGATTTCTGAATTACGCTTGCCAATATATAGTTGAGAGTGTAAAATCAGCCGGAAAATAGTTGCTGATATTTACTTGTGCGAAAAACAAATCATAAATCAGGAATCATAAATCAGAAATGGAGTTATACATGTACGATGTAATTATTTTGGGTTCGGGGCCGGCTGGGTTGACTGCGGCACTGTATGCAAGTCGGGCGGGAAAAAAGACGCTTGTTTTGGGCGGCGACCAATTGGGTGGCCAATTAAATGTTATTCATGCGCTGGAAAATTATCCGGGCTTTATTGGCACTGGACCGGAATTGGCCGCGTTTATGAAAAAACAATGCGAATCATTCGGCGCAGAAATTGTAATGGCAAGCGCCAAAACAGTCAACAGTCAACAGTCAACAGTCAACAGTTATAAAATTGTTGCGGATGATGGAATAGAATACGAATCTAAAACCGTCATAATTGCAACGGGGGCAAAGCCGCGTAAAATGGATGCAGCGGGTGCGCGCGAATTTATTGGCCGCGGTGTTTCTTATTGCGCGACATGCGATGGATTCTTTTATTCTGATAAAGACGTAATCGTTGTCGGCGGTGGAAATTCTGCGTTGTCAGACGCACTATATATGGCCAATATCGCAAAATCGGTAAAAATAATTTATCGCAAAGGTTCTTTTGCACGCGCCGAAGATGTTGTGGTCAAACGTGTGGAAGAAACCGAAAATATTTCTGTATTATGGAATACCGAAATTGCCGAAATTGGTGGTTCAGACATGGGCGTTGAATTTGTTATAACAAATACCGGCGAAAAAATTATGGCGGACGGTGTCTTTATTGCAATCGGACACGAAGCAAATACAGATTACTTGGATGAATCGATAAAGCGTGACGATGCCGGTCGTCTGGTCGCGTCAACATTGCCAACCGGAATGTATGTTGCCGGTGATGTCAGGGCAGGTATCAAGTTACAGGTTGCCACTGCTGTTGGATGGGGTTGCGAAGTTGCAATGGATTGTATCGAACACTTGAATTCTAACAAATAATTTTCTCTGGATACTTATTTTTCCATCGGTCCCATTGCACGCCTTTTTGGTCACTCATGTACTGTCCGTACACTATGCGACTAAAAACGCGTGCAGTCGGCACAACGGATAAAAATAATCAAAAATTTTTAATCTCATTTTTATTTCCGTATATACAGATTTCTTTCATAAGTCCCGGGCACATAATCCCAATCCCAGGAACAAAGTCCCTAAAATCCACGATTTTTTGAATTTATAATTTTTTATCGTTTTTACCCCTTTACTCGATTCGCCCATTTGTGATAAAATAGGTTTAGCAAGAGAGAGATAAAATAAACCAAACCCGCAGAAATCAAGGATTTTACAAGATTGTAGCCATTCTTGTTTTGTATATACAAAGGTAAAAAATGTTGAAAAAATTATTAATTGGATTGTGTGCAATTTTTGTTCTCGGCGGATGTGCGGGACGTAATGTTCCGGAATCTATTGATGGCCGTCGTATTTATTTTGAATTTGATTCTGCTGAAATTTCAACCGAAGCAAAACAAGAATTAATCGAAGTTGCACGTTTCATGAAATGGAACCACGATGTAAATATTATTATCGAAGGTCATACGGACGCACGCGGCAGTGCGAAATATAATTTGGCGCTGGGGTCCGTTCGTGCGGCGAATGCAGCACATGTAATTTATGAATATGGAATTGCCGCCGACCGTGTGAATGCAGTGTCGTTTGGTAAATCGCGACCGGTTGCAGATGGCAGCGGCGAAGAAGTATGGCGACTGAACCGCAGTGCAACAATACGCGTCGTTGAATAAAAATTTATAGCGGAGAGAGAGAAAGCACAAAGGAATATGGATATGAACAAAACAAAGTTTTTATTGGTTGCATCGCTTTTGTCCGTTGTAACGCTTGGCGCAGGTGCCGCGCAACGCGCAGTCGCACCAGTATCACGCCCGTCAACATTGACCCGTACAAATGATGGATATCAATTGTCTTATAAATACGAAGCGCCGCGCGTTCGCAATTGGTTTGTTGGTGGCGCATATCAGCATACATTTTTATTCTTTACCGAAAAACAAGATACTGGCGTGCCGGGTGGTCCGACTGAAAGCATTGACCGCAATGGCGTGACGCAAATGGGCCTTAATATATTCGGCGGACGCAAATTGGATGACAATTGGCGACTAGAAGGGGAAATTGGATATACCGGAAAATATTCAAACTTTTACCAAGGCTGGGAATTTTCGACATCTGCGCCGTACGTCCAGGTTGGCGCGACATATAACACACGTGAAGCACAATGGGGATGGGTCTATGGCGGATTGGGGCTGGGCGCGGCATTTCCGACAACAAAAATCGAAACCAATGCTGTGTTAATCGGCGGGGAAAGCAAAACGACTGTATCACCATTATTTGCGGCCATGCTGGGATATCGTACACATATTGCAGACCATTGGTTCTTGGATTTGGGGTATAAATTTTCCACATACAAGGGTTCGGATATAAAACGCGAATGGGAATGCGCGGGACCAGATTGTTCGCCAATCGGTGCGATATTTGAATTCACGAACAAGGTCGGTTGGTTTATGAACCATTCGATAAAGCTGGGTCTGGCATACGAGTTTTAATTGGGCGGCCCCGGTGCGCACGGGGATAAAAACAAAGAAAGTACAAAATGTTTGGAAATAAAAATACTTGTCGTAAAAACAATGTCAGCATTTATGCATTGTGCTTTGCTTTGTCTGCTTTTGCAATTGGGACGGCGCATTCTGCGGCAACTGTTCGCACAGCGCCGGGCGTGGCGACCGGGGGTGGTATCGCGGGCGGTGCAACTGTTGGGGGTACTGCGGCCGCACCTGTGCGTGCAGCAACGATTGGTGGTACAACGGTCGGTGGCACCCAAGTTCGCAGCGGCGTTGTTGGAACAACCGGGACAGCGGGCGCCGGAACTGTACGTCGGTCCAGTGTATATGATTATATCAACAGAAATACGGCTGGTCCGGGTGTTACAAATGTACCGGGTGCGGGCGGCGGCGGAAATATAGATTTATCTGCATATGTCACACAAATTTATCTGGATACAATATTGGCAATGCTGGAAGGTCAGATGGACGACCTGGGCGACAGAATCGACGGGCTCAGCCTGACTGGCGGTCCGCAAGGCGCACAGGGATTCCAAGGTCCGCAAGGCGAAATTGGGCCACAGGGCCCCCAAGGTATTGCTGGTCTTGACGGAACGCTTGGCGCACAAGGTGCCCAAGGCGCACCAGGTGCAACCGGACCCCAAGGTATCGATGGTTTATCCGCGTACGAAGTTGCATTCTTGGCCGGATATGTATCTGACATGGATGAATGGTTGGAATTAACACGCGGTCCGCAAGGTGTGCAGGGTGCACCGGGTCTGGATGGAACACTTGGCGCACAGGGTGCACAGGGTGCCCCCGGTATTGATGGAATTGACGGGCTGCCGGGTGCCCAGGGTGCCACAGGACCACAGGGAGACATTGGACCCCAAGGTGCCACAGGCCCGCAAGGTGTTGCCGGAATCGACGGAATCGATGGGTTGCCGGGTGCGGCAGGCGTCCAAGGTGCAGCCGGTGAAACGGGACCGCAAGGTTTGTCGGGACCACAGGGATTGCAAGGTATTGATGGTTTGTCGGCCTATGAAGTTGCTTTCTTGGGTGGATATGTAACCAACATGTCCGAATGGATGGAAATGCTGCGCGGTGAAGCAGGTTCGCAAGGCGCCCAGGGCGCGATGGGTCCCCAGGGCGAAGCGGGACCGCAGGGTATCCAAGGTGCAGCGGGCGCGGATGGAATTGATGGATTACCGGGTGCCACAGGTGCCCAGGGGTCAGCCGGTGATACCGGACCACAGGGCGCGGCCGGACCACAAGGCGAAGCAGGTATCCAAGGCGCAGCCGGTGAAACCGGGCCGCAAGGCGCAACAGGCCCACAAGGATTACAAGGTATTGATGGTTTATCTGCTTACGAAGTCGCGATTTTGGGCGGATATGTAACCAATATGACCGAATGGCTGGAAATGATTCGTGGCGAAACAGGCGCCCAAGGTGCCCAAGGTGCCACAGGACCACAAGGCGAAGCCGGACCACAAGGAATTGCAGGTGCCGATGGTGCCCAAGGCGCGGATGGTGCCACGGGACCACAAGGCGAAGCAGGTGCGATTGGACCGCAAGGTGAAACAGGTGCCCAGGGTGCAACAGGCGAAGCAGGTCCACAAGGCGTTGCGGGTACCCAGGGTGCGGCTGGATTATCTGCATTCGAAACCGCGGTGCTTGACGGATTTGTCGGTGATATAAATGACTGGATGGATTCGCTGCAAGGTGCAACTGGACCCCAAGGTACGACTGGCGCAACCGGTGAAACCGGACCGCAAGGTGCCGCCGGTGCCCAAGGTTCCAAAGGTGACCAAGGCGACCCAGGTATTGGAATAACATACAAAGACACAGTTGCTACATACGCAAACCTGCCAGCCAGTGCGAGCGAAGGCGATGCTTATTTGGTTCTGGCGGACGGATTGCTTTATATATGGGGTTCGACCGGATTCCCGGCCCAGGGCGGCGGCGCACAATTCCGCGGACCGCAAGGTGATGCTGGTGCTGCCGGTGCCCAAGGTGCGACCGGTGAAACCGGACCACAAGGTGCAATGGGCCCCCAAGGGGCGTCGGCTGATTTGCCAACTTGTCCGACGGATGCGAATTATGCGTTGGTGCACCGGTCAACCGGCGACATCACCTGTGTCAGAATTGTAGAATAAACAAACGAAACGATAAAAAACAAAACGAAAACCCAGAAAAATGTGCTGAATAGCAAAACAAACCAAATAAAAACAAAAAAACCAAGGAAGGAAAACATGAAAGTAAAAATGATTTTGGCTGCAACCGGTGCGCTGCTGGTTTTGCCAATTATGTCTGCAAACGCGAACATCGCGTCCCAGAACTATGTTGATGTCGAAGCTGCGAAACGCATAACCAAAATTGCGGGCGCAACCGGCGGATTGATTGCAACAACGACAAACACCGGCGAAGTTGCCGAAGGTACAATTGACCCGGCGAACATCATCACAACCGGTAACGTTGGCGATACAATCAACAACTTGATTACGAATAACACCACAATCCAGGATACCATCACGAATGTTGTCCAAGCGGACTTAGACGGCAAAGCCGACCTGCAAGGTCCGAATGCCGCTGTGTACGTTGCAACCGTTGATACAACCGGTCAATATGTTCGTTCGTCATTGACATTTGCTGACCTGCAAGTTGCAGCCGGTGACGTTTCTGGCAAAGCCGACAAAGTTACAGGTGCAACAAACGGCAACTTGGCTGGATTGGATGCCACTGGAAACCTGACGGATTCCGGCGTCGCAAAGGCGACCATTGATACCGCCATCACCAACATCACCAACTTGCAAGGGGATGTTACGGATATCACAAACATCATCGGTGGCGTGACAGATTTGACCGCAGACTTGAATGCAAAACAGGACAAAGCGAACATATCCACGACAGCGACTGTTGTTGCAGATGCCGCATCTGAAACCAAATATCCGTCCGTCGCAGCAATGGGCAGCGCGATTACAACCGCAGTGTCAAATGTTTCGACAACAATCAACACCAACATCACCAATATCGAAGGCGATATCACAGATATCAAAAATATCTTGGGTGATGTGACCGATTTGGAAGCTGATTTGGCCGGAAAACAGGATAATCTGGGCGGTGCAACCGTTGCGGGTCAATTGGTTCGTGCCACAGCAACCCCGGGCGTTGTAGAATATGCGCCGGTTTCCAGCATTGCAATCCCACAGCCGCCGGTCGCATGTTCTGCGATGGGTGCACAATGTACACTGACATTCGGTGATGCAGGGTACGTTTGGGAACCAATTGCACGTTAATCACGTGACGATTTGATGGTGCGCGGCGGGTACGCCCGTCGCACACCATCGTCTGAAAATGTGAAGTCATGGAAATTTCAGTTAAAATACCTATTGCGTCTTTAACTGAAATTTTTGTAAGATAGCCTGGATGTGATGAATTTGAATAATTCGAATTTTTATTGCAAGAAAAAAGTCAGCATAATCACAATATGTGCAGTTGTCGCATTGGCACAGATGCCGTTTTCTGTGCGCGCCGAAGACCAGGTCGCATCCAGAGCATATGTTGACCGACAACTTCAAAATGTTTCTTTGACGCCGGGACCACAGGGTACTGCAGCCGGATTCGGCACGCCGACGGTGAATGTGAATACACTGGCTGCTGGTCAAAATGCAACGGTTTCGGTTAACGCGTCCGGTGTGGACACGGCCAAAGTTTTTGATTTTACATTCGGTCTGCCCCAAGGAATGCAAGGCGACCAGGGACCCGTTGGAAATCAAGGTGCAACCGGCGCCCAGGGTGCGGTCGGTAATCAGGGGCCGGTGGGTAACCAAGGTCCGGTCGGAAATCAAGGCGCACAAGGTGCTGTCGGAGCACAG
>WRCC01000001.1 GCA_009784235.1 Alphaproteobacteria bacterium | reverse complement strand
ATACTGCTATAGCAAATTGTTATAATACGGGTGCGGTTTCTTCTTCCAGTAATAATGCAATGTCTGATGCCGGAGGTATTGTCGGGTTTAACAGAGGCACAATAACGGATTGTTACAATACAGGGGAGGTTTCTTCATCCCCCGCTCCGGGCTCCGGCACGGCAGGAGGCATTACGGGACTTAATAGCGGAGGCACAATAAGAAATTGTTATAATATGGGCGATGTTTTATTTTCCGCCGTACCAAATACCGGCAGTCCCTCTGCCGGGGGTATTGCAGGAGATGATTATGACGGCACAATAACAGATTGTTATAATACGGGCTCTGTTTCTTCTGTTTGCTCTGCTAACCTTACTGCCGCCGGAGGTATTGTCGGATATATGTACGGAAGCACAATAACAAATTGCTATAACACGGGTACTGTTTTTTCTAATTCGAATACCGGAGGCATTGCCGGATATAATTATAATGGCGGCGGCACAATCTGATGGTCGCGGCCGATATCGGCGTAAATGGATTTCGCATCATGGCAATTTGTACGCCAGCTTTATATACGATGCACCGCATCGCGACCCGCGCCTTGCATACTCGGTCGCGGTTGCGATTGCCGAAACATTATTAAAGTTCGGAATCGCGCCCCAGATAAAATGGCCGAATGATATATTAGTGAACGGTAAAAAAATCAGCGGCACTTTGATTGAATATGCCAAAGACTTTGTGATAATCGGCATCGGTATAAATATCGCATCCAATCCGACGGTGCCAAATTACGAAACAACCAAGACAGATGATTTAAAACCGGGCATATCACGCGAAGATTTACTGAATGAATTAATGTCACAAATGGATGCATGGATTGGAAAACTATCACGTGGTAATTTCAATGCTGTGCGCACGCGCTGGCTGGATTTGGCAATCGGCATCGGCGCGGAAATTACGTACCGGCGTGGGCGCGCAACACTGTGTGGCATTAATGACGACGGCGCATTAATACTGCGCCGCGGGAATGAATATATAATGTCATTCGCGGATGAAATTTCGATATGATTCTCCTTCCCTTTGGGGAAGGGGTGCCGCCCGCATGGGCGGCGGGGCAGGGGTAAATAAAAAATAATTACCTACCCCGTCTTTTACGCTTCGCGTAAAATCCACCCCTTCCACAAGTGGAAGGGGAATTTAATAAAAATGCCCCGGATGGGGCATTTTTATTAGCTGTTATTATTCCAAATTTCATCCATCAGTATGTCCGGCGTGCGACTGTCGCCATGTACGCTTTGGCACGTTACCGCAATGCCGCGGCACGCGTTCTTTGCCGCTGTGGACAGAGTATTGGTTGCACCGCCACCCCAATAATTCATATTATTATTTGTCGTCAAACATGAATGTAAATCACGCACGCAACTGGTGGAATAATTGGCCAATACTTCATCTTGCTTTGCCTTTATCGTGATAAATATGCGTTGCAAGAATTCGCGCGTAACTTGATTTTCTGGATTGAAACGTTTGTTCGTACCCGTGAAAGTCAAATCTTGGCAACGGTTCAGAACGGACATACAGAACCCGGTATTGCGGCCGGTTGCGGCATCGTGCGAACCAATTTTGTCTTTCATAAATTTCACAAATGGTGCATTGGTTGATGCGACGAATTGTGTCAATGTCATGTCGTTCCCAACCCACGGGTTCGGGCCGCCGGATGCAACGTTCCATGCAGTGAACAATCCAGTGGTTGGTACGGCTGTATTATTAAACACGCCGGGTGTGCTGCCGATTACAACTTGGCCATTAACGATATAGCGGCCGGATGGGTCCAAACATCCAGAATAATCAGAACCACATACGAATTCATTCTGC
Source organism: Alphaproteobacteria bacterium (assembly GCA_009784235.1). Lineage (GTDB taxonomy): Bacteria > Pseudomonadota > Alphaproteobacteria > Rs-D84 > Rs-D84 > WRKW01. Next base: position 374,852 of record WRCC01000001.1, on the reverse strand, counting down.
ATACAAGTATCAAGGGCGTTGACGCATCCGCGCATATCGTATTCATTGCGGCTTTGCGCCACCATCAGTCGCGCGCGGCGAAGAACATTCGTTGCATTGTTTATCATGCGGCGCATCGCGGTATTTTGGTCGTTCAACGCGCGTTCATATGCGATGCACTGGCGGTCGATTTCCAAATCATAGCTGTTGGTCAATATATTGATATCAATACCTTGTTGGCGGCAATTTTCCAGAACCGCGGATTTACAACGATTGCTGGCCGTTTTATACAATTCTGCGCCACGTTGATTGTTGATTTGCTGATTTCCTGTGCCGAACAGCGCGCCAAAATCAAACATGCTGTCCGAAAAAATATCGCCCATCAAAGAATCCCAATCAAATGCCATTCCGCCAGCCGTCGCAGTTGCGGTGGTCGGCCGAATTTCCAACACCAGGTTCATCGTGCGTTCCAATTCGCGCTTCATGTCAGTCGTGTCCTGGGTGGATGACATGGCCAATTCGGCTTCGGTCGCGGTGAACAGCGATATGACTTCGTCGCGCGACAATCCGATGTATTGGATATCCATCGCGATGCTTTGCAGGCTTTCGGTCGCCTGTTTCAGCGAATTTTCAATCCGCGCGTAATTTTCGATGTTGCTGGAACAGCTGCACCGGCCTTGATTATCATCCAACACCGCACAGAATCCATCCATGCATGCAAAATATTGCGCGCGGCAAAAATCAGTCAGTTGTGCAATTTCTTCCATCGTTGGGCCGGCGAATGCTGGTTCGGCATATGATGTTTGTGATGCAGACGCTGCGCGAACGGTCGGTGCGCGATTGGTTGCAGTCGTGGTTGTCGCGACAACCGGATTGCGCGTTGTTACGCGTGCAGCGGTTGGAATGTACAATGGACTGCCCACTGTGTCGGTCTGGACCAGATTTGTTGCAGAGCGCGCGACGCTGACATTACCGGGGGTTGTACCGCGCGCGGTGGCGGCGGGTGCTTGGCCCGGGCGAACGACGGGCTGGATGCGTGCGGCAACTGCGCGGCTGGGCGCGGCTTGTTGCGCGGTGGCTGCTGCCTGTGGAACGGCGGCCCGATTGGCAGTACGGGTAATTGTTGCACGCGGACTGGCCGTTACGGTTGTAACCGGTTGGCGTGTTTCCGCGGGTAATTCTTCGACCACGACTTCTTCGACGGGTATGCCGTCAAAGTATTCCGCGCCGAAAAAATATTCGGGCGAAACTTCCGCATGTGCCTGAAAAACGAACAATCCGCATACAGCAGCAAAGTATTTTCTCATATAAAACACCCTTCCTTTCGGATTATTATACCTTATAAGCGAAAATTATGAAAGCGGTTTTTACAAGATTTCAAAGTTATTTCTGATAATTGTTGCAGATGTTTTCATTGCGCGCGATTCTGCGGAATCCAATTTCGGCATTAATGTCGCCGTTACGCCATCCGCGCCGACAATTCGGGGCAATGATATTGCAACGCCTTTATCGACAACGGACACGGTCAATATGCGGCGTTCGTCGTTCGCAATCGCACGCACCAAATCGGCTGTTGCTGCGCCAATTCCATCCCATGTCGCACGCCGACCCCTGATAATTTCATATGCTGCGTTACGAACGCGGTGTTCAATTGTCTTGCGCGTGGCATCCGTCATCGCAATATTCATCTGTTTGCAGAAATCATCAAGCGAAATATTTCCAATCGTCGCCGCAGACCAGTTTACAAATGCGGAATCACCATGCTCGCCCAAGACATAAGCATTAATGGATGCCGGCGAAACGGATAAATTTCGCGAAAGCAGGGCGCGCAAGCGCGCGGAATCCAGCATGGTCCCGGTGCCGATAACGCGCGCCGCTGGCAGACCCGAAACCTCGACCGCTTGCATAACCATGACATCCAGCGGGTTGGTGACGATGATTAATTTTACTTTGTCCGCATCGACATTTCGCATAATTTGTGGAATCACATCGCGCATGACTTCGGCATTACTTTGTAATAAATCAGTACGTGTTTCGCCGGGCTTTTGATTTGTGCCGGCGGTTATAATTACAATTTCGGCGCCGCGCAAATCGCGATACCCACCTTCGCGAATATTAATATCAAATCCGAAAGTCGCCGCATGGCCCAAATCTTCGGCCGCCGCGCGCGCGCGCGTCATATCGCGATCGAACAATACCATTTCGCGCACCAGTCCGGTATTATGTACCGCAGTCGCCACCGCCGATCCAACAGTCCCCAGACCGATAATTCCCAGTTTCATATCATTCCCTCTTTGGAACGATTATATCAAAAAAATTGGTAAATTATAATATGTATTCGCGGGTCATTCGGCGGGTGTTGCCGAACCGCGATAAAATTTCATATCCGTTTGTCCCGGCATCGGCGGCCATATTGTCCGCAGTATATGTGTCATTTAAAATTTCGGCTGTATCGCCAACGTTGTCTATTTGGGTCACATCAACAATTATCATATCCATAGAAACGCGGCCAATGATTGGCGCGGGATGCCCGCCGATAAAAACGCGCCCTTTGTTCGATAGTGAACGAAACATTCCATCACCATATCCAATGCCGATTATCGCAATACGCATATCGTGCGGTGCGGTAAAAGTCGCCGAATATCCCGCAGATTCACCGGCGCGCAGTGCGGTTATCTGCAATATCGGCGCAACGATTGTTACGGCCGGCCGCAGTCGCGAATCCTGATGCGGCGATGCGTGCAGTCCGTATAATCCCGCACCCGCGCGCACTATATAACACCGGAATTCATTGCCTAAAAACATTCCGTCCGATGCTGCCAAAGACAATTTAGCACCCGGAAAATATTTGTCGCGCAATTGGGTCAACCGCTCCGACTGCGCCGCGTTCAGCGGATGCGATGCATCATCCGCACAAGCAAGATGTGATATTACAAGCGATATCTTTTCGCGTGCCGCATCCGGAATTTGCACAATATCATTTTCGCACATTCCCAACCGGTTTAATCCAGTTTCCAAATTAACAACACATTTTATATTGTGTTGCGTACATATTTCAAACTGCGCCAAAGTGCTGATTGCCGGAATTAAATTATGTTCTAAAAATTTATCGGCCTGATTTGAAAAAATTCCGCCCAAAATATAAATCCGCGAATCCGAAACATGCGGCCGCAATGCGACCGCCTCTTCAAAATTCGCAACAAAAAAATCCCGCGCACCGCCGAATTCATAAAGATGCCGCGCAATATGCGCCCCGCCCAGTCCATAAGCATCATTCTTTACAACCGCCGCAACAATCGCGCCATCCGCAGCATCGCATAACAGTTTATAATTATGCAGCACGTTCGAAAGATTGATTGTCATTACCATCAATAAGACTTTGCAACGAATACGAATGTCGGGTCGGCATCATCCAAACACCGGCGCGATATTTTATATTGATTCATCAGTTCATCAAATTCCGGAACTTGGGTTGCTGCGTACGGCAGACGGAAAAATCCGATTTTATTTTCAGCCAGTCCGCGTGACAGTTTCGCCAAATCTTTGACATTGTGAATCATCGTTTGATTGCGCGCAGTACATGCGTCCAACATATCGGATTGCATTTTATTCAGCCATTCCGAAACCAAAGAATTTGCATCTCTGGCCGCGACAGTTGTTTTGCTGGCCTTGCCCAAATCACGACGCGTCATGGTTATGGTTTCATCCGTGACTTCTTTTGCGCCGATTTCAACGCGAACCGGTACACCGCGTTTTATCCATTTCCACATTTTATCACTGCTGCGCGCATCACTGTCGTCCAACCATACGCGAATCCCCGCGTCAATAAATTGTTTCGCGACTTGTCCAGCGTATTCATTTTGTTCCTGCAAAATTGGAATAATCACAATTTGATAAGGCGCAATTTTAGGCGGCAAAACCAATCCATCATCATCGCTGTGTGACATTATCAAACTGCCGACCATGCGCGTGGATACGCCCCACGATGTTGTCCATGCATGATGCAATTGGCCATCGTCACCCAAATATTTGATGTCGAATGATTTAGAAAAATGCTGACCCAAATCGTGCGATGTCCCGGCTTGCAGTGCTTTACCGTCCTGCATTATATGTTCCATAGTATAAGTATGGTCTGCGCCGGCAAATCTTTCTTCGGGTGTTTTTTCACCCATGACAGATGGGATTGCCAAAACTTCGCGTGCATAATCGCCATAGACTTTGTGCATCTTGCGCGCATCCGCGTCTGCATCTTTGTGTGTTGCAAAAACATTATGCCCTTCCTGCCAAAAGAATTCGCTTGTACGCAGGAACAAACGTGGCCGCATTTCCCAACGCATCACGTTTGCCCATTGATTTAATTTCATCGGCAAATCGCGATAAGACTGAATCCAACGTGACATAGCTTCGCCAATAATGGTTTCGGATGTTGGTCGAATTATATAGGGGTCGGTCAGTTTTGAATCTGGGTCGGGTTGCAAAGACCCATCGATATTTTTTAAACGATAATGTGTTACGACCGCACATTCTTTGGCAAATCCTTCGACGTGCTCGGCCTCGCGGTTAAAGTATTCAATCGGTATCAGCAGCGGGAATTGCACATTTTGCACGGCTTCGGCTTTGATACGCTTGTCCAGTTCATCGCGCATCAATTCCCAGATAGCCCAGCCGTACGGCTTTACAGTCATGCATCCACGAACGGGTGAATTTTCCGCCAAGTCTGCGGCGGCAATCAGATTTAAATACCATTCACTAAAATTTTCTGCTCTTGTTGGTGTTATTGCAGTTTTCATAACAATTTTCCTTATTTAAATTCCATATATTTATCACTTACTATTTTATGCAGGTATACTGCCAATTCTTTTCTGTCTTTAATTCCCGCCAATGGCGGCGGCGGCAATACATGAATTTCAACGGTCATGCCGCCCATCGCGAATACATGAAACAACTGCGCAACCCAAGACCGTTCGACGGACGCATGCGGACCGAATGTTTGGTCACGATTATTAAAGTACGCATAATGTTCAGCCATATCAACGTCGGAAATTTTTGTGCCGTCGCGCCGACGATAAAACTGAACAACCGGTTGTATTGTCGCGCCTTCGATTCCGTTTTCTGTTTCCAGGAAATTAAATAATGTCGATTTGAATTCCCGGACGTACGCGCCGTTTGTTGTTGTGCCTTCGGGGAACAGCACCATCGGCCAGGTTGCGCGCGCCATTTTATTCCGCACGGTGGCCAATGCGGCGATTGCCTGGGACGGCCGGCGGTCGATATAAGTCACGCCGAATTTCGCGCTCAGCCATCCGACCAGTGGAAACGATTCCATTTCTTTTTTTGCAAAAAAACTGTTTCCGAATGCAACCGGGAATGTTGCGAATTCAAAGATAGAGATATGATTTCCAACGATTAACAAAGGTCGTGCATCGGATAATTTCCCGTGAACCCGCACCCGCACGCCGGCGATAAACATTTCGCCCTGCATGAAAAACCGCAAGAATTTCGTCCCGAATGCCGTACCGCGTGGCACGAACAGGGCGACGATAAAAAACGGAATCGTCCACATAAAGAACAATGTGAACCGCACAACGGCCGAAATAAAATTAAATATTTTTTTCATCTATTTTTCTTTTCTATGGGGCGGAAATTTTTCCGCCCAATCAGGGTGCAAGATATTGCGCCCCTACAAATTAATCCTCTACCCTTTCTACTGCTTCGGCATCTTCGGGCTTCAAGAATAATTTCGCCAACGCGGTCAAGCCCGTTACCGGCGACACCAATACTTTCCACAATGTTTTCCATGCACCTGGCTTTATGCCCAGTTTGTCGAATGCATTCTCGCTGCCTGTGAAATGTTTTTGATACGCGGCGGCGATATCACGGGTTTTCATAATCGCGAAAACGTCGTACATGTTAAATGGCTTATCAATAAATACACCTTTGCCGAATTTTGCACCCAGACGCAGATACCCCTTTAACAAAGGTGGCATTTGTTTGCGTGCTGCTTCGACATCGACGAATGCCCGCGGCAATATATTCATGCGTGTTTGTTTTGGGTCGATGCTTTCATCCATTTTGTCGATTTCAACCGTTGCACGCAATGACGGCGATGCCAAGTGGTTATAATAAAGGTATGAAATCGCCTGGGCGTTTTCAGCAGGTTTCAATCCCAAGAACGACACAACACCAAACAACAATACGATTTCGTTCTTTAATATATATTCAGCCAATCCCATCCATAACATCCGCATGGCCAATCCATTTTCACGGTATTCGATATCGACGCAGGCGCGCGACATTTCAGCAATATTGCCACGAACTTTTTTCAGTTTTTTAATATCATATTCGGATTCAGTATAAAATCCATCCATCTTTTCCGCGGCTGCGCGGTCAATAATGCGATAAGTACCAATAACCTTGCCATTATGAAACACGCCGACATAATCGGCAAATCGGTCATAGCTGTCATATTCTTCGCGCAGGTTTTTTTGTTCTTCGGTTGCATCTGCGCCTTCTTCTTCGACAAATACCTTGTATCGCAATTGGCGTACTTGTTTGCGTTCTTCTTTGGTTCTGGTTAATCGTACTTCAAAGTCACGAACTTTGATTGTCATTATGAATCCTTTGTTTGTATTAGATTGCGAACAAATGTAGCACTTTGGCCAAAGTTTTGCAACGGGAAACAGGGGGTCGAACAATTCGCTTGATTTTTGGATATTTTTGGCATAAAATCGCCGGGCAATTAAATAAAAGGTAGTCAGTTATGGCAAATAAAAAGAAAGCCGCAAAGATTGTGGTCAAAATGAACAACCCAGAAACCGGATTCTATTATACAAAAACCAAGAATACGAAATCCGAAAATACCCAGGGCAAAATGAAAATGCGAAAATACGACCCAAAGCTCCGTAAGCATGTTACGTTCACGGAAACAAAGATGCCGTCGTAAATTATTCAAAAATAAAATCCGCGGCCGCGGATTTTATTTTTCTTGTCATTGCGAGCGAACGCGAAGCAATCCAGTTAATCAAGGATTTTACATTATGAACTTGCACAAATTTGTATCCGATTCAATCAAAGAAAAATTGGCTGTACTAAACACCGACCTTTCCAACGTCACAATTGAAATTCCAAAAATTCGCGAACACGGCGATTTTTCAACAAACGCCGCGATGGTTCTGGCAAAGCCGCTTGGCCAATCACCGCGTGATATTGCGAATATGATTTTACCGCATATTGCTGCGTTGCCGTTCGTCGCCGATACATCCATCGCCGGCCCAGGTTTTATTAATATCAAATTAAAAGACGAATTTATTCTGGAATCCATAAATCATAAATCAGAAATCATAAATCAGAAATCCCAAATCATTGATTTGGACTACGGTGGCTATAACATCGGCAAAGACCTGCATATCGGACATCTGCGCACAACCGTTGTTGGTGATACGTTCAATCGTATTGCGAAACATCTGGGTCATAAAACAAAGTCCTATAACCACATGGGTGATTGGGGTCGGCCGATGGGTCTGATTATTGCTTGGATTCTGGAACATGGTATGCCGACGGACGCGGATGAAATAAATAAAATGTATCCGGCATCGACGACGCGTGCAAACGAAGACCCGGAATGGATGGAACGTGCGAAAAAAATCACAGCTGAATTACAAAATGGCAATCCGGAATACAGAAAAATTTATGATACGTTTGCGCCTATGTCATTGGGGCGCATTGATGATATTTTGGCACGCTTGAACATTTTGCCGTTTGATGAGAATCGCGGCGAACGATTGGTTGCCGAATATATTCCGGAATTTGAAAAAGTATTGATTGCCAAAAATTTGATAGTAACGGATGATGGCGCCGAAATTATTCCGGTAAAATTGAATACAGACAATGCGCCGATGCCGCCGATAATGTGGCGTTCATCTGCGGGTGCACAAACATATGCCGCGGCCGATTTGACCGCTGTTTATTACCGTATGAGAACAGACAATCCGACCGATATAATTTATTTTACAGACAGTCGTCAAAATCTGCACTTTACGCAAGTTTTTCGCGCATCGCGATTGGCCGGTTTTGATAATGTGAACCTGCAACATATTGGATATGGGGCGGTGACTGGTGCGGACGGTAAACCATTCAAGACGCGTGATGGTGGCGTGGCCAGTCTGATCGGCGTTCTTGATTTATCCGTTGAGTCAGTGCAAAAACGCGTGGCTGAATCAGGCAAAAATCTGCCCGATGAAACCATCCAAGCCATTGCACTGGCCGCATTGAAATTCAATGATTTAATGCACGATGTAAAATCAGACTATATATTCGACGCCGATGCGATTACCAGTTTCGAAGGCCGCACCGGCCCGTATATCCTGTACACTGCGGTTCGCTTGAATTCGATATTGAAACGTGTAGGGGCGCATACTTGCGCCCAAGGCGTATGCAATACGCCCCTACAATCCGACGAACGCAATTTATTGCTGACTATCTTGGATTTCAACCGCATTATAAACACGGCATTCGACCGCCGGGCGACGGATATGCTGGCGAATTATACATACGATTTGTGCCAATCGATAAATACTTTCTATCACAATTGTCCGATATTGCGCGATGATGTCGACACCGCAACCCGCGCGCACCGCATTGCCATAGTTCAAAAATCACTGGAAACTTTATCAATCGCAATCGATTTAATGGGCCTGAAAATCCCAGATGAAATGTAATATTTGTCATTGCGAGCGTATGTGAAGCAATCTAGTAAATAAAATGGGGCGGAAATTTTTCCGCCACTACATTTTTATTTGCAATTTCATAATTTTAATGCCATAATCGGCGAGCTTTGGACGGGTCGGCGTCCGGCAATCGTACTAACCCGACAAGACCGCGCATATGACGCAGGCAAACTTTGCTTATCTCTATATGAAAGATTTATCCAAAGAATTATTTAATCCACTGTCCGGCGAAGATTTCGGACAGATGTTCAATCAAACCTATGGTTCCCAGGAAACGCTCCAAGGCTATGCGACCAAGGGAACTGTCAAAGATATCAAAATTGATTTCGTTTTGGTCGATGTCGGCTTGAAATCCGAAGGCCGCGTGCAATTACGCGAATTCGGTGCAACGCCGCCATCTGTCGGCGATATTATCGACGTATTTATCGAACGCTATGAATCCAAAGACGGCGCAGCCGTATTGTCTTATACAAAGGCACGCGCTGAAAAAGCATGGAAAGACCTGGAAAAATCGGTTGCCGAAGGAAACGACCCAACCGGCACGATTATGGAAGTCGTCCGCGGCGGATACACTGTCGATTTGGGCGGCGTGTTTGCGTTTATGCCATCGTCGCAGGCTGACCATCGCCCGATACGCGATGCGAAATCGCTGATTGGCACGACCGACAAATTCCGTGTTTTGAAAATGGATGCTTTGCGCACAAACGCGATTGTATCGCGCCGCGCAATCCAAGCTGATTCGATTGCAACTGCGCAAAAAGAAGCAATGAAAAATATTTCATTGGGCGCGATTGTCGAAGGCACAGTCAAAAACATCACCGATTATGGCGTATTTATCGACTTGGGCGGAATCGACGGATTGCTGCACGTTACCGATTTGTCTTGGAAACGCGTCAATCATCCGCGTGAATTGGTCAAAGTCGGCCAGAAAATCAACGTCAAAGTCATTCAATTCGACCCAGAATCGCACCGCATTTCATTGGGCGCGAAACAACTGGAAGAAGACCCGTGGGATGCCGCATCGCGCGCATTCAATGTCGGCGATGTCATCACCGGCAAAGTGTCTTCGTTGACCGATTACGGTGCATTCGTTGATTTGGGCAACGGTATCGAAGGCCTTATCCACATGTCCGAATTGTCATGGACGAATAAAAACGTTCATCCATCGAAAATCATGCAAAGCGGTCAGGAAGTCGGCGTTATCGTGCTGGGCATCGATTCTGACAAACGTCGTATATCGTTGGGCTTCAAACAATTACAGAAAAACCCATGGAAAGAATTTGCGGAATCGCACAATGTCGGCGACGTTATCACCGGTCCGATTAAAAACGCGACCGAATTCGGATTGTTCGTTGCATTGACGCCGGACATCGACGGAATGGTGCATATTTCCGATATTTCTTGGGAAAAACTGGACGAAGAAGAATTGAAGAAATTCGTCCGCGGCCAAGAAGTCACTGCAAAAATACTGGACATCAATCCGGAAAAAGAACGCGTGACATTGGGCATTAAACAAATGACCGAAGGCAGCGATTCCAAACGCGCATCGGTTCGCAAAGGCGCGATTGTCATGGGCACGATTTCCGAAGTTACACCGGACGAAGTCATCGTTGATTTGGGCAACGGCGGCAACGGCGTTATCCGCCGTACAGATTTATCGATGAACAAAGACGAACAGAATACCGCCAAATTCAAGGTTGGTGAATCTGTCGAAGCATCGGTTGTCGCGGTCGAAGACGGCGTGACGAAATTGTCTATCCGCGCGATGCAAGCCGCGATGGAAAAGCAAGCAGTCAAAGAATATTCCAAGAACGCCGATTCCGGCGCCGTCTTGGGTGACATTCTTGGCGCTGCTTTCGACAACGCAAAAAAGTAAGAACGCTGAAACAAAAATGCGGGCAATGCCCGCATTTTTTGTGCTATAATATCACCATGACCAAACACAATATAATCACAATCTTGGGTGGACCGGGCAGTGGCAAAGGAACCGTTGCCGCGGAACTGATGTCCGAACATGATTATACATATATCGAAACTGGTGCATTATTTCGTGCCCAGTCTGCGTCATCCGATATCGCAAAAATCATGGAAACCGGCGGACTGATTCCGGATGAAATGGTTTTTCCGTTGATTGAAAATGAAACGCGCGTTGCGCATGATATTTTGTTGGACGGATTTCCGCGGAACAGTGCCCAAGCAAAATGGATGATATCGCATTTTAATGATGCGCATATCACGGCAATATATCTGCGTATTCCAGAATCACTGATGATTGAACGGATTCATCTGCGTATCGCAAAGGGCGGCAATCGTAACGATGACACACACGACGAAATTGTTCGCCGTCGCCTGGGTACATTTGAGCGTGAAACTGTGCCGATGATTGAATTTTTGAAAACCGCGCCACGTGTGCAATTTTTTGAAATCGACGGCACCGGCACAATTTCCGAAGTATTCAAAGAAGTAAAATTAAAACTTGGGATAAAATAAAAATGCGCCGCGGCGCATTTTTATTTCTCTATAATCACAACTGCGGTGGAATAATCACCCTGGTCTGTAATTGATACATGAATACGTGCATCGGGTGATGCCGCGCGCAGTGCGGATTTCGCGCCGCCGGTCACGACAACTTCGGGTTTACCTGAATCGTTGTGCGTAATAGAAACATCTGAAAATCCAATGTCATCGCTGAACCCGGTGCCGAGTGCTTTCAAAAATGCTTCACGTGCGGCCCAAAAATTTGCCAGATGTCGTTCAGCATTTGCGCCATCGCCATCTGCATATTCTAATTCTTTTTTTGTAAATATGCGTTGCTTCTTAAAAGGGGACCAGTCCAAAAACCGTCCGCATTCCACCAAATCGATTCCGATTCCGATAATCATCGATGCTCCTCTTGATTTGTCATGGGGCATAGTAATCAGATTGTAACGATTCGGTCAAGCAGAAATATTAAGTTTTAAGGTTGAGGTTTGAAGTTTGAGGATTATTAAAATTTCCTCAACCTTTCTCCTTCAATCCTCAAACCTTTATGTTGCTTTTTATCAAATACTGGTTTATAAATATTCACGCGTCGGGGTGTAGCTCAGCCTGGTAGAGTACTTGCATGGGGTGCAAGGGGTCGCTGGTTCGAACCCAGTCACCCCGACCAAAAAATCAAATCGTCCGCTGGGCGATTTTGTTTTTTGTAATTGTAATTTTTCAAATAATCGTTTATTCTTGTTCCAAGTTATGGAGAGATTATGTTAAAAGTTACACCTATATTGATTTACGACGGCAAGTGTAGTGAGGCTTTGGATTTATATACCAAGGCATTTGATGCAAAAGTTATTATTAAAATGCTATACCGTGAAGCCAATCCAAAGGATTTTGTGCCGTCACCCGATCAACTTGATTATATTTATCACACACAAATAAAAATTGGCGAACAAATTATTATAATGGGCGATGATTCTGATGGGGTTTTAGATGGAACGCCGCCATCAAAGTCGCGGCGCATGGCCTTGATTATAGATATGGGGTCCGATGACGCTTTGAAAACCGCATATGATGTTTTGTCCCGTGATGCAATTTTCAAAAGTCCGATAAAAAGCACTACATACTTTTCAAGCAGTGCAAGTTTAACAGATAAATTTGGGGTACATTGGGATTTGATGGCGGGATTTGTTGGTAACGAAAAATTGTAAAAAATCAAAAGTTAATATTTTTATCAAATTTAAAAATGCGCCGGATGGCGCATTTTATTTTTACTTATTCGCATCTGCTGTATATGCCGCCGCCGCTGGAACGTGTTCCACTGGTCGCTGCGCTGCAAAAACATGCGCCCCATGAAGTCGTATCAACAATATTCCAATATCCACGCGGACAATCATTTTCACCACCAACAGTAAAGCATAGTGCGTGCTGTCCGGGTGCGACGTTGTCGCGTTGGAATCCTTCGTCCGCTGCGGTCCATCTGTCCAAGAATCGTCCGCCGTAATTCAAATCACATTGATTTTGCAGCGCGCCGATAATAACGTTATGCACGCGCGACGCACCGCCACCCAACGCGATTTCAGGCAATTGTTTTGCTTCATCTTCGGTCAGTGTTTGCAGCTGGTTGCGTATCGATGGGATATTCGGCAAATAATATGCGTTGCCGGTCGCACCGCCAAATCGCAATCTGATGAATCCGCCAAATATATCGCTGATTAAATCATCATCGTCTTCATCATGGCATGCGGCGATTGCGTTCAATTGCAGTGCGCATTCGGATATATCAGTATTATCGCATTCCAGCATGCCACCACCAACGGGTTTGCGACATTCTTTGAATGTGAACCAGCGCAGCGCATGGCCCGACGCGAATATTCCACTGAACGGATTATAAAAATTCGCAAAACCATTACCACCGAATCGTGCAAAGCATTGTTCGACAACGGCGCCGCATGCGGTCCGCTTGTCTTCAATTGTTCGAGATTTTATATATTGTGCAATGATACCGTTTGCGTCCGTATCGCGGAACATATTGTCGCAAGCATCAACATATCGGCGACATATCTGGTCAGCGGTGGCGATGAAATCCGGTGCGTTTATGACGGTATCGCCAACAATGCTCTTCATCGCATTGGTGAGTGATTTTTCTGTATTCATATAGCACATAGATACAAAATCCATACATCCGGTTTTTATTTCTTCAACCTTTGCCTTTTGTGCATAGAATATATCCAGCATCGCTTTGTCCAGGAAATCTGCCCACACAGCCGATGATACTTCGGTGCATCGGTCAAGTACGGGTGCGGCAAATTGACGCGTTTTATTTTCGAAATTTGTGACGAACCCGCGATTGGCGGCAATCTGGGTAAGGCGTTGGTCGGTGATATCGCGACCCTCATTAAAGCGTAGCAATTCGGCCAGACGGAAAAATTCCACCACGCCTTCGAACGGCCGGCCGGTCGTGACATCGATAAATTGCCCGTTGTCCAAACACTTGCGATAATTCGGGCCGCAGACTTGTTCAGATAAAATGGCTGATTCCACTTCGCGCAAGCATGCCGCGCGGCCCAGCGCGTTTTGCCGCTGGCGATTTTCGATACGCGCTAAATCCAGCATTGCATCCGTTTCGCGCACATTGGTGGCCAATAATTTTTTACGTTCATCCAATGCACGCTGGACAGTATTGCAATCATTTTCAATGGCCATCAGATAAGCGGTCACCGCGCGTTGCAGAGAAGCATCATTGCATTGCGGACGCACAGCTTCGCGGCAGCGTCCATAAATCGCGGCGTACAAATTCGCGCCGTTATACATTGCGATTTCTTGACCATCATCAAACCCGCCAAAGCCCCCGGCAAAATCCATTCGCATGTTGATTGTATCCAATGCAGAAAAGCGTCCGCCAACGTTTGCATCTTCGCCGCGTATGGAATTCATAATGGCGTTCAACAAAGCCTTGGCCGCGGATTTATCATCGGTCAGCGCATTTTCCCCTTCGGTCGCAGTCTTTATCGCACGCGCTTGGGCCGCGGTCATACCAACGACATCCAGGTTTTCTGTGAATTCAGTCAGGCGGTCCACAGCTTCTTGCATAACGGTTTGTGTTTGTACGATATCGTAAATTCGGTCGGAACAGCTGCACCGTTGATAATTCGGATTTTTAATCGCACAGAATTGGTCCATGCATGCAAAGTACGCGCCCTTGCACTGTTCGTATGCCGCGCCAACGCGCGTGTCATTTGCGGCGGTCGCGTTACGTGCAACAGTTGCGTTGCGCGCAGCGGATACCGCAGCCGGACTGGACATGGGTGCGCGCGGTGCAACCGCGGACCGTGCAGCGTTCGGCAAACTTGGCACGCGCGTCGCAACAACGGGCGTGCGCGGTGCGGCGGAACGCGCCGTTTGTTGGGCCGGTGTTTGTGTCGCCGTGCGTGCGGTCTGGGGTGTTTGGGCTGTACGTGCAGATTCTATTCTTGATTGTGTTTGTGCATCCACAACTGGTCGTGCGGCAAATAAATCGCATGCAAACAAAGCGGCCAGCAAAAGTGCAGGGATGCCTTTCATCATTATATGATAATATTAGCAATTATATAAATAACCGGTCAATGAGAAATGTGGGGATAATAATTCTATTTTGCGACGATAAATATTTTGTTTTTATCCGCGGCGGCAATGACGTCGATACGGTCGATTACAAAGCATTGCTTTGCATCCACAATTATTCCGCGCAGCCCGGCGGCCGCAACGGATTTAATGGTATCAACGCCAATCGCGGTCGTGTCAATTCTTACATCTTGGCCCGGTTTTACCATTTTTGCAAATACGCCGGAACCTTTGCGGCCACCCCGAATTTCAATTACGCGCTTGAACATGTTTGCGGTGCCCTCGGCTGCTTCGACAGCCAGAACTTGTTTATCAACAACAACACTGGAACCGATGTCTTCGCGGCCCATTATTTGCGATACGTGTACAGCACGGTCGATGATTTTTTTATCGGCCGTGGTTGGTTTTGTTTTGGTTTGAATGCCGGGCTGGAATACTAAATCCGGGCAATAATCTTGGGCGCCGACAATTTTAAATCCCTTGGATTCAATGCCGGCGATTAATGCGCGCGCCATGGAATCGTATCCTTTTTGATTTGCAATAATTTTCGCCAATATCGATACAGACCATAAATCCGGCCGGATGTCAGACAAATTCGGATGTCCAATTGCGCCGACAAAGCATAATTTTTCAATACCGCGTTTTTTGCATTCCCGCGCCGCCGCGCCACCACCACCCAATCGTATGACCATATCAGGTTTCAGTGCCGCATCATAAAACCCACGCAGTCCGATAACAAAAACTTCCCATCCGCGTGCGCGCAATTCATCAAGTACCAAGAAAGGCAACCGATAAGCGCCACAAAACAATGCAATTTTTTTGTCGTTATTTTTCATGTCTGAATAATAATCCCAAAATGCGCTGGAATCAAGGATGATTTTTTGATAAAATACCTTTATGAGAATTATCATCGCATCAGCGATTTGTTTATCTGTATTTGCATATGCTGCGTATGGCGCGGGCCATGATTCGCGATTCAAGGCCGAAGTTCGCGATGGCTTGGACATCCGTCACGCACGCGATACCGCGCATATTCCGACTGCGCACGGTGCATTGGGCGGCGAAGTATATGAAAGTGCAACCGCGGCAAAATCTGATGATTTTAAACTTTATATTCCGCGGCATAATTATATCCGCGCAGGCGGTGGTATAACCATTCCATGGTTATCGGGCGCGGCGAACTCACCGCTTGGACATGCTGATATTGGAAATGGGTACGCGGTTCGTCTGGGACTGGGTCGGAATTTTACACCATTTGCCCGCGGTGAAATTGATTTTCAATATAACGATTTTGGATTTGATCGTGACACGACATGGGCGTTTGCGCCGGGCGATATGTATGCGCGAAGTCATGCAATCGGCGGTATGCTGTATTTTGATTTCTTGCAACGGTATCATACAACGGGCGATGTCTTGCGCCGTCGTTCATTTATTCCATTTATTGGATTGGGTGTGAATGTCGGCCGGGTTGAAACAAGCGATGCACAAACATCGTTTGGTTGGATTTATGGACACAAATCTGCATTTATTGCACCACGCGCAGAACTGGGTCTGACCGTCATGCTATCCGATGCAATTGGTGTTGATGTGGCATATCAGTACAGTGCCATGGTGTCAAACAAATTTGGATTTGGCGGCGGACAGAAAGACAGCGCGGCAAGCATCAGCAACATAATGGCCAGCATAAGATATAACTTCTGATGAAAAAATTATTAATTATTACTTCTTCGTTATTAATTGCCGGGGCTGCGGCCGATGCCGGCATATTGCATCGTGTCACAGCAACCCGGCAATTTGAATCAAACGAACGCGAAGTCGCAGAAACATTCGCCGCACGGCATCGCCTTTATATCGCGGCCAATTTTGTTGAATCATTTACCATTGGCGAAATCGCCGCGCCGTATAAATTTGATGGTCGCGCTACATCGTCATTTGATGCGGCATTTGGTGTGCGTATCACAGACATTTTCCGCACAGAATTTAATTACCACCGCGCCGCCATAAAATACAATGCGTTTGATTTAAATGGCGATATGTTTTTCGTGAATGGAATATTTGATGCACGAATTAAATCAAAATATCTACTGGGGATGCGGCAATTCTTTGTGCCTTATGTTGGGCTGGGCCTGGGCGCGGCCAATATGAAATCGGACACCGCAAACGTGACGACAAAGAAAGGCACGGATTTCACCGCCGCTGCACTGGCTGGTGTCGCGTTGGAATTCAATCCACGATTTGCACTTGACGCTGGATATCGATACTTATACTTGGCATCGCCTGGTATCACGGTTACCGCTACCGCAACTAATATTTCCCCGTCCGCGCATCAATGGCGCATCGGCGCCCGTGTGAATTTCTAATAGTCAAATCATCATTAGTGTCATTACCGGAATTTGCGCTGCGGCACGAAGTGCCGTCCAGCAAATATCCGGTAATCCAGTACATAAAGAATAATAAAAAAATCCCTGCTTTCGCAGGGATTTTTTCGAATGTCGCCAAAAGGAAGGAAGGAAAGGAGAAAAAGGCGTCACTCTAAACTGTAAAAAGGGTGGACGCCGGAACCTAGAGGAGAGAGAATGTAGGAGGGAGTCTAGAATCCCGGCGTCCGGTCAAAGAACTATCGCCCCTTGACGATTTGTAATATAGTATATTTATTTTGTTTGTCAAGCTGTTTTGTCAAAAATAATTTTACGGGTTTTCCTGCCCCGCAAAGCGGGGCACTCCGCCGCTAGCAATAAAAAACCTCGCTGTTCGCGAGGCTTGACTATTTGTTATTATGCAGTTTGCAAGTATCCAAAGCGTATCGAATAGCATTTATCGCAGTGTCAAATTCATCCTTGCTTCTGGTTGCAATCGTAAACTGCGATGGCCTTTCCAGGCGTATTTTCCCGGACGTGTCGGCCTTATGTATTGCGCGCATGTACTGTCTGTGCGGCTTGCACGGTTTGGTCGAACCGCCCAGCGGGCAAACTTGGCATATATCGTATGGAAAACATTCCCTAGTTATGTGATGGGACGCCGCCACATACAGATTCTTTGGGTCTTCTGTATCGGATTCCAGCAATATGATTTTTAATTCCAGAAAATTCATGTCGCCCCCTTTTGCTACCGGGGCATACTACATTAATAATTATGTTTGTCAATAATTTTCAATATAGTAATCAAGGAAAATAAAAAATCCCACATTATGTGGGATTTTTAATCTCTTACGTTCGGGATAATCGCAACTTCGTTATATCCGGACAACCATCTTGTCCCAGTTGCACAGTATATTTTCTGCAATGAATCACGGTATTCTTGGACTGCGGTGACCCAACGGTTTTCGACATCTTGGATTGCGCCTTGGTATGCAGCAAATCCGCCCAGCGCACCGCCAACGCCCGCACCGGTTAATGTCGCGCCCAATCGCGCGCGGTTATTTATATCAATCAATGCCCCAGAAGATGCATCTTGCCAAATTGGTTCGAAATCGCGCATTCTTGCGCCACGCGCCTGGGTCGTGGTAATCAGTTCATCAACGCTGTCACCGCGGCGGTTATGAACGACAGATGTCACATCACGGTCGGCATTGTCGGCCAGCCATTTATTCCAATCCGCACGTTTGGAACCAAAAGTCCGTTCATTCCAATCCGCAATCGCAACGGGTATCGATACACCCGGACGCCGTGCGCCTTCGATTCTGTACAGCGGATTATCGCAAAACACATCGTCGGTCAGGTTGCCTGCGGCATCCATGCACTTTCTGTCTGCGCGGTCTAATATTTCGCGAAATTCTGGTCTGCGCACATCGGCCAGCGCCGCAATTGGGTCATATTCACCGCCAATGTGATATCCGATTAATTCCATGCGCGAACATCTGTTGTTCGGACAGTGGAAAGTCTGTTCGGTTTCAAGTTCAACCCAAGTGTCATTTTCCACAGCAGAACCTGGTCGCAATAATCCCCAAAGACATTTGCCGGTTCCGCCGACATTACAGTTTTTGACCAATAATACAGCGTTTCCAATGCCCATCATATTGCCAATTGCTGCGCCGGCCGCCATATTGACGCCCGCGCCCATGATTGTGGTCCCGGCGACATATCCCGCCTGGGTTGCACCGTACGTCACGCCGCCGGCCGCGACTGCACCAATTGCCGCGGATTGGCCGCGTTGTCCACGCTCGCCCAGCAAATGTCCGCCGACACCGCCCAATACCACGGCCGCTGCGGTCTTCATCGCTGCGTTTTGTTTTTGCTCTGAATCCATTATGCGCCGCACATCGTCCAGCGTCGGTTCGCGGTCCGCCGGAAATGTTATTTTACCTGCATCTGCGGTCCATCCCACGGCCGGAAATTCATCAATATTGCAATTAATCGTATCACCAGCAGCAACATTCGCGGTGGCCAGGACGATATCATTATTTCCATGTATCACGCGCATTTCAACCACAGCGACGCATTGGTCGACATTACGCCGCATCAATCCAGAATCAGACCGACCCCAAATAAATTTTCCATTTGGAAATATCGCTGCGCATCGGCCCATTTCGTCCAAAACCTCAGCATTCGCGCCTGGATTTGCCGCGATTTGTGCAGCCAAAGCTTCATCTTGTATGACAACAGGGGTATTTTCAACCGCAGTAATTGCAATTGCTTGTTCATGTGCAATGATTTGCTGCATTTGGGAAACTTGTTGGTATGCTCCGGCATAGCTGCGTCCCGCACCACCACTGGTCGTTACACGAACCGCCGCATCAACAGAGTGCACAGATAACAGCGCACACAGCACAGATAAAGATATTCTTCTTTTATTCATTATTTATCGCGAACTAAAACTGTAATCTCAATCGGATACCCAAATCCAAAACGCCCAGATTCCCCGATTCAAACCAGTTTGTATAATGGAATACGCTGTCGTATGGCGCGGGCTCTTCAGAACCTGGGTCGCCAATCGTTCCGAATCCAGTGCCCAGCCATTCGGTCTGTGATACTACGATACTGCCTGACGATTGAACTTTGCCCAATCCTGTATAACGAACGAAAAAGTCAATCTTTATTCCGCCTTCCATTTCTGTCGTAACACCACCTTCGAACATGAATGCCAGATTTTCGCGCGTACCGCCGGCATGATATGCAAATATATCGGAAATTCCGGTCAATTCCCCGGCGATACTGGGCGAACCAATTGGAACTTCGCCATAAAAATTATTATCGTGAATTAAATAATCTGCAATCGTGTTTGTAGAAATACCCGCACCAACACCGATATACGGACGCAATGCGCCGCCCGCCAAATACCCAGTATAAGAATCCAGATTATAATATACGTTCAGCATGGTTGCGGTTGCGGTAATCGCACCGCCGGTTGCCGCCGCGTTAAGAAATCCGCCTGCGCCGTCTGATGTCTGAACACTGTCCGGATGTGAAATTCCACTGAACCGATTGTATGAAAAGTCCACACGGATATCAGAATTGATTGCCGCGCCGACAGACAACTGCATCGGCAAAACAGTGTCGGTTTTATACGGCGATTCACGGAAAGAACCCGGCACAAACCAAGCATTTGCCTGGTTCCGATAATCCGCCAATAATCCACCATTTACGGATGTTGCATACGCAATCGATAATCCGATATACAGACCGCTGTCGGCCAATCTGTCAAAAGAACCCGGCTGATAATAACGGCGACTGGTCGCATTCGAACCAACTTGGGGCAGGGCGCCGGTTACACGCGTCGGATTTGCCGCGGTCGTTGGCATTTGCTGAACTTGTCCGGGCTGGATGACGCGTTGTCCAGGCATCATTACTGGTTGTTGAGCTTGTCCTGGGCGTCCGAATTGCACGGGCTGTTGTTGACCCGCTGGAACATATCCAGTAAAGACTGGATATTGCGCAAATGCAGCCGCAACGCCACCAATCGCCATCACGCTAAAAGCCGCCAAAATCTTGGATTTATTCATCCCCATCCGTTCCTTTCTTTTAAGTATTATATCATAAAAAGAGATGAATAAAAAACGAAAAAATCCCCGGGCGAACCCGGGGAAAGTGTCCAATATAGTTTATAATTTTACAATTAATTAAAATTGCAAATTCAGGCGTGCGCCCAATTCCCATTTAACGTCAGTGCCGCCTTGGGACTTTGGACCAGAATGATCAAAAGTGTACTCCCCATAAGCTGCAACCTGAATGCTGTCGGTTAATTTGCGCGAAACCGCGACGGTCAGCACGAATTCATCCAAAGCATCTTGCAATCCGCCCAGGAACCCAGCACCTTCAATAACGCCTTCGGTAATCGCGTCGGATGTGACCAATCCGCCGCTGGCTGCCTCGATCGCTGCTGCATTTGAATTGTTGATTTCTGCACCGGATACGACGTTTTCAGCACGATGTCTATAATTAAATCCGGCACCGACACCCCATTTATGGTTGATTTCATAGAACGTGTTTATTCCGGCCGCATATTCCCATGTTGATTTTGTATCAACACTGAAACTAGCAGGCATCCCGGCTTCGTACAATCCGGCCAACGCGGCTGCATTTGCTGGCGGTAATCCTGCGCCAATCAAATTCATCGTAACCAGCCCTTGTACCAAGGTTCTTGCATCATTGGAAATTCCGATTCTGTTATTATCGTTTCCGAATGTACGCAATACTTCACCAAACACGGCCACTGTAAAATTATCCCATGTTTTACCGACCGTGGTCCCCAGCGTTGCACCCCAACGTCCATTGGAATAGTTATCATAATTAAACACCATCGGCATAATCGCAGGATTCGCGGCAACGTCCAATTCTGCCTTCATCTTGGATATTCCGCCAAGGTGCGCTTCGGAATATATATCCCAAACGAACGGGCTTTGAAATCCGTCGAATACCCGGTAATTTAATCCCAGACGTCCATGACTCATCCCTTTGCGATCAATGTCACCGTCGTGAGTATATATAACATTACCATAAACAGACAGACGGTCATTGATTCCGTATCCAGCGTCTAAATGGCCACGCCAGATTGGAAATTCAATTGCGCCTGCGTGATCTTTGGCTTGCATGGCCAAGTTATCATTCGCTTTTTTATACATTATTCCACCAGCGATTTTCGTAAAAATATCGCCTTGCCCCGGAATATACAGTGGATTTTCCATATTGCTGGCCATTGCCGGCGATGCAAGCACCGCGCAAGCCGCAGCCAGTTTCATTGTTTTTTTCATGTTAGTTTTCCTTTTTGTTAAACGCCGACCGCCCGTTTTCGGCAACAGTCGGTTGTCGTTTTTGTCCGCCCGTTTTCGGCAACAGAACAATGTCACGAAACGACAAATCGAATCGTAGAACTATCCATGAACTATGTCAAAGGTTTTTGATGATACGTTTTTTATGATTGACAGCAGAAAAATAATAATGTAGGGGCGCATATTTGCGCCCCAATAATTATCCATTCACAATCTTTTGTAATTGCGCTGGGATATCCGCAATCGCGACGCGAACTTGCTCCATCGAATCACGATGGCGTAACGTTACGGTGTTGTCTTCCATCGTTTGATGGTCAACAGTAATGCAAACCGGTGTTCCAATTTCATCATGACGGCGATAATTTTTTCCGATGTTACCGCTGTTTTCCAGTTCAATGCGACCCAGTCCCAATTTACGCAAATCGGATACGATGCTGTTTGAAATTTCGACTAATTCCGGAACATTGCGCGCCAATGGAATCACAGCGGCTTTGACCGGCGACAAAGAAGGTTTCAGTTTCAACACAATGCGTGATTTACCGCTTGCCGCGCCGGAGCCATCAGGCGAAGGCGGGCCGCCCAAATCTTCATCGGTATAAGCCTGCATCATTACGGCCATCATCGCGCGGTTGACACCCATTGCGGTTTCGATTACAAAGGGCAAGAAGTTTTCACCCGTCTGTGCGTCGCTGTATGATAATTTCGTATTGCTGTCCGTATTTTTTATAACGTTCGCTTGGATTTTGAATTCATCTTGGGCTTTGGTATGCGACGCCAGATCGAAATCCTGGCGATTATGAATACCTTCGACTTCATCGAATCCATCTGGGAATTCATATTCAATGTCTTCGGCCGCCTTGGCATAATGGGCCATTTTTTCATGCGGTGCAAATCGCAATTTTTCGCGCGGCATGCCCAATTCATTCACCCACCAATCCATGCGCAGATTTTTCCAATTTTCAAATTGCGCTTCGTCTTCGCCGGGGCGGACAAAGTATTGTAATTCAGCCTGTTCGAATTCGCGCATGCGGAATACGAATCCGCGCGGGGAAATTTCATTACGGAACGCTTTACCAATTTGAACGATTCCAAACGGTAATTTGTGCGGCACCGAATCCAAAACGTTTTTGAAATTTGTATATGTTGTTGTCGCGGTTTCCGGACGCAGGTATGCATTAATTTCGCCATCCGTCGTCGCACCCAAAGACAATCCCATCATCAATTGATAATCGCGTGGTTCAGTGATGTCGGTCGTACCGCAAGAATCGCATTTTGATTGGTCTTTCATCTTATCCAACCGCATACGCAATTTGCATTTTTTACATTCGACCAGTGGGTCAGAAAATCCGCCTTCGTGTCCCGAATATTTCCACATTGCGCGCGCGGATAGCAATGCGGCTTCGATACCTTCGACATCGTCGCGATTATAAACCATCGACCGCCACCAAGCGTCGCGGATGTTTTTCATCATTTCGACGCCGTATGGGCCATAGTCATAAAGCCCTTGCAGCCCACCATAAATTTCGGACCCTTGGTAAATAAATCCACGTCGTTTGCAAAGCGCGACCAAATCGTTCAGGTTTTTTGCCGGCATCATTAATCCTTTTTAATTTCCGGTGTATCAATCGCAATTGCGCCGACCGGACATATGCCGGCACAGCATCCGCACGATGCGCAAAGGTCTGGATTAATCTGGTATTTGCATTCTGCGTGCGCAATTGCCGCGACTGGGCAAACACCCATACATCCACCACAATCCACGCATTTATTCAAGTCTATTTTATATGTCATTTTACCGCCTCATGTTCAACAGCGCCAGAATGTACTGGAACATTGCGATAAATGCAATATAAAGATGTAATGCGCCCAATATGGCCAATTGATTGCGCTGGGTATCATCCATATCGGATGCGTACGCGCGCTTCAAGAACTGCATATCATACGCGGTAAATAATGCGAATACCAAGACACCAATTGCGCAAACGATTGTTGCAAACGTGCTGCCCAGCGGCCAGATAAATGATGCTACGCCGACCAATATCAAACCAATCATGCCCATGAACAGGAATATGCGCAAGAAAGACAGGTCTTTGGCAGTCCGATACCCAAACAAAGCCATGCACGCAAACATCGCGGATGCGATAAAGAATGCCTGCCAAATAGATGCCGGATTAACGGTCAATGCGGTGAATATCAACGGCGTCAAAACAAACCCAATCGTCACAGAATAAATGGCCAACATTAATGCGCCGATTGCTGGCCGGAATGAAAATACACGCATCTGGGCCCATATTATGAACCCAAGTCCGCCGAACATTGCGATATAAAATAATGGTGACAATG
This sequence comes from Alphaproteobacteria bacterium, assembly GCA_009784235.1. Classification (GTDB taxonomy): domain Bacteria; phylum Pseudomonadota; class Alphaproteobacteria; order Rs-D84; family Rs-D84; genus WRKW01. Next base: position 350,525 of record WRCC01000001.1, on the reverse strand, counting down.
ACCAAGCACCGTTTGAAAACTGGAACACCAAAGACAAACCATAATTCATGGTCAGCCATGATGTCACGCCGGTCACAGCCAACGCCCCAAACATCAGTGCAAATATGCGTTTCAAATATAATTCAATCCCACCACCGGAATTTTTTGCAGGGGCGTATTGCGTACGCCCTTTGGACGCAGCGGCTTTTTTAACAACCATCTTTTTCTCCTTGTTGATTTGTTCGCATAATATAGTATAATGGAAAGCACATTTCAAGAATAAACAAGCAAAGGGTAAAAAATGACAAAAGCAGATTTTCAATCGAAAATTAAAAGCGACTGGGCTGGCGATAGCAGAGATAAAATCATAAAGAGAATAAAAGAACTTGGAAAAAATCTTAAGAATCCCGACCTGGCGAAACATGCATCATCCAAATTAAGGTGGGAGCTTGAAGTTCTGGAACAAATGCGGGCCAGCAGATTGCAGATTAATCCGATTAATCTGGACAGGCAGTCGCCAATCATGAACAGGGCGCGCAAGATTAATTCTTTGGGAAGATCCAAAAAAAGAATCGAAGAATTGTCCGGCGGGCAAATTGAAGAAATGAATATTTTACCACAGGGGCATTTCAGCCAGCCGCCTGTGCGCAGAGGGGGAATCAGCGCCAGGGTTTCTGACGAATCATCCAAAGCCAGTAAGAGAAATGTCACTTTTAGTGATGTAATTTTCACTCCTAAGACACAAAATATACAGAATGACGACAAAAGAAAAGTGCTGGCAATACAGTGGAATAATGCCAAGAAACGTATTGAAATTATAGACAAGCAGTTGAAAGAAGCGACGCAGATTAAGAATGCCAGGGATACTTTGAAGGGGCTGGGAAAAATAGATATTCAAACCAGAAAGCGTGAGGCTGACAAAGCCCGCAGAATACTTGAAAAGCACCAAGATAGTCAATTTTATAACCTGAACGATAGGATGTTGGTGCTCAGAATCTCTGGGTTGAATTCAAGCCTTGAAGCCAATATTAATAAACTCAATGCTACCGCTGCAGTGCTTGATCACATTTCAATATCGCCGGGTGCTGTCCAAAAAAATGGGGGCAGATATGGAAAATAATCCGACAGATACACATCCTATGCCCCCGTCAGACAAGGAAGTGCTGATACTGCCGGCGGGGGTGTCACTGGAATTGCCAAGTAACGACCCCAGAATTCTTCGCACGCCAATACCCGTCGCCGCTGGGAAACATTGGAGAGAGCATACAAGTCAGATTAATGCAAAAAAGAGGGTAGAAAGAGCAAAGCATTACAGAGTGGCTGGCGGCGAAGAAGTGAAAGAAACCAGAACGGAAGCATTTGCCAGGCTTTGTAAAGAAGGAGAAAAGAAGGTTAAGCGTTATGAAGACAATGTGGCAAAACTGCCGCCCGAAGCAAAGGAAAAAAATCTGCGGAAGGCCAAGGCAGATTTGGAAAAGCTTAATCAGGCAATGAAACAAATAGAGGGCGGCGCAGACATCAATAATATTTTGCTAAATTTTAAGGCAAGCAAAGAATTAAATATGCTTGTCAAAAATATAGGGACAAGCAATGCTTATAATTAATCCTATATCCCCGGTTGCGTTTTCCATTCTTGGGTTTGATATCCGTTGGTATGCGCTGGCATATATCGCCGCATTTGTCGTTGGATACTGGGTAATGCGCTGGTTGGTAAAATCTGCAAGAGCGGAAAATTTTCCGCCCCTACAAACAAAAAAATCATTCGACGACCTGTTGACCTATATCATCATCGGCACGATTGCTGGTGGCCGATTGGGATACGTTTTATTTTATAACCTGTCTTATTTTATCGAACACCCACTTGAAATATTTGCAATTTGGCATGGCGGCATGGCATTCCACGGCGGCCTGATTGGCGTTCTTGTTGCTGTGTTTTTATTCGCGCGTAGGGGCGCGTACTCGCGCCCGGGGCGCAAATATGCGCCCCTACAAAATGGCTTTGCCATTTTGGACTTGCTTGCCATTGTCGCACCAATTGGAATATTCTTTGGACGAATTGCGAACTTTATTAATATGGAAGTCATGGGTCGCACAACCGACGGGCCATTGGGGATTGTGTTTGCTGGTGCGACCGACCAAACGCCCAGGCATGCCAGTCCATTGTACGAAGCCGCATTGGAAGGCATAGTGTTATTTCTAATCATGTTCACGCTGTGGCGATTCACGCGTATGCGCGAACGTATTGGTGCATTGTCTGGGATATTTGCAATTTCATACGCCGTACTGCGCATATTTGCCGAACAATTCCGCGAACCAGACGCACATATTGGATTTTTGACTTCGTGGGGATTAACCATGGGACAACTATTGTCCGCCGGAATGATTGCCGCTGGTACATTCATTTTAATTTGGTCATTTCGTCGCAAATAATCCTGAAATCATCGTGCTGGCAATTGCACGACTGCGTATTATTTCTGCGGTTGCCGCGGGGCTGCGCGCATCGGATAAATCAATTTTTTCAATGTCCAATGCGTAAAGCGTAAAATTATATCTATGGGCATTATCGCCCACTGGCGGACACGGTCCGCCATATCCGGCCACACCGAAATCAGTTGCCAGTTCACGTGCAGGCGCTGGAAAATTTGACCCGGCCGCAATTCCACGTGAAGATGGCGGAATATCCACAACAATCCAATGATAAAATCCGCCGGATTTTTTTGCATCGACATCGTGCATAATTAATGCCAAAGATTTTGCATCGGATGGAACGCCGCGCCATTGCAAATCCGGTGATACATTCGACCCGCCGCATCGACTGTTAACATACATTAATGACATATTCGCATTGTTTTTTACGCTTGCGCTGTCGATACGCATTGCATCTGCTGTATGTGTTATCATAATTATTATCCCAGTAAAAAACATTGTCATAAATTTCCGCATGGCGCATCTTATCATCACGAATTGTGGTATGCACTGGGACTAAGTTCCTGTTTATAAATGAAAACGGCTTGCTAAGATGCGGTAATGTTACAAATAAAAAGAATTTATGATGCACCGGCCAAGACCGACGGATATCGAATCCTGGTTGACCAATTGTGGCCGCGTGGTATATCCAAAGAACATGCACACCTGGACAAATGGGCCAAAGAAATCACACCGTCGTCCGAACTGCGAACGGAATTTCATAATGGACAATATACTTTTCCTGGATTTTCACATGCTTATATAGTCGAACTTTCCAATAATCCATCAATGGAACAATTTATTGCTGAAATTCGTAATCGTCTGGCCCATGGAAATGTAACGCTGTTGTACGCAGCGCATGATGCGACCGCCAACCATGCAATTGTTTTGAAAAATTATATTGATAAGAAACTTCAAATATAAAGGGGGATTCACAATGCCATTGGAACAAAACTGCGCGCGGGATGCAATAAAAAGAAATATCAAGACGGAAATCAAGGCTGGAAAGCCACGAAAACAAGCCGTCGCAATCGCATTATCCATCGCGGACAAGAATGCATATAAATGCGACCGGAAAAATATTAAAGATTGACTTTTAAATGTTTTTCGCTGAAAATTAAATTCTGAGTCCAACAAGGGAGGATTTATGAAAGGAATACTACTTGCGGGCGGTGCGTCGTCGCGCTTGTACCCTGCGTCAAAGGTCACCAGCAAACAGCTGCTGCCTGTATATGATAAACCGATGATTTATTATCCATTGTCCACATTGATGTTGTTCGGTATTCGCGAAGTCCTGATAATATCAACGCCGATTGACACACCGAATATAGAAATGTTGTTGGGTGATGGTTCACAAATCGGAATGAAGATTTCATATAAAATCCAGCATGTTCCAAAAGGAATTGCCGAAGCATTTACAATCGGCGCGGATTTTATCGGCAATGATGAAGTATGTTTGATTCTGGGCGATAATATTTTTGCATTCGCCGGCCAAGAACAAGACTTTATGTCCGCTGTTGCCAAGGCTGGGAATAACGCGACCGTATTCGGATATCACGTGCACGACCCAGAACGGTTTGGCGTGGTGGAATTTGATGATACCGGCCGCGTATTGTCAATCGAGGAAAAACCCAAAGAACCAAAATCAAACTACGCGGTTGTTGGATTATATTTTTATCCAGGCGACGTGGTGGCAAAGGCCAGCGGCCAGAAACCATCCGCACGCGGCGAATTAGAAATTACTGACTTGAATAAAACTTATCTGGCTGAAAATCGCCTGAACGTTGTAAAGATTCGGCGCGGCGCGGCTTGGCTGGATGCCGGCACGCCGGATGCATTGTTGGAATCCGCGAATTATGTCGCGATGATGGAAAAGCGTCAAAGCCTGAAATTGGCATGCATCGAAGAAATCGCATATAACAAAGGTTTCATAGATAAAGCCCAGCTGCAAAAATTAATCGACGAACTGAAAGACTGCGATTACAAAAAATATCTGCAATTTGTACATAACGGGGGCTAACATGTCACAGCACATTCTTATCACCGGCGGTGCCGGATTTATCGGGTCTAATTTCATTGTTTATTTTATGGAAAAATATCCGGACGCGCATATTATTCATCTGGATAAATTAACCTATGCTGCGAATCCGGAATATTTAAAACCAGTCGCACAAAATCCAAATTATACTTTTATTCATGGCGATATCGCAGATTCAAATCTGGTAAATTCGCTGTTTGAAAAACATAATATCCAGGGTGTAATTCACTTCGCTGCGGAAAGTCACGTTGATAATTCCATCACGGGACCACGCGCGTTTGTTGAAACGAATGTGATTGGAACCTTTACGGTTTTGGATGCTGCGCGCCGCACATGGATGGAAAAACCGTTCGTCGTCAAACCAGAATATGCAAACGCGCGTTTTCATCATATTTCAACGGACGAAGTTTATGGGTCGCTTGGTGAAACGGGACTGTTTACGGAAGAAACGCCGTACGCGCCGAATTCGCCATATAGTGCGTCCAAAGCCGCATCCGACCATTTCGTCCGCGCATATCATCATACGTATGGTATGAATGTCACGACATCGAATTGTTCAAACAACTATGGCCCACACCAACATTTTGAAAAATTAATACCGACGATTATTTCTAAATGTCTGGCCGGTGCGCCAATCCCGATTTACGGTGATGGAAAAAACATCCGTGATTGGTTGTATGTGCTTGACCATTGCGTTGCAATTGATTTGGTGTTTCAAACCGGCAAATCCGGCGAAGTATATAATATCGGCGGCCGGAACGAGAGAACAAATTTACAAATCGTCGACGCGATTACAACAATTCTGGACAAAAAAGTTCCACGCGAAGGCGGCAAATCTTACAAAGAACAAATCACGTTTGTTCCCGACCGCGCAGGCCACGACCGCCGATATGCCATTGATGCGACGAAAATTGAAACGGAATTGGGTTGGCGCGCCGCCGAAACATTTGATACGGGTATCGTAAAAACTATTGATTGGTACCTAGAAGCATTGGCAAAAAAATAAATACTATTGCGCTTTCCAGATGTCAAAATAAATACTGTCGAATCCGGTGCTGTGTTCGGCGCCGGGTACGACTTGTACTCGTTCCACATCACCCACAAAATTAATAGTAATGGTATGCGGAATTACCGTATCTTTGTCGCCGATAAAATGTAATTGCGGAATTTTATCAAATTCATGGCGGTAATTATTTAAATCCAGCGACCCGGATAATGGCATTAAACTGTACGCGCTTGTCCATGCTGGGTGGTCCAGATTTCCAGCCACAGTTATAATTTTCTTTATATCGATTTCCGGATGCTTTGCTGCGACCAGACCGGCAATCTGGGCACCACCAGAAAATCCGATCAATATAACGGGCCGGTTGCCCGCAATTTTTTTAATCGCGGACGCGGTCGCATCAATTGTGTTTGCAGAAAATCGCGCGACCGTCCAATCTGATTCTTGGCACATTTCATCATCTACATATTGACATGGGCGCGCCAAATATACGACATTCGGCGATGGGTCATTGAATGCCAGGTTTCGCATAAAATCATCGCGTGGCGTTGGATTGGTTGTTGGCATTCCGCGTCCATCGAATGAATTTCCATCGCCTTCGATATAGATTTTCACAACCGTCATATCCGTAATTTTTTGAAAACTGAACAAAGTAAATGTCGGCGTTTGAATATCATGATGGACAAAATTATCCGGCGGCACTGTGGTCGTCCGCGCACATGCCGTCAATAATAACAAAATTCCAATAAATCGTTTCATTCAGAACCATGATACTTTATGCAAAAATCAATGCCCACAGGATTGAATTCCGTGCCCAGGATTATTTTCCTTGACTTTTATAATTATTTAGGATTATAATCATTCAAAATTATAATGAATCGGAGTTTGCAATGCAACACAAAGAATTTGTTGGTTTGATGGAAAGCAATTTTTTGATGCTGGACTGGCTGGACCGGCGGTTGAAATCCGCGCCGGGTGATTTGGGCCATTCGCGTACACAGATACGACTGTTGGCGCGGCTGCACCTGCATGGTCGCACTTTGTTGAAAGACATTGCGCGGTCATCCGAAATTCCGACATCTAATCTGTGCATTTTGTTGAAAAATTTGGAATCAGACGGACTAGTCTTGCGCCAGGTTGATGCAGAAGACCGCCGGAATACATGGTATTCTTTGACACGCGCTGGCGAAAAAGTTGCGTGTGAAGCGCTGGAATCATTGCGTTGCCGTATTGCCGCGTTGTTTGAACCATTGGGCCAGAAAGACGAAGCGCGTCTGACCTCCGCACTGCGCACAATGAATGAAATATTACATAAAATAAAAACCACACATAATAAAGAGTAAATGAAATGAGAAATAAAATATCCGCCGCCGTTTTTGCGGCCGTACTGTTTGCTGGGCCTGCTTATGCGATGGATTTATCGCTTGCGACGGCTGTTAAAAAAATCCAAACCGAATCTACGGATTTGAAAAAAGCAGATGCAAATGTTACCAAGGCAAAGGCCGGGCTGAACGCTGTCAATGCGAACCGGTGGTTTAATCTGGAAGGGTCGGCGACATACATGAACCTGGTGAATGTAGAACGACCGGGGCAACCGCTGGGCATCGATACGGCGGGTATCATTGGCGCGTTGCCGCCGGGATTATCGCTGGATGCAGTGCCGTCGTTTATTCCATTTCCGCAACATATCGGCATGGCCGGTCTGACAATTACCCAGCCATTATATACATTCGGTAAAATCGGTAATGCGGCGGATGCAGCGCGCAATGCGATAAAGGCCGCAGAATCCGGCCACAGAATGGCCCAATCCGAAGTTGCCGCCGCCGCGGCCCAGATTTATTGGACTGCAAAAATGACGGATGAAATCGTTGTTATTGCAGAAAAGAATTTAAAAGCATCGACGGATGCACGTCGTCAACTGGAACGTGCGGGCCGCGCCAATCGCGCAAATTTGGTTAAAATCCAAGCAGACATCGCTGCCAAAGAAATCGCATTATCGGACGCCCAGTTTAATCGTGATTCCGCACATCGTTTGCTGAGAATTATGGCTGGGATTGATATGGATGAAAATCTGACGCTGATCGATAATTTTCCGAATTCATTTGCAGAATTGGATGCGCCCGGCAAATTGGTATCCAATCCAGAATGGGATATTTTGGAATTAACGGCGAAAATGCACGATTCTCAAAGTCGTGCCCGCCGCGCCGCACGCTATCCAACATTGGCTGCGACTGCATCTTATAATTATATGGCGATGCATGACGAATATAATGTATTTGATGGGTCAAAAAATCAATCCGCATCATGGGGTATTGCATTCCAGATGCCGATATTTGACGGTGGACTGGCCCGCGCGAATGCAACAATGGATGCAATGGCGGCGGAATCCGCACGTCAAGATTTGGACCAATCAAAGCGCATGCGCAGCAATGAATATAATAACGCCATGCTGCAACATGAACATTTGCGCGGCAATCTGTCCAAGCTGAAAGAAGCGCGTGATTTGGCCGGTCGTGCGGCACAAATTTCCGCCGACAGATTTGCGTCGGGTCAAACGTCTGCAGTGGAATTGTCCGAAGTCCAAGCAGCATTGGCACAAATGGACATGGCGGTCTTGAATGCAAAATTCAACATAATTATGTCCGAACAAGCAGTCAAAAAATTAAGCGGTAAATAAAATGATGAGCAAAAAACACAAATTAATTTTAGCATCTGCTGTGGTCGCACTGGTGGTTGTGGTTGGCACGCGCGCGGTTCAAATTTACAACGAAAATTCCCGCATAGTTTTCAATATTGCACGTGATGCGGCGGTGCGTGGCATGCCGGTTGAAACCATTACGGCGACAACAAAGTCGGGCATTTTATTGGAACCGGTTGCTGTGCGCGGAAATCGAATATTCGTATCCGGCGCGCGCGTCGGTAAATTTCGGGTGGGGCAAAAATTATCCGGCGGCGGCCGTATCGAATCTGTATCCAGTCGTATTGATTTGGACACGGGTCTGTTTGCAATCCGCACAAGCGGCGCATCAAATGGAAACAGCTTTGTCGAAATGTCACATAACGGAATATTCGTGCCATTATCGGCCGTACAGCATTCACAAATTATGGTCGCCGAAAACGGAATCGCGGTCCAAAAAAACATCACTGTCGTTGCAACCGATGCAACAACCGCCGTTATTCGCGGAATAAATGATGGCGATGAAATCATATTAACCCGTGTCACATCCGGAACAAAAATCAGAAAATAAAGTAGGCGCACAATGTTAAATTTCTTTATAAAACGTCCCGTAACAACAATTATGTTCGTCATGCTTTGGGTGGCGCTGGGGATTACTACGTTTCCGAATATGAACGTGGAACTGCGTCCGGCGGTTGATTTTCCGATGGTCACGGCAACGTTTGTTTATCCGGGCGCCGCACCTGATGAAATAGAATCGCAAGTTGTCAAACGTGCCGAAGACGCAATGTCTGAAATTGCCGGCCTGAAAAAAATATCCAGTCAGATTTTTGAAAATGGTGCGTTCGTTATGGCCGAATTTAATATCGGCGTGAATGTCAATGATACGACATCGGAAATCAAGGCCAAGATTGATTCATTGGCAAACGATTTCCCAACCGATATGCAAAAACCGGTTGTAGAAAAATTAAACCCACTGCAAGAATCCGTTATCGATATTGTGCTGTCGGGTGCGTCTTTGGCTGATTTGGACCGCTATGCGATTGACGTATTATCGCCGCAAATAACGGCATTGTCGGGCGTTGCATCTGTGTCTGTATTCGGTGGCCAGCATCGCGCCGTACGTGTCCAAATGAACCCAGAATTAATGGCCGCGCGCGGTGCGACTGTATTGGATATTGTTGGAACATTATCGGCCGCCAATATAAATATACCTGGGGGACGAATTGAATCTGGCCGCGATTATAATGCAGTGCGATTTATCGGCGAATTTCAGAGCGTGGACGATATTGCAAACATGCGTATATCAACGGCAGAGGGCGGAAATTTCACTCTGTCTGATATCGCTAACGTAACGGATGCGGCGCGCGAAATCGAAACTGGTGCACGATATAACGGCGAAGATGTCGTGATTGTATCAATTACAAAGGCATCGGACGGAAATGCAGTCCGCATATCAAACGATATACAAAGAAAATTTGACCGGTTCGAAGAATCCATGCGCGGATATTTTTACGGCGCCGAATTACAACCAACGATGCAGATTGTATCTGATTCCGCAACTGCAATTCGTGCCGAAACGAACAGCACGATGTACGGAATTTTGATGGGAATTTTGCTGACCGTTTTGACATTGATTGCGTTCACACGTAATTGGCGCACGACGGTTGTTGCATCGGTCGTTTTGCCCGCATCATTGGTCGCCGGATTCTTTTTTATGGATATATCTGGATTTACGATTAATGCGATGACCTTGCTGGCCATGGCAACAGCATTGGGTACGCTGATTATCAATGCGATTGTGCTGATTGAAAATTCATTGGGCTTTTTGGAATCGGGCGATACGCCAGATGATGCCGCGATCAAGGGTACCAAAAAATCCGTCGTGCCGGTTATTGCAGCGGCCGGAACGAACGTTGTGGTGTTTTTACCATTGGCGTTCACAGGCGGAATTGCGGGCCAATTTATGTACCAATTTGGTATGACGGTTGTATTTTTGACTCTGTTATCATTGATGTTTTCTTTCACGCTGACACCGATGATGATTGCAAAAATTTTGCGTCGGGTGAAAAATAAAAAAGAATCAAAGAATAAAACCGATTTGCCATGGTTTAAAAAATTCTTTGATTTCCAGATGCATCGTCCGTGGCTTGTTATTGGAATGGCGTTTGCTGCTTTGATTATTTCAGCTTTCCCAATGCGTTGGGTTGGAAATGAATTTGCGCCGAATACAGATATTGATGAAATTTCGGTTATCGCACGTGGCCCGGTCGGCACGACTTATTCAAAATCCCAAGAAATTGCGTCAACGATTGAATCAAGAATTCAAGAATTTCCGGCGGTTGCAAATACGTCTGTTAAAATCGGCGAACGTGGTTCACAAAACATATCAATAAAGGTTGGATTGACGCCGCGGGCAAACCGTAATATTTCTGATAAAATGCTGGTGCAACAGATGTTGCCCGTGCTGGCCGACATTCCCGGTGTGGAATTCCAAGTATCGGCCGGCCCGGAAATGGGCATGGGCGGCGGCGATTTAACGCTGATGATAACTGGATTGGATGATGCAAAGCGTGATGCGTATGCCGCACAAATAATTGATATATTAAATGCGATTCCAGAAATCCAATCGGCGGTCTTGGCGGCCCAGGCGCCAGGCATGGAATTAAAATTCATACCGAATGTGAATCAAATGAAGTATTGGGGGGTTCAAAATCAAACGGCGGCCGTTGCGCTGCGAACCGCTTTGTTTGGAAATGATTCCGCACGATATCGCGAAGACGGACATGAATATCCAATTGTAATCGAAATGGATAAAGATTATCAAACACGCGCGATGTTCGATACTGTGTTTGTTCCAACGCCAAAAGGATTGGTTGCATTGTCTGAATTGGGTACGGTTGAAACCGGGTATGCGGTGTCTGATATACGCCGCGTTGATAAAGAGCGTGTGACGGAAATCAATATAAACCTGGGCAAATCGACAATCGGTCCGGTTCAATCGATTATTGAATCGCATCTTCGGAACATTGAATTCGAACCCGGATATAACGCGACATTCGGCGGTATGTCCGAAATCCAAGAAGAAGCCAATGCTGAAATGGTCGCGGCGTTCTTGCTGGCCATTATTCTGACGTACATGTTGTTGGCGGCGATTATGAATTCGTTTGTTCATCCGTTCACAGTCGCGACATCAATATTGTTTTCGTTCGCCGGTGTATTCTTGATGTTGTTCCTGACAGGCGCCAGCATTAACATCGCGGCAATGTTGTCGATTGTTATGTTGGTCGGACTTACCGTGAATAATAATATTTTGTTGCTGGAACCTGTAATCGTTCGCGTATCAAACGGTATGGATGCAGCAACGGCATTATGGACCGAATTCATCGATAAAAAGCGTATGTTGTTGATGACAACGATTGCGGTCGCGGCCGGTATGATTCCGCAATTATTTTCGGCCGATGGTATGAAAGTATCGATGTCTGCGGTTATTGTTGGCGGTATGTTTGCATCGTTGTTCTGGACATTTGCGGTCACCCCGGCAATGTTCATCGCGCTGGAAAGATTGCGTAAAAAAATATCGAAATAATTGTTGCGTGCGTATTGGAAAAAATACTATATTGCGGCAAGCAGGAGAGAGCACATGAAAAAATTTATAACCGCAATCACAACAATATTTATAACAATGGGGGCAAACGCAATGGCAAATGAAAACACAATATATTTGGATTTAAAAGACGGTCGCGTTGTAATTGAACTGGACGCCGCCGCCGCACCAAACCATGTCGCACGCATCAAAGAATTAACCGCGGCTGGGTTTTATGACGGCGTGAAGTTCCATCGCGTGATTCCGGGCTTTATGGCGCAAACGGGTGACCCAACCGGTACCGGTATGGGTGGTTCGGGCAAAAAACTGGACGCTGAATTCAATGATACGCCGCATGTGCGCGGTGTTGTATCAATGGCACGTGCCCAAGATGTGAACAGTGCGGACAGCCAATTCTTCATCGTATTCGCAGATGCAAGATTCCTGGACGGTCAATATACTGCATTCGGTCGCGTAACATCCGGTATGGAATTTGTTGATAAAATCAAATCCGGAACGCAATCCAACAATGGTGCTGTGGATAATCCAGATACCATAATAAAAATGCAACTGGCATCAGATGCAGAATAAAAAGCAAAAAATTATAGGGGCGCATATTTGCACCCCTATAATTTTTTACCAATCTATCTTTTATCGACCTGTATTAAATTTGAATCCTGCACCAACCAAAACGTATGCACCCGGTTTTTTGAATGTGTTTCCGGTTGCCCCCGCTTCGATACGCAGATGCAATGGATCAATAATTGGCAAATTTGTGGCCAGTCCGACCATATAATTCATCGCATCTTTATTTTCATTAACGCAAGATTTGGTGTACACAAAGGCCGGCTGTCCCTGATACTTATTATGACACAGCTTATAATCATCTTTTTGATTCAACAAAGCGATACCGCCGCGCGCAATTGCTTCGATGCTTGCATTCGCAAATCCCAAACGATATTCTTGGGCAATCCCAATACCAAAAGACAAAGTCGTTTCGGACAGATTGCGAACTTCGGTAAAGTAAGTTCTATCGTTATTTGTTACATTTCGCTGGGCAATGCTGTGACTGACCCATGGTGCAATCTTTGTTGAAAATCTGGGGTTGCGATTTCGCAGACCAATTGTAACGTCGGCGACCATAACAGACGGCCGTTTGTTAAGCGCGTAAAGACCGCTGACACGACTGGCATCGAATGGCATTTTTTCGAATGCTATTTCCCGGTCAAAATTGACATTGGTCGAATTGCTAGAACCAAATCCAAAGTTGATGGCAATAGATTCCACCAATGGTCGGTGGTTTGTGTCTTGTTTGTTTTGAGATTTGACTTTGCCCGGCACGAATGCGACCAGTGCCGCGGCGGCCAGTGTTTTAAATGTATTTGCTTTTGACATAAACTCTCCTTTTTATCGAGTATTACGTGGATTATATAACAGCAATACGTAATTTGTCAAGTTTATTTGTACATTTTTTCTGATAAGATGACTGAAAGAAATTTATTTTTGGCAACAGCACAGTTATAGTTGGTATATGAGAAAAATCCCAACGCTAATTCTGCTTTTTTCAACCATGTTTGCTGTGCATGCTGCGAATGCGACCACTTGTCCCGCGTTTGACACAGTGACCGGCAACACGGCAACATCGCCAAATCCGCTGGATATTGTTTTTCAAAAATTTAACGTTTGTAATATTCCACAAACCCAAATATTCACAGATGAACTGGGCACCTATACGCTTTCCAATTCTTCTGGTGGTTGTTATATGAAATGCAGCGCCGGCCAGGTCATGGTGGATGGTGTATGTATAACCAGCCCTGGCTGGACGGGATTGTCCGGTTTGCTGTTTGCTGAACAAGAAGAATTTCCGGGTCTGAATATACCAAATTGTCCGTCGTATAATGAACATCCTGGTCACGATGTGTTTTTTTCATTGGATATGGATTATATTCTGCCATCAATCCCTGGCTATTCGGGGATGAGTGCATGCAGCTCAGTATTTGGGTGCGAATGGGGAGACACGTTTATCTCATCATGCGATCGTAACAGTCATTGGAATCCCGCAATCGGTCGATGCCAAAATATCGAAGACGTAAAATGTCCAATTACGTTCACGCGACCATGTTTTATGTGGAATGCTACATCTGCTGTTACAACCTGTTTCCAAGGGGCCAGTCCGGAACATTGCGGACCATGTCGTGCGACCAGATGTGCCGCTGGCTATTTTCTGAAACAACCAACCGTTAGTGGTGGGGTAGCGACATGTAGCCAATGTCCCGAAGGACAGTTTCTGTCAACGACAGGTAGTTGCCGCGCTAATTGTCCATCCGGGCAAGAGTTATCTACAACAGAAGTGTGCTTTACAAATATTCAACAGTGGCCCAGAGCATGTGGTGGCCCCGATAGCCCGGGCCCCCAGCCCCCCGCCAATGCACATGGATGGCATATGGCATGTAACGGCGGAACAGGGGTCAATGCATTGTGCATTCCATGTCAATGGCATTGTGACGAAGGATTCGTTAAATCTGGCAACAGCTGCGTTAGCACTGGCCCCTGCGATATAACAAATGGTATTGGCAGAGTATTCGCTAATCGAAGTGGTCTGCTTGGATGTGCTGTTGTCAGTTGTAATGCCGGATATTTTGCAAGATATGAATCTGCAGACAATGACGGTTTTGGGGCATGCCATCCACGCGAAACATGGCAAACCAATTGTCCAAATCCAGAACATGTTCGGGCGTGCAATGCGGCCGGAACAATTTGCGATGAATGCAAGCTGCCTAATTGTGGACCGGGCCAAAACCGTGCGACAACCGGTGAATGCTTTTCAGGGGGCAGTGCCAGCGGCTGTTCTGCACCAGCGGGCTATACCGGCATGATTCTTTACAGCGATAATAGTTCGCTGCAAACACACTGTTTCTATATCGGACTATAAATACAAAGGAGTAATTAAATGAAAAAAGCAAAATTAATTTTGGCCGGCGCTGCCGCAACAGCAGCATTATCACTGACGGCTTGCGGTGATAAGCAGATTGCGGAACCAAAAGAAACCGATAAAAAAGAAAACTGTACTTTTACAGAACCAAAATCAGGCTGTGAAATATTGCCGCCTGTGGTTCCGGGCGGCCGCAAACCATGGATGGATGTCAGCGGGATAACCACGGAAAAACAAAAATAAGCAATATACAAAGATGCCCATTGGGCTAAACCCGTTCCCCCAGGACGGGTTTTTATTTTACAATCTTAAAATTTTAACGGCCAGTCGCGAATATCGGGCGGCGGCGCATCCGTTGTCGGCGCCCATTGATATTTTCTCATATCGACTTTTTTATCTTTTGCGAATTTAACGCCTTCCGACCGCAATGATTTATATTGTTGGTCTGCCCATCCGGGGACAAGGCCACCATCCTTGAAAACAACGCGATGCCACGGTAAATCCCAGCTGGCCTTATTATTCGATGCATATCCGACAAAACGGGCCATTCGCGGCCGCCCAATCATTCGCGCAATTTGGCCATACGTTGCAACACGCCCGGCGGGAATCCGCGCAACAATATCAAAAACTTGTTCGTTAAATGATTTCATTTATAAATTTTGCCGCACCGCCCGCCAGAAATCAAGCACCGGGCAACCGTCCTATGAATGACCAGCCATGTAGATATCGGTTGTATATTTGTCGATTTTATATTATCATGTCAATGTAGTTTTCAAAGTTCTTCACAGGGTTAATCCTTTGAAAATATTAAATTATCTTGAAGAAATGAGCAATTCGTCGTCTTTGGACGCCTTGTTTGACATGTATATAAAATCTACCACTAAATATGGATATGACCGAATAATGTACAGCTCGGTTTCGAATGATATCGAAAATCATCATAACAAGACGCCTTGCTTGGCCCGGAATTATCCAGAAGATTGGATGAAGCATTATGTCGAAAATGGCTATATTCAAATCGACCCCGTCAGAAGAAGGGGGTGCTATTCAGCCGAACCTTTTACATGGCAAAGTCTTAAAGACCAGTTTAAATTATCAAAAAAACAAGCAATTATTATGTCCATGGCCGAAGAAGCCGGTCTGCATGATGGCATTGGAATACCATATCGCACACAGAACGGTGAAACAATTGGTGTCGGAATGGCCAGCAGTGTCAAAGGTGTAAATCCAGAAGAGCATATTGGAAAACTGTATATGTTGACCAGTCACTTTCATTTTATGTATCAATTGCTGTTGGAAAAAGAGAGGATAAAAACCAGTGAGCATATTATTGATATTGCTCTGACACCGCTCACTACCCGTGAACAAGATGTTTTACTGTGGTGTATGCACGGCAAAAGCAATTGGGATATTGCAATGATTCTGAATGTCTCGGAACATTGCATAGATTTTCATATGCGCAATATATTTAAAAAATTGAATACTAATTCAAGGCTGACCGCTGTTGTAAAAGCAATTGGCTTGGGTCTTATTAAACCATAATTTTATCTTATAGACAACCTGCGTCCCTACGTATGTGCGTAGCTTATTTATGTGCAAATACACGATTATAATCCTATTTGATTTCATGACTAAGGAGGGAAGTTATGATGAGGGTTGTAGCCGTCAAAGATGCACTGAAAGATAAAACTTTTGAAGAAGTCGGGGCATTCAGGCATAAATTATTTTGTGAAAAACGAAACTGGAAAACTGGCTTGGAAATTTATCAGACAGGCATTTCTGACCCAGATAAACCCGGAAAATTACTGTTGGCGGAACGGGATGAATTTGATAGCTTGAACGAAGCTGTTTATTTTATATCTTATAATATTAATCAAAAAATTGATGGAATTGTACGCTTTCAATCTACGGAATATCCGTACATGTTGCAAAAAGATTTTTTTAAAAATATTCCCGGCTTTATTAATGGGGAATTGCCAGTTTCACCCCGGGTTTGGGAAGCATCCAGAACAGGATGTGACCCAGACATGAATAAAGAACAACAATTTCGCGTAACAGGAAACCTTGTTACCGCATATTTTGAATTCAGTATAAAAAATAATATTCATTCTGTATTGGGAAGCGTGAATTTGGCAATGATATATCTTTTTTTTGGAAAATCTGGATGCACCATAAAAGGCAATAATAATGACGATGTACAACACATGGGGGCGGTCGTGAATATATTGGATCCGTTATCGGGTTCGGTTGATAAAAATTCGGTTGCGGCCAGACTGCGAATTTCCCCAGATGCATACGCAAGGGTTATGAAAGCACGTGGTACATCGAAAAATACATTGTACACCCTGGCGGGCGATAAAATTTTTCCGGGCATACAAGTATTGTCCAGAATTCCACACAAAGATGAAAAAATTAGTGACTTATTAATTCGTACGCGTTAATCAAATCGCCAAAAGTACATACAGTTTTTAATAAAGGAAAAATATGGCGGCCCAAGAATTATTAGATATAAATAAACTGGAAACTTTAGAGTTGAGCATGGAGGCTGCACAGTTTTCAAAATTCATATTTAATATTGCTCTTGAAATGGAATCAAATATCAAAGAAATCGAAAGGTCTTTGAATGTCTCAGATTTTGATAATGTTATGAAGCGGGCTGGTTTTCTAAATACAGAAACTTCTAAAATTGGCGCAACTTTGCTGGACCATGAAATTACCGGGTTGCAAAATGCGTGTTTGAAAAAACAAAAAGCGGAAATATTAAAATCTGTTAAAAAGATAAAAAAGATATCAGAAAAAACTATTAATGTTATTCAAGATATCTCGCTATTAACAACTTACTTATATCTGTGCCGCCAGGTATAAAAATGCCTATATGTTAATAAAGTTAAGTTCGATAGTTTATATTTACCATCGCTTGCTATCTGGTTTTGATGCTATATAATGCACTTCCAATTACAACAATGCCAAGGGGGCATATTCAGATTATGGAAAATACAGAAAATAAAAAAGAACAATCAACCACGACAGTATCCGCCGAACTGAATCCACAGCAGTTTGCTTTTTTGACTGATTTACAGAAAAAACACGAACAAGAACTGGGGATAGAGGTTCCAATTGGCGCAATGCTGCGCAAGGTTGTCGATAATGCTATGACTGTTGCAAACCGTCCAAAAGACGACCGACCACCGCGCAAGGATAAACCATTCGGTGACAAGCCACCGCGCGGCGATAAACCAGTGGGGCGTTCATTTGACCGTCCCGGATTTAAACCTGGTCCGCGCAAACCATTTGGCGCACGTGATGGCGGTGGCGGTGGCGGCGGCCCAAAGTTTAGTATGCTGGGCGCGAAAAATAAGACAAAATCATTTGATAAATAAAAAGCCCCTTTGGGGCATTTAATTTTTCTGGCGGGCAGAGAGGGATTCGAACCCCCGGAGGACTTGCGCCCTCAACAGTTTTCAAGACTGCCGCATTCAACCGCTCTGCCATCTGCCCGCGGCGCACATTATATACAAATAAATTCCATTTTCAAGGATAAAGCATTTGTGGTCGGAACAGTTGTGTTATTACGAAATCATTTGACGAAAAATTTGATTAATGTATAATACACGTTATATTAATAAAAGGCAGCGGTATGTACGAAAGCGACAAAGCATTCAGCAACGACCCAAAAATTTTTGAAAAGCAAGTAGAGCTTGCAAAAAATAAACTAAAAAGACTTCGTGTGCAATACAGGGTGGAAGATTTGCGCAAAATTTACGCAACCATGACCCCGGATGATAAAAGGGCATATGGGATAATCGTTGAAATTCTGACCGAATATAATCGCCGGCAGCAGCCCCCGCCCGGGGTCAGCGGATGGTGGAAATCGGAAGAGGCAACAAGCAAAAGAGATTCTTTAATCAAAAGCCAGGCTGTGCTGGAAAAACAAATAAAAGATGAAGAAAATTCCATTGGCGCACTGAATCGTTATCGCATGATAAACGAAAGGAGCAATCCTGAAGATGTAAAAGACATACCAGAACAAATCCAGGGCATGCGAAAAAATATTGCCCAGTGGCGTGCGGATAAAAAGC
The DNA here is from genome assembly GCA_009784235.1 of Alphaproteobacteria bacterium. GTDB lineage: Bacteria > Pseudomonadota > Alphaproteobacteria > Rs-D84 > Rs-D84 > WRKW01. Next base: position 331,765 of record WRCC01000001.1, on the reverse strand, counting down.
GCATTCAGCGGGAAATAAGTTCCGTAAAATGGGAACCGGTCAGAATTTAATTGCACACCGCCACGAATGGCGGTTTGCTTTTATCGCGGTCAATTCCGTCCGTGCCGCAATCCAGGCAATTAAACTTTCGATTTCGGCTGTGTGCCGGTGTCATCGGTATTTCGATATTTGCAATTTCCGGGATATGCGGACGCGCACTGGTAATATACGAAGCATCCGGAAATCCGAAATAAAACGCGCGTGACGCCCCGGAACATTCGCCCGCGTAACATGCACGGTTTGTTATTTTTCGTGCATCTGGCACGCATTTCGCTGCGCAAGTTTCTGGGTCGATAACCAGTTCTTCGCAATCGCTGCATGATGCGGCGGCTGATAAACGCAATGTCGTTCCAACGCGCCCAAACGCCATCAGTCGTGCGGTATCGCATTTCGAAGTATCTTTGGTATCACCGGGATTCGTTGTACATGTCCATTCCAGCGTTGAATAATCCATGTGTGCAAACTGTCCAGGCGGACATTGAATTTGTTGCAGCGGGTCCATGCAAATCCAATGATAATCAACCATAACGGCGGTTTGCCGCGCCGCGCATAATGGCCGCCGCGACATATCTTCGACACATCGTCCGCGGGTCGCATCCCATACATTATCGCCGATACAGATATTCGGTTCGTTCTGGGCCGCACATTGCCATTTACCAAATCGAAAAATCCGGATTTCATTCGGGCTGCATCGCACCATATCTTCACGTTGTTCGGTTCGGAATATTGCGCGTCCAGCGACCGAATATTGCGTAACATACAGAATTTGTCCATCCGCCGCATCCAATTCTTTGACAATCGCGGCCGGCAATATTTTTGTACGGCCACCACCGGATAATATTTTAAATGTTTTATTTTCTTCGATTAATATGCCGAAACTGGACATATCTGGGTGTTCGGCTTCCAGTAATTCCAAGACTTTGCCCATATCGAAATCATGATGCGCATGCGATATAGTAATAATAAAGTTTTCAATCGACCGGCCGGGTCGGTCCGGGATACAATTGGCGGAAATTCGATTTCCATCCATGCATAGTTTTACGGTCGCAATATCATATTTTTGTGCACACAGTGTGTCATTATCGATATCAACGCGTTCAGCGATTTGCAATGCTTCATCCAGTCGCACGGCTTCGCCCTGGATGTGCGCGATACAGGTCAGTACGGAATTTATTTCCGATTTTTCCATGGCGTATTCAATGCCGTGTTCTTGGACATTTTGCGATGGACTGTCCATAAAATACCATCCGGCCATGAACAAGAATACGATGATGATGAAAAATATGTTCATTTTTTAATTTCTCTCGCCGGGTATTATAAATGGAAAACGAATGCGGGCAAAGCGAAAAAATTAAGATTGAAATCGCATCGCAAATTGCTATAATCCAGCGAATTATCAAAGGAAGCATGATATGTCCGATAACAAAATCAAAATCCGCGAAGAAAAATGGCAAAAAATATGGCGTGATGCGTGCGCATTTGTGCCAAAAAATGATGATGCGAAGCCAAAATTTTATAACTTGATTGAATTTCCATTTCCATCCGGTTCCGGCCTGCACGTCGGTCATATGTTGCCATATACAGGAATGGACATTCGCGCACGGTATCTTCGTATGAAAGGATATGATGTTTTGTATCCAATTGGCTATGATTCTATGGGAATATCATCTGAAAAATATGCGACCCAATGGGGCATGCATCCATCTGAATCCGTTGCAAAGTTAATCAAAATTTTTGAAAAAGATATCGGCGTTATGGGATTGTCATTCAATCCGGATTCCGTAATCGCGACATCCGACCCGGAATTCATCAAATGGACCCAGTGGCAATTTATACAATTTTTCAAAGTCGGTTTGGCGTACAAATCAGAAATGCCGATGAATTGGTGCCCGGCGTGTCGCACCGGTCTGACCAATGAAGAATTGGAAGATGGCAAATGTGAACGATGCCATGGCCCGGTTGAAAAAAAAATGAAGATGCAGTGGAATTTGGCGATGACCAAATATGCCGACCGGCTGATTGACGATTTAGACTTGGTTGATTATTCCGAACATATAAAAACACAACAAATAAACTGGATTGGTAGATCAACTGGCGCGGAAATAGACTTCAAGGTTGGCGATGATACGATGACTGTTTATACAACGCGCATCGATACAATTTTTGGTGCGACGTTCGCAGTGTTGGCGCCCGAACACGCATTGGTTGCAAGATGGCTGGCGGAAAATAAAATCGAAAACGCGGATGCGGTGCGCGAATATATCGCTGTATCCAAATCCAAAGACGAATTCGAACGCACTGATGCGTCGCGCGAAAAGACTGGTGTTCGTCTGATTGGCGCGGATGCGATTAATCCGTTTAACGGTGCAGAAATTCCATTGTTTATTTCTGATTATGTATTGGCCGATTATGGGCATGGTGCGATTATGGCGGTACCCGCGCATGACCAGCGTGACTGGGATTTTGCAAAAAAATTCGGATTGCCGATTATACCGGTCTTGGCCGGTGGCGACGTATCTGAATCGGCATGGGAATTTGATGGCGCACATATTAATTCTGAATTTATGGACGGCATGAACAAAGAAGACGCAATCGCCGACGCAATTAAACGTGGTATGGTGGGCGGATTTGCGCGTGCTGCAAAACAATATAAATTACGCGATTGGCCATTTTCACGACAGATGTACTGGGGCGAATGTATTCCGTTGGTTCATTGTGATTGCTGTGGCTGGGTGCCAGTGCCGGATGACCAGTTGCCGGTTATCCAACCGCACATCACGGATTATCGTCCGACGCCGGACGGCGAATCACCACTGGCACGCGCGACCGATTGGGTGAATACAACGTGTCCGACGTGCGGGTGTCCTGCAAAACGCGAAACAGATACTATGCCGTAATGGGCGGGTTCATCCTGGTATTATTTGCGGTACTTGGACCCACGTAATGACCAAGAATTCTGTGGATGCGAACAAATGAAAAAATGGATGCCGGTTGACCATTATAACGGCGGCAATGAACATAATACGCGTCATTTGTTGTATTCACGTTTTTGGTACAAAGCGCTGTATGATTTGGGGCTTGTGCCCGGGCCAGAGCCGTACAAAAAGCGTACAACCCAGGGGCTTATTATGGCCGCAGATGGGCGCAAGATGTCGAAATCTTTGGGTAACACTGTGCCGTCTGCGGATGTTGTTGAACGCGCAGGTGCGGACGCGTGCCGCATGACAGTGCTGTTCCTGGGGCCGTGGAATCAAAATGCAAACTGGTCCGAAGACACTCTGCGCGGTTGTGAAAAATTCTTGAAACGCGTTGAATCTTTTTCGGATAATTTGACGGATGGAAAACTGGATGCCGACCAAGAATTCTTGGTAAATGATTTGATTGCAAAAATGACACATCGGATAGAAAACATGCAATTTAATACAAGCATCGCCGCGATGATGGAATTTATAAACGCGTTCACAGGCGTAATGCCGCGTACCGCTTATAAAATTTTGCTGCAAGTCCTGAACCCGTTCGCGCCGCATTTGACCGAAGAAATGTGGGAAAAACTGGGTCACGCGGACATGCTGGTGTTTGAGCCATGGCCGATTGCGGATGAATCAAAACTGGTTCGTGCGACGGTTACAATTGGAATTTCAGTAAATGGAAAACACCGCGGCGAAGCAGTCGTACAGACAGACGCAGATGAATCCGCAGTCGTCGCCGTCGCAAAACTAATCGTCGAAAAATTCATAATCGGTGATATTGTGAAAACAATATTCGTACCTGGTAAAATGATAAACTTTGTGGTGAAGTAATGAAGAAATTATTTACAATCGCGCTTACACTAACACTTTTTTCTTGTGGTTTTTCGCCGATGCATGCGCCGCGCAACGACGCGACCACATCAACCACACGCGAAATTTTCGTGGCACCGATAAGCGGAACGAATGGCGTTGATATGCGAAATTCTTTGCGTGCGCGGTTTGGTTTTACGGATGGCGTTGCTGCGCGTTACACACTGACCGTTGATTTGAAAAATCCGGAAACAATTTTCAAAGCATTGCAGAAAACCGGTGACGCAACATGGCAAGAAGTCCGCGTGACCGCAAACTATACATTGACCGAAACATCGACCGGCACGGTTTTGATTTCCGCAACCGATACGGCATCGGAATCTTATACTTTTGTGCGCGACCTGGTCGCGGCCCAGGCATCGCATAACAACGCGGTACAATCGGCGATACGGATATTGAGCGAAAAAATCGAAACGAGGATAGTCGCCAAACTGGCCAAGTAATGAAGTGGAAAGAATCAGATTTTAACAATTCATTGTCCCGGCAAATGTCGGGCGTTCCGGCCATTTTGATTTATGGACCCGACGCTGGACTGGTCGATGAAATGGCGGACAAGGTTTCTGAAAAATTGGAAATAGATTCGCTGAATATGTTTGTGATAGATGCAGATGATTTGCGCGCAAAAATGGATACGGTTTTTGCCGAAGCATGCAGCCCATCACTGCTGGGCGGACGCCGATTGGTCTGGGTGGCGGGTGCGGGCGATTCTGATGCACCGATTATTCGTGAATTGTGCGAACATTCGGGGCTGGATGCTTTTGTCGTAATTACGGGGGGCGAATTGCGCGGCGGCGGGGGATTACGTTCGTTGTTCGAAAACCATGATAAATTGGCGGCGCTGGCATGTTACGCGGATGATGACCGAACGCTGGGCAATGTTATCCGCGAATCATTATTTGCATCCGGAATAAAGCAAATCGAACCAGATGCGATGCAATACATGTTTGCGCGGCTGGGCGTTGACCGCGGCGTTACGCGTTCGTTCTTGAAGAAATTGGCGCTGTATGTCGATGACAAAAAGACCGTATCACTGGACGATGTTGAAAAATGTCTGCCTGATTCCGGCGCGGTATCGATTGATGATTTTATGTATTCGCTGACCGCCGGGCATATCACCGCGACGATGACTGCATTGGACCGTGTGTTCTTTGACGGTGCGGAACCGATTATGCTGGTCCGTATGCTTGATTCACATTTCAAGAAATTATTGGGCGCGGTGTCCGGCGGCGCGATGCCAAAATTATTTTGGAAAGTCGCGGAAAAATTTAACACTGCAACGCGTATATGGCCCGAAGACGAAATCGTTGCCGTGCTGACACGATTGAACGAATTGGAACTGCAGACAAAATCATCTGGACTGACCAATATGTCTGAATTATTAATCCGCGATTTCGCATTGAAATTATCCGTTCGCGCAGCCAAGCTGGCGATAAAGGCCAGGGGGAAATAATGTTACCATCCGTATATGCACCCAAAGATTTCAAACGCCTGCGCGCGGCGGGCGACATTGTCGCGCGATGTTTCGACTTTATCGCGCCGCATATTCACAGCGGTATTTCAACCGGTGATATCGACCGGATGGTTGCGGAATTTTTGAAATCGAGTGGCGCGCGTTCGTCGTCGTTCGGATACAAAGGATTTCCAAAACATTGTTGTACATCCGTCAATGATGTTATTGTTCACGGTATTCCATCGGACACAGATATTTTGAAAAACGGCGATATTATCAATGTCGATTTAACTGCTGAATACAAAGGGTTTCATGCAGACTCTTCGCGCATGTTTATTATCGGCGACGCACCGCCGGCCGCACTCAAATTGGTACAAGTCGCCCATGACGCAATGAACGCCGCGATTTCAATATGTGCACCGGGTGTGCCGTTGTCCGAAATAGGGCGCGAAATTGAACGCATAGTATTGCCGCACGGATTTACGATTTCACGCGATTTTGTCGGTCACGGTATTGGCAAAGTCATGCACGACGAACCACAGATTTACCATTTTCATGATAAAAAATTCGACAAAATAAAAATGGTTCCTGGACTGGTTTTTACAATTGAACCCATGATAAATATGGGCGGTGACAAATGTAAAATTGACGCGGACGGTTGGACCGCGCGCACTGCCGATGGATGCCTGTCCGCGCAATGGGAACACACGGTTGGAATTACCGAAGATGGTGCAATTATATTCACAGAACCACAATTCTGATATGACAGAAAAAGATTTATCTTATGTAAATGGTCATCGCGAACGGCTGCGCCAGAAATTTTTGGAAACGCGCCTTGTTGATTACGAATTGATGGAATTGTTGTTGATGTATGCGATTCCACGCGTCGATGTAAAACCGATTGTGAAAAATTTGTTGAAAGAATTCGGAACGGTAACAAATATATTATGCCAACCAATTGAAGAATTAACCCGCGTCCATGGTGTTGGCCAGAATACAGCAATATTTTTAAAAGCACTGATGGACGTCACAAAGCGTGAACATGCGGCGCCGCTGCGTGATAACCCGGTTTTCTATGAACCATCAATCTTGGAAAATTATGCCAAGATTATGTTCGCAGGCAAAATGGTCGAAGAATTCCATGTTTTGTATCTGGACGGAAAATATAAACTGCTGCGCGATGATGTTCATTCCAGTGGGACGATTGATTGGGCGGCGATATATCCACGCGAAGTTGTGCGCATTGCGCTGAATGTTAATGCATCGGCGGTAATCTTGATGCATAATCATCCAAGTGGAAATGCCAATTTTTCCACCGACGATATGAAAGTAACCAGAGAATTACAATCCGCGCTGAATGTTGTCGGGATACAATTATACGACCATATTTTGGTCGCAGGCGGCATTGTATTTTCCGCCAAAAATATGCAAATGTTTTAACCCAGCGATTTCTTTAATTTCCTGACCCGTTCCAGGATTTCGTTCAACTGTGCTTCGTCTGCGCCGCCGGCTGATTTTGATTTTAATTCGTCCGCCATAACAATACACAGTGTGGCTAACAGTGAAGCCTCTGGCAACGGGCCGATTTTATCCAGAATTTCGCGCGCACGAACATCAACCATTTTGCCCAATTCGACCAGACGCGCTTCTTGCCCGTCTTCACAGCCCATCTGGTATTTTCTGTTCACAATTGGTATTGATACGATGCTCATTTCTTCAATTTTTCCAATATTCCGGTGGCTTTGTCGATATATTCTGCCGCGCGGGCGTTTTTCGCGCGTAATTCGCCCACCTGTTGTTTCAGAATTGCGACTTCCAGATCGGTTTGTTTGCCGACACCATCCCGACTGGCGCGTAATTTGGCACCGGCATCTTCGCAAGCGGCAATTTCCGTAAAAATCAAGTCTAAAATTTCACTCATGTCTATAAATATAAATGAAAAACCGTGTGCGTTCAACCCCAAAATATGATATAATGCACGCTATATTGGATATAGGGGGCGGTTTTGAAGACAAAAGTCATATATATCAGCGGCGGTGAAATGTTCGAAATGTCGGCCGTGCGCGGCGCGATGGATGCAGTACGTGCGCAATTGGGCCTGGGGCCCGATACGATTCTGTTCGGTGTACCGGTTGATGCAGACGATGCACTGGCGACCGAAACAGTTACAGAAATCAAAGCGTCGGAATCCGTCCGTCCGACAATCATTGAGCCCGTGGAAATTGCTGAAACCGTTGAAAAACCCAAAAAAGTTCGCAAGAAAAAAGAACTGGTTACAGAAACAGAATCGGAAACTGTAATCGAATCCGAACCAGTCGTCGAAATCCCAGAAGTTACACTCATAAAATCTTCACCAATATTATCTGTAATTGGTGCTGTAAAATCAGAACCTGTGGAAACGGCTGCCGAATCCGCGCCAATCACCATTGTCACAGAATCTGTTCGCGAAATCATATCGGTTGTGGAATCAGATATGGATGGCGACGAAGACGAAATTAAATCTATCGAAGATATTTTTGCTGGAATCGACCCAATTGCCGAAGATAAACCAATGAATCTGGCCGATGATTCGGGCGATGATATATCTCAGATTTCCGACGAAGACGATATAATCGTCGCGCATGATTTTGATGAAACTTTGTCGCAATTGGCAACAGAATTTGTGTCACGCGATGCAACGCCGGTGGCGCCCGTCAAATCGGCGCGTGGTGGTAAAATTGGCAAACTGAAAAATATTTTGCCGTTCAAGAAAAAAGAAAATTCCGAACCTGGTGTGTTGGGCGATTTGTTCGGATGGGCCGGTGTGGCTGCGAACGATGACGTTGCGGATTTCACCATGCCGGAATTTTTTCGGATGAAAAATTAATGAAAAATGCAAATCGAACGCGTATTAAATCTTTTGCAAAATTCCGGCTTTCATGTTCTGGGAAGTGACGGAACATATATCTGGATTGAAGACCCGACTTGTTTCACGCGCAGCATAATCGATTTTATAAATACTGTCGCATGGCCTGTAATTGTTGTAATTACGGCTTTTTTGCTGTTGGGTTGGGCAATATCGCTTATCCGTGGTGCCAAAACCGATATTATTACCAATCTGCGTAATTTATTACTGATGTTTGGAATTTTGTCGTTGGCGATGACGATTGCGGGCTTTATTTACGGTGATGATTTATCAGCGCAAAGTTGCAAAAAAATCGGTGTGCCAATTTCCGAAGTACAGCGGATCCTGGATTCACGTAACGCAAAATTACGCCGTTGGAATGCAGATGATTTATGGGAAGAATTCGATATATATGATTCCGCCGCCGGCAATGAAATTCCGCGAATGGAATGGCCGGATGTGGAATTGCCAACTGAATATGTCGAATTACCACCGGTTGATATTGGTGGTGGCGAAACTATTACCGGCATGGTAGTCGAAAGCCGCCGCGCCGCGCGCGCCGGTGTTGTTAATAATCGTGCGGTTGTCGATACTCTGTCGGTAATCAGCCAATCCGATGCAATCCGCGCACGCGAAATATTTCGTCAAAGCAGCATGGCCATACGCACAGTATCCGGCGCCGTTGGCGACCGTCGCCGTGACAATCGATATGCTGGCGGTGAACGCGGACATGAAGGGCGCGATTTATTGGCCGATGCGGGCGCACGTGTGCCCAGTTTTTTCAGCGCGCGTGTTGCCGCGGTCAAACCAATGCATCACGGATTGATGTCTATGACGCTGCAAAATGATGATGGCACAACGACATTTATCGGATATATAAAAACGGATTTGGATGTAAATGACCGTGTTCGTGCGGGCGATATAATCGGCACAGTTCAACGATTATCAATGGCGCCGCAATATCGCAACACACCGAATCATATTCATTATGAACTGTGGACCGGCGGCAAAGGCACCGGCGCAATGATGGACATCGCAGATATATTTTAGAAAGGAGAGAGGGATGAGAAAAATATTTTTTACTATGGTCTTTTTACTTTTTGCTGTCGGCGCACAGGCAAATGATTTTTTTGCACCCCGCAAAGTGACTTTGGTGCCGTCCGCGGATGAATGCGTTGGCGATACGTCTGATATGCTGTGCGTGTTTGATACGGTCATTGCATGCGCGGTGCGTGCGGATGCGAAATTATGCGAAAAAGTAGGCCTGAAATACGACAGTTTTTTCAAAAATTCGATGGTTGATTTGACGGGCAAAGATTATGAATTTCGCCCGGTGGAATTATTTTTGAACCAGCGCCGACCCGCATGCGCCGTCGATGACAATCGCGCATGTATCACGAACCCGGCAACAGGTCGGGTCGTTGCAGCGAACGCATCAATAAAAGACAATAATAATGTTGGTGTGTTTTTGCGAAATGAACCCAGTGGCAAATGGTCTGTCATATTCGCAACCCAATTTGCATGCTGGCCCGATGAAGATTGTTCGTAACAAAAAAAAGAAATAAAAAAAGTTGTCCATTATATTGGACTACTTTTTTATGCTTCACGCGGTGCGAATTTCTTCTTCTTCTTTATTTTTTTCTTAATTTTTACGGGCAACTTCGGTAATTGAATTTTCGGTAAATTTGGTAGATTCATCCTGGCTTTTAAGGCCTTGGCTTCGTCAATCCATCTTTGCATACGCGTGCGCAATGTATGTTCGTACAGCACAAACAATCCACCCATACCAATCAACGGTATAACATAATAAATCACACGGAATGCCAATAATGCGCCGAATACAGACGCCTGGGACTTTACACCCGGCAATGCCATCATTATGACGGTTTCGAATACGCCGATACCGCCTGGGACTTGGCTGAACACACCGGCGGTCTGGGCAATTACAAATATTCCGATGAATGTCGTGAACGGAACATCAACGAACGACCGGATACAGAAATATAATACCAGCGCAGCAAAAACCGAATCCGCAATTCCGACAAGCATTTGATACAGCGCAGTGCGCGGTTTTGGAATTTTAAAGTCCAATTCGCTGATATGAATCCGTTTTCCTTTGAATAAAAATGTCATCGCGAAATAAGCGCCAAGGGATGCTGCACAGAACAAGAACAGTATGTGCAAACCAACGCTGCCCGCGATGGAATCTTGGAACAATGAATGCGGCACCATAAAGTATCCACCGACAACAATCGCCACCGCGCCCAGGAAATAGGTAAATCCTGAAAAAGTCACCATTTTTACAATATCGGCCGCGCGTATGCGCCAGCGGGTGTACAGGCGGTATCGTATCGTGCCACCCGATAATACGGCATGTCCGGCGTTGTTGCTGATGGCGAATCCCAGCATCCCGGCCAGCATCCATTTCCACCAAGAAACCTTGTTCGCTTGCCCAACATATCGCAGCGCCAGATAATCATAAACAGACAGTGTTATGTATCCCGCCAAACACGCGAACGATGCGTAAACCAAATTGCGGAACGGAATATCCAGCAATGCTTGGACAATATCGGTGAATGAATATTTGCGCAGTTGCCAGTACAGCATACCAACGGCCAGGGCGAAAAATAAAATCCCAGCCCAAGATACCAGCCGCTTGAAAACGCGTTTTGTTTTAGATGACACAGAGTTCCTCTTTTGTAGGGGCGCAAAAGCATACGCCCTATATAGATGGCAATCCTATCAATCCCATGCAACAAAAGCAATACGAAAAAAATCGGGGGCGTCGCCCCCAGAATAATAATTACCGATGACAAAAATCACCACGCCCGCCGAAAATTACGCGCTGGCGTGCAATTGCCCGTTCGCGGGTGTCGGCTTGGGCGATTGCTGCTTTGGGATTATCTTGTACTGTTTTAAAAATTTCGGATATCTGCTTGCGCGCGTTTTCTAAATTCTTTTTTTCATTGATGCTCAGCACTGGCGATTCCAGCATAACATTAAGCCGGGCCAATTCGTTGAAATAATGGGTCTTCATTTCATTTATTTTTTTTTGCTCTTTAAAATAATTCATTAAATACTCCTTTGTATCAGGTCATTATATAATTAAAATTAATTCTGTCAAGAATTTAATAATTGCAAATTTTCGGGGGGGTGGTTATAATCCCGGGAAACAAACGCGGTCTAAGTTCCCCTCCTTTGGAGGGGTGCCCGAAGGGCGGGGTGGTTTACCCAAGCTTCGGATGCACCGTAAACCACCCCGGCACCATGTGCCACCCCTCCAAAGGAGGGGAATTTTAAGGATTTATTATGCTGCGCCCATCGCTTCGAAAAAATGACCAAATGCGTCCAGTATCGCTGGAAATCAATACAAACAAATGGGCCGAAGGTTCATGTACGATACAAATCGGCGACACAATCGTTATATGCAATGCATCCGTCGAACCGAGCCAGCCATTATGGAAACGTCAACAAAATCTGACGGGTGGATGGGTGACGGCGGAATATTCTATGTTGCCACGCGCGGTTGGTAATCGTAAAAACCGTGACGCGATTGCGCGCGACCACCGCGGTGCAGAAATTTCACGCCTGATTGGTCGCTCGTTTCGCAGCGTTGTTGATATGGATAAACTCGGCAAACACACGGTCACTATTGATTGCGATGTTATCCAGGCTGACGGTGGTACAAGATGCGCGGCCATTACCGGTGGGTTTATCGCGTTGAAATTGGCCGTTAAAAAGTTAATGGATTCCGGTCGTATATCCGAAGACCCGATTTCGGATTTCCTGGCCGCGACATCCGTCGGCGTTTGGCACGGTGAACTGGTCTTGGATTTGGATTTCGCCGAAGATTCGGCCGCCGAAATGGATGCCAATTTTGTTGTAACAGGCGATAGCAAATTTATCGAAGTCCAGGCAACCGGCGAAGCGCACCCATTCAAACCAGAACAATTATCCGATATGATGACAATGGCCGCCACCGGCTGCGCCAAACTTATCGCTTTACAAAAACAAGTGTTGTCATAATACCGCACTGAACTAGGTAGGGGCGCATATTTGCGCCCTTTTATTTTTACTCTTGAAATTTTTTTCATGATAACTATCTATGAATAAAGTCCGACAGATTCCAAATACGGAATTTGATAAAATATCGCAGAGGTATTTATAATGCTTAACATAGAAAAATTTTCTGAAAATTCACAAAAAATTATCGCGGCGGCGGCACAATTGGCCGCATCGCGCGGCAACCCGTTCGTTGCGCGCGCGCATCTGATGTGGGCTTTGCTGGCCGATGATACCGGTGTTATCGTATCATTGATTGAATTTGCCGGTGGTAATATGGTTGCGCTGCAAAACGAGACTGAACGACTGTTGTCGCGCGAGCCTGTTGTTTCAGGCGGAAATACGCCGGCGCAAATTTCACCAGAATCCGCTAAAATTCTGGAAGAAGCACAAAAACTGGCATCACGCGCGAATGAAAGCTATGTAACATTGGAGCGAATTTTTGAAGCAATCATTGAATCCGGCATTGGTCGTGACGCATCGCTGACCGGTAAAAATGTCGAAGCCGCAATTAAAAAATTACGTGCCGGAAATAATCCGGATTCGCCGCATGCCGAAGAGCAATATCAATCATTGAAAAAATATACGACTGATTTTACCGATTTGTCGACCAAAGGAAAACTGGACCCTGTTATCGGCCGCGACGAAGAAATCCGCCGCGCGATTCAAGTCCTGTCACGTCGTACGAAAAATAATCCGGTATTAATCGGAAATCCGGGCGTTGGAAAAACCGCCATTGCCGAAGGCTTGGCAAACAGAATAATCGCCGGGGACGTGCCGGAAAATTTATTGAAAAAACGCCTGTTATCACTGGATTTGGGTGCGCTTATCGCCGGTGCGAAATATCAGGGCGAATTCGAAGAACGCTTGAAATCCGTGTTAAAGGGCGTCAAAGATGCAAACGGAAATATAATTTTATTTATCGATGAATTGCATACATTGGTTGGTGCCGGTCGTGGTCAGGGGGCGATGGACGCCAGCAACCTGTTGAAACCGATGTTGGCGCGCGGCGAACTGCATTGCGTTGGCGCGACGACACTCGACGAATATCGCGAATATGTTGAAAAAGATCCGGCGCTTGCGCGACGATTTCAACCGGTCTATATTGATGAACCGACGGCGGATGATACTATATCAATCCTGCGCGGACTGAAAGAAAAATACGAAGGTCATCATGGCGTGCGTATATCGGATGCCGCGCTGGTCGCGGCTGTGCGCCTTTCCGATCGATATATTACCGATCGATTTTTACCGGACAAAGCAATCGATTTAATGGATGAAGCCGCGGCGCGCGTGCGAATTGAAATCGCATCGAAACCAGAAAAATTGGACGAAATTGATCGCCGTTTGATGCAACTGAAAATCGAACGCGAAGCACTGAAACAAGAAAAAGATGCGGAATCAAAAAAGCGCCTCAGAGACATTGAAAAACAATTGGCGGATATTGAATCGCAATCCGCGGCGATGACGGCGGCATGGCAATCGGAACAAAAGAAAATGCGCGGACTTTCCGACGCCATTGCGGAACTTGATGCGGCGCGGGCCGAAGTCGCGAACGCCATGCGCAGCGGCGATTTCGAAAAAGCATCCGCATTGCAATATGGTAAAATTCCGGACCTTGAAAAGCAAATTGCGCAATTAGAAAAAAATGAAAAAGCAACAGAATACAAAACTGTCTTACCGGAACACATTGCCGCAGTTGTATCGCGTTGGACCGGTGTCCCGGCCGAAAAACTTTCGGGCGATGCACAAAATAAATTATTGCAAATCGAAGACGAATTACGAAAACGTGTCGTCGGCCAAGACCACGCATTATCCGTTGTCGCCCGCGCAATCCGCCGCAGTCGTGCCGGCCTGTCCGATCCGCGTCGTCCGTCCGGATCATTTATGTTCCTGGGGCCGACCGGTGTTGGAAAAACTGAATTGGTGAAATCGCTGGCCGATTTATTATTCAATGATGACACCGCGATGACGCGTATTGATATGAGCGAATATATGGAACCGCATAGCGTCGCGCGCCTGATTGGCGCACCGCCCGGATACGTTGGATACGATCGCGGCGGCGTGTTGACCGAATCCGTTCGTCGTCGCCCTTATCAAGTCATCTTATTCGATGAAATTGAAAAAGCGCACCCGGATGTGTTCAATGTATTTTTGCAAATTTTGGACGACGGACGATTAACGGACGGCCAGGGTCGTGTGGTAAATTTCACAAATACTCTTATAATAATGACATCGAATCTGGGTAGCGATATATTGTTAGAAAACGCGCGCACAGGCTTGTCCGCCGGGGCCTTGGCAAAGGCGGAAACAAAAGTCATGGAAATCGTTCGTCGTCATTTCCGGCCGGAATTTTTAAACCGTATTGATGAAACAGTATTTTTCCAACCACTGGGCCGCGATGTAATGGGCGGAATTGTTGAAATTCAGTTGCGCGGATTGCGCGCCCGCCTGACCCATCGTCATATCGAATTGCACGTGTCCAACAAAGCCGTCGAATGGCTTGCGGACAAAGGATACGATCCGGAATTCGGCGCGCGTCCGCTGAAACGATTGATTATGTCTGCGGTCGAAGACCCAATTGCCGACCTGATACTGGCTGGAACGATTACCGATGGCGGCACAGTCGATGTGGATGTCAAAGGTAAAGAGCTGGTCGTAAAATAAGACAAGCAAATAATAAATCAAGGGGTGCATATCTGCACCCCTTAATCACATCTATTATAATAGACAGCCCGATGTTTTATAATCTGGGGGGATCATCACGAAGCTGTCTATTACAATAGATAGATGGCGGCCTATCTGTGTAAACAATCGCCAATATTAACCAGTATCCATACAGTTGCTATCGCGCGTATGTGCTTTGATATTTTATTATGTCCGCTGTCATCAGACCAATATTGGATTGTCCTATGTATGGGCGCAGCGGGCCGTCAAAGACCTTTAAATATATGGAAATACTGTCAGAAAAAGTTTTTGCATTACCACCAAACTTTTCCGTGGAAAACTGATTAAACTGTTCCCAAAATGCCGATTCATGAGGATAGTTTTTTATATTCAGATGGATGGACATTCGAATAAAATCGGCAAGATGTTTTTGCTTGTCTTTTACGTTTTCATCCAGATATTTATTTATAGTGTCTAAAAATATGCGCAGGGTGATTGCATTGGATTCCCATCCTTCCATGCCTGACGCAAAAACACTTCGCAAAAGATATCGATGATATTCAATTTCGTCCATTTGAAATATTGTGCTGAATGATTTACGTTTGCCAAGTGGCCGCATCACATTGTGATCCAAAGCCAGTTCATAGCCGCGTTGTATATCGTATTGCTTTTTCATTGCATCTTTGTGCGTCCTGCGCAAGGCCATCTCTATGGTTTCCGGTTTATCAACATGGTCGGGAATCTTTTCGCATGACTTCATCATTAGCGGCGCCGCCATGGTAAGTCCAATGACTTTCAATTTATAGGGAATGTTTTTAAATATTTTTTTCATAATTAAATATCTATTTATAGCTGATTAAGTCTTTATATGTCTTGAAGACATCATAAAGCTGTCCATTATAATGGACGAGCTCAAATCATAAGGGGAAATAATTATTCCTCTCCGCGTATTTATAATTATCGTGCATTTGTGCCGTACATAGTTTGATAGGTCATTATTTCTCCGATAATAATTCTAGAATCTACCGTCAATATACCTAACGGACCATTAAGTATGTCTTTATAATTTGAAATAGTGTCACCAAAAGTTTTTGCATCGCCATCAAACTTTTCCATGGAAAGCTGATTAAATTCGCGCCAAAAATTTTGTTCATGAGGTCGGCCCTTTATGCTCAAACGAACAAACCTGCGAATTGAATTTTCACGCCATGCCTTTTTGTCTGTTATAGTTTCCTCCAAATATTTTTCGATTGTGATAAGGAATTCTCTTAGATTTGTGGCATTAACAGACCAAGAAGAAAATCCATTTACAGAAATACTTTTTAAAAGAACTCTATGATATTCAATTTCACCCATCTGAAAACTGCTATAGAATGATGCTTTTTTCTCATCTAACTTCATCAATGCATCCAAAGCACCCGCATAAGCTCTACTTATATCATTCGGTTTCATCATCGCGTCTTTGTGTGTCCTGCGCAAAGCCATTTCGATGGTTTCCGGTTTATCAACATGGTCGGGAATTTTTTCGCATGACTTCATCATTAGCGGCGTCGCCACAGTAAGCCCAATGACTTTCAATTTATAGGGAATGTTTTTAAATATTTTTTTCATAATTAAACCTCTTTATTTTTTATGCCCAGTCACAAATATTCATACTGGGGTTGAACACGAGTCCGGCCGGACATTGACGGCATACTGCGACAGGCGTGCTGCCCACATGCATAAAACATACATAGAACCAGGTTGAATTTGTCGGATGTGGCACGTACATGGTTGCATTTTCCAAGTTTGATGGACATATTAATTGACCGATATTATCACCAGGCTGGGTATCGCAATTTTCCCCGGGTGGTGTAAAACCATCGCCGACTTCACTGAACAAGTGACACTTGCCTTCTTGGAGGTAAGAATCACGAATGCATTCATATGCCGTGCATTGTTCACATTGTTCACCGTCACCCGGACAGCGTTCTTCCGCGTGGGTTGCAAAAGGCGAATTGCAGACGTTCTGCGTCTTGCCGCATACGCATTGTCTGTGTCGGTGGGACCACACGCGGCCGGTTGCGCATTGCTTGCACGTTGCGGTGCCGTTAACGCATTCGTAATACCAATGTTGGGTGCTTGGGTGTGTAAAAAATATGTCGGATGCACCGGATGGACACGTTGGAACGGTAACACCAGCGGTCGGGCAAGTTGCGGGCACAGGACCATAAGTTTCTGGGTCCAACGGCTGGATATTTTGTGGACAACTGTTCGCATGTGGATTCACCGGGGTAATACAAACCCCGTCAGATAGTCGTTGGGTGCCGGTGCAAGTTAAATGACAATTGGTACCAAATGTATATGTACCCAATGAATCCGTAAAAACCTGATTTCCTGGAACATTACATACCATGCCAGCCACCCAGGTCAGCGCCAGCGGATTCGGTGATATCGCCGTGTTGCCGGTTGACGAATCAAACGTCGGGCATGTCAATGCCGCCATTGTTGCCATCGGCGTGCCAAAGCACGCAACAGATAAAATAAAAGTTAATGTTAAGAATCTGTTCATAATTTTGCCCCCCAGGCTCTCTGTCCGAAGCAATTCTAAACCCGACTTGACCAAAAATAAATTTCTTTCATTAATGTATTTAGAAAAAATCGTCAAAAACTGGTATGGGATAATAAAAAATGCGCCATTGGCGCCAATTTTGATAAAAACTATTAATTAAAAAACGCCCGAACGGGCGTTTCTATCTGGGTGTCAGAGTAAATTGTGCGGTTAATGGATTTTCCGCGCTGACAATCTCAATTTTTAATTCGTCCGTGCCGCGGTGGAAACATTGCATATCGCTTTTATCCGACACGTTTCGCCAACCCAATTCTTTCAGCGCATCGCGATAAAAGCGCTGAAATTGGCGGCGACTGACGTCATCGGATGCCACTGTTGCTTGGACTATGCGGCCCTCTGGCTGGGAATAAACAAACCCGGCGTCTTCGATTATATATGTTTTTTCCATTTGCGGAACGTCTTCGAAATTAGGCAACCATTCAGCAAATGCGCCACCACCGACCATGCAGAAAACCAATAAAAAACATGCAAATAATTTTTTCATACTGGTTTATTTTATCATATTTTGCATTCAATAACAACCAACATATTTCCTTTTTCAGGGCGATTTTTTATGATATAATACACAAATAATAAAGGGAGAGTCTGTATGAAATTCTTGACCAGTTTTGCTGTATTTTCAATGTTTGCGGCCGCGGCCATGGCGAACGAAGCATCGCGTGCCCGTCCGGGTTCCATTGCCGGTGCGTTCGTTACGAAACAATCTGTGATGGCGACACACGCGCCGACGCAACCGACAATGGCAATCACCGTGCCGGAAATGCATCCAGCACCAACGCCAAAGCCACCGTATGAAAAACCTGAACCGGGCCCGGAACCAATCCCACCAATTGTGAACCCTGATGACGTAATTGTTCCGCAATTGGGTGTATCGCTGCGTGTTGCACGCGCTGCATGCCGTTCGATTACCGCGGATGGTTATATGGGTATGCTGGATGAAACGACCTTTCAATGTAATATCCCGGTTGTCGCGCATAATTGGGGTGGCGTAATACGCAATGGCGGCGAAACCGTGATGGCTTATGTTCCGATGGGCGAAATGTTCAGATGTAACGCAAACACGTTTGAACAAGTCGCGCATTTGCGGCGCAGCTCTCAATGGGTTGTCCCAACAATGATTGTTGGTGGCGCCGGCATTGGTATGGGAATCGGCGCGATAAGTGATGCCAACGAAAGAAAACGCCAAGAAGAAATGCAAAGACAAATAGATGCCGAAAAAGCCAGGTTGCAGGCCCAAATCGGCGGTACGGCTGGGAATTTGGGTTCGACTTTGCAGACACATGTTAATGCGCCGGTAACCGTTGTATTCGACAGCGTAACGTACCAGCTGCGCAAACGCAATGCGGCGGACACATCGTGCCCGGAATGCGGCACTGGGCCTGGTCGTGATGAATTATTGGTAAAGCTGAAGCTGGACCCTGTTAACCGAGATTTTTCTACTTATGTAAATAATATTGAACAGTGTTTAAAACTTAATTTCCAAGAAATGATATCGACATATACATGCACTGGCAACAAACGTGGTCGCATCAAAATTACGCGCAGCAGGGACGGATGCCTGGAAAACGGTGTTACAGCGGTGGACCGTATATTTTGCGGGTACGAAGCAGTACATGCGACCCCACCCAATGTGGGCGGGATTTCGGATTGCCATGTAAAAGACGATAATGGCAGAATAATAGATGCAGACGGCAATCAACCCTTTTCGCGAATTTTCGGCGGCCAGGGCAGATGTTATGCTCGCGATGAAATAACCAATCTTCGTCACGACAATCAAAGATATCAAAGACATAACCCAGCCACACAATTCGCAATGGATTATGATACCACTGCTGCATTTGATTCCCACAGATGGTGGGTTATCCAAGATTTTGGGACAAACATTTGTGCACAGAATAGTATTTCGGAACTGGGCAATGTATGTAAATGGGTCCAAGATGTAATGGATAATTTTGAATCCGATACAGTTGCGGGCAAAGGCGCTAATAATCGTGATAATGAAATGAATAATTTCTTTGTTCGCACAAAACAGGGCAGCAATAAAACCTTTGGCAACATGGTGTCTGGTGATATGCCATGCGGTTCATGCGAAAAACTGGTGCTGGCCGAACAAACGGTCGAAAGATTGCGCGAACAACATGGTGCATTGGTTGCATTGCAACAGGCAGCGCCCACCGGTACAATGCCAGATTTGGAAGCACTGCTCAGCACCATTGCTGCAAAAATTGATATTGTTTCAGAAGTGCAATTGTTCGCCCAGGATATCAGCAGCGCAGTCGCAGGCAGTTTTGACAATATCGGCGGTGAACGGAAAAAATTCTTTCAACGCGGCGTTGGTAAAGGTTTGCTGATTGGCGGCGGCGTGGGTTCGCTTGCGGGACTTGGGTACTGGTTCGCCGAAGGTGCATCGGTATCATGTAACGTTGGCGGGTTCGAAAGCACGAAATTGAACCGCACGTATTCGATACCATCATTCCGCGATTATATCGTCCGCGGCGGATTTCATTTGATGAAATAAAAATGCCCTTCGGGGCATTTTTTTACAAAAATTATTTCATAATTTTTGTCAGCCCGGCGTAGGCCGGGCCAGGGCCTATTAACCGTCGTGCATAGCACGACCAATAATAATTGGCTCGCGTTGCTCGCGGTTTATAGACCCACTCCGGCCTGCGCCGGAGTGACAATATTCATCTTGAAAAATTCTCAAATTCCTTTATATTGCATTTATCTACAAAAAGGAGAAAACAATGTGGACAACAATCGTAATCGTTTTGGTATTGGCGCTGTATATTATTTCTGTTTACAACGGATTGATATCCCGCCGCAATCAATCAAAAGAAGCCTGGGCGACCATTGAAACCCAGCTGAAACGCCGTCATGACCTGATACCCAATTTGGTATCTGCGGTCAAGGGTGCGGCCAAACACGAAAAAGGTACGCTGGAATCAGTTGTGAAAGCACGTACCGCGGCAACCAAAGCGCACGGTGCGGTTGATGCAGCCGCGGCCGAAAACGTGCTGACCGGCGCGCTGGGCAAATTGTTTGCATTGGCGGAAAGCTATCCTGCATTGCGCGCGAATGAAAATTTTGTCGAACTGCAACGTGAATTATCGGATACAGAAAATAAAATCCAATCCGCGCGTCAATTTTATAATACTG
The DNA here is from genome assembly GCA_009784235.1 of Alphaproteobacteria bacterium. GTDB lineage: Bacteria > Pseudomonadota > Alphaproteobacteria > Rs-D84 > Rs-D84 > WRKW01. The sequence continues at coordinate 311,054 of WRCC01000001.1, read as the reverse complement.
TCGTGATGTCGCTGAATACCCAGATTGAACAGTTCCCCAGCAACATGGTCGCGAATATGTTCAAGGTCACGCCAGAAAAATTATTCGAACTGGACGCCGAAGAAAAAAAGGCCACCAAAAAAGCACCGAAGGTAGAGTTTTAATAAGGGCGTGCGCAGCACGCCCCTACACATTGAATAACTATGAAAACAGTCTATGACCACATCAAAAGTAACAACCGAAAAACCGCATTGCTGGTCATCGCGTTCCCAATTGCGTTTATCGCGTTGGTATTCCTGTTTATATGGGCGGCGGTGGCACTGACTGCTGCACCCGACCAAAATATTTTGAAAATGACATTATCCAACACCGCGGCGGTCGCGATTCCAATGGCGATTGCATGTTTTGTATGGTTGGGAATTTCTTGGGCATTCGGCGATTCTATGATGTTATCGGCGGCCGGCGCGCGTGAAATACGCAATGATGAGCCGCAGTACAAAGAAATTTTCCGCAGCGTCGAAAACACCGCGCTGGCCGCCGGATTGCCTATGCCGCGCGTGTATATTATCGAAGACGATTCACTGAACGCGTTCGCAACCGGTCGCACCCCCAAAGACGCATCAATCGCACTGACCCGCGGAATAATAAATAAATTGGACCGATTGGAATTGGACGGCGTCATCGCGCATGAAATGGCGCACATCGGCAATCGTGATATACGCCTTGATATGTTGCTGATTACCGGCGTTGGCGTTACTGTTTTCGCGGCGAATATTATTATGCGGATGATTTTTATGTCCGGTCGCGGCGGCGGAAATAATAAAAATTCTGGCCAAGCCGCAGCAATCCTGTTCGCAGTCTGGCTGGCATTTATGGTGTTTAATTTTCTGATTTCGCCGTTGTTACGCATGGCAATATCGCGCAAGCGTGAATACGCCGCCGACGCAACCGGCGCATTTATCACACGAAATCCAAAGGCCCTGGCGTCCGCACTCCGCAAAATCAGCGGCAATTCCCGCGTAAAATCCGTCGACGATAATAAATCCATGTCGTCTGCATTTATCGCCGACCCGCTGAAAAAAGAACTGGTCGGCAACCTGTACGCCACCCACCCACCAATCAAAGAACGTGTCAAACGTCTGGAAGCGATGTAAAAAACGCGGCATTTGTCGCATTTTTTATCCAACCAATTTTTTCCAATTTTAGGCTCGGTCAAAGTTCTCCTCCTTTGGAGGAGTGGCGCGCAGCGCCGAGGTGGTTTACCCAAACTTTGGATAAACCGTAAACCACCCCATTTTTTGCGTACGCAAAAAACACCCCTCCAAAGGAGGGGAACTTTATTTTATCCAACCAATTTTTCCCAGATAGTTTTCTTTTTCGGTGTGGGTTTTGGTTGTTGTTTGCTGGATTGGCCGCGGGCGCGGTTATGATAATTGCCGCCATTGCCATTTTTGCGTTTGCGGGCGGGTGCGTTTTGCACGGCTTTTTTGGCATCTGCATGTTCGGCATTTTTTTTCTTGATGTCCGTGGACGGCGCATGTGCGGCCAACAAGTCATCGGTCTTGGCCGTTTCCGGTGCAACACGTTGGATTGAATATTGGTCGATATTCAGCAAAGAATCATCGCCGATAATGACAATTTCCGTTCCAAATTCATTTTCCATCGCGGTCAATTCGGCGCGTTTGACGTTCAGCAGATACACCGCGACATCGGTCGGCACATTCATGATGATTTTTTGCGCGGCCTTGGCCAGCAATTTTTCTTGCAAATGACGGAACAGAATCACCGCGGACGTCTGAATCGACGGCACGATGCCAGCACCCATGCAATGCGGACATTGAATGTATGACGATTCCGTGAACGAAGACCGCATCCGTTGCCGCGACAGCATCAGAACGCCAAAGCCATTAATCTTTGCAACTTGCGTCCGTGCGCGGTCGCGCTTCATAACTTCGCGCATTTTCTGTTCGACTTTGCGATTATTCTTTTCTTCTTCCATATCTATGAAATCAATGGCGACCAAGCCGGCCAAATCGCGCAGGCGCAATTGCAGTGCGATTTCCTCGGCTGCTTCCATATTTGTATGCAATGCCGTCTGTTCGATATCTTTTTCTTTAATCGCGCGTGATGAATTAACGTCAATTGTCACCATGGCTTCGGTGGCATTAATTACCATCGTTCCACCAGATTTCAGCTGGACATACGGGCCGTGCAATCCTTCCAATTGTTGTTCCACGCCAATGCGTGTGAACAGTGGTACCGCCGGGTCATCGTATTTCACGATTTCGTTTTTCGGGGCCTTGCCATGCATTTGCTTGTAAAATCCGACGGCCAAATCGTACGCTTCGTCGCCCTGGATGGTCAGTGTGTCGGTCGCTTCGGCCAAAAAGTCACGCACAACGCGGCGCAGCAATGAATCCTCGGTGTGAATTGTCGCAGGTGCCACAGCTTCCAGCGTGGTTTTCCGGATTTCGTTCCACAGATTGGTCAGATATTCGTAATCTTTGGCAATGTCTTCCGCGCCTGCGCCGAACGCAGCCGTTCGCAGAACGACGGTCATACCGCGTGGGATTTTCAGGCCATGCAAGATATCGCGCAACCGGGCACGTTCGGGCCGGTCCGAAATCTTTTTTGAAATACCATAAGAATTGCGCTTGCGCGAATTCGGCATCAATACGGCAAAGCGACCCGCCAATGATATGTATGTCGTCATTGACGCGCCTTTTTGGCCGCGTTCTTCTTTGACGCCTTGGATCAGCAGAATCTGTTTCGGTTTAATAACGTCTTGGATTTTGAATTCGCGTGCGCGTTTTTGGAATTCTTTGTTATCTTCGCCCGCGCTGTTGTCGTCATAATCGGCGATTTCGGCATCTTCATCCGGGTCTTCGTCATCATCGACGATATTCGCATGGGCCAGTTCCAACAGCTTCTTTTTCTGTTCCGGATTAACCTGGTAATAATCGGGATGAATTTCGGAAAAAGGCAAAAATCCATTTTTTCCGGAACCGTAATCAACGAACGCCGCCTGCAACGATGGTTCGACGCGTATTACTTTGCCCAGATAAATGTTACCCTTGATTTGCGGTTTAGTTGTTGTTTCTACATCGAAATCAACCACGCGATTGTTGGATGGGTCCACGACCACCACCCGCGTTTCTTCCGGGTGGACGGCATCCACATATATTTTCTTGGTCATTGTATAAATCCTTGTGCTTCCACATCCAGACAAAGGTTTCGATTCGTTCGCGTGGGCCATCGGCCATGCCAGCAAAGCGCGCAAAAATAACGAAAAGCGCGACGCAAATCAGAAAAATCAATGCAAAAATAAACACCAATAGTCCTTTGAATTAAATGCCTATACAATGTAACACGCATTATATGGATAAGCAAGGGGAATAATAACGGATGAAATTCATTTAATAATAGTTGTCTATTATAATAGACAACCAAATCAGAAACCATAAATAAAAAAAAAGTGCCCCGGATTCCAATCAGGAGAGAGAATCCGGGACCCAAGATAAAAAACCACCAGAATTTAGGTGGTTTGGAGGATAGAAACAATTCACAGAATTGCGCACCGTATTTTGTGTATTCCGGTACCCTCCAAACCATGTTTGGAGTGTGTGTGTTTAAAATTACACTTGTGAATAGGTTTCTATGCCCAGTTCCAGGGAATTCCCCCGAAACAGCACCAATATATATGATTTTCAACGGCCGGGCAAGCTTTTTTATTGCGCCGCATGGTATAAATTCCTATACTCCGCGCATGCTTACTTTAAAGTCATTGATATTTAACGGAATTACGGCCACGGAAATAGAGGTCCAGGTCCAGGCAACCGGCGGTCTGGCCGAACAGAAATTACGCATAATCGGCCTGGTGGACAAAGCTGTGGCCGAATCCGGTGAAAGAATTCGGAATGCGCTGGCCGCGATGAATCTTTCTTTGCCGAATAAATTGGTTACCGTGAACTTGGCGCCGGCCGATTTGGAAAAATCCGGTGCGGCATTTGATTTGCCGATACTTTGCGGAATTCTGTGCGTGATGGGCATTTTGCCCGAATCCGAATTATCGAAATACGTAATAATGGGCGAAATTGGGTTGGACGGGAAATTGCAGAAAACGAACGGAATTCTGCCGGCATCTGTATGGGCCGCTGAACATAACATGGGTATTATTTGTCCGGGACCGCAAGGCGGCGAAGCCCGATGGGCCGGGCATACAAACATTATCGCGCCAAATCATATAATTGATTTGATTAATCATTTCAAAGGAACACAGGTTCTGCCGACGCCGGCACCAATCACTCCGCCGCAATCTGCGGCAACCACCGGGGATATGGCCGAAGTCCGTGGGCAATCGGCCGCGAAGAGGGCGCTGGAAATCGCCGCGGCCGGCGGACACGCCATGCTGATGTGCGGGCCGCCCGGGTCGGGCAAGACCATGCTGGCATCGCGTTTGCCGGGTATTATGCCGCCGCTGACCCCGCGGGAAATTTTGGATTGCAGTATTATATATTCAATTGCCGGACAATTGGATGCACGGTCGTTGGTATCATCGCGGCCATTTCGCGCCGTGCATCATACAGCATCTGCTGTTGCGCTGGCCGGTGGTGGCGTGGATGCAAAGCCCGGTGAAATTTCATTGGCACATAATGGTGTTTTGTTCTTGGATGAATTGCCAGAATTCCAGCGGCAAACGCTTGAAATCCTGCGTCAACCGATTGAACAAGGCAAAATTACGATATCGCGCGCGCGGCGCAATGCGACATATCCCGCGCGGTTTCAATTGATTGCGGCGATGAATCCGTGTCCTTGTGGGCATTTGGGCAACGCGAAACTTTCATGTACCCGTGCGCCGCGCTGCGCCGAAGCATACCAGAATAAAATTTCGGGACCTCTTCTTGACCGCATAGATTTACATGTTGATGTTGAAGCCGTAAATCCATGGGAAATGAGGGCGCCCGCAGAAGTCGAGACATCCGAAGTCGTTCGCACACGTGTCGTTTCCGCCCGGATGTGCCAGCTGAACCGCGCCCGCGAATTATTTGGCCGTGAAATATTGAACGCGCATCTGGACGGCAAAGACTTGGATGCGGCCGTTCAACTGGACAACGAAACAACAAAATTCTTGAACGCCGCCGCAGAAAAAATGGGTCTGTCTGCCCGTGGGTATCAACGAATAAAGCGCATCGCCCGCACCATCGCCGACCTGCGCGAATCTGCCAACGTCGAACTTAACGACATTACCGAAGCCATTTCATACCGCCCAATTAATCGCGGAAAATTTTAGTTCCCTTCCTTTGGAGGAGAACTTTGACTTGACGTTAAATCATAAATCATGCGATAAAAATAATCTACTGTACTAGACAGCCCATGTTTTTTAAGTCTGGGGGACATCATGAAGCTGTCTAGTACAGTAGACTTTCGCCCCGCCACATGTACGCAGCGGGGTGTTTTTTTATAAACAAAATCCGTATTTTTCTGACATCGCGACCAGCTCTGCGGCGCGCCTATCCAAGGTATTCAATTTTTGCATGTCCTGGGGGGTATATCCATGTTTGCAAGAAGCATTTTTTATTGCGCCAATCATTTTGTTGGCGACCCGACTGGAATCGAGAATATCTTTTGCTTCGCCCCGTGGTAATTCGCCTGTGCCAACCAAATATTCTTCTGCGATTTTGAATTGATTATCAAAAACAGTTTCATTTATTTGTCTGGCTGGTGGAAATGCCGTATAAACACGATTCATTCGGGTTTTCAATTCTGTATTAAAATCCATTTCTTCGCTTTTATCGCAAGCGGTAAATACAGGCGCCACGAACAAGAACAAGGGCAGTATTTTATAGTTAATAAATGTTTTTATGTTTTTTTTCATTTTAATTATCCTTTTGGGCTATTTCCTTCTTCCTTGGTTTGTTTTTAACTTTTATTTTTGTTTTCCGAAATCCACACCGCCGATGTTCATCCAAGGTTTGTGATTTGGATTTGGCAATTGAATCGGGTATCGATCATCCGTTTCTCTTGTACAAACTTTTTCTTGTTTATCTTTTTCTTTAGGTTCGGCAATCTGTTTCTCGCCGCAAGCACCCAGCGATAATGCCGTCGCAGCCGCACCGATTGTAAATAATCTAACTTTGTTCATATGTTTTCCTTTAGTTTTATTATTAACTTCCTGGGATATAACAATACGGATTCGCCCATACATCGCAACAGTTTACATTCCCAGCCCAATCACAGGTTTCTATTTCTTGATTCCAGTGCAAACCCGCCGGACATTGTCGGCATTGGCTTTTACCATCTTCGCAATAAGAGAAGAATCTGCAATCATTCGGATGACGTGCGAAAATAGAGTACTCTGTGGACAGCGAACAATTCAGCGTTACCGCACCGGATGGACATGGTAGCATGCATTCCCCGTTTTCCAGATTGAATCCAGGCGCGCATCCGGTGAATGTGCATGCTGTACACAATGTGCCATTGGCGTTACATTGTTGGTTCCCTGTGGCGTTATCCGGACTGGGTGGCGTACACGCTTGGTTTTGGGTAGGTGCAAAGCATTCGCCCGTCGTTGATTGAACTTGGCCACCACCACAATCAAATGCGAAGCAATTACCGCAAGTTGTGCCGGCTGCATTGCATGCTTGGATTCCACCAGTATGCGGTGCGGGCGCGCAACTCGTCTTCCATGTTTCAGTGGCATGGCAGCTATTCCCAGATTGAAAGAATCCGGCATCACAACTGGTTACATTACAAGCACCACAGTTAGAAGAATTTGAGCTGCACAGTTTGTGCCCTGTACCGTTTCGCATTGGACAAGGTGCGAAATAATTAACACCGGGACCGGATGCCGGATCCCGGGCGCGACATGTGTTGCCGGATTTCATATGTCCATCGCGACATTCCCATACGCACGGTGTACATACGCCGGTTTGATGATTACACATTTTCACACCGTAAGAATTTGGAACCCCACATAAATCATTGCCATCTTCAGTTACATCTGGGCTAAAGCATACGCCAGCAGTTGATAACCACTGCCAGGGCGGACATCTTTGACAGCGGGTAAGCCCGCTTTGCGCATTATTGAAAAAATTTTCAGCACTAGAATTTATGTTATTCATATGCCATCCGCTGCTGCATGTTACCGGGGTGCATCTGGTGCAATGTGTTGCAGCGGTTCCCTGGAAACATGTCTGGGTTGCCAATGAAGCACCTGTTGCTGTACAGTTGCGCGTGAATGGCATTGGGCATTTTGCATTCGCAGGTGTATCGCATTTACCGGCCGCTGGATTCCAATGTTGGTTTACGCCTGCTGTACATTCGCGGCATTCCAAAGCACCGTTGTTACAGCGATAAAATTGGGTACAGCTGCCTGGGTGTGAAAAAAATGCTTCACCCGTTGGCGGACATGTTGGCATGGTACCCGCTGTGCACGATCCGGGCGCGAAATTCTGACCAATGCCACCCGACGGCGCACTTATGCACACACCATTTGACCGAACCCAGCCAGCAGCACAGGTCATATGACAATTCGAACCAAAAGTAAAAGTGCCCAGTTCATCCGTAAAAACTTGGTCGCCCGGAATATTGCATACATGGCCAGATTGCCATATAACGTCCAATGGATTCGGCGATGTCGCCGTATTTCCGGTTGCGGCATCAAACGTTGGGCATGTCGATGCCACGGCCAATACCGGCGTGCCAAACGTGCACAATAAAACAAAAAGCAATACTTTGATTTTCTGCATAACAATATCCCTACATTCTGTTAATTAGGAATAATTATAAAATACAGTTGACAAAGTATCTATTTGTTTCGGTAATCTTATCAGAAAAAAGCAATAAAAAATGCGCCCATCGGGCGCATTTTTTTAGAAGAACCACTGCCATGGCTTTAATACTTTGGCCAGCATATAGCCCGTACGCTTGTCGGCGTATGTATGACCACAGCGCGGACATATCAAGAACGGCCGCACCAGATTACGATATTTACCCATAATCATAAACCACACTACCAGACCGCCCGCCCATGCCGCGATGACAAGGCCCCATGCGACATATCCAAAGTACTTATTCACCAATCCCATCAGCGATTGCATAATGGTCAGGTTCGAACGTTCCAGGTCATTATATATACGCGTCGTAATCGGCCATGTGCTTGGCCGCCACGGCCGCACAGTATCAATGCCATAATTGGTCAGCAAGGTTGTGCCCAATCCAGTGTGTTTATCCAGGAATGCTTTTATCTGTTGGTCCATTGCTTTGTCGATTTCGAATTGTGCGATGCGTTCCAGTTCGCCCGTGATTTTATCCAGGCGTTCGTTCACTTGGCGCGTAACGTCGTCAACTTGGTCAATTGCACCGGTTGCCTTGGCCACCGCACCACCCACGGCGGTATCAACCGGCGCAGTATTAATGCCAACACGATTTGCAATGCCGGTCAATCGGCCTGCGCGTTCGGTCACTTGCTCGGTCGCTTGTTTTGCCTGGGCCGATGCTTGTTCGACTTTTGCGACCGGTTTTTCGGCCATCTTTACTTTTTCAATCGCAACGCCGATTGGTTTGGATAAGTCGATTTGCCCCGCAATGCCTTTCAGCAAATTCGCATATTGTTCTTGCAGATAATTTTGCAAATCAAAGAACATCGATACGACGATGGATTTTTTAATCGGTTCCGAATAATTATTTTTAACGTGCAAAGGCGCATAGAACACAAACGCCAACCACAACACAGAAATAATTGCAAAAATCATATTGACGCGCTTTATCCACGAAGTCTTGCGCTTTACAAATTTCGCCCCGCCTGTATCAATTACTTCGATTTCTTGTGGTTTCTTTTTAAATGCCATCATTCTCTCCTGTGTATTTCTTTATAAATTGGTTTTTGAATTCTATAAAATTTCCGCGCTCTATTGCAAGACGAATATTTTCCATCAAATCCTGATAGAACCAAAGATTATGTTGGGTCAATAATGTGGCGCCCAACATTTCATTAGATTTCGTCAGATGATGGATGTATGCGCGCGACAAGTGATTGCGTGTGCCCCCCTCCTTGAAGGGGGCTGTCGGCATAGCCGACTGGGGGGAGCTCCCCCTCGTCATCGCCTCGCGATGACACTCCCCCTCAAGGAGGGGGAGACATCCAGTGCACGCCGGACACCCGCAATTTTCATCCAGCGGCCGCGGGTCGTCTCTGAATTTCGCATTTCGCATATTCATTGTGCCGTGTTGTGTAAAAGCCTGGGCGGTTCGTCCCGCGCGTGTTGGCATCACGCAATCGAACATATCAATGCCGCGCTCCACCGCGCCCAAAATATCAATCGGCGTTCCAACACCCATCAAATATCGTGGCTTGTCAGCGGGCAGGGCGGGCACGGTTGCAGACAGCATTTCGAACATGACTTCCTGCGGTTCGCCCACGGCCAATCCGCCCACGGCATATCCGTCGAATCCAATATCAATCAGCGCGGCCGCTGATTTCGCGCGCAGGTCTGGATAATCTGCGCCTTGGACAATTCCGAAAATTCCATATCCCGGCCGGTTGATAAAAGCATCTTTTGAACGTTGCGCCCATCGCGTCACCATATCAACATTCGCGGCAACCCGTTCCCGTGTGGCCGGCAATCGCAAACATTCGTCCAAAACCATTGTAATGTTCGAATCCAGCTGGTGCTGTATCTGTACAGATTTTTCCGGTGTTAAAAAATGTTTTATCCCGCCGTTGATATGCGATGTGAATTCGACACCTTCTTCTTTCATCTTGGTCAATGCCGACAACGACATAACTTGGAATCCGCCGCTGTCGGTCAATATGGGCCCGCGCCATCCGGAAAATTTATGAAGGCCCCCCATCTGTTCAACCAAATCGCCGCCGGGTCGCAGCATAAGATGATAAGTATTGCCAAGGATAACTTCCGTACCCGTCGCCGCAACCATGTCCATGGTTAAACCTTTCACGGTCGCCGCAGTCCCAACGGCCATAAACGCCGGCGTCTGAAAAGTCCCGTGCGCGGTCTCGACACTGCCCCGCCGCGCGCCGCCACTTGTTGCAATAAGATTAAATTTCAACGACATTATCCTGCACCTTTGATATAATTTTTCTCTAAATTCTTTAATTCAATTCCGATTTTTATAAGTTCCTCAGAAATATCTTCTATTATGTTGGTTAACTTATCCGCCGCCGCCGAAACATATTTTTCATAAAAATTTTGCCAGTGTTCGCGATTTTCAGTGTTGAAGCGTTTGCTTCCTTTTGTAACTTCGATTTCTTCCAATGCTTTGTTGTATAATTCAGTGATTGAATCCAATGATTCATTAACGGGATAAAATACTCTTAATTTTCCTGCATAGCTTGCTACTTTTGGCCATAATTTCAAGAACTCTATATTGATATTTATTTGCGTCGTACTTACAATCGTTTTATGAAAATCAATCGAAGCATTGAAAATTTCTTTTGTCATATCATCGACTTCAAATAATTTATTGGCCCGTTGCAATAAATATTGTCGATATGCAATGTCTTCTTGGGCATTCATAATTTTATTTTGCTGAATCAAAAGTGCGTCTTGGTCGTCTTTTTGTTGTTTCATGGATTGTCTTTGTTTAATCGCGGTCAACCATGAAAAAAACGCGAACAGCGCCATGAGCAGAGTCGCAATCGCAGTAATTAAATTCGAATCAAATTCTATTCCAGACAATGCACCATATTTTCTTTCGACCAGAATAAACAAAAAAATAGCCACGCCCGCAGCGATGCCCGAAATCCAATTAGCCCATTTGCAATCCATCGTTAATTATCCTTTCTAAACAACAAACAACAATCACCATAACTGAAAAACCGGTATTTTTCCGCGATAGCGTGAGCGTATGCAGCCTTCATTTCGGATAATCCAGCAAACGCAGACACCAGCATGAACAAGGTCGATTTCGGCAGATGAAAATTCGTCAGCAGTATATCGACAGCCTTGAATTCATACCCCGGCGTGATAAAAATATCCGTAGTGCCACAGAATGGCGCAATACGTTCGGTGCACATGTCTCCCCCTTCTTGAGGGGGAGTGCCGCCGAAGGCGGCGAGGGGGGGCTTAGAGGAGCTTTCAATAAATTCTTTTGGATAAAAATCCCGTAATTTCGGAATATCATCATGTGTGAGCAAATAATGTATTACATCTAAAACATTTTGCATTTCTTTATAAACTTGCCGATTCCAAAAACGAATAATTTGATAACCCGAATCGGTTAAAAATTTATCGCGAGTGGCATCGTGGCGAATTTGTTCGTCCATCAGATGTCCGGAACCATCCAATTCAATAATGAGCTTCTTTTCAAGATTTATAAAGTCAACAATATATTTTCCAATCGGATGTTGTTTGCGAAATGCAAAGCCTTCGGGAGACTTTCGCAAATTTTTCCACAATAAACATTCGTATAATGTCATTTTTGTTCGTAATTTTTTTGCAAATGATTGCGCTTTCTGCGTGCAAAGCTTTTCATGATGATGGCAAAGCTCCCCCTCGTCACGCTTTGCGTGACACTCCCCCTCAAGGAGGGGGAGACAAGCAGCTGATTCCAACAACCGCAATGATGTCGTGCCCACTGCAATCACGCGCGACGCGGCGTTAATAATGGCGGCTTGTTCGCACGTAATACATCCCCATTCGCTGTGCATTTTGTGGCCGGTGGTATCATCAGATTTTATCGGCATCCAAGTTCCTGCACCAACGTGCAAAGTAATGTTTACAACTGTCGCGCCCGCGCCGCGAATTGCATCCAATAATTCCGGCGTAAAGTGCAATCCGGCCGTTGGCGCAGCCATCGAACCTGCCGGTTCGGCGTACACTGTTTGATACCGGTCACGGTCGGATTCATCGTCTTCGCGTTTCATATAAGGGGGCAAGGGCATCTTGCCAACTTTGTCCAGAACATCGAAAACATTTTCACAAATAAATTCAATCAACAGTCCACTTTCATCATCTTTGCCGCATACGATAATTTTTGTGCCATCATCCAAACTCAATTCGTTACCGATGTTTAATTGATTAAATTTTTTTGCGAATCCATACCATTCATTATTTTGATGATGAGTATGCAAAGTAATTTCGTAAATTTTACTATCCGCCGTGCGCGCATCAAACCGCGCAGGAATAACCCGCGAATTATTAAATACAACAACATCGCCCGGTTGTAAAAATGAAACGAAATCGGAGATGTGTTTATCGGAAATTTTATCACCAACAACCAACATCCGGCTGGCATCGCGCTGGGCCAACGGCCGCGTCGCGATTAATTCATCCGGCAAGTCAAAATCAAATTCGGAAACTTTCATCGGGAAATTATTTCTTAAACTCTAAACCCTGTTCTTCGTAATTTTCGCGTTTGTTTTCCCAATCCGGTTCAACGCGAACGAACAAGTGCAGGCGCGCATTCACGCCCCATTGGTCTTGGATATCATGACGTGCGGCCGTGCCGATTTGTTTTAATTGCGCGCCGCCGCGACCGATAACAATCTTTTTATGATTTTCGGAATTCACAACGATTTTTTGGTAAATTTCCAGAACGCCTTCGGGGTCGGTATCGACTTTTTCGGTCACAACATGAATTCGGTACGGCAATTCTTGGTGTACGAATTTATATACTTTTTCGCGCGTCAATTCCGCCAAATACAGCATATCTGGCACGTCTGGCGCGTCAACCGGATCGAACAGGTACGGCGATTCCGGCATGACAGCAGCCAGCGATTCCATCATCGGTGCGATATTGTCACCCTTGGTCGCCGAAATCATAAATATTTCTTTGAACGGCGCCATTTCGGACAAACCGGCTGCGATGGGCAATAATTCAGGCTTTGAAACCGCATCGGTTTTATTTATAACAGCAAACAGATTAGGCCGGTCTTTGACTTTTTCAACCAATTCTTTGATGGTGGTCGTGATTCCCTTGGTCGCATCAACCAACAATAAAACAGCATCCGCGTCGCCGACTGAATCCATTGCCGCACCAACCATCGCGCGGTCCAAGCGGCGTGCCGGTTTAAAAATCCCGGGCGTATCGACGAAAATCAATTGGACGTCACCCTGCATTTTCACCGCACGAATACGCGTGCGCGTAGTTTGAACTTTGTGCGATACAATCGAAACCTTGCGTCCCATGATTTGGTTCAACAAAGTCGATTTGCCCGCATTGGTTGGGCCGATTATGGCAATAAATCCGCTGTGTGTTTTATTCATTATTGATTTCTTTGTTTATATTGTTCGCACAGCGATATGCCGGGTTCCGGCGTATTAACGGCCCAGTAACCCATAAATGCATCCCATTCTGCGCGGGTCACGCATCCGTCACGCCCCAGGCATTCATATTCCACCGCAATATCAGACTGCAAACAATCGCCATCAAACAACGCCGCTGTATTCATTATATGGTCGCCAGTTTCCTCTGGCGCCGGTGCTTCGCAAGCAGTCGCCAGCAGAGCAATCATAAAAACAGTAATTAATTTTTTCATGAATGGATTATATAGCACAGAAAACAGATTTCAAGAAATACTTGGATTGTACGTTTAGACCAGTTTTGCAAAAAAATTCTGAATACATTAATGAAAGAAATTTATTTTTGACAACCAAATGAGTTACAATTGACCCAGAGAGAGAAATATGAATCCAATCACATTAAAAATCCGCCGGAAAGCGTTGGCAGTGCCTTGCTGTTGTGCGCGTCGTTTAAATTTGGGAAATGTTTGTTGGTGGGCAAGGCGGGACTCGAACCCGCACGGGCGCAATGCCCAATTGATTTTAAGTCAACAGCGTCTACCATTCCGCCACAAGCCCACGGCGCCGATTATAAATCGCATCGGGCAGATTGTCAATTTATCTTTCAAAAATATCGCAAATGGGAACAAATCCCTGGGAAAAGCTGCTTATGTTTTCAAATTTCGTAATCCGATACAATCCAAGGGACTACACACGGGATGTCCCGAAAACCCAACAAAATTCAGAAAAATTGGCATCTGAATTCCGTAAAAACACAAAAGGAAGGAACATGAAAAATATCAAAATTGCAACAATTGCTTTGACAATCGGCGTGGTGGGCACCGCTGCTGCGAATGCGGCACCTGCAAACGTTACATATGGCCAAATGGCCAATGCGCCGCGTGCAACACAAACGACAACAACACAAACACCACAACAAATGTCGCCGCGTACAGCCGCCACCACAGAAAACAACCGCGTATATATTGGTGCGAATATCGGCTGGAACATATTGACATTCAATAACAAATATTCGTTGGCCAGCGACCCAACAACAGAAACCGACAGATTTTCATTCGAAAGCGCATTGGGCTTTGACGTTGCCGTTGGTTGGCAATTCAATAACAAATGGCGCGCGGAATTGAACTATGTGTACGCTGGAAATTATGAAGACAAAGATACTCTGACGACTTTTGAACTTCAAAGACAATATTTGGCGTTGAATGGAATATATACATTTAAAAGCTGGACACGGACATCGTTCTATGGCGGACTTGGTATTGGTGTTGGCCAATTGCGCACTTCTTGGACCGGCGCATATTTTGCACCAGAGGCCAAAAATGACAAAGATTCCACAACATTTGTGGCGCATGGAATTCTGGGATTGGAAGAGCGCTTGGTTGATAACTTGCACTTGAACCTGGCTTATAAGCTTTCCTTTATGACCGGACATGAACATGATGTCTTGTTGAACGGTGGCGATACATTCAAATCAAAGACCAGCGGTATCATCGGAAACACATTCAGCCTGGGCATACGGTACGTATTTTAATGCACGGTAACAAATAAATCAGAGAGAGAGAACCATGAGAAACCACATTTCAACATTTACAGTTTTGGTTGTTTTAACAGGCGCGGCGAATGCCGCCGCAACCGTTCGCGCGCCCACGCCTGCGACCGGCGGTAGCATGGTTCGCGCCGCATCCGCACCGGCGACAACATATTCTGCGCCGGTACGTGCGGCAACAACAACCGGCGGTACGATTTCGGGTGGTTCTGCGGCCCAGCCAGCGCGGCTTTCTGCCACGCGATTCTTGGCAGGCCAAGGCGCAACGCCAGGTGTAACAACCGGTGGTGGCGGCACGGCTGGCGGTGGTGGCAATGTTGATTTATCAGGTTATGCGACTTTATCCGTTTTAGATTCAGTTGAAACAAAACTGTCCGACCGTATTGATGAACTGGAAGACCGTGTGGACCAAATAATTATCACTGGCGGTGCAATACCGGGCGCAGATGGTCGCGAAGTCGAAATAAGAAATTCCGGAACTTACATCCAATGGCGCTATGTCGGCGATACAATTTGGCAAGACTTGGTCGCGATTGCAGATTTGAATGGTGCCGCAGGTGCCCAAGGCGCGGCGGGAACGCCGGGTCTAGACGGACGTGATGTTGAATTGGCGGTTAATGCCGGTATGCTGCAATATCGTTTGATTGGTGATTTGCTGTGGACTGATTTGATTGATGTTTCGGCAATTGGTGGCGGTGGTGCCCCCCAAGTAAATTCAGATTGGAACGCGACGACGGGCGTGGCTGAAATTTTGAATAAACCTGTCTTAGGTGCGCTGGCTGCGCTGGACCAAGTTGGTACTAATGAAATAGCAGATGGCTCGGTCAGTATGCAAAAACTGACCCAGGGACTTATCGATACTCTCAGCAACGTGCCAACGTTCGATTATTTGGATAATTATTTGACAGTGCAAAGAATACGGCTGGCCACGGATGTCCAAGATTCACTTGCATTGGCCGATACAGCGGTCCAGCCAGCAGACTTGATTGGATTTACAGGTGTCCAAGGTGCCCAAGGCGCGGATGGCACACCCGGACTTGATGGTTTGAATGGACTGGACGGGATTGATGGATTACCGGGTGCCCAAGGTGCAGATGGCGCCCCGGGACCCCAGGGATTCCAAGGTTTTGCCGGGCTGCCCGGATTGTCTGCATTTGAAATTGCGGAATTGGGCGGATTTATCGGCGACGTAAATGCATGGCTTGATTCATTGCGCGGTTCAGACGGTGCCCAGGGTGCAGACGGTGCGCCTGGAACACCAGGTTTGGACGGAATTGATGGCCTGCCGGGCGCCCAAGGTGCCCAGGGTGCAACCGGTGCCCAAGGATTCCAAGGCGCAGACGGCACGCCGGGTATCGGGATAACTTATCGCGATACAGTTGCGACATATTTTAATCTGCCAGGAACCGCGAACGAAGGCGATGCCTATTTGGTCCAAGCAGATGGTTTGCTTTATATCTGGGGTGCAACCGGATTCCCAGCCCAAGGCAGCGGCGCACAGTTCCAAGGGCCACAGGGTGCAACGGGCGCAAGCGGATTGCCGGGACTTGACGGTTTGGATGGAATCGATGGATTGCCCGGTGCCCAGGGTTCAACAGGACCACAGGGGCCAGCCGGTACAGACGGATTGGACGGAATTGATGGATTGCCAGGACCACAGGGTGCATCGGGTATTGATGGAATTGACGGCCTGCCAGGTGCCCAGGGTGCCACAGGTCCGGCCGGATTGGATGGAATCGATGGTGTTGATGGCGCCCAAGGTGCCCAGGGTTCAACGGGACCACAAGGGCCGGCCGGAACAGACGGCCTGGACGGTATTGATGGCATGCCGGGTGTCCAAGGCGCCCAAGGTGCAGCCGGTACAGACGGTGCCCAAGGCGCAACAGGACCGCAAGGCGCATCTGGTCTTGACGGAATTGATGGAATTGATGGTCCCCAAGGCGCAACAGGCACCCAAGGTGCCACAGGCGCAGATGGCGCCCAGGGTGCAACGGGACCCCAAGGATTCCAAGGATTTGCTGGCATAGATGGTTTGTCTGCATATGAATTAGCTGCGCTGGGTGGATATGTTGGCGATGTGAATTCCTGGCTGAATTCATTGCGTGGTGCCGATGGTGCCCAAGGTGCAACAGGTTCGACTGGTGCCCAAGGTCCGGCCGGACTGGACGGAATTGATGGTCTGCCAGGTGCACAGGGTGCACCGGGTACAGACGGCGCCACGGGCAGCCAGGGCGCAACCGGTGATACAGGACCCCAAGGTGCAACTGGCGATACAGGCCCGCAAGGCGCGACTGGTTCCCAAGGCGTTGCTGGAACCGATGGTGCCCAAGGTGCAACCGGACCACAAGGCATTGCTGGGACAAACGGAATCGATGGTGCACAGGGTGCAACCGGACCGCAAGGTAATGATGGTGCGACCGGTCCGCAAGGTTCAGCCGGTGCAGACGGAGTCCAAGGTGCAACAGGTTCGACTGGTGCCCAAGGCCCGGCCGGACTGGATGGAGTTGATGGCCTGCCGGGTGCACCGGGTACAGATGGCGCCCAAGGTGCAACCGGAGCGCAAGGTGCAACCGGTGATACAGGCCCGCAAGGTGCGACTGGCGCCCAAGGCTCAGCCGGAACAAATGGAATCGATGGAACCCAAGGCGCAACAGGTGATACAGGCCCGCAAGGTCCTACCGGTGCCCAAGGTGTCGCTGGAACCGATGGAACCCAAGGCGCAACTGGTTCCCAAGGTGCAACGGGTAATACAGGACCACAAGGCTTCCAAGGAATGACAGGTATAACCGGGTTGTCCGCATTTGAACTGGCTGAACTGGGTGGATATGTCGGTAATGTGGCCAGCTGGCTGGCTTCATTGCAAGGTGCCCAGGGTGCGGCCGGAACAAACGGAACAGACGGTGCCCAAGGCGCAACTGGCTCCCAAGGTGCCACCGGACCACAGGGCGATGCTGGTGCACCTGGAACACCGGGCGCCCAAGGTGCCCAAGGCGCATCGGGACCGCAAGGTACCACAGGTGCCCAGGGTGCGGCCGGAACAAACGGAACCGATGGAGCCCAAGGTGCGACGGGTAACACAGGTCCGCAAGGCGCAACTGGGTCACAAGGCACCCAAGGCGCGACGGGCAGCCAAGGTTCAACCGGAGCCCAAGGAGCCACAGGTGCCCAAGGCACAGCTGGAACAAACGGAACAGACGGCGCCCAAGGCGCGACTGGTTCCCAAGGTGCAACAGGCGCCCAGGGTTCAACGGGACCGCAAGGTGCCACAGGTGCCCAAGGACAAACCGGCGCCCAAGGTGCATCGGGTTCACAGGGCGGAACTGGACAAACCGGTCCGCAAGGTAACCAAGGTGCGACTGGACCGCAAGGTCAAACCGGTGCCCAGGGCGCGACCGGCCAAACCGGCCCAACCGGTAACCAAGGTGCGACCGGAACCCAAGGTGCAACCGGTGTCCAAGGCGCCCAAGGTGTCCAAGGCCAAACCGGTGCCCAAGGTGCGACCGGAACCCAAGGAGCCATGGGTAACCAAGGCCAAGTCGGTTCCCAAGGTGCCACCGGTAACCAAGGTGCGACTGGTTCCCAGGGTGCAACCGGTGCCCAGGGTGCAAGTGTAACCGGACCGCAAGGTGTCCAAGGTGCAACGGGTTCCCAAGGTGCGACCGGCAGCCAAGGTGCCACCGGTAACCAAGGTTCAACGGGCGCCCAGGGGGCAACCGGCAACCAAGGTGCGACCGGCGTCCAAGGCGCAACAGGTACCCAAGGTGCCACCGGTACCCAGGGTTCGACCGGAACCCAAGGCGCAACCGGTGCCCAAGGCACCCAGGGCTTGGCGGCTAACCCAACATTCCCGGTCACTGCCAACACAACAACCGCACCGGCTGGGGCGCGTGTTAATGACCTGATTCTGAACAGCGGAACGGCTGCTATCACAATCGGTACATCAACCAACCAAGCGGTCGGCGCACTGACCCGGATTACCACTTTGTCGCCGCTGGCTGTCACAGCTGTTGGCAATATCCGCGGTGCCCAAGGTGCAACTGGAACCACAGGTTCCCAAGGTGCAACCGGTTCCCAAGGCGCAACAGGCAGCCAGGGTGCAACGGGAAGCCAGGGTGCAACTGGCGCCCAAGGTGCGACGGGTGCACAGGGCGCCCAGGGTAACCAAGGTGCGGCCGCCGCCGGGTCATTGATAACCAACGCAACTGCTGCGCAAACCGCATCGGCCAGCCAAGCGTTCAGTGGAAATATCACGCTGCACCAGATTTCAAAAACGGCGAACTATGGACACTTGCTGGCCCGCCCGCGCTTGAATCATGCAACAACAATGATGCCAGCGGACCAAGTGTTCTATGCACCGACAACGGCCGGTAACGCCACTGCGACACGACAAGTCCTTGTTTCGGCCGGTTCCAACGCCGCACCAACATGGCTGGCCAATGGAACAGCTGGACAAGTATTGCGTATAAATGCAAGCAACCAACCAGTTTGGGCATTGCCATACGAAGTGGAAAATTGCACAAGCAATATAACTTGGTCGGCGAACGTATACAGTAACATTTGCAGAAGGTTCGGAAAAGTTATCATGATCACATTCAGCTTCCAGATGTCGACTGCGCTTGCTGCTGGCCAGACTCTTGATATAGGAACCGTACCGACGGGGTACAGACCAACGGAAATGATGTCTGGCGGACTGTTCCCTGATGGTATGACTTACCTGTCCCGTGATGGTAGATTGGCAATTGTGGCCCCGGCTTCTAATTCTATATCTGGAATCAGGGTTGGTACTGTAACCTATGTCATAGACTAGACCAAAAAATCCCCGGCCACCCGGGGATTTTATTTTGTGCATTATATGTAGGGGCGCATATTTGCGCCCCCGTAAAATTATTTTGGTGGAGCCGATCGGAGTCGAACCGACGACCTCTACGATGCGAACGTAGCGCTCTACCAGCTGAGCTACGACCCCAAAATGTTCGCGTATTATAACGCCATGTCATATAAAATCAAGCAGAAAAAATGCGCCGTTTGGCGCATTTTTTATTTCTTCCAGAAACCCCATCCGGATTTCTTGTCGTCGCCATCGCGGTCACGACGTGGACCACGGTCGCCGCGGTCACGGTTGTATCCACCACGATCACCACGGTCGCCGCCAAAAGACGCACGACGTTCTTGGAATTTTTTTGCGGATTCTTCGTCACGCGAAACCAATTCAATTTTCGTCGCAGACAATTTTCCACCACGCATTTCTTCGTCGAATTTAATCACGTCGCCTTCGTTCAAGAAACGAATGCCTGCATCACGCAATGATGTTGAATGGACGAAAACATCGCTTGTGTCGCCGCCTTCATTTGCTGTTTTCGGCGAAACAAAGCCATAGCATTTTTTGCCGTTATACCATTTTACTGTACCTTCACGCATATTTTAATCCTTTTAATACGCTTGTTGTGGTGCGACAAATCTATCGCGCCTGGGCACTATTGTTACCCAAGTTTATCGAAATAGCAAGGAAAATCGGCGAATGGGAATTATTGCCCAAGCCCCGCAGGTGAAAAGCGACCGATATTATTAATCAATTCTTCGAACGCGTTCAAGCGGATTTCGGCCGGTATCGGTGTGGCACCATCAGTCATGCTGACACGTGGCAAATCATCATCGGCCAGTATGCGTGTCTGGACGATTTTATCGCCCTTGACCCAAACAAGCAGAACTTTTTTATTATCGTATGAAAGCGGAAATGGTCCGTGATAATTTTCGGTCGCGCCATAATAAATCCAAACGGGGTCACCGTAAACCGTGCGTGCGCCCGGACTGCCCAATTTTTCTTCCAGCTGGGTTGTTGTTTTGGATGCGGTCAAAACATCGTCCAAATCTTCTGGAAAAATGTACCCACGTTGCTTGGTATGGAAAGTGCACGCGCAAAGCAAAACTGATAAAGAAAGTGCGATGAATTTTTGCATGCACGCATTCTGGCACGTTTGTTTGCGCATATCAACGAAAAAATCGTACGGGTGCGCGCCTTAATCCGACTTTTTTACATATTTTGCGAATTCATGAAAATCTTCGCCGGTTGCGGCCAAAATTTTCGCAATAGATTGCACAGACGGCCATCTTTCTTGGCCATATTTTGACCATCTTTTACTTCGGTTGAATGCGGTCGGGTCTAATCCACCAACCTTGGCCAAACCGGAACATGACATTTTGTGCGCAGTCGCAAATGCCTCGATAGCACCCCAAATTTCACTATGATTCATAACAAATCCCTCCTTTTTGTTATGATTCGTCGTCAAAACGGCGATTTTTCGGATTTTTAAACAGACGGCTGTCAAAAAATCCTTGTTCGCTATTTTCTAATTGTAGTTTAATTTAGGATAAAAATCAACTTAAAGTTGCTAGGGAATTCTTCCTAGATAATATTAATTATACAAAAAACCGCAAGCGCGGTTTTTTATTCAGACTTGCGCGACAGCGCAAATGCAGCGATGTGTTTTTTCAGCTCGCGCCTATATTCGTTATCCGAAACTGCAGAATCGACCAGTTTTGCGAACCGCGTGGGATTCATTGCATTCGCCGCATTAAATCGTGATTCGGTTGCCAAAAACTTTTCCAATGCGGCTTTTTCTGCTTCGATTAGATTTGCGCCGGAATCAATGACCAGCGGATTTTCGCCGCGCTCGATTGCCGCCGGATTAAAGCGGTACAATGGCCACGCGCCGGAATCCACTAATGCACGCTGGTGCGCCGGTCCGTTCGACAAATCGAATCCATGTGAAACGCAATGCGCGTATGCCAGTATTATCGACGGTCCCGGGAATGCTTCGGCTTCACGAATTGCTTTTATTGCTTGGGCTTGGTCGGCGCCCATTGCAATTTGCGCGACATACGCGCCCGACATCATGGCAATCAGGCCCAAATCTTTTTTATGCGAATCTTTGCCGCCGACTGCGAATTTCATCGATGCGCCGAAGGGCGTGGCCTTTGATTGCTGGCCCCCTGTGTTCGAATAGCCTTCGGTATCCATAACCAAGATATTTACGTTTTGGCCCGAATGCAATACATGGTCCAGTCCGCCGAATCCGATATCATACGCCCATCCGTCGCCGCCGATAATCCACACGGATTTATCGACCAGACAATCCAGCAGTGACAACGTCATTGCTGGGATTTCGGATTTATGATTTCTGATTTCTGATTTGATTTTTTCAGCATTGCCGCGTTGTGCATCGATATTTTTTTCTTCAAATAATTTTTCAATATTTATATCTTTCAATGCTCCGTCGCTTTGCAATTCAAACAATAATCCTTTTAACGCATGACGTTTTTGATTCAGTGCCAATCGCATGCCCAATCCGTATTCCGCATTATCTTCGAACAGCGAATTAGACCATGCCGGTCCGCGTCCCGCGGAATTTTTCGCATATGGTGTGGTCGGCAAATTCGCACCGAATATAGACGAACATCCGGTCGCGTTCGCGACAATCATCCGGTCACCAAATAATTGTGTGACCAATTTCAAGTAAGGCGTTTCACCACACCCGGCGCAAGCACCCGGAAATTCAAACATATGTTCACAAAGTTCGATATGTTTCGAAATGTTCAAATTTAATTTATCACGCGGAAATGCCGGCAATTCCGTGGCCGCATTAAACGCATCTTGTGCGCCATTCGCAACCGCATCCGCATACGGCACCATGCGCAAAGCCTTTACCGGACAATTTTTTACGCATACGCCGCATCCGGTACAATCCGCGGGTGATACGTTTAACGTAAATTCCAATCCTTCACCCAGTTCTGTTGTTTTTGTTGGAACGGTGGGTATTTGCCCTCCTCCTTGAGGGGGGCTGTCTGCGTGAGCAGACCGGGGGGAGCTCCCCCTCGTCACGCTTTGCGTGACACTCCCCATCAAAGAGGGGGAGACAAACACATTCGTCCGTATTGCGGAATGCGGACATAACATCGAACATTTTCCGCATTGGATACACTTGTTCAAATTGCATTCTGCAACACGTTCACTTGTCGCGCGCTTTTCATATTTGGACGTTCCGGTTGGATATTCGCCGTATGTAAAATTTTCCCCTGCGAATGCAGACACTGGCAATGCGTTCCCGCGCATTGCGCCAATCTCGCCCAAGACCCCGGCAATACGTACCGGTGCATCTGGCATCATTGCTGGTATGAAATCCGGCGCAAAATTTGATGGCGACGATGGTAATTTATATTCGGTCAAAAATTCCGATGCGCGGTCTACGGCGGCCCAATTGGCCGCGACAACGTCAGAGCCTTTCTTTTTGTATGTTTTTTCAATCTCGTGCTTTGCTGATTCTGCCGCAATTTTCGGGTCAATAATATTGGTCAGTCCGAAAAAATTCAACATTATAAAAGTATTAATACGACGGCCCAGCCCCAGTTCATCCGCACCGCGATTCGCGTCCAAGAAATATACTTTCGCACGCATACGAATTAAATGTTCTTGGGTTTCACGCGGCAGATTTCCAAACGCATCATCCGGCGCGCGCGACGTATTAATCATCACCGTGCCACCGGGACGCAATCCGCGGAATACATCAAACCGCTGTGCAATTGCATAACTGGAAACACTGATAAAATCTGCATATTCGACCAAATATTGCGACCGAATATGGTTCGGCGCGAATCGCAAATGCGATGCGGTCAAAGTGCCCGATTTTTTCGAATCATAAACAGCATAGCTTTGTGGATATAAATCAGAATTTTCACCAACGATTTTTACTATATTTTTCACCGCGCCAACCGTACCGTCCGAACCAATTCCATACAGTATCGCAGACTGATATCCCGCGTCATCGTTTGCAAAAGTAGGGTCGGTTTTCAGCGACAATTTCGTAACGTCGTCATCAATTCCGACAGTAAAATTATGATGCAGAGTTCCGCGCATCATGCCTTCGACAATCGCCTTGACATCCCGCGGCTTGAATTCTTTGGACCCCAATCCATACCGCCCACCGAAAATATTTAATCCGCAATTTTGTAATGCAGTCACTACATCCTGATACAACGGTTCGCCGATGGAACCGGGTTCTTTGGTTCGGTCCAGCACGGCGATATTTTTCGCGGTTTTTGGCAATGCGGCCAAGAATGCCGCCGTTGGAAACGGCCGATATAAATGGATCGCGATAACGCCAACGCCGCGGGATTCTGTGCCCCCCTCCTTGAGGGGGGCCGTCTGCGAAGCAGATCGGGGGGAGCTCTCCCTCGTCGCCCTTTGGGCGACACTCCCCCTCAAGGAGGGGGAGATAAGTCCACCCGGTAAATGCGCAAGCGTTTCCGTGATGGTTTCAGCCGCAGAACCCATGCATACGATTATATTTTCTGCATCCGGGTTTCCAACATAATCAACCAATCCATACCGGCGCCCGGTCAGTTTTGCGAATTCATCCATGACATCCGACACAATTCCGGGCACTGCGTCGTACAGATTATTACACGCTTCGCGGCCTTGGAAGAATACATCCGGATTTTGCGCAGTTCCACGAATGGTTGGCGCGTCCGGCGTCATACCACGTGCCCGCGCGGCCAGCATTAATTCCGTCGGAATCAATTTCCGTAAAACATCATCTGAAATATGTTCTATGCGCGATTCTTCGTGGCTGGTGCGAAATCCGTCAAAGAAATGCAAAAACGGAACGCGCGAACGCAATGTTGCCGCATGCGCAATCGCGGCCATATCGTGTGCTTGTTGCACCGAATGCGCGGACAACATCGCGAACCCGGTTCCGCGAACACTCATCACGTCGGAATGGTCGCCGAAAATCGACAGAGCATGCGTTGCAATTGCGCGCGCCGCAACGTGCATCACGAACGGCGTCTGTTCGCCTGCGATTTTATACATGTTCGGAATCATCAATAACAAACCCTGTGACGCCGTAAAAGTCGAACACATTGCGCCCATTTGCAAAGCGCCATGCAGTGCGCCGGCCGCACCGCCTTCGGATTGCATTTCGATTATGCCTGGAATTGCGCCCCAGATGTTCTTTTTATGCTGAAACGCCCATTCATCCGCCAATTCGCCCATGGTCGAAGACGGAGTAATCGGATAAATCGCGGAAAATTCACTGCATCTGTAAGCAATATCCGCTGCTGCCCAATTTCCATCAACTATGATTTTGGATTTATGATTTATGATTTCTGATTTGTTTTTCATTGTTTTTCTTGACCTTATCCCAGGAGCGGAATATACTCAACCCAATCAACTTTTGCAATTACAAATGCATATAAAATCATAAATCATAAATCAGCAATCATAAATTGTTATTTTCCTTGCATTTCCAAAATTTTTCCCCTATAATCTCGTCACGCGCGGCCAAAACCGCGTGAAAAACACAGTTATTTGCCAAGTTTCTGTCCCGCAAGGGTATGCCGGCAAATGACGAGGAATTAACAGAAACGCATCCGCCTATGCCTGTGGCTACGGCGCGACTAATTCAATAATTACGAATTAAGATGCGTCCTTTGCAAAGGAGCAAAACCATGGCATTGCCAAAATTTTCCATGAAGCAATTGATGGAAGCTGGGGTTCATTTTGGACACCACACCCGTCGCTGGAACCCGCTGATGACACCGTATGTATATGGCGTCAAAGACAAAATACATATTATTAATTTGAACAAAACCGCGCCGATGCTGCACAACGCGTTGGTCGCATTGGAAGCAATCGCGGCCGCCGGCGGTAAAATCTTGTTCGTATCGACAAAACACCAAGCCAAAGACATCATCAAAGACGCCGCCGAACGTTGCGGCCAGCATTATGTGAACAACCGTTGGTTGGGTGGAATGATGACCAATTGGTCCACTGTTTCGCAATCCATCCGTCGCTTGAAAAAAATGGAAATGGATATCGAAAACGCGGAAAAATTGGGCCTGACCAAAAAAGAAGTCCTGAACATGACCCGCGAAGCGGGCAAGCTGCGCGATATTTTCGGCGGAATTTTGGATATGCACGGCACACCGCAAGCCATCGTTATCGTTGACGTTCCGCGTGAATATAACGCGGTCCGCGAAGCAAAAAATCTGGATATGCCAATCGTCGCGATTTGCGATACGAATGCTAACCCAGAATTAATCGATTATCCGATTCCGGGCAACGACGACGCGTCCCGCGCGGTCCAGCTGTACTGCGATTTGTTCGTCGAAGCAATTCTGTCCGGTATCGAAAAACGTCTGGGCGGCGCGGCATCGAAAAAAGTCTCATCTGATATGATGGAAACAGTCGCGGACGAAATCGAAGAAAAAGCCAAAGAAAAGCAAGCGCGCGTCAAAGTTAAAACATCCGAAGAACGTGAAGAACGCCGCGAGAAGATGGAACAAAAAATCGAAGAAAAAATGGGGGAATAACATGGCAAATATCACAGCATCACTTATCACAGAATTGCGCGAAAGAACTGCGGCCGGCATGATGGATTGCAAGGCTGCATTGACTGAAAATAACGGCGATATCGAAGCAGCGGCCGACTGGCTGCGCCAAAAAGGCATCGTCAAAGCGGCGAAAAAAGCCGACCGTGTTGCGGCGGCTGGATTGGTCGCGCCGGCGGTTTCGTTGGACGGAACATTCGGTGTCGTGGTCGAAGTCAATGCAGAAACAGACTTTGTTGCGAAAAATGAAAAATTCCAAAAATTGGTCGCTGATACGGTTGCGAAAGCACTGGAACTGAACGGCGATTTCGACGCGGTTACTGCGGCAATGGATGACGAAGTCAAAAACCTGATTTCAACAATCGGTGAAAATATGAATATTCGCCGCATTGCGTCGGTTAACGGTGACGCGGTTTATACCTATGTCCATAATGCTTTGGTTCCGGGTATGGGGCAAATCGGTGTTATTATTGCGCTGAATGGCGATATCGCGAAATCTACGGAAATCGGTGCTAAAATTGCAATGCATATCGCTGCATCAAAACCAGAATTTGCGACAATTTCTGACGTTGACCCAGTTGCGGTCGAACGCGAAAAGAAAGTGTTCATCGAATCCGGTGCAACCGATGGCAAGCCAGCGGAAATCGCAGAAAAAATGGTCGCAGGCCGCGTACAAAAATATTATGGCGAATCTGTTCTGGAAGAACAGCCGTTCGTTATGGACCCGTCGAAAACTGTCAAAGCAGTGTTGGCCGAAAACGGTGCGACGCTGGCCGGTTTTAAATATTATTTGCTGGGCGAAGGAATCCAAAAGCGCGAAGACAACCTTGCCGACGAAGTCGCCAAGATGTTAAAATAAAAAATCGCGCGAAAGCGCGATTTTTTATGATATAATTCATGACAAAGGAAAATGCGATGAAAAAAAACGAATTTATTCACGAATTGGAACAACGTGGATTGATTTATCAATCAACTGATTTGGACGGCTTGAATGCTGTGCTGAACGCCGGGCCTGTTGTTGGATATTTAGGCTCGGACCCAACTGCGGATGCATTGCATGTTGGGCATTTGGTGCCGGTTATGATTATGCGTCTTTTTCAAAAATATGGAAACAAGCCGATTATGTTGGTTGGGGGCGCGACCGGTCGCATTGGTGACCCGTCCGACCGTAATTCTGACAGACCGATGTTGTCCGATGCAGATGTTGAAAAAAATTCTGCGGGCTTACGAAAATGTTATGAACAGTTTATAAAATTCGGCGATGGCGCAACCGATGCGATGATGGTCGATAATTACGATTGGCAAAAAAAATACAGTCATCTGGATTTCTTGCGCGAATTCGGCACAGCGTTCACGATGTCACAAATGCTTGCCATGGAAAGCGTGAAAATGCGCCTGGCGAACGGGATGTCATTTTTGGAATTTAATTACATGCCGCTGCAAGCTGTGGATTTTTTGCACTTGTTCGATGCGTACGGTTGCAATCTGCAACTGTGCGGTGCGGACCAATGGGGAAATTCAGTCGCCGGGGTCAGTCTGATACGACAAAAAAGACACAAAGAAGCGTTCGTTTTATCGACACCGCTGATTACAGATTCTAATGGTGTAAAGATTGGAAAATCCATGGGTAATGCGGTCTGGGTACGCAGCGACCGGACATCTCCATACGAATATTACCAATATTTCCGCAATACGATGGACGGGGATGTTGAAAAATTCTTGAAGATATTTACGGAATTACCATTGGTTGAAATTGCGAAATTGTCGGCGTTACGTGATGCCGAAATTAACGAAGCAAAAAAGATTCTGGCGTTCGAAGCAACCAAAATTGCACATGGCGAAATGGCCGCGAATGATGCTCAAAATGCCGCGGCGGCACTGTTCGCCGGCGGTGCGGATTCCGATGCAATCCCAACAACGGAACTTGTGGGGACGCAATATCTTGCGCTCACGCCGGTTATTGATTTCACTGTCGCCGTCGAATTGTTCCCGTCAAAATCCGAAGCGCGCCGTGCCATAGAGCAGGGCGGACTGCAAATCGACGGTGTTAAAATCACCGACATTTCGGCAACGATTACGCCCGCAAAATCACATATGCTGCAAAAAGGCAAAAAAACTTTCCTGCGCGTTATTATAAAATAGCACAATAGTCACCATGAATCCCGGCCTTTGTCGATTAAACTGTGCAGAGCGATATGTTAAAAGTTGTCCAATATAATGGACAACTTTTTTTTCAATTATTATGGGATACTATGGCTTGACAAATTATTATACGGGGGCTAAAATGTCATAAAAGGTCAAAGCAAAGGACTAAAAATGATATTTTATTTAACGCCGCCACCATTCAAATTAGGCAACATCGGTGAAGAAAAACTTTATTCGAAAGTTTGCAGTGAATATTGCGTACATTTGATTGCACACTTTGGTGTTGGAAATTCTGCTGCATTATACGAAACCATGTGGGACGAGCTTGAATGTACCAAGAAAAATACAAGCTGTCATTATTTTGATACAAGCGTTTGGTGCCGAACAGTTACGCCGAACAAAAGTTTTCCAAATTGTTCATTCGCAAAACCAAAGCAAAGATAATAAGAATAGAAGTAAAATCCGCCGAAAGGCGGATTTTTTAAATTCTTTGGCGGTCTGTGAAAGAATCGCGTATTCGTGCGGCGGCGGTATCTGGATTTTTTTTCTCGTACCTTGCGTCTATTTCGGTGGCAAGCTGTATGTGCGCACGTTCCACCCCGTTATAAAGACGCATGAATTTTTCAGCTTCGACTGAATAAATTGCATCGTCTATTTCGCAATGCGCGGCAATTGTATTCTTGCCGACTTTAACTTGGATGCAAACGTTTTCATAATTTATCGTATGAACGACCGTATCAAACTGGACCAATCCGTTTGATTCGTGTGCGCGGGCAATTTTCGCATCCAACGGGTTTCGTCTGATTACGTTATATATCGCTTTGACTGTATTGTTGGGCAATTGTGGATATGATAGACTTTTTGCAAGCACGGGCATTTTTTACTCCTTTGATGGAATTCAGATGATAAACACCTTTGCCATATTTGTCAAACAAAATTATGGGACTTAAAACCCAGCCGTGATGCCCAAACCGACGAAATTATAAGCACCATTGATTGGCGTCAGATTGCCATCGGAATAATGTTTTATAAATGCTTCGCCGCTGAACCGGTCGGTTGCGCGGTACCCAATAAATGCGCGTGTCATAAACATGAACCGGGAATCTTGGCGTGCATCGACTTGCCATTTCATAAATGCGCCGACCCCAGTGCCACCATAAAATCGCCCCCAAGATATCAGTGATGCATCCAATGAAATGCCCGTCTGCGGCCATGAATAATCACGCCAATTTTCCCCATATTTTTCGCCCCATCCGACCGTATATCCCAAATGGAAATTCATCCGCGCAGGCAGTCGAAATATCGCGGCCGGCTGGCTGTAATCCAATAACACTACGCCGAACGGAACCATTCGTCCGAAGTTTGGGACCATTTCGCTGGCGGCGCTGCCCCATCCTAATCTCAATGCGGCTTGATTTTGCCAATTTCCCATCAAAGGATTTCCAATGGATTTTTCGGCGGCCAACAGATGAAACTTCTGACTTACCGGGCATGTGTTTTCCATGGCCATCGCCGGAAATGCAAACAACACCAACAATAAATGCAATGACTTTCTCATATCATGATATTATGTGCCGCGACGGACAAAAACAATACGTCGTTATTCCTATAAAACTGGCAATTGCGACTGATTTTTGATATACTGAAATCATGCAGAAATTATTTATGATTTTGCCAGTGGTGATTGCGGTCTGTATGGCGACGGCGGACGCGCACGCGAACCGTTCAGAACTGGCAAATGTACAAGCGCAATTGCGTCGGCAAGAAGCTGCTGCAAAACAAAAAGATGCCGAAGTTAAAAAGTCCGACGCAAATGTTGCACGTACGCAAAAAGACCTGGTCGCAACGGCCGGCAAAGTATCAAAACTGGAATCCGAACGCGGCACGATATCTGACAGAATTGCAGAATTGGATAAACGTCGCACCCAGTTGACCGCACAGATTGCGGCAAACCGTACCCGTATGGGCGATTCTGCCGGGGCATTGTTGGCCATTTCAGCGACGCCACCAATGGCGACGGATGATGCGCGCGAATATGTTTTAACCGCTGCGCTTTTGACTGGTGTTGCGGACCAATTTGATGCAGAAATGCGCGTTGCTGTGGAACAAATTGCGGAACTGGAAAAAGTAATTGAACAGCGACGCGCACGCCAAGTCGAATTGGACCGCACAGCAAAACGATATAATACGCAACGCGCCGAATTGGATAAATTATTACGCAATCGAACGGCGCAAAATGAAAAATTGCGCGCAGAACAATTTGCCGCAAACGCCCGCCTGCGCGAATTATCGGCACGTGCGAAAAATTTGGCTGAATTGATGACGGGCGTGGGCTCGTCCGCGATGTCGGCGG
Organism: Alphaproteobacteria bacterium; assembly: GCA_009784235.1. GTDB lineage: Bacteria > Pseudomonadota > Alphaproteobacteria > Rs-D84 > Rs-D84 > WRKW01. Next base: position 280,384 of record WRCC01000001.1, on the reverse strand, counting down.
ATACTTCGTTCAGCGCACGAAAATTAAACCCGCCCGTGAACGGTCGCTTGGTTTCTACATTTGCTGAAAAATCCGCGCTGGGCATTATATCGGACGGATGGCGTATTCGCACGCGCGGCGATGCATTGGTGACCGCGCCGGCAGATGGCGAAATAAAATTCGCGGACAGTTTTCGCGGATATTCGCGTGTTCTGATTATATCGCATAAAAATGGTTATAATTCAGTAATGACCGGAATGGCAACAACGGATGTATTGGTGGGGCAAGAAGTATTGGCCGGTGAACCGGTCGGCCGTATGCCCGCCGCCGCCCGCGATGGCGGCCGTCCGGAAATGTATTTAGAAGTCCGCCGCGGCCCGAACGCCGTGAATCCGGCCCGCCTGTTCAACGAACCGCAATAGTCCCGGCCGCCGCCAGCGTGGCGTTTTTGAATTCGGCTTCATTCGTTACTTCGCGAATGACTTTGATAACTTTTGGAATATTGACATTTTGATTCGCATCCGTCAGCTCCAGTTCCAACAGCGCCCGGTTCGGCCATCCCGGAAAAATATCCAGTTCGAAATACTGGCTGTTGTATACAAAGCAATATCGGTCCTTGCGCAGGTGCTTTACGCCGTCCAGCAATAATTGCAGGTATTCGTTTTGCGAAATTTTTCGCTCGTATTCAATGCGCCCGCCCGCCCGGCCGATTATATTTTGTTTTTCGGTATAAAAATAAGAATAGCTGCCGCTGCCACCGCGCTGGCGGATTCGGCGTTCCTTGCCGTCGATATCGCTCAGATAAGTTTGCAATATTTCGGATTTCACCGCGCCCAATTTGCCCAGCACACCTGCATCCGGGCGCGCAATCAAGTATTTTTTTTCGGTCTCTATGGGCACCGGCAATCCGATGGCGGCGAATACTTCATCAGTCAGCCGCTTGATTTTCGCATTAAAATCGGCGCCGCTGTTATCAATCACGCGCAAATGCGGCGCGTCGACCCATGCGGCCATTGTCCGGTCGTCTGCATCGATTGCCTGGGCCAGGGTTTCGCGGCGCATCGGGTTATTTTCGCAAGTGTAAAACTGCGGCGCGCCTTTGGCGGTCGTGACCAGATGAAACACCGCAGTATAATTATCGCGTATGCTAATTTCATTGTGTCGGAATTTTTTCAGTGCGGCCGCATAATCTTTATGACTCATGTATGCTTTGCAATCCGGGATTCCGCGGTCGTACAGAATCGCGACAGGGGATTTTTTGCGTAATAATCAGCTGCCCGGCGCGCAGATTTTTCTTTGGCCAAAGAATTATGGATAATTATTTCCTGGAATATTTTTGTGGGCAAACATGTGTGCGACATTCCGGAATTCATGATTTCGGTCGCGGTTTCGGGAACGACGATTGTTTTAATTCCACGGTTGGTCAAAGCATTTTCCAACTTGGATAAACAAGTGCTTTTCCCGGCACATGGCCCACCGGTTATAACGAATTGATATATTTCATGCTTCATTGTTCATCCCTTATTAAATCGACCCATTTTTGCATAGCGTCATCAAAAATATCATTCTGGTCGTATTGCGTGAAATACGCATCGCTTTTTATCTGGCCGCGCTTTTTCCATGCGTCACCTTTGTATTTTTTGGCAATCCATTCATCCCACGATTTCACTGCATAATGATTTATTCGAATTTTATTTGTGGAAATATAACATGATTCCGGCACCGTGAATACATCGACATTATGCGGCATCGGTATGGGCGCGCCATTTTCATCGATTGTTTTACCAAAGACGCCACAGCAATGACATTCGACGATATAAACGCGCCGCGGGTTAAATATTGCCTTGTGCCAATATTTTCCGTTATGCGGTTTTTCGTGATGTAAATAATTCTCAATAACCATCCCATTCGGTTTTTCACGATGTCCAGATGATCCGTAAATCCGCCAACCAATCAGAATTTGCGAAATATGCTTGTTGTCGCCTGCAATGTCTTTGATAACGGCGGGCACGCTATTTGCGGTCGCCGGTACCAAAAATTCATCCAGGTCCAGCAAAGCCATCCATCTGGTTTTATATTTATAATTTTTTATCGCATGCTGATACGCCGGCCGCTGCATCTTTGGTCCGGGAAAATCGTGATAGACAACAATTCCGCGGTCGATATATGGTTGCAATATTTCGCGGGTATTGTCAGAAGATTCATTGTCATATATGTAAAATTTTTCGATACCGACGGCCAAATGAAAATCAATCCATTCTTTGAAATAAGCGCCTTCGTTTTTCGCAATTGCAATTATGGACAGGAAATTTTCAAATTCACGTGCCAGGGTGTCGTTTCGCCGATGCGGCATCATGGCAATAAACCGAAACGCCTTTTTCGCATGCAATCGTAAATATTTTCGCAAGAAATCTAATTTCGACATATTATTCCTTTGCCCGAATGATATTAAATTAAACAGGGCATATATGTCAACCATGCAAAAACAAAACGACCCATGCGGGTCGTTTTAATGTTTAAAAGGTGGTGGCCCTCCCCGGACTCGAACCGGGACGTCTTGCAACAATTGATTTTGAGTCAATCGCGTCTACCATTCCGCCAGAAGGCCAGGGTGAAAAATACTATTTCTTTGCTTTTGTTGCCGCAGCTTTGACAACGCGGGCAGGTGCCTTGCGTGCAATTGGTTTTTTCGCCGGTGCGGCCGGTTTGCCGATTTTCTTTTCAATCGCTTTTTTAATTTTGGCCATATCTTCGGACAAGCGCGATACCGGTTTCGCCATTACATATTGGTCCAAGCCGCCGTGTTTAACGATTGTACGCAGTCCGGCGGTCGCGATTTTCAAAGAAAATTCGCGGCCCAAAATTTCAGATTTAAATTTAATCGTTTGCAAATTCGGCAAGAAAGTCCGCTTTGTTTTACGATTAGAATGGGACACATTATGTCCGACTTGTGTTTTTTTGCCTGTAACTTGGCACATTCTTGGCATGATAAATCCTTTTTGACTGCGGCACAGATTATATCAAAAACCACCAGAAGTCAAGTTAAAAAGCAGATTCTAAATACATTTAATATATTCAGAATCTGTACATAAATCCAACCCTCAACATCGGTACGAAACGAATATCAGACAGCTTTTCATTGACTTCGCGCACCGCGTCGCGCCGGCCATTTACATAATGGTCGGTTAATTCTTGCAATCCAGTCCGCAGGTTTTCCAATTCAGCCACAACTTCGCCGACACCTACGCCCGGTGCAAAATTAATCAAATCATCGACAAACGTTGGGCGCGGCCCGCCGGTCAGCCAGTTTGATATTCCAGATGACACCAATATATCATCTGGAATCTGGCCAATAATTGCGGAATAATCAACACCACCAAAAATATGGTTGCCACTTTTCAGTCCAACGACCAGGCCGGTCAAGACTTGGTCCGCGGCGGCGCCTGGGTTTCGGATATTTATACTGGTCCATGGGCTGCATTGACCGGCAATTGAAATACAGCCCTGGATATTGCTTTCCGGAATGTATAAATCCGTGTCGCGGATTTTTGGTGCGTTTGCAAATACCACGCCGGCATCCAAGTAAAATTTTAGACCCCGAAAAATTCCTAAATCAAAGCCCAATCCGGCATAGGGCCCATGGTATTTCCAATGCACAGACGCGCGCGCGGTCGTGTCGGCTTTCAGTCGCGCAATAACGTCCAGATTATTAATAACATTCACTGCATAACCCAAATCATCCGGTGTATAATGCGGAATATTCGCGGTTACACTCATATCCATTCGCCCGGCATAATATCCACCACTGAACCGCCAACCGCCCCAAAACCAAGTATCGCCGAATGGATAAAAATCGACCAAGCCGCCCAAATATTGATTTTCCATCTTTACAATTCCGGTGATACCTTGGGTATTTACAGTAATTTCCCGGTGGTCATCACGGACAATTATCGGTTCAATTAAATCATGCAAAACCAAATCATATTTGATGCCCAGCGTTTTTATACGTAAATGCACGTCTTCGCCAACGACGCGGCCCTTGAATTTTATTCTGGATGGAACGGCAAAATCTGCACGAAATCCAAACCGTCGCGTCCACCAATTCGGCGCAGATTTATCCACATATCCGATAAATCCGTTTACAGATGTCAATGGCGTCGCCAATGGAATGCCCAATCCAAATTGCCAACCGGAATTGGATGTTGGCGCATCGGCCGCGGCCACGGGCAATGTGGCAATGGCCAATAAAAATATTACAATCTTTTTCATTGATATTTCAGCAACAAGTTGGTATATGAAAATGGTAACAAGAAAGGAAAAAATAATGTCCAGGAAGATAATCATATATATATCTGCGGCGCTGGTTCTGGCGGTCGTATGCGCCGGGTCGTTTGCGGCGGCCAAATCTGCGAAATCAAAACCAGAACCAGTCACGCGTCTGACGGATGAACAAATTTACGAACATCTGAAAAAGTTCGCAGTGGTGTTCGAAGCCGCACGCGCAGGATTTGTCGAAGAAGTTGATGAAAAAAAATTGCTAGAAGCCGCAATGAACGGGATGCTGTCGTCGTTGGACCCGCATTCTTCGTATCTGTCCGAAGAAGAAATGAAAGATTTTACCGATAAATCGCGCGGCGAATTCGGCGGTGTTGGTATTCAAATCACTGCTGACAAAGGCGCCATTCGCGTTATTTCGCCAATCGATGACACGCCGGCGCAACGCGCGGGTATAAAGGCCGGTGACTATATATCACATATCGACGGTGAACAGGTTTCGGGATTAACACTGAACCAAGCCGTAAAGAAAATGAAAGGCAAACCGGGTACGAAAGTCCGTCTTACCATATTTGGCGGCGAACGCGAACCGCGCACGATTACATTGACCCGCGCGATTATCAAAGTCAAATCAATTAAGCACGAGGTCAAAGAAGACGACATCGGGTACATCCGAATTTCTGATTTCGGCGCAACAACGACCAAAGATTTGCGCAGCGCAATTACTGCAATGGAAAAGAAAAAAGTCACGGGATACGTTTTGGACGTACGCAATAATCCGGGCGGATATTTAACGGCGGCGATTAATGTTGCAGATGCATTCCTGGACGGTGGCGATATCGTATCAACGCGCGGCCGCGATGCCGAAGACGTTGATATTGCACGTGCGACATCGGGTGATTTAATCGGCGGCAAACCGATTGTGGTCTTGGTAAATCATGGGTCGGCGTCCGCATCTGAAATCGTCGCTGGCGCAATCCAGGACAATCGCCGCGGCATCGTTATGGGTACGCAAACATTTGGCAAAGGCAGCGTCCAACAACAAAAACCCCTTGGCGACGGCACCGCAATACATTTAACAATTGCGCGTTATTACACGCCAAATGGAACAAGTATCCAAGCGATGGGAATTACTCCGGATATAGAGGTTATGCAATCGAAAGTCGAAGTAATTGAAAAGCGCCGCGATATGTTTTCGGAATCGACATTGGTCGGTGCGCTGCGCAATGATAATGATAAGTCGGTCCGCAAAAAATCGGATAAAAAATCAGATAAAAATGATGATGACGAAGATGAAAAAGAAGATTATCAATTATCCCGCGCGATTGATATGGTCCGCGCATTGTCAAAGGTTTCGGTTATTTCAGAAACCAAATGATTGTCATTGCGAGCAACGCGAAGCAATCCAGTAAATAAGACTGCGCCCGCGAAAGCGGGCGCACTTTATTATCTGGGTTGCTTTGTCGCAAACGCATGCGCGTTGCGCGTGTGTTTGCTCCGCGCAATGACACCTTTTATTTCCGCTTCTTCCGCTTTTTCCGCGCGGATTCCAACGCCGCACGTGTGGCTTCCAGGTACGCGTATCCGTAATAATGGTCCGGTTCTATATGTGCGGTTTCCGCCCATTCGTTCCAAGAAAATAGAAACACAAATCGCTTATCCGGCGCATGATTTTTGATTTCATACTTGCACGCGGCGGCCAGCGTTCGTTGATAATTTTTCAAACTTTGTTTTCTGATATTTATATTTCCACCGGACATATGCCTTGGGGTATTGTCATAATTAACCATCGCGCCGTGCCAGAATTTTTTTGCATCATATGGCGGTTTATCCAACAGGTATTTTGTTTCATCCATGCGGACGTCAAAGTCTTCAATCAATGCGCGTTTATCCCATTTCGAATATGTTTTGTCATAGCTTGGATGAAAAAATTGCACCATGTCAAATAAATCATAAACCTTTTGCGAACTGAATCCTGAAAAACCGCTGGCGGCCTTGGTCAAGAATAATCCCGGCAATCCGGCGGCAACAGCTTCGTCTCGCAATTCTTGAATGAATTTTTTATATGCGTCAAAATCTTTGGCGAATCCCAGTTCTGCGCCTTTGTAAATCGACAAAACTGGCTTGCCATCAATGCGCAGATACCGTTTGTCTTTGAAAAATGGCATCGCATCGCGGATGAATTTTTTAGCATCGCCTTTTTTAACTTTGCTTTCGATATATTGGTTGTCTTTTCCCGTCAGCCATTCTTTGGGCAGCCATTTGTTAGTCCAGCTTTCATTTGTCCACATCAAAAAGAAGGGAAAATCTATGGATTTGTCATTCAATAAATTGAACAGAGGCTTTTCCATTTCGCGTCGGCCACTGAACCAATAATAATAAATGCAGAAACCATGTATGCCGTATTGCTTGGCCAATTCGACTTGGCGCCGCAGGGCAGAAGTATCATTGCCCAAATTATAAAATCCCATATCAATTGGAACGCGCGGCAAAATCTGCCAATCAAAGCGGGGCAGGGCTTTGGCAACATTCGTCCATTCCGTGAATCCTTTGCCATGCCAATCGTCGTTCAGGGGAAATTGGTAAAATTGCGGCAGATAATAAGCGAATATTTTCGGGTCGCCCGCCGCGCGCTTGTACCGGCGGTCGGACAGCGGGACAAAATTTTTTGTCTGCTCACGCACTTGCTGGTTCATTTGGTCATAAAGCTGGGCTTTCATTCGGGTATTTTTTGATTTGAATGAAAACAAAGTCCGATTGAACAGTTTCACCTTGGTTTCAGAATTCAGCCCGTTCCAAATTTTTTCTTTCTTTAATTTCATTTATAGGCCTTTACCAAATCATCCGCAATGATTTTCGCTGGGGATTTCTTTCCATGGTACCATAATTTGTCAGCACGCGCCAATTCTGAAATCATTTTTTTGCGTGCGGCAATTGGTTCCAATTTTCGAAATTCGCGAATTATATTGTCGGGCGTGACGGTACGGCCCAAAATTTCTGGATAAACAGTCTTGCCCAACAATATATTTACCAATGATGCCCATTTGGTTTTTATCAAAATCCGGCCCAGCATTTCGGTAACAGGACCAACTTTATATACAATAATCGCTGGCACATGCATTATGGCCAATTCAGCGGAAACCGTGCCACTTGCGGCAATTGCGATATCGGTCTTTTCAAATAATTTATATCGTGCGGATGCGGCAATACGTTCCGGTTTGATGGTCCAGTGCGCAGTTTGTTCACGGATATACTGTTCTGTCGTTTCCACAACAGGAATATAGTACTTATAGTTTGGTCCCAGTTCGTCCACAATCGTACGGAATACCGGCAATAACTTTTTTACTTCGGATATGCGCGACCCAGGAATCAATGCAATGGACTTTGGACTTTTTACTATGGGCTTTTTACTGGATGGTTGCAGGCCATCTGCAATCGGATGGCCGACCGCAATTGTGTTCAATCCGTATTTGGTAAAATAAGGCACTTCGAAATCAAAGAAAGCATAAAGTCGGTCGAAAATTTTTGCAATTTTTTTTGCACGCCATGGCCCCCATGCCCAAACTTGCGGTGCAACAACGTGATAAAATCGCGGAACATGGCCACCCGCCGCGCGTACTTTTTTTACAACGCGTTTTGCGAATCCCGGGCTATCAATCGTTAAAACTATATCCGGTTTCGCGGCCACAATCGCTGCGACCGTTTCATCAATTCGACGTGTCAAAGTCCGCGCACGCGCCAAAACATCGAATATTCCCATCACGGCCAAATCTGATATTGGAAATAAAGACCGCAGTCCCGCTGATTTCATATTGTCGCCGCCAATGCCAATAAATTCAGCACGGCCACCGATTTCGTGCATGATTTTTGCGCCCAATACGTCACCGGATACTTCGCCTGCGATTATAAAGATTTTTAATTTTTTCTCCACATCTGAATTGTACCAGGTTTTTCAAAGCTGTCAATTGACAGACCTAATAAATTTGATAATAATGTAATCTGAATTGGCAATATTGTCCTATGGATAAAATCTCCCTTTGATAATACGTTATGGCAAGGATACAAAATGGCAACAATTATATATCTGCGTGCGCGAAAATTATGGGCGAAATTGTTAAAAATTTCGGGCATTATCGGCGCCGCCGAATATCGCGAAATCCGCGCAGAAATCCAGTCAAAAATTAAATATCGGCAACAAGATATAACATCCGCAGATATGCGTGAATTTCTGGATTGGGCCCTTAATCATCACACAGATAAAAGCCACTTTGTGCCATTGGCCAGCGATGATTATGTGCGCAAACCGGGCGACCCAAAAATAATTGCTTATTATCTGCCGCAATTTTATCAATTTCCACTGAACGACGAATGGCACGGACGCGGATTTACTGAATGGACGAATTGTGCGCATGCCATGCCGCAATTTATCGGTCATCATCAACCACGCGTGCCGATTGACGTTGGGTTTTATAATTTGGAAACCACGCATATAATGCGGCGCCAGATTGAATTAGCCAAAAAGTACGGAATTTTTGGATTTTGTTTTTATTATTATTGGTTCAGTGGCGACAAGATTATGGAAAAACCGATTAATAATTTCTTGGCTGATAAATCTTTGGATATGCCGTTTTGTTTGTTTTGGGCGAATGAAAATTGGACACAAACATGGGGCGAAGCCGCACGTCGCGGTGAAAAAGTATTCGATGCATCGGTCAAAGACGGTGATGCAGTAAAATTCGTTGCGGATATTATGCCGTTTTGGGCGGACCCACGGTATATTAAAATCGACGGCCGACCGGTCTTGATAATATATAAACATCATGATAAAAGAATCCCGGAATTTATCGCCGATATCAAAAGAATTGCAAAGGGGCTGGGCGCGATGGAACCATACGTGATGATGTTAAATAATCACGAACCCCAAGAACGCAACCCGATACATTACAATGCCGACGCGGTTACAGAATTCAATATCATTATGCAAAACGTACCAACGACATTGAAAAATACACCAAAAATTATGAACCCACTTGCACGATTCCGCCACTGGGACGATGCAAAAACATTTATTGAAACGCGTAAATATATGTACGAAACAGATTACCCGTTGTACCGCGGATGTTTTACAACTTTTGACGATACCGCGCGGAAAATTTATGGTACTGGCGCACGGATAATTGATATATCGCCGACATTATATCAGAAATGGTTAACCGATATTTTAAAATGGACGCGTGAATCAAATAACCCAGAAAAACTGGTCTTCGTATCCGCTTGGAACGAATGGGCCGAAGCAATGCATCTGGAACCAGATTCTAAAAACGGATACGCGTATTTGGATGCAACACGAAAAGCCATGGAGGAGAGCCGTGAGCAATAAAAACACTAGGAACAAAAGAATTCCCGTATTTCTGGCATCGGATGATGGATATGCGATGCTGGCCGCGGTGATGATGCGCAGTGTGGTCGCAAATACAAAATCGCCCGTTGATTTTTACTTTATTGATACGGGCATCAGCGCCGACAAGCGCGCACGCATTGAATCGATGGATTTGGGCGCGGGCAATAAATTGGAATTTATCCATATGGATATTGCTGAAAAATTTTCCGATTTCAAGACATGGGAAAATGTGTCGATTACCGGATTTGCAAGGTTGCTGATACCGTGGTTGCGCCCCGAATTGGACCGCGTGGTATATCTTGATTGTGATGTAATTGCAACCGGTGATGTTGCGGATTTTTACGGCGAAGACCTGGAAGGAAATCCATTGGGCGCGATGGAAGCATTGGAAATGAATTGCCTGCCCGGATATATTGACCGTGCCCGGTGTGGCGTTGATTTATCGCCCGAACATGTCTATTTCAACAGCGGTATATTGCTGATTGATTGTGCCATGTGGCGCGCCGACAAAACATTACCGGAACGATTTTTTGAAATTGAAAAACAGTATCCGGATAAATTTTGCGGCGACCAGGATTTATTAAACAAAGCATTCGAACATAATTACAAACAATTGCCGCAAAAATACAATGTAACGACATGTGCCCGGACATGTTATGACAGCGATGAAAACCACTGGAACGCGATGAAACACATGGTATTCCGGCATTTTGTTGGTGGTTTTGATAAACCATATAACATTGGATTTAACGGTTCGACCAAAGATTTTCGCAGCCATCATAAATTTTGGGAATATGCATTCCAGACACCGTTTTACCCAGATTTTATGGCGAATTTTATATTAAATGTACAAAAGCCATTACTGCTGGGCGCGATGCGAAAAAAACGCATAGTCTATTTGTTCGGTGTTATTCCAATCGGCCTGATTAAAATCGGTAATATAGGGACCAGTCAGTTTCGCTTGTTCGGTATTTTACCAATTTGGCAGACAAGAAATGTCAAATGCGACGGCGATTTAATTTGGGAAAAATAAAAACCGGATATTCCGGTTTTTATTTTGCATTTTCTTTGCGCTGTCGATAAATTTCCGCCAAAGTCACACCAGAAAATTTATCCATATTTTGCAGCGCAATCATAGTGGCGACCGTGATATCGGCTTCTTTTTTCAGAATTTCGCGCAGTTCGACCACTTCATCACGGCGCTTTTGTTCACGCTCTCGGTCTGCTGCCGTCCGCATATGCGAAAGCACATAATCATGCAGATTTCCGATAACTGGTGTATATTTGCATGTTTGGCAATAAGAACGTGATTTGCACAAGCGCACTGACCCTGCATTACACGGCGCACCATTGGCATTCAAAACATCTTTGTTCATACAATAATTGTCATGACGACCATTTGGGTCATATTCTTTTACATAATTCGTACAGTTCTTCCAGTCACGTACCATTATATTTTCTGTGGAAGTACCGACATCGGCATCATAACTGATACCTTCGATTTTCTTTGCATATTCCAATATTACACTGTCCAATACTTTGGTCATTTTTTGGCCTTTAACCTGGCTCTCTCTGGTGCCCAGCATAGCATATAAAATAAATTAGTCCAGTTTGTAAATATAAATATATCCAGACGATGCACCGGTTGTGCCGGATGCACCGGCAACCCCCGGTAAATGGTGCGCGCCGACTGCATTGGTGGTCAGCGCACCCGCGCCGCCACCGCCGAATGAACGCAGTGCCTGGCCGCCACAATTCCATGTAACCGTTGTGCCGCCGTTGCCCCCAGACCAAGAATCCAACATTCTCCATGCATTACCACCGCTTCCACCGCTGGCCAATGTTCCGGCCGCAGATGCGCCGCCACCGTAACTGCTGCTGCCGCTTTGTGCCGCGCCTGCACCACTGGGTGATCCGCCACCACCTGCGCCGCACATGTAAAAGTTGGTTGACCAGGCATAATTGTCGCCTGCTGCGCCGCCATTTGAATTTGCGCCTGCATTTCCACCACCACCCATACCACAGTTCCGGGTGTTGTTATTATGGTCGCGCACATTTCCGCCGCGTCCGCCGCCACCGCCTTCGGATATCAATACATTGGTGCCGACCACGACCATCGACGGTGCGCCGGATGCGCCGCCAGATCCGGCCGCAATCGAATTACCGCTGCGATTACCATTTGCGCCCGCATTGCCGTTTCCGCCGCGAAATGTATGCATTGTTGTGGTTTCTGTAATGCACAGTTCTTGTTGACCGGCAACGGCGCCGATGCCCGCTGTACCAGCGGTAAGGCCATCTCCGCCTTTGCCGCCAGTGCCACCCAAATATTGAATCAAATAATAACCTGGTGTCAGCGTAAACGATTGACACGTGTTTACCGCGGAAATACTGTGCAGCAAAGTCCAATTATAATTCAGCAGAGAATAATTCACACCATTATCAAATCGTACGGCCGGTCGACCAGATGTCAAGCAAGTATGCACCGGCAGATATTTTGTGACGCCCGCATCATTCCGCACGCCCAATGCCGGTGTGGTTGGCCGACTATCCCACAGCGGCATTGATACACCGCCGATATTTATAACATTCGCGCTCGCTGATAAAATAATTGAAAAAGAAAATGCAAAGCCAAAGAAAATACGCATTGTTATGTGCCCTTGGCTTAATGTTCCATCCATATAAATACACGACCAGCTGGGGGATTGCCCGCGGGCGCGCCATGTGGAATAGTATTAAATCGCGTGTCATTTCCGGCGGCAATTGTATTCGCAGTCGTGCCGACTGGGATTTGTGCATACGGAATTCTTGTGCCAGCGTCCAGTGTAGCGACACCGTTTGCCACTGCGCGTTGTGCCATCGGTACAAAATCACCACCAGTTATATATCCTGCATCATTTGCCAGCGCGGAAATATTTGCGCCCGCCTGCAATGCGCTGTTGGCCTTTGCAATCGTGTTATTTACGGTTAATGAATAATCAATGAAATCGAAATCATCGCGCAGCGCCGACACAATCGCTGTGGTGGCACGTGTGGCCAGTCCGTTTTGCAGGTATTCTGTGGATACAATAACCGGCAATTCGGCACGAACATCCGCGCTGAATCCGATTATCATAGAAACGGAAAAAATAGAAATAAAGCGTTTCATCAATTACCTATATGTGCGAATGAAATAAAAGATTTCATTCGCACGACAAGATTTATATTGATTATGAACCCGTATATTGTCCCACTGCAACGTTTACACAAACGAACGCAGTTCCATTATGAAATAGCATCTGGCCTGCATTACAATCAACTTTGTCCATTTTGTTTTCAATGTCGGCTGCTTGTAATGCGCTGTCCGCCAACGCGCCCTGGGCAGATGTTGCAAACCCAGCCGCACGGTTTTGGAAAGTATTCAGGTTTGTTTGAACCGCCCCAGCAACTGTATCGGCGTATGTTTCTGTGGCGTAACCGCTCAAATCCGCTGCCTGCAGCGCTGTATCAGCCAAAGCACCTTGGGCAGATGTTGCAAACCCTGCGGCACGATTTTGGAAAGTATTCAGGTTTGTTTGAACCGTGCTTGCAGATCCAGCTGCATCAAAATCAGTTGTTTCCGCGAATGCCGCGCTGCCCAAATTGGCCGCGACTGCATATCCCGACATATCAGCAGACGTCAAATAGCCCGCATCATTAATCAATTCAGATACGTTGTCACCGGCTTGCAATGCAGTATCTGCCAGCGTGCCTTGGATTGCTGTGGCAAATCCCGACCCGCGATTTTGGAAAGTATTCAAATTTGTTTGAACCGCTGCGGCGCTGCCTGCTGTATCAAAATCTGTTGTTTCTGCAAAAGCCGCGCTGCCCAGTCCATCAATAACCGTATCAATACCCGCAATCGCCGATGCAACTGCGCCGGATGTGACCAGATTGGTTGAACCTGGTACAGCCACAGCATCAACACCGGTATAAGTTATTTGGCCCAATGTTCCGGTTGCGGTTACGATTTGACCGACCGTGCCCGCGATTTTATTTTGTTTCTGACCCAATCCGCTGTCCACGTATTCCTGGGATGTCAATACCGGGTCTGCGTGCGCGGTCGCACCAATTGCAAATATTGCAACCAGCGATGTCAGTGCAATTTTTTTAAGGTTTGTCATTTGTTTATTCTCCCGTTTAGTTTTTGTTTTTTAATTTTTTTATTTCTGTGGCAATTCAGCTTATTTTTTTGTTTCAAATTATTCTTGGTATGTGCCCGTTACAACACCAACGCGCATCAAAGATGTTTCGCCACCGTCAACGCTTACCAAATAAAGTCCGTCTTGGCCGATGCTGGGGAGTCCGGTTCCGGGCGCACCTTGGGGGCCTGTTGCGCCCTGTGGTCCTGCTTCTCCTTGTGGTCCGGCTTCGCCGCGTTCACCTGGGGCTCCTTGTTCACCGCGCTCGCCCTGTATTCCTTGGGGGCCAATTGCGCCTTGGGGACCTGTGTCGCCTTTGTCACCTTGGCCTATGGTTAATCCGCCCACTATTACATCAATCTCGTCTTTGGTATAAATATCCGACAAGTCCAGCTGGAAATTTTCCAATTCATCAATGCGGTCGTGCAGAATTCCATCTTCGCGGTCAAGCCGCAACTGCAAAGCATCCAAATCTTCTTGCAGCGCATACCCAGATAAATCCATGTTTCCGCCGCCCGCACTGCCACCACCAGGCAATGATGTGACACCCGAACCACTATTGTACAATCGTCCAACTGATAATCGCGCGGTGTTCGCTGGGTTTGGCTGGGGCGCCGTGCGTATCGGCGCAGAAGCATTGGATGTATTTACTGTGCGTACGCTTGCACCAGTCGTTGCCGAACGTACGGATGATGCTGATGGTGTTGCGCTTGTGCCGGGTGCCCGAATTGTTGCAGCGGCATACGCCGAACCTGCAAATCCAACAACGCCGCACAAAGTACAAAACGCATATAAACGTTTGGTTAATTTATTCATCAGAATCTAACCCTTGCGCCCAGTTGTATTGTATTGGTCATTATGCCGCTGGTCTTTGTGTGCAGAACATCATCAAATACCAACGTGTCCGGGTTCATCGCCGTACGCGCATCATCCATACCACCGGTGTACATAAATCTATATTGCAGCATGACCGAAATATTCGGCGTTACTTCTTCTTCGATGCCCATTATAAATTGTCCGGCGTATGTTGCTTTTCGTTTTGCATCGCCTTCGCCCGGCGGAAAGATTATCCCAGACATACGGGTTTCCAGCAATGATGCACCTGCGCCCGCACCGATATATATCGACGTCGTATCCTTGGTCCAAATATCATAAAGAATATTGGCCATCAGATATTGGGACGAAAGCGAGAATGACGCGACATTGTCTTTGTCTTCAAACTTGCTGACATATCCGTAATTTAATTCGCCGCGCCACCGCTGTGCGAATCGGTAACCACCCGAAATATCAAATCCAGGCATTAATTTAAAAGAATAAGAATCTTTTTCGGTAACAGATGGGTCAGAATCCAGGTGATATCTGTTATCGAAATTTGCAAAATTCAAAGCAAATCCCAGCCCCAGATAAAAATGTCCGCTGAATGGTCCCTTTGGCGTCTGGTATTTTACATAAACGCCGTCCGAAGATTGTACGCCGCCATAAACAACGTTTCGAACCGTCGGTTGCCCCATTACATTTGCCATGGACATAATGGGCACGACACAAGTCAAGGCCGACAGAAATAAAAGTTTTTTGGACTTCATAGCTCTCTCTCTCATGTATGAATGTAATTTTAACATGACTTGACCAAAAAGAAATTTGTTTCCTTAATCTTGTCAAAAAAAACTACAATTAGTTTGTATGGTGTTGGAATTACGATTTATTGGGGTGTTCTCTGCCAGGAATTATATCATAAGCATGGCTTTTAAAAAAGTGAAAAAAATCCCAATAAAATTGGGATTTTAATTTTACTTATTCATTGTGTTAATACACTTGATCAGGCTGTCGCGCCAATGCGGAATCACGATTCCATAATGCGATTTGATTTTCGATTTATCCATAACGGAATAGGGCGGCCGAATTGCTTTTTGCGGATATTCGGACGATGGAATCGGCAATACTTTGCATTTCAAATTGGATATCTCCATAATTGCGGTCGCAAAATCATGCCAACTGGCCGTATCTTCATTACTGAAATGATAAATTTCGCGCGAATCATTTTTCATTTGTGCGGCAATCCGCAATATAGCATCCGCCAAATCACCCGCATACGTTGGCGAAGTAATCTGGTCATTTACAACTTTCAATTCCGGGTTGTTCGCACCCAAGCGACGCATAGTTTTTACAAAATTATTTCCGTATTCGGAATACAATGCAGATGTGCGGATGATTGCTGCGGTTTGGGCAACTTCCATAACCGACTGTTCGCCCAGCCATTTTGTTTTACCATAAACAGATACTGGGTTGGCCGGATTTTTTTCTGTATATGGTGAATTTGTGCGACCATCGAATACATAATCAGTCGATATATGAATTATTCGTCGTCCATATCGCGCCAGCAATTCTGCACCCGAATGATTGACATTATAAGCACCCAGGAAATCGTCTTCGGCATTATCCACTGCTGTGTACGCAGCGCAATTTATAACCAAATTGATTTTATGTTTCGCAAAGAATTTTTTAACAGCCGCTGGATTCGTTATATTCAATTCATTCACATCGACAAATATAGCGGGCACGTCACCGATGCGGTCACGCAAACAATTGCCCAGTTGTCCATCAGCACCGGTTATCGCGTACATTTTTTATACTCCGCCAATGTTGGAAATAATCTATCGCGCTCGGATGCAATTATTTTATCCGTTGGCACGCCCCAATCAATGCCCAATTCTGAGTCGTTGAACAATAACCCACCCTCGGCCTCTTTATTATAAAAATTATCGACTTTGTATCCAAAAACAGCCGTTTCTGATAAAACTGAAAACCCGTGTGCGAATCCGCGTGGAATCATCAGCATGCGCATTAAATGGTCGTCCAATTCCACAGCGACATGTTGCCCGAACGTTGGCGACGCAGGTCGCAAATCAACTGCAACGTCCATCACACGCCCCTGCAAAGCACGTACCAATTTTGCCTGGGCAGATTCGTCACGTTGGAAATGCAGCGCGCGTACGGTGCCATAGTGCGAAAAAGACTGGTTATCTTGGACAAAACTGTATCGAAAGCCATTTTTGCGAAACGTACGTTCGTTCCAAGGTTCGACAAAGTATCCACGTCCATCGCGGTGAATTTTGGGCTCCAAGATATATACGCCGTCAATATGTGTTTTGATGATGTTCATGGGGAATCTCCACCATTAATAAGAAATGGTGGCTTTGGGCGGAATCGAACCACCGACACAGTGATTTTCAGTCACTTGCTCTACCAACTGAGCTACAAAGCCACGCGCCGCAATATATAACACAATTTGCTGAAAATCAAGCGGAATTTTGATTTTTCTTTCTTTACTATTGATTTTTTCTTTGATACAATTTCGCGCATAACAATAAAGGAGAACAAATGCCATCAATCAAAGGAACCCAGACAGAAAAGAATATCTTAACCGCGTTTGCTGGCGAATCCCAAGCGCGAAATCGCTATACATTTTTCGCCAGCAAAGCTAAATCCGAAGGCTATCCGGCAATCGGCAAAGTTTTCGAAGAAACCGCAAATCAAGAAAAAGAACATGCAGAGGTTTTGTTTAAAATGCTCGAAGGCGGCGAAATCACAATAACCGCGGGATTCCCGGCCGGTAAAATCGGAACAACACTGGAAAATCTGCAAGCAGCGGCATACGGTGAACACCATGAAAACACTGAAATGTATCCGGAATTCGCGCAAACCGCGGCCAAGGAAGGCTTCCCAGCAATCGCCGAAACATTGCGTCATATCGGCATGGCGGAACGTTATCATGAATCCCGCTATCGCGCGCTGATTGACCATCTGGAAAAAGGTACTTTGTTCAAATCGGAATTTGATGTCATGTGGCGTTGTACGAATTGTGGCAACTGGCACATTGGCAAAGAAGCCCCGGCAATCTGCGATGCATGTTTGCACCCGCAGGGATACTTTGTGGCGGAAAGCACTTTGTCGAAATGCGACACGAACGAAGGTTTCTGTGAATTCGCAACGGCTGAATAAAAAATGCGCCATCGGCGCATTTTTTATAACTAAAAACTAAGAACTTGAAAGAGTTGTCATTGCGAGCGTAGCGAAGCAATCCAGTTGATTAAATTGCAAGCATAGCGAGCACAGAAGTTCTTAGTTTTTAGTTTTTAGTTCCTAGTTTTTATGATACAATACCCAGGATGAATCCACAAGAATCTGGACTTTTTTCAAAACAAGTTTCGCGTCGCACTATGTTGCAAATTACATGCGGTGGTGCGATTGCGTTTTCGTTTTTTCCGCGCGTTGCATTCGCATCGCGCAATTCACTGGTCGCCATACGCACCGGGGTCCAGCCGGGCGATAAAACACGATTTGTAATTGAAACATCCGCGCGGCCATCACATACAATTTCATATCCAAAGGCGGACGATGGCCGGCATCTGATACGCGTTGAATTAAATAACACCGCGGGTAATTCGTCTGTAAAGCCTGTTTATGGGGCGAATACTTTGGTAAAAACAATCGAACAAAACCAAGTCGGTAATAATTTGCACATAACTGCGAATCTGCGTCGCCGCGTGCGCGAAGATGTCAAGCCATCAATTATGATTCTGGAACCGAATGGCGATGCAAAATTCCGTCTGGTGATTGATTTTACAATGGCGGGCGGTGCGGCAACCGGTGCCGGTGCAGCGGCCGCAAAACCAACAACACCAGCGCCAAAGCCAGCGGCCAAGAAAAAACGCGTAATCGTTGTTGATGCTGGTCACGGCGGTCGTGACCCGGGCGCAATTGGTCGCGGCGGTGTGCGCGAAAAAGATGTGGTTTTATCGGTCGCGCGACGTCTGCGTACTAAATTGGCCAGTGCGGGCTATACCGTGCATCTGACGCGTGATAAAGATATATTCTTGAACTTGAATACACGCGCCGATATGGCGGAACGGCATCGCGCAGATTTATTTATTTCATTGCATGCGAATGCTAATCCATCCCGAAATATGAAGGGATTCTCGGTTTATACTCTGTCCAAAAAAGCGTCTGACGAAGAAGCGCGCAAATTGGCTGAACTGGAAAACGCGGTCGATAAAATCGAAGTTGATGGTTTTGCAAAATTCGAAGCAGATGTGCGAAATGCGCTGTCCGCATTACAGCAAGCCGCGGTCACAGCTGCATCCGTCGAATTCGCCAGCATCACGGTAAAATCATTCCGTTCGCATGGTATAACGCAACAACCAAACGCCGCAATGCGCAGCGCACCGTTCGCAGTCTTGCGCAGCACTATCCCCAGCGCGCTTATCGAACTGGGTCACTTGTCCAATGCCGAAGAAGAAAAATTGCTGAATTCAGATTCGCATCAACAAAAACTGGTCAATGCAATTACCAAAGCAATTAACGATTATGATTTCGAGGATTGAGGTTCTGTTTGTCATTGCGAGCGTAGCGAAGCAATCCAGTCGAATTAAAAATGGGCGCAATTATGCGCCCCTACGATTATGGTGCCGGCCACAGGACTCGAATCCGAGCGTACCAAGCACACGGTGATGAGCGTTATTAGCGAAGAGCCGATGTGCGCGTCGCAAGGATGCAGGGTTAAATTTGGGAATTGTTTTATGGTGCCGGCCACAGGACTCGAACCTGCGACCCTCTGATTACAAATCAGATGCTCTACCAACTGAGCTAGGCCGGCGCGTCAACAATTATGCATATATTCAATTGGAAATCAAGTATTTTCCCATTGCGCCATTTTCGTCTTTACATTAATATCCAATAAAAGGATTGAATGTGGGTGTAAAATTACGGGCATGGTTGCTTTTTCTTATATTTTTAACTGGGTTTCTAAGTCTGTCTCTGGAACTGATTGTAATTCGGCAATTGGCGTTTTATGTAGGCAGTTCGGCCGTAGTGACCAGTATAATAATCGGCGCATTCCTGGGCTTTATGTCTATTGGATATTTCCGCGGTTCATCCATAAAGCCAAATCGCTATAACGTTCGAAAAATATTATTCGCCAGTTTTATAACAATTGCGGCAATGTCCGTCTTGGCGGGCAGTTTCGCGCTGATTACCGGATATTTTTATACAATGTATGCAGCGGGAATTTTTTCAATCGTCACCCAGACAGCACTATTTTCATTAATATTTTTATCCGTCGCACCGTTTTTATTCGGATTTAATGTCGCGTTGCTTTCGCGCTATTTACATAAGCACGATATAAATTATACCGGGAAAATTATGGCATGGGATACGATTGGTTCGGTCTTAGGCTCGTTGGCAACAACATTGATTTTAATGCCCATAATTGGTGTGAATTATACTATATTATTGATAATTATCATGGCGCTGGGCGCTGCATTTGCCGTGATGCCGCGATTGTTTGTGGTGCCGATTATCGCCGTGATTTTTATCCCGGCGGTGGTTATAAATACAGATTCTTATCTGCGTCGCGCGTATGGAATTATTATTAATAATGAAAATTCTACTATATCAGTCGAAGAATATGGCGATGGCACACGTATATTGAAAATGAACGGCGTAAATATGTCGATATATAATAAATCCGCCGGCACAACCGCGCAGTATGTCGATTATATAAACGATAATTTTATTTATAATATGCCGCGCGACAAACGCCGTAATATATTGGTCTTGGGCGCCGGCGGATTTACCGCAGGTCTGCGCGATACGTTCAACGCATACACATTTATCGATATTGAACGCACGTTAAAGGATGTTTCAGAACAGAAATTTTTGGGCGAAAAATTAACGGAGAATAAAAAATTTATTGTCCAAGACGCCAGTCAATTTTTAAAGAACACGATGTTAAATTACGACCTGATTATTCTGGATGTGTATTCAAATTCATACCAAGTCCCAGAAAACTTAATAACGATGGAATTTATGCAGCGTATAAAATCACGTGTCGCACCCGGCGGCATGATTGTGATGAATGTTATCGCATCTCCGGATTTCAACGATAAATTTTCCCGCGTGTTTGATAATACGTTCCGTGCCGTTTTCCCGAACAATACAACACGCCAAGTCATCGGACACATCAATCCATGGGTCGCGGACAAAGGCGTTGGCTCAAATGTTTTATATATCTATTACAACCGCCCGGAATCCGGCCGAATTTATACCATCAACAAAACACCTGTGATTTATGACCGGTAAAAAATCCGCCGGACGGTGGATTTTCTGTTAACTTTCAAATTTATTAAAGTACCATTTTATTGGATGGTCGGTTTTTAATTCTGCATACTTGATGCCCCATTCACCCATAATGTCCAAGACTTTGGCCAAATCACGCGCCAAATCGGTTAGGGTATATTCCACGCGCGGTGGGACTTCTGCATAAACTTTGCGTGAAATCAACCCGTCTGATTCCAATGACCGCAAATTTTGGGTCAAGACTTTTTGGCTTATCCCATCGATATTTTTCAAAATATCGCCAAAACGGCAAACACCGTGGGATAATTCCCACAGGATAAGAAGTTTCCATTTGCTGTCCACCAATTTAACGGTTATCAGCGCCGGACATTCAAGAGATTTTTCTGCCAGAGACATTATTTTTTCCCATATAGTATAGAAATGCCGATACAGCAATGTCAAGCTGCATAGGGGTCAAGACACAGCGTTTATTTGGGTCTTGACCCTTTGTCCTGACCATTGGTCTTTCCAGTCGGTATCCGCAACGTATAAAAACAGGAGGTGTTTTACCGTTGCCGCATTACAAGGTGCGCTCAGCTTTGTCGGGCTGGTTTGTAATGCATTCGATACCGACCAGAGGAGAGAGACCGTTGAAGGTCGTATTTTCATTATAGCACTGGCGACAAAATTATGCAAGCGAATCGTTAAATAAGTCGTTGATTATATTAGTTTATTTCTGGTGCCAAAGGCACCAAAAGGTTCCCATTGTCGGTTTTAAAGGGGCACAAAAATTGTGTTTGAAACTGGTCAGCCAGCCAGAATAAATTTTCCAATAAAAAATCCGCCAAATGGCGGATTTTATTTTTTGATTATCAACTTCCCGGTACTGTGCAATTCGGATTCGACAATGCATTGCAACACCCCGCGTTGGCCGGCCATGTGCAGGTTTCCAGGTCCGCGCTCCAATGCATTCCACTTGGGCATCCTTGGCATACTGGTGCGCCGTCATAGCAATAGTAGAAGAATTTACAGTTATTCGGATGTGGTTCGGTAATCATATATTCCCAATCTGGTGGACAATTCAACGTCGATGCACCGGCCGGACATGGTTCAATACATTCGCCATTTTCCAAATTAAATCCAGATTGGCATCCTGTGAATTCGCATGCGGTGCACAATGTGCCGTTGCTGTTGCATCGACGGGTTCCCGCGGCATTTTCCGGAAACGCCGGTACGCATGCCTGATTCTGTGTCGGTACAAAGCACACGCCGGTGGTTGATTCGACTGTATCGCCACCACAAACTTCGCCACGGCATTCGCTGCATCTCGTACCATTGAAATTGCACGCTTGAACCCCACCGGTGTTTGGTGGCGTTGCACAATCAACTTTCCAGGTTTCGCGTTGAATACATTGGTCTCCATCGCGAAAAAATCCAGCGTTACAAGTTATAATCGTACAATCGCCACATCCGGCCGAAGTGCATGTTTGATTGCTTGTGGCGTTACTAGGGATTGAGCCTGAACGCAAGATATTTGTGTTGTGAGTAATCGTCCATTCCAACCATCTCATACACGGTTGTACCCATGTGCCAGTGCCAAGAGTACAGCTGTCTCCACTCCTGCGATATCCAGGCTTGCAGTTCCAAACACATTCAGCCGCACATATCGTTCCTGCTTGATTGCATGCTTGTACGCCCACAGAGTTTGCGGGCCCGCACGGTTTAGCTTTAATATACGAGTAATCCGCATCAAAACACTGTCCTGTTGTTGATAATAGTTGTTGGCCCCCCATTCCAACTGGACACGGGGCACAAGCGAAAGACCTGCCTATTACGGGTATAACATATCCACTGGCACAAGCAGTCACTATACACGGTCCGCAGTGTGCCGCGGTGGTTCCTTGGAAACATGTTTGGGTACCAGCGGTAGCATTCGAGCCAGAAGGGGGTGTACATGCCCGCGTGAATGGTATCGGGCACTTTGCCGTCTCTGGGGAAGAACATCTGCCAGTTACCCGATTCCAGTGCATGTTCGCGGGACATTGATTATTGCTGGCCGAACCATTTGCACAGCTGAACGCCCATTCACACGAATTATTATAAGAAAAGAATATCGAATGCCCCGGCTGGGCTTCATATACCGGACACGTTGGCGCCGCTGCGCCGGTTGGCGGTGTCCCAATACCAGTGGTCCGGAATCCAGGTGCGCCAGTATTTGCAAAACAGACGCTGTCCGACATGACTTGGTTCGTGGCGCAATTCATATAACATGTGGAATCAAATGTATAAGTGCCCAATTCATCGGTGAATGTTTGCGTCGCTGGAACATTGCATACCATGCCCGCCACCCACGTCAGCGCCAGCGGATTCGGCGATGTCGCCGTATTTCCGGTCGCGGCATCAAATGCCGGACATGTGTTCGCATATGTCGCCGGAATACTGAAAAAAATGGATAAAATAAAAATAAATGGTATGAATTTTTGCACAACTAACCCCCACATTATTTGCTTAACAATGACTTTAATCACATAGTTGCCAAAAATAAATTTCTTTCTGTCATCTTATCAGGAAAATAACCATTTTGTATTTGACAAATAATATATTACCACTATAAAATGCATGCGAGTTCCATAAAAACAAAAGGAAAAGCTATGTCAAAAATAAATAAATTTAAAACTCTGGCCCTGACCGCACTGGTTGCAGCAGTGCCGTTCAAAGCAAAGTCCCAAGATAAACAAGATACAAATAATCGCCCTTTGATTGAATCTGTTGATTTGAATATGGGTGTTGGTACCAGCGCCAATGGCGGATTTGTGCAAAGATGCCCAACAATTATGATGTTTGATGTAAAAGGACGTTTGAAAAACGATAATTCCAGATTTTCAACAAGCCTGGGTCTTAGCGCAGGTTACAGCGAAGTTTCGAAAAACACATTCCATCCAAATACTGGTTTTCTTTCTTCGATGAATGAACATCGTTATGCGACCGAAAGCATGTTTACGTTTGGTATAAATGCGGCCCAAGAATATCAGACAAAACTGGCCAACATCAGCGTTGAAGCCATTGCGCGTGCAGGAATGTCTTTTTCAAGACGCGGAGAAGAAATCAACGGAGAAGCCGTATCTGGTGGCGCATGGACATACAGAGTTGATGTCGACAAGAAAGAATCATTTTATTATTCTGTCGGATTGGGCGCAAATATTCCTGTTTATCAAAACAAATTCGGCGGCATTTGCGTACGCGTGGAAGGTGGCTTGTCCGATGGCATGTCCGCAAGAAAGCCAGTTCCGTATGGATTGGTTGGTTTGGGATTCAGAATCAATAATAAAGCACGATAATAAGTTGTTAATAAAAAATCCGCGCGATGCGCGGATTTTTTTAATGCTCTTCGTGATATTTGTGTTCCAATTCTTCACAGCGGATTTTATCATGCAACCATTTGTCCCAAGACACGATGTCTTCCGGGCTCCACTTTGTAAATTCAAAGCGCGGCATCCAACGGAATTTCATCTTCATCCACATTTTGGTCAAGGTTTTCATCATGCATTCGCCGTCAGCATATGGTTTGCCGCATGCCTGGATAAACGCGAAATTTAATTTTTTCAGCGCATCCAAATCCTTTTCCAGCAAAGCAATCATTTTGTTGAAATGGTCTTTCAAATCTTTTGCTTTGTATCCGCCTTTCAGTGCTGGTTTTGATACTTTCATACCATAATCCTGGGCGAAATTATCGATGCATACGCAATGTTTGTGAAACATGCGGGAATAATGTCGGTGCTTGCGTTTCAGCCCTTGCAGATTCATATCATGCATAACCACCATCGCTTCTTCTTGCAGCAATGTCTGGCTGTCCGCGATATCCTTGAATCCTTGCAATATTTTGTTTATATCCATTTTATTCTCTCCTTTGTTAATATGCCCATAATTCTGGGGATGGCCCCAGGTTCGGCCATTACCAATGTTAAAGCAACAGGATGATATGCCCATGAGAGTATTCCCAAAATTTAACATTGGACAATTAATGTTAATTTGGTTATATTTCGGCAACTATGAAGAAAAACGATACTGATTTCGAAGGCAATCCGATTGCAATAACCGAATGGAACGGGTCTGATGCAAAAAATCTGGCCGAAATAGAGCAAGCATTTCTGGACCGGCGCATAGATGCCGACACGCGTGATTATATGCTGCGCCTGTATTCCGACGGCATGAAACATTTCCGCGAAGTATTCTATGTATTGGGCAAATATTTGTCTGCGCCAAAGGCCCCCGCATATAAATATGACCCACATACCGGTGATATGAGCGACGCGCCTATAAAAATAATCGACATCAATCCCGGGCAAACATACTTGGTTCAACATCGTTTGGACGGCGACCCGATGCGCAATCAATTTTTTCAATTTGATTCTGCGAATAATGTAAAGCTGTCTGTGTCCAGCATAGTTACTGTTATCATTGGTTCACAAAAGAAAGTCGTCCGTGCGATGGACAAAATAACCACCGGCCGATATTACGGAAAATATGTCGATGAAGTCGTGGATGCCGCAACGCGTGTGATAAGCATGCGTTCATCCGATGCATCCGCAAATGCAATCGCGGATAAAATCCGAAATGCGTTCGCAGAAAAATACACGACGAATGCCGCCGAAGAAGTCCTTAAAATCATTGGTCGCGGGCATGAAAAAATCGCCGTCGAATTGGTCCGTGAATTGGATAAAATCGTGCGGCCCCAGCACCGGCTGCGCGATGTATATCGCATAAAGTGCTTGTTTGACGTATTGCCCCAAGTTCGCAAATTCATCAACGGAATAATATCCGCAATGCCGGACAAAGTTATCGAAGTCCGCGACAAATTCTATGACGTCACATCTTCGCGAAATTACCGCGATGCAAAGATTATCTTGAACATCGGCACACCAGATGCGCCGGTTCCGATGGAAATAATATGCCAAATCCGCACGTTTCTGGATTTCGAACGTCAGACACATGGTCGCTATGAAACGCTGCGTCATTTGAAACCCGGCGAAAAAAGCGATGCGGAAATCATCGAACATCATGAACAGGGCATTCATCAATATAACACTATGATTTGTGGATATGTCGGTGAATTATTTGAACGGGTAGGATGGAACGTGCTGTATAATCATGACCTGGTTGGTATTGAATCACTGCTGGATGGATTTCCGAAATTGGATTTGCGGTCGTATCCGCCGGAATTGCTGGACATGGTTATGAAGAAAATCGAAACCAACGTTAAAAATGAAGTATTCAGAATAATCGGCTCACCACGAAAATTATCCCAATTGGAAGAAATTCAAGTATTGGAATATATGACCCGCTTTATTATGTCATCGGCAATACCGTATATGCTGGGCAACCGCAAGATATCAGGCAACGACACTGAACACAAACTGTTCAATTTCGTGATGTCCGAACTGTATCGGTATCAAAAGAATAATGTTTTAGGTTAATCCTCAGAAACACATAATATTGGACTTTCAGTTATCTTTTGATACAATCTATCACATAAAAGGTAGTTCTATGAAAACTCGCAAAGATATTTTTCTTCATTCAATGTATCTAATAGGGCTCAGAAAAACGATTCCAGCTGGGGTGGTGAATTCTGTACAAATTATTGAAAATCATGAACCTTTGGTTGATATAAAACAGGATTCTAGATTTTTTTTTGGTGGTAAATTAATTGATGCCCCAAAGATTTTTCTTAGAAACAATGTATATAAAAAGCTTTTGTATGCTATTGACAAGCTTCCACAAAACCATCATTTTAAAATATATTCAGCCTTTCGCTCAGTGGAGGAACAGAAATATTTGTGGGACAGAGAGTACGCACGAAACAAGCAAGAAAATCCTTCTATGTCAGAGGATCAACTCATCAAATTAACAAAGAGCTTTTGCGCTGACCCACGTAATGGATTCGGTGGACATCAAACGGGTGGTGCTGTGGATATTTCTCTTTGTGATAAAAATGGCATTGATTATGATATGGGTACAAAATACTCGCAAAAGAATGATTATACGTATACAAAAGCCAAAGGCATTTCGCCGGAATCAATGAAAAATCGTAAAATTTTATTGAATGCTTTGACGTCTGTGGGGCTTGTGAATTATCCCGGTGAATGGTGGCATTTTTGTTACGGTGATAAAATGTGGGCCGCCTACAAAGGTCTTGCAATATGTTCTTATGGTGCGATTAATGAAAAATGAAGATTGAAACTCTAAGATTGCTTCTGGTTGATTTTGCTCCATCCGATTATGCGGCACTGTTGGAAGTTGTGAAGGAAACAGCAAAGTCAGATACTTTGGATTTGTTAAAATACTGGCCCTCAAGCAGCGAACTTTCAGAAGAATCCTGGATTTGTAATTTTGATATGTTTAAATATCCGTTTGAAGAAAGTGTTCAGAAATTTATGACGGGTGCAGAACGTAGAAAATGTGAAAATCCACGAAAGTCATTTTGGTTTGCGGTGAAAGAAAAGAAATCCGGCAAATTGATTGGTATAACCTTGATATCTGCCAAAGTCATAACCAGAGATGGTGTTAATAGTGACTTAATTGGGCATTCTGGGCAACTTATTTCTCCTGATTACCAAAGGCAAGGATATGCAAGCGAAGCAAAATCTGCAATGATTGATTTTTTATATACCCTCAAAGATAAAACTATTATTAACTTTCCGGATGATGCCTTATTTTTATCCTCGTATAATGAAGGTAATTATAAATCGAAAAATTTGCAAAAGAAATCAGGAAATCAGTCTAAATGTTTGTTGCTCGCAAATAGAAAGGTAGAGATTTACACAGCCAAAAAAGACTTGTATGACTCAGCGCTAATGAAAATGAAACCTAATATTTGGAAAGCTACTTTTGATGATGGTACAGTTGTTTTTTCTAGTAATAGCGCCGCTATTGCAGGAATACTAAACTCTTTCATAATAAAAATAAAAAATCCTTGATTTCTGGAAAAACATAGTATAATATGTGCCGCGCTGGGGTTGTAGCTCAGTTGGTTAGAGCGTCTGCCTGTCACGCAGAAGGCCGCGGGTTCGAGCCCCGTCAATCCCGCCACTTTTTGATAAGTGGCAACAGCATACTTTCCGGCCCCATCGTCTAGAGGCCTAGGACACCGCCCTTTCAAGGCGAGAACGCGGGTTCGACTCCCGCTGGGGTCACCAAGATTTTTGCAAACGCAAAAATTTTCAGCCGGACAATCTGAACTGAATAATCGACAATGTCCCTTGGTCTTGTCAGAGATAAGGTTTCAGTAAAACGTTTGGCCATAGGGACGCATACTTGCGCCCAGGGCGCGAATGCGCGCCCCTACACAGCAAAACCAAAGGAAAATACCATGGCAAGAATGGGCGCAAAGCGCAATACCAAGAAATTGAAAATCGGTCGTCACTGGGGCGTGAACCTGTGGGGCCAAGCTAAATCTCCGTTTAACAAACGTAAATATAAACCGGGTCAACACGGTCCGACGGCCCGCGCCGGCAACTTGTCGGATTACGGCAAACAGTTGCGTGCGAAACAATTGCTGAAAGGTTATTACGGAAATATCGGCGAAAAGAAATTCCACAAATATTATGACGAAGCCACCAATATGAAAGGCGAAGCAACCCAGAACATGATTGGTTTGCTGGAACGTCGCTTGGACGCTGTTATATACCGTGCGAAATTCGCGCCGACGGTTTTTTCTGCACGTCAATTAATCAGCCACGGCCACGTATTTGTTAATGGTAAAAAAGTCAAAATTGCATCGTACCAGGTTAAACCCGAAGACGTGATTACGCTGGGCGATACCGCAAAACAAATGCCGTTGGTTGTTTTGTCGCTGGAATCCGCGGAACGCGATTTCTGTGACTATGTCCGCGTTAATTCGGGCGATTTCACGGCCACATACGTCCGCGTGCCGGCATTCGAAGATGTTCCGTATCCAATCCAAATGCAACCGGATTTGGTTGTGGAATATTATTCCAGATAATAAAAATGCCCCGACCGGGGCATTTTTTTATTTGACTTTATCGCCGTCATAGGTAATAATGCACGCCGGACGTATGTCCCGGGTTGTTAGCTCAGTTGGTAGAGCAAGTGACTTTTAACAGCGATTGTTATTCGCCCACCAAAGACGATAAATGGCTACAGAGCGCTATTTATCTGAACAAAAATGCTTTTTCAAGAAAAGCGCACCGCTCTGAAAGATGATTGAATTTGATTTGGTTTGATGTTAAAATCTACATCATATCTACATCAAAATCTACATCACACCTTTCTTGGGTGTTTAGCTCAGTTGGTAGAGCAAGTGACTTTTGGCTTCCGGCACAATATCCGGAAATTAGGAGCGTTCAGAAGTAATTCTGAAATGAAAAGTCGGCTAATTCGGTGAATCCTCTGTCGCAAGACGTGGTAACGCCGAGCTAGGTTGAAAAACCGAGTGTAGAGGCCATACACCGACTATCCCAATGGGATAAAGACATGGTCCAGACCACGAACCCGCAAGGGGCGCCGAAAGACGAAGTGGTAAAGTAATCACTGGGTCACAGGTTCGAATCCTGTAACACCCACCAAGAACAAAGAAACGCAGCTTCCGCTGCGTTTTTTCGTTGCTTTTTATCGCGAGTTCTGATATAATACTCTCACAAACAAAGCGACCAGTGGTCGCCATTTTTTATGCCCGCATCATGCGGGCTTTTTTTATCAAAGGAACCAAAATGAAACCATCAAATATAATTATTTCAGATATAACAAACATGAAAGAAAAATTCTGCATCGCCGGTTGGGATATAGGGGAGCTTCGCATGAAAAGACTTCTTATTGACCGGGGTTATTGGGATGAAGCGAATCTTGCAAAACTTAAAGGGCATTCTTGGATTGTGATTCATAATGAAGTTCTAAAAGAGCCACGCGATTGGCCGCATAGAACCGAGGATGTAAATGTCGACCTTAATACATTACAAATTAAAGAAAGTTATTCCAAAGGCAAGGATATCGCGTTGCGTGTTCGTGCTTCTGTTTCTGATAACATCAGTTCAATATTCAATAATAAAGTCAAAGAAAATTCTTATATTTTAAAAAGCACAAAATGTCCATCTCTTGGGGCAATAGATTTGCCTGCGGAAAATGTTGAATTCGTAATCGAAAATGGAAAGCTTCGGGCAAATATCATAGATAACGATGGTAAAAAATATTGCTTAAAAGTCAGCTGTAAACATATAAGAGATATTTTTGAAGATTCAAAGAACATAGAGACCTTGAATAAATCTGTGTTATCTGTTGGCAGAATTCATTTGCGTATCGGCTTGGCGCGTCCGTTTTTAATGCAAGAGAATCATTGCTATTTAATGCTGAACGGATTATTCTTGTATTAACATGACAATATACACAATCGGATTTTCAGGCAAAACCAAAGACCAGTTTATGGAAATAATTGACGCAGTTGGTGTGTCCACTATAGTAGACATCCGCCTGTGGCGCACCGCACGTTTCGTTCCATGGGCAAGTGGGACAAACCTGTCTAATATATTAGCCAACCGATATAAATATATGCCAGAATTGGCCCCAACCAAAGAATTATTGTCCGCATATAAAGACGGCAAAATCGACTGGCCTGGCTATGAACAAGAATTCAACCGCATCATTACCGACCGCCAAATCGAAAAATTATTTTCCACCGCCGATTTAAACAACCTATGTTTTCTATGCTCTGAAAAATCCGCCGACAAATGCCACCGCCGCCTTGCCGCGGAATATTTGCTGAAGCATTTTTCAGATATTGAAATTGTGAATCTATAGTTTTAATAAACTAGCTTTCTTGTAACTGGATTGAATAATCTTTTGTCTCTTATAGAAATAAATAATTCATTTCCAGTTACGCTTTTCCAATAATGGATTTCGGCTAATAAAAATCCAATAGTATTAAAATATTCATCAATTTCTTTCACTTTATAGATGTTTAATGCTCGCTTCAAATCATCTTGCGGGATGTCGCCATGGTCAACAACTATGCCTTCGTCCAGTTTGCCTTCTATCTTTTTAAGTAAAATTGAGCGTTTTGGTAGATTTGATTGATAAGGTGGGACAATCATATGTTCATGGCTGACCTTGCCGGTATCAACAAATACATTGTCTTTGCCAAATCTGTACATATTATTCAATCTTTCAACACCACTTAAAATTCTTACAAGCGATATAATTTGGTCATTTGTTAAATATTTCAAGGTATATGCGTTCTCAATTATTTTTTCAATGTTATTCAAAGTAAAATCCCATTCTTTGAAAATTTGATAGCCCAACAATTCCACACCAGATATTTGTTTTTTCAAATCTTCTTCCGATATATCAAGCATGGCTGATAACCCATTAAAAGACCTGTCCAAGTTTTCGAATGAATAAAGCATTTTTTGCACCTGTATCAAAATGCTTATAATTTCATTATCAATTCTTTCTTTTGAATAGTGAAATAATGTCTTGTTCAGCTTACGTTCCGTAATGTCTTTAATTAAATTATATGAAAAATAAGTTATAGTTATCGCCATCAATGCAGCTGATAAATTTATAATTAAAGATTTTAAATTATCATGGTCAACCGGAACGCAATAAACAGCAATGCAATATATCCCCGCACCAATAAGCAATGATATAACCAACGGGAGGAATTGAAGAAATTTTGTATTCATGTTTACTACGCTCATTGTTTATTATGGTTCAGAAATGTCAAACAGAGATTTATAATGGGGCTCATCCATATGTTTTACAAAGAGCATAAATTCTTCTAATAATGACTTTATGTCCACTATTCCTGATATCCAAGGATCGGCTTCTACACTAGTCATGGTTTCATGAGAATATCTATTCGCTAAACCACATATTCTTTTTGCTGATGCATATGTAGGGTGATGTTTGTAAAATTCCTCCATATGTTTTGTGAATCCATCACCTTTAGGGATATCTTTTCCGTCTTCATTTTTTATTCTTGGATATTTGAACGATAGAAATACCTCAAGAAAACGGCGAATGGAATTTATAATATTGGTTCCGTGCACTAAATCATCATCAGATGGAGTTTTTTGCTTGGTGGCTGTATGGTTTTCTTTCAGATAATCAGCTAAAAACAAATATTCATTCTTATGTACTGCTAATGACCTCTCTGCATTTCTTATATAAGAACCGCTATCGTCTTTATCAACCCTATAAATATTTTCTGGCTTCAGTCCCCCCATAGCTCTGCTCATTAACTTAAAAAAATAAAAGTTATGCGTTAGCACAAAAAGTTGTGCCGGATTCTTTTTTATAATCTCGTTATCTATAATATCAACAATGTTATGGATAAAGTTTGAATCCAAGCTTGATACTGGGTCGTCAATGACAATTATTGTGTCTGCGATATTAACTCCACTTTCATGCAAAGTTCCTAAAAAATATGCAAATGCGATTATAGTTTGTTCGCCTTCACTAACTTTTTCCGCGCGTTCATATTTATTATCTATACTCCGCGATAATAGATATCCTTTTTTATCGGCCGTTTCTTCCAGTTTGAAATTTTGATTGCCAATCAGTTTTTCAATAAATTCATTTATTATTGTAGGATTATTGCTAGATATACTGTTATCCAAACCTTGTTTTTCTTCCTGCAATCTGTCGATCACGATTTGTTTTGCATCATGTGCAAATTTCGAAGTTTCTAGGTCTGTTTTTTTAGTAGAATACTCCGCAAGGACATGTTTTTCTATAAAATAGCGCTTACATTGGTTGAAAGCTTCATCTTTTTCAGTTTTAAAATTATTAACTATGGTATCATGTTCTTCTAAGGTCGTCTTTATTCCAACAATGGCATTCTGCAAATTTTGTCGACTTATCAAAAGAGCGCTTAGCATACCAGTGCTTACGCACACATCATTATCTGATTTGTCCGGATTTTTTTTCTTATTGTTTATCTTCGTAACAATCTCGTCTTTTTTTGTATTGTAATCGGTTGTTGCTTTATCCAGCGCTTCTTTGGCCTGGTCGAATTTTGATACAATGCTTGAAAATAATAGGCTTCTATCGGGCAAATTTTGTAATGGTATATTCAGTTGTATGGCTATATCGTTAAGCCGAGATTGGAGTTTGGTATTAGCATCATTGAAATATCCCTGAAGTTCATCAATCCTTGCCTGTTGCAATGTTGCGCCACAAAATTGACAAGCATTTAAATTATTGTCTGTATAATACCTATATCCTTCATCAACCCATTTTTTTAATATCTCATTTTCTTCTAATTCTTTGATAGTAGTTAACGTGATTGGCTCTTGCGATAATGCAGGCAAGTCATCAATTGATAAGGTTGGCAATTCTGTAATCTGCGCGCCTTGTGCTAAAAGGGATTTTCCTTCTTCGGAAATCGATTTCTTTTTAGAAAGATATTCATCATCTGATGTTATTGTAGATACAGCTGCAGCATCAATATCCCTTACTAAATGAGTTGGCCCATATGTTGGTATCGTAAACTCGGTTTTTACTTTTCCTGCGCCAGAACTTTTAAATTCATCAAAAGCATTGTTTTTATTATTGTAATCTATATCTTTTTGAAGTCCTTTTTCTGTTGTTATCTCTTTTTCTTTATCTGCAATTTTAGTCAGCGTATCCCCAACATCTTTTCCCAAGAATATTCTGGGGGCTATGTTCCTATCATTTTGAATCTTGCAATTTTCTTCAACGAAAAATTGATTAAATGCTTTTATATTAGACAGCGGATTTGTTCCTAAATTCTTTATCTGACTTCCATCTGAAAGTGATACTTGAATTTTTGTACTTGGATACTTTAATGCATTGTCATTTTTTGATAATTCTGCAAAAAACTGGGACAATGTGGTTTTGCCTGTTCCGTTCCATCCATAAAATAAATTTCTATTGGCAAAACTTTGTAATCCGCTTGGGCTTACAAAAGATTTAAACGAATAAAAATTCTCTATTTTATCAATACTATTTATTTTTAAAGAAGTCATTTTATACCACCATGTATTTTATGCAGTTATTATAACTGGCTAATATAATTTCGCAACAAAAACGAAAAGGAGCGCATCATGGCAAAAAATTGCAAATTTATGAAGAAAAACATTACGGAGAGCCTTTTAAGCCGCTTGTCTTCAGACATCGATTTACATATTACCGACACGAAGATTACGGGATTTCATGTTCGGTACTACGCACGCACCGGCCGACGGGTGTTTTATCAACATTATAGCGTCCGGTTTTCAAAACGGATTCAGCGGAATTTTATGTTGGGCGTATATGGCGATATTTCTGTGGCGAATGCCAGATTAAAGGCGCAAGTTTGCAGATTGGATGTTCATGATGGTCACGACCCGATGCAAGAATTGCGCGATAAAAGCATCGCGCGCAACCGAACCATATTGCGCCAACGATTTGTGAAAGACGTTATGGAAGAATATTTGAATTCGCATTCGCGGCATTATAAAAAACCGGCCAGTCATGCCGCGGATAAATCTTTGGCGAAAAACAATGTGTTCCCGATGATTGGGCATTTGAAGCTTGCCGATTTAACTTTGGCAAAGATGCAGAATTTTTATGATGATATTATTCGCCGCCGGTCGCCATCGTTGGCCAATCATGTGTTTGCTTTGATGTCGCATTTTTGGAACTGGTGCGAAAGACGTGAATACTTGCGGTTGAATTCAAATCCTTGTCGGCATATTCAACGATTAAAACAACCGAAAAAGATGTTTAAACGATTGAGTATAGACGATTATCGGCGATTCCTGGCCACATGGGAATCGATATATAATCGCCGGATTTATTGTAAATCATCCATGTTGGTCATCAAGATGTTGGCATTGACTGGTTGTCGGTGTGGCGAGATTCGCGCATTAAAACGTTCCGAAGTCGATTTGAATAATCGATTTTTACGCCTGTCGGACAGCAAGACGGGTGCAAAGAGTGTTCCATTGGGGCAAGCGGCGATTGACGTCTTGCGCGATGCGTTAAGCATGCATACGGGTAAATATGTATTTCCATCGCCCAAACGTCAAAAACGACCGCTGGCCGATTTGCGGCGGCCTTGGTTTCATATTTTAAAAGAATCAAATCTGGAAGGATTGCGGGTTCATGACCTGCGACATTCATTCGCAACCATGGGTGTGTCTTTGGGCGAAAATTTATTGACCATCAAAAACATTTTGGGGCATACGCAAATAAGCACGACCGAGATATATGCGAAATCTAACGAAGCCCTTCAATTAAAAGGCGCGGATGCGATTTCTGCGGCCATAATTGGGGCATTTACACAACCGCTACATACGGCCGAAAATGATGAATATTTAATACCCGAAATTCCGCATATTTCCACGGGCCAGAGCAGATGTAGAGCAAGTGTCTTTTAATCACTGGGTCACAGGTTCGAATCCTGTAACACCCACCATAAAATTAAACCGCCCTTTGGGCGGTTTTTACATCACATCATATACCGCACGCCGAACATGACTTCATGCGCCCGGAATTTTAGTTCCACATCATTATGCAATACAACGCTGTTCAATACGTTTGAACCGGATACGGTAAATTGACTGATATCAACGCCGCCGCTGAATTTACCCAAATCAGAATATCTGTATCCGATGTCAATGGTCGCACCACGTGCCAGGTATATGCCGATACCCGCGCTGGCCTGCCATCCGAATGTATATTCTGATTTGACAATGCTGCCGTTAAATGAACCGCTGCTGAAATTTCCGGATGCAGTAAAGTGTGATAACCCGGCGCCTGCGCCGATATAAGGCGATATAAAAGTTCCCGTATTCAAAGAATAATAAGCGTTACCAAACAGCGCCGTATTTTTCGTTTCGAACGTTGCATTACCACCAGATGATGTTATTGGTGTTACAAAGCTGCCGTTATTTGCATATTCGGCTTCGACGCGGATACGGCCGAATATCAATGGTAAATCTGCATCACCACCAAATGCCAGCTTTATCCCAAAAGCACGGTCATCGTCGATGTCTAATTCTTCATCCGCGATTAAAGCACCAATTACACCGCCGGGGGCAAAATATACTTTCTGGCTTCCACTGACATCCATCATCATGTATCCCGCACGCATGGATATGTACGGTTCCAACCAAGAACGTTCTTGGTTGCGATTTGCAAATGCGGATGATGCAGCGATAAGCAGCACAGGTAAAACAATAATTTTTTTCATTTATTTCTCCTTTTTACAAGATGATAATAATTTCAAATTTTCGCATCAATGGGAACGAATACCGAAACTTTGCAAGCCGTAATTTTTTTGGTATAATACGTTTCATGAAAATTTCAAAAATTCTTGGACTTGGTGTAATTGCGTTGGTGGCGCCGCATTTGTTTTGCTGTGGCGTGCCTATATTGATGGCTGTTATGTCGTTGGTGGCGCCGGGTGCGCACATCTGGCATTTTCATCTGATTCCAGACCGATGGATGCCGGCGGTATTCGTGGCATCCGTAATTATGTTGGCAATCGGATACTATTTTGCATTTCGGTCGCACAAAGAATGCAAAGACCATAACCATAATCACAAAGCCCAAAAGATTATTATATACATCGCAACCGCGCTGTTTATCGTCAGCATCGTGTTACATTTTTTCATAGGCCACACACATTAAAAAATCCGGCGTTTGCCGGATTTTTAATTACCAATTTGTCGATGGGATTTCCAATTCGGACAGTATTTGCATGTCGCGGCGCGAAATGCGGAAATCGACTTTTCTGTTTTCAACTTGGTGAAATGGGTCTTCGGCCTTGACCAATGGAACGATGCCGCGCTGCACAGAATAACGTATAGCCAATTGTGCCGACGTGACACCATACTTTGCGGCGATTTCTTGGACCGTTTTGCTGCGCAATACTGCGGTGCGGCCCAGCGTTGAATACCCAACCGTAACAATGCCGTGATGGCGCCCAAATCGCACAATGTCATTTGGCGTGTGTCCGATATGATATTTAATCTGGTTCGTCATTGGTTTAATTGTTGCGACGTCCAAGATATTGCGCAAATCATTAATGCTGAAATTTGAAACACCGATTGAACGCGCACGACCGGATTTATATATATCTTCCAAGGCGCACCAAACTTCGCGATTTTCTGCATGATAATTATCGCCTGTTTCACGAAGTGGATGCACGACCGGCCAATGGATTAAATATTGGTCAACGTAATTCGTGCCCAAATCAAGCAGTGTTTGATTGAAGTGCATCATCGCTTCATCGTATGATTTCGCACGCGGCGGAACCTTGGAAACAATGAAAAATTCTTCGCGTGGAATGCGCGATACGCGCATTGCGCGTCCGACTTCTTTTTCGTTGTTATATACGGACGCGGTATCAATATGCCGATATCCGTTCATGATTGCCAATAATATCGACGCATATCCAGCTTCACCTGTTAATTGCCAAGTGCCAAACCCAAGTACCGGCATTTCAACACCGTTGGACAATCTGATTTTTGCTTTGGCTGGGTCGCGTGACATATCATCGCAACCGCCCAGTGCGATTGCGCACAATGCTAAAACAGGTAATATTTTTTTGAACATGAAATCTCCTTTTTACATTGAATCATTTTACATATATTGCGCTGCGCGATAAATCGGAATGAAATCCGCGGCATACAATCCTATGCAGAATAGGGTGCAAAAACAGTATAATTATCACGTCAACCAAAGGAGACAAAAATGATGGAACTTAAAAGATATGTTATAAAGCCGCTGTTGATATTCGGTGGTTTGAACTGGGGGTCGATTGGATTTTTCAATTACGACTTTATCGCGGCAATTTTCCAGAACATAACATTGATACGGATTGTTGATGGTCTTATCGGTCTTGCCGCCGTGGCATGGATTGTTCTGATGGTTATGTATATGAATGATAAAAAATAAAAAAACGCCCCGTTGGGGCGTTTTTTTATTCTGACCGGTTTGGAAATTCACCACGGTCCAGCATTGCGGCAATTTCGTGATGCTTGATTTTCTTGCCGGATGTTTGCGGCAATTCATCTTCGGTAATTGCGAAATGATTCACCCATTTATACGGCGCAATGGTCAGGTTGGATGCCTTGATCAGCAGGTTAATCATGGTCAACGAAGTTCCCGGTGCAACTTGGAATACTGCATACGGTACGACTTTGCCACGAACATTGCGTTCCAGTACCGCCGCCGCCAGTATTTCTTCATTTTGCAGATATAAATCTTCCAATTCATCCGGATAAACGTTTTTACCAGATTCCAGAACGATTAATTGTTTCTTGCGTGCTTTTATGGTTAATCGTCCTTTGGAATCAAGTGTTCCCAAATCACCGGTCTTGAACCATCCGTCTTCGAAAACTTCGGCATTCGCAGCATCATTATTTACATAACCTTTCATGACCGAAGTTCCACGCGCCCAAACTTCGCCGATGCCATCTTTGTCTGGGTTGTGAATTTTGATTTCATTGCCCGGAACCGGACCAGCATAGTGCATTTTACCGTTCTTCATCCGGAACTTGAAATTGAAATTCACTGCGCCGGTTGTTTCAGTCAATCCATACCCATCGCCAACCACAAAGCCCAAACTTTCGAAAAATTTACGCACCGATGGTTTCAGCGTGGAACCCGCAGATACCAACAGTTTTACATTGCCGCCAAAAGTATCA
This sequence comes from Alphaproteobacteria bacterium, assembly GCA_009784235.1. GTDB lineage: Bacteria > Pseudomonadota > Alphaproteobacteria > Rs-D84 > Rs-D84 > WRKW01. Next base: position 241,790 of record WRCC01000001.1, on the reverse strand, counting down.
TGCACTGGTTTTTTGACTTTTTCAACCAGACTGCCCAGGCCAATTGCACGCAATAATCCTTGGGTCGATAATATGATTCGCATCAATGTATATTTTCTTTTGTCGCGGGCGCCCGCGATGATTTTTTTGTAAAAAATTTCCCACAATCGTGGCACAGCCGGTATGGCGTGTGGACGATATTTTTGAAAATCGGCCAAGAATTGTGTCGGATTTAAAACGGGTTGCAGCAACAGTGACCCACGCAGTGCCAGTGGCGCCAATATATTCACCGACACGCCGTATATATGATACAGTGGCAAAATTCCGTAATACATGTATCCGGGCTTCATTGCGGCGTCATAGAACTTGATTGCTTCTGTCAGTGACAAGACATTGTTATGTGTCAGTCCGACAATCTTTGGATTTCCGGTCGAGCCAGAAGTGAACGACAGCATCGCAATATCTTCGCGAACTGCGTCCGCCGCGACAAATTTTGATGCGTCTGTATCATCCAAGGATTCAATATCAAACATAACAGCGCTGCTGTTTTCGACAAAGAAGCTTTTTTGCGCCAATGCCAATTTGCATCCGGTGTGCTTCATCATGTTTTCGTGGTCTGATTTGGACAACCCAGTGTCCAGCATCAAGACTTTCGCACCTTGGGATATAATCGCAAAGTAAGACTTGATGAATTCTGGCGTGTTACCGGACAGAATTGCGACCACATCGCCTTTTTTTACTTTGAATCTTGAAGCCAATAATACCGCACGGCGTTTTACCCCGTTTAATAAATCTGCATAAGTTTCATTCTGTCTGACAAAGAAAATACTGTCTTTATTCGCGGAACAAACGTCATGCAGCATTTCATAGATGTTTTTCATCATCGACATGCCTTTTTTTGTTTTGTTACCATTCGTTTATTTTGGACACCATACGCGGGCCATTATAATAGAAATTACCCACCCCGCCACTATAAACCGTATGTCACAGGAAAAACAACATATTATTTTATATTAAAAAACGTGGCTTTTGCCACGTTTTTTATATTCCACGAACTTTGAATCCATCGTTGCCATTTTTCCAAACCGACATATCGCGGCCGCAAAAACGCGCACCTTCGCAACATTTTCCATATTTTGCGCAATGTGGCATCATTTCAGTAACTATATCATGATGTCCTTTTGCGCCCAGCTGTTGCATCAACTGGATGTTCAGATTGTATATTTCTTCTTGAGCGCACCAACACAAGCGCTTTGCCTGTTCATGCAACAAAGCGTTCAAGTTTATCCGTTTTCCATAATGCATCATCATTCCATATGGCGCAATCATTGTGCGAAGATGCATCGGATTTGGTAGATTCCAAAAATCATTTCTGAATTTTTCTGCTGGTGTAATCAATCCTGCTTTGGCCAACAGTGGTGGCAAATAAAAATCGCCGGTGAATATTGGTTCGCCGCGTTCAATTGTGCGATGCCGTTGGTCTTGACCCATTGTCATGATAGACATTTCCGCATCAACCCGAATGCTGGACAGATTATTGGTCATGGTTTCTGGCGTGAACTTTAAAACATCGACTGTATCCCGTGCATTTGGATTAACAATACAGTCATAAATGTCTATGTTTCGTAATTTTAATTCCGGGCTGGTCCGGACTTTGCCATCATCAAGCTTGAATTTATATGCAGTTGGTGCCCAGTCATTTTCCGGTTTTGCCGCAACAGATTTATCGAACATGTGCTCAGTTTCTGGATATTTGGATCTCACAGCTGCGACCATCTGGGCAACGGTGTCGCGCATTTCTGGCGTATGCGCCGTGCGCCACAGCGCGGCCAATGTAACGATATTAATGGTATGGTCCATTGCGGTCGGTGCAATTGTTGAAATAAATACGCGCAATTGTTCTTGGGCCATTTTTTTCGCATTTTGTTCGATATATTTATCTGAAACAAATGGACGTTCTGCACGCAAGGTTTCCGCGGCAATGTCGGTCAGATTATCTTTGTTAGCTTGGAAAATTTTTATGCCGGATTCAATAAATTTCAATGCATCGGACGGATTTTCATTCGGGAAATATTTATGAATACGCGATTCAATTTCGCCCATATCCGGGTTTTCATACATTTTGGAAAACCGCCCGCTGCGTTGGTCTGAATTGTAAAAGGGATGGGACAGATGAAATCCGAATGTTATGGTCGATATAGAAATGTCTTCCATTGCGAATGTAAAATGATGTGGCGCATGTTCCAATGTGGTATGATGACCGGGAACAAAAAGTCGATTTTTGACATCAATCATTTTGCCGTCGCCGATACTGGGCATATCTGATTCATAACATGCGCGTCCGGCGTGTGATGCCATTTCAACAGGATTTATAGAGTGTTCGCCCAAAAGAGTCACTTTCGCCATTGCAAATTCCTTTTTATTACCCCACATTCTGCGATAACATCGTTCACTATTTACATAATTCTGTCAATATTATTTTTGTTGATATATTCTGGAAACTTTGTAAAATCACGCATATGGATACACAATTCAATTTTTCAGACAAATGGAATCGGCGGTATATGGAATTGGCGCTGTTGATTGCGACTTGGTCCAAAGACCCCAGTACGCGTGTCGGTGCGGTTGTGGTTGGTCCCGACAAAGAAATCCGTGGTACTGGATATAATGGATTTCCGCGCGGTATTGATGACGATATTGCGGCGCGCTGGGAACGCCCGATAAAATATAATTTCATCGAACATGCAGAACGTAATTGTATATATAATGCCTCTTTATATGGCGTATCACTGCGTGGATGTTCATTGTATATTTCTTATCCGCCATGCACAGAATGCGCACGTGCAATTATCCAATCCGGTATCAAAGAAGTCTTTTATATGAATCCCATGGCCGGTGCGAATATCCCAGGTTGGCGCGACAGCGTCCGACTTTCATTCGATATGTTCGACGAAGCCGGCATAAAACACGCGGAACTGGGCATAGATTAATGTGGTACCTTTCCGAAAATTTATCGCGCCAACTGGAAAAACTGTCCCGTGATTTGATTGCAAAAAACGGCTGGATGGACCAGTTTGCAATCGCGAACAAGGTTATGTGTCAATTTCATTCTGAATTGGCCAAACTGAATCTGGGCAAACCAGATGTTCGGAAACTGCGCAAAGAATTGGTTGATACTTTGATTGTTATGCAGCATCCGATTAATCAATTAAATATATCGGACGCAGAATTACACGATATTGGTTTTTCCAATTACGTTGTTAATGGCGTCGATAAACCCGCGAAAATTGGGCGGACTTATTGTCGGGTATTCGGCGATGAAAATTACGTTCCGACGAAAGATTTGCAAACGGAATTGGATATAATGGCTGCAAAGGTAATGGCACGCCAATATGAAAAACGCGGCATTGAACAGGGAACAAAATTCCAAATATATCGTGCGATGGAAGAATTGCTGGAACTGAGCATTGAATTGTCAAAATACATACGAATCCAAGATACCACGGGCAGTGCTGGCCCTGAAAACCGCATGGCCATCATAGACGAACTTTACGATGTTCTTTTTACCATTCGATATGTAATGCTTGCACTTAATATAACACGCGATGAATTGGAAGAATCTGTATCACAAAGAATTGATGAAATTTATAACCGGGAAATAAATTGTCATTCAAAATTGTAAGGGCGCATATTTGCGCCTCTGTATTATTTTAACTTCTTCGTCCATTCGTTGTCCGGGAAATTCATACGCAACATTTCGGCATATCCGCGTGCTTGTTCAGGCAGTCCGATTGCTGTATAGCTTTCCGTCAAGCGGAATAGGGCTTCTGGTGTCATTTTGGTTTCCTGGGCGCCCGTTACAATTTGTTGTAATTGTTCAATCGCCGCCGCCCAATTTTGACGCGCCATATCACGACGCGCGGAATACATAACCTTGCCGGCCAGGTAATTTTTCAGGATAAGAATTTTATTTCGCGCATTTGCCGCATATTCCGAATTCGGGAATCGCGTTACCAATTGCGTGAAAGTATTCAGCGCATGCACAGACATGCCCGGTTCGCGCCGCACGTCTGATACTTGGCGATAATATGCCATTCCGCGCAGGTACAGCACGTATGCGACATCGTGATGCCCTGGGAAAAAGCGCATAAATCGGTCGGTGACTGTAATCACGCCCGCAAAATCATCATCCATATACAGCGCATACGCCGCCATAATCAGCGCATCCGGCGCCCACACGGACGCGGGATGGTTGCGTTCCGCGGCTTGGAATTCTTCGGCTGCGCGTGACCAATTTTTCCGGTCCAGCTGTTCATACGCCTTGGCATAAATTTCATCCAGCGGTCGTTCCGGTGTAATTTTATCACCGCTGCATCCGACCAGTACAATCGCCAACATAAGCACAATAAATCTTTTCACTTTATTTTCCTTTTACGACGAGTATAATGCCGACAATCGAAAAAAGAAAGTAGAAAATGTCACTGCAAAAACATATATTCAAAGTTGGTGCATGGACGGCGGCCAGCCGGGTGCTGGGCTTTGCGCGCGATATGCTGTTTGCGGCCGTATTGGGGGCGGGGCGGTTGTCCGATATATTCCTGGCCGCGTTCAAATTGCCGAATTTATTTCGCGACTTGTTGGGTGAAGGCGCATTGTCTGCCGTATTTGTGCCGATGTTCGCTGAACATAAAAATCGCGCGCCACGCGGACCACTGTTTGCCAGCAATGTTTTTTCATGGCTGATGGCGATTTTATTATTAATTACGGTCGTCGCACTAATTGCAATGCCACTGATTATCTGGGCAATTGCACCCGGATTTGCAATCGACCCGGGCAAGATGGAATCGACAATATTGCTGGCCCGCCTGATGTTCGGATATGTGATTTTAATTTGCGGCGCAGCATTCCTGGGTGCAATTCTGAATGCTTTTTCTGAATTTGCAATCGCCGCAATGATGCCCGCTTTGACGAATATATTCATGATTCTTGGCCTGGGCGCGGCGATTTATTTTGATGTTGGCGCGACCGCAATCTATATATTGGCAGCGGCAGTAATGATTTCCGGCATTGTGCAGTTTGCGATTTTATGGGCGCGAATTCGCGCACGCCGGTTCGGTCTGCGTCTTATTCGACCACGCATAACAAATGGTATAAAGACCATGGTCAAACGCATGGGCACAACGATAGTGGGCAGTGGTTTTTATCAAATAAATATATTAATCGGAACATTGGTCGCATCGTTTCAGTCCGGCGCGGTAACATGGCTGTACTATGCTGACCGCATGGTGCAATTGCCGTTTGCAGTCGTGGGCTTGGCGGCCGGAACGGTATTATTGACCAGTATTTCGGACGCGATAAGCGCGAAAAAAATGGAAACAGTATATGCGCAACAAAACGCTGTGATGCGCCAATCGATGATGTTCGTGTTGCCGTCAATGGTTGGACTGTTCGTTTTGGCCACACCAATTATGCAGTTTATATTTGAACGCGGCGCATGGACGCATGAATCAACAATCGCAACGGCAACGGCAATAATGATATTGTGTCTGGCGCTGCCCGCCATGACGACCAGCCAAGTTTATTCAAAAACACTATATGCATCACAAGATGTTAAAACGCCGGTTCGGACCAGCATGATATCGCTGGGCGTCTCTGCCGCGATTTTCGTTGCGATGTTTCCCGTTGTTGGATTTTTGTCTGTTCCAATTGGCGTGGTTGTCGGCGGATATTTGAAAAACTGGCTGTTGTTGCGTGCATGCCGCCACCGGAACTTGTTCCAGTCCGCGCCGTCAACAGCCCGTGCGATTACCGTATTCGGCGCGTTGTCGGCCATCATGGGTGTGGGATTATATGTTGCAATGTCTGCCGGCATGATAACCGGAATATTCACGTTGATTGTTGCTATTGCTGCTGGTGGTGTGTTCTATATGCCACTGGCCTATATCGCCAACAAAAAAATCAAATAAAAATATCTTGCAATTATAAAAATAATATGCCAAAATCTGGCACGTGCGAGTATAGCTCAGTTGGTAGAGCGCGACCTTGCCAAGGTCGAGGCCGAGGGTTCGAGCCCCTTTGCTCGCACCAGAATTCAAAAAGGAATATCGGTGCTTTTGAAATCCAAAAAATTGATGTAAATTGCGCCTCAGAACAAAATCTGCGGGCGCGTTTTGCGTCCGTTTTTTTATAAAAGGAATTATAGAATGTCAGACAACATGCCAATTTCAACAAATGAATTGACTGCACGCTTGCAGAAAGCCGAAAACATCCGCATCCGCGATGGCGTTGTTTGGAAAGATAAATATGACCGCACGCATACAATCGCCGCGGCCCGTGATGCCGGTGATGGCACGGCGGTTCGCGCGCCGGGTCGCGTTACTGCGCTTCGTTGGCTGGGCAAATTGATGTTTGGGCGGATTTATGACATTGATGGGGAAATTCAGTTTTCATTATCTTTGGCCGATATTGGTGAAGAAAATTTCAAGTTTTTGAAAACCAATTTGGACTTGGGTGATTTTATCGGTATCGATGGCGAAATATACACAACGACCGCCGGCGAAATTACAATAAAAGGGCGCGAAGTCGAAATCCTGGCCAAGGCGTTGCGTCCGTTACCGGAAAAATTTCACGGCTTGACCGATATTGATACCCGTTATCGCCAGCGTTATCTGGATATTATTGCGAATCCAGAAACACGTCGCACAATGAAAATGCGTTTCCAAATGCTGCGCATTATTCGCGATTATTTGGATGATAATGGCTTTGTCGAAGTCGAAACACCAATATTGCAAAATATTGCATCGGGCGCGGCCGCGCGGCCATTCGTCACGCATCATAATGCACTGGACCATGATTTTTACCTGCGTATTGCGCCGGAATTATTTTTAAAAGAAACTATCGCCGCCGGATTTGACCGTGTATTTGAAATCGGAAAAAATTTCCGAAACGAAGGCGTGTCACCAATGCATTTGCAAGAATTCACCATGCTGGAATGGTACGCGGCGTATTGGGATTACAACGATAATATCGATTTTTCATGGGCAATGATTCAAGATATTGTGACCCAGCTGCACGGCAAGCTGCAAATTGAATACCAAGGGCAAACGTTGGACTTTTCGTCTTATGAAAAAATCGATTATACCGCGCGGATGAATGAATTGTTGGGCGTTGATATATTGGAATTCAATGACGCGATTGCACTGCGGAAACAACTGGTTAATGCGGGAATGTTCCCGGCGGATGAATTGAAAGACCTGCATTCCGTGCCGGCGATTGTCGATTATGTGTTCAAGCGTAAAATCCGTAACGAAATTGTCCAACCAACGATTACATATAATTATCCGGCGTATCTGATACCGCTTGCGCGACGTAATGACGCAGATGGTCGCCGTATCGATATATTCCAACTAATTATTGCGGGCGCTGAAATTATCAAAGCATATTCCGAATTGGTTGACCCGATTATCCAACGCGAAGCCTTTGATGAACAAGCCGCGAACAAAGAGGCCGGCGACGAAGAGTCATTTGACGTTGATGAAGATTTCTTGACGGCCATGGAACACGGGATGCCGCCGATTTCCGGTCTGGGCATTGGCATTGACCGGTTTTTATCCATCATTGCCGACCAACCAACCTTGCGCGATGTGATACTGTTTCCGATGATGAAATAACGATAAGCGACATGAATAAAAAAACATCCCGCATTTGCGGGATGTTTTTATGCCAATCTTTCAGGCGGGGTGCGCATCATTATGGCATATCACAAACGCCATAATCACTGCCGCACACAAAACCACTCGGACATGCCCATTCGCCGCAACAGGTAGCGTTTTCAAATGGCGCACATCCGTATTGCAAACACCCCCATCCAGGAAGGTTAACTATACAGCAACAGGTTTCATTTTGAGGGTGACAGTAGCCCGCAGGGCAACCATCCCCACATACGGTCGAACAAATCCCACCACAGCAAATATTTGAATTGCATTGCACATCGCTTTCGCAATCCGAACCATCCGGTAATCTGCTGCCACCGCCCGTGCATGCAGTGGCGACAGAGCATACATTGCTGTTGCAGCATCCAGATACGCATTGGTTGCCATTCGAGCAAGGCGCCCCGTGTTCCAGCAGAGCGCTCTGGCATTTACCATCGTTGGTGCAGTCGCATTCAAACTTAAAAGTACCCTGGGCGTCGGTTAAAACTTGCGTTGTGGGAAAATAGCACTCGTTTATCAATTGGGCTGTGGTGCGTCTGGTTGTACCGAATGGTCCGCTGCCGGTTGTGTTGCCGTTGATATCCGGGCATTGCGTACATGAAGTATTAGCGTTGGTTCCAGTTTTGTAAAATCCATTGCCACAATCAATGCAAGTGCCGGCGGACAACCTCTGCCCCGGGCCACACGTCGTCGCAGCATCAGCATATTGTGCACTGAATACAACCATAACAAAAACCGTGAACAATACGGACAAAAAATGTGCGCACGATGGACGATGTGTGTTAAAAGCTGTCATAAAAACTCTCTCCTGTACCCCGAATGTGACAAACAGATTTATTTCTATCTTTCCACCCCAACCGTCGCCACTGTTTCCAGCGCAGCGGTAACGCCATCCCGCCAAAACTTTGGTCCACCTTTGGCATTCCAAACTTCGTAAGTGTTATTATGGGCGGCAAATTCGGGATAATAGACTTCGGGTCTTTTTTCAACAATCTGTCCACCGCCGATATCATAACCCGGTGTACCGACAAGCAATGGTGCACCGACGATTATTTTATGGCCGGGCGCAACATCGATATAAGAAAGGAAGTCCATAAGCTTGAAGTAATCAAGAACCCAACGATTACCTGCAAGTCCCAAACCTTGACTGCTTATTTCGATAACAGTATCGGTTCTGCTGTATAAACGGACGCGGTTTTTATGTTCCCGGGCCGAAAATGTCAGGTTCTGGATTCCGCCGCCGCTGTCAAACCGAATTTCATCCCCGCGGAATTCAGGGAATCTGGGCGCTTTGTCGGCGGCAATACGCGGCGTTTTTCCGGTAACCGTCGGACCGCCGTTTATTTGCAATTCGCGCAGCAACGGGTCGTTGACCGTCATAATATCCAGACGGTCAAAATTCATCCCCACAACTTTTTTGTTATCGCTGGCCATTGTTGTGCCCAAGAAAAAGGAGTGTATTTTTCTATTTTCGCCTTCGGTCAGGTCATTTATTACCACATACATAGTGTCAATGCGTATTCTATATTCCTGTGACACAAGGTGTTTTAACGGGGAAGTTGTGTCGGTTATCGGGTTTTGTATTCCGTCCTGGTCAATCAAAGATTTGTCGATTATTACCAACGATGCCCTTTCCGCGATATTCGAGCCTGACCTGGTCCCAGTGGCAATGCCTGCAATTTCATCGATTTCGCCGTATGGAATGCCGCCTGTAATCTGGATTTCTCCGCCGCTCAGGAAAACATAACCCGTAATCGTACCGCTCCGCGTTACGATGTTTTGCTTGGTGGCTTTCAGGACCGATACTGGGATTTTTAATCTTCTGCCCTGTGGGGTATGAATTTCCGACAGGCCGACAATCGATACTTGCGTTTTTTCGGCTTTATCTATTGCGCGTCCCAAATTTTCAAAGGCTTTTTCCAAATTAGCATTATATTCCAATCTGTTCGTACCAAGATTTATTTCCAGCTTTGCCGGAGGATTGGTTCCGTTCAATGTTTTCACAGCGTTATCCAAAGTTGTGAAAATATTTCCGGGCGTTACCGGGTTTTCAATTTCCGGCGGATTATTCGGGCCGTCGTTGTTTTTATCGCCACAAGAAGCGGCCAACAGCATAGTCCCGGCAATAAATGGCGCAACTCTGGCCAAAGGGCGAAATTTGAATAAAGCGTTTGTTTGTTTTTTCATGATTAACTCCTGCCGTTAAGATTGCTTATCATGCTTAATGACATTATAAAGACAAAAAATTGCAGGGTCAAGGTAATATTGCTTATACAGAATTTTTTTGTCAATCTATAAAAAATGGCTATTTTCAGTGAGTTACTGTTTTATTTAATATTTATTTGTGTTAATTATATTCTATAATAAATATATTTTTGTCTATTAATTAATATTCTGACATAATTCTGCTTGATTTTTTATCGATTTTCTGGCATAATTGCGACGTACGCATCCGCCTTTTTGGCGGTTTTTTTATCATAGTAGGGGCGCATATTTGCGCCCCATTTTTTAACCAAAAAAGGAGAATCAGTATGACAAGACAAATACAAATTCGCCGCGGGACGGCGGCCGAACATGCAAACTTTACCGGTGCAATGGGTGAAATCACTGTGGATACAGACGCAAAGACCGTACGCGTGCATGATGGCGCGACATTGGGTGGTATTCCGTTGGCCCGCGCCGCTGATTTGGCGGAAATTATTGCCGGTGGCGACGGCGTATGTGGCGGCATATCAGACGAAGAATTGGATGCACGTATCGCAGGCCACCTGGCCGGATATGCATTCGCTGCACCGGCCTTGCCGAACTTCGTGAACATGGAATCTGCAACCATATCGACAACTTCGTTCCAAGAAATGATATTTGGACAATTGCCCGGGCTTGATGTCGCACGCGCCATGGCCGACGCGGTATTAATATGCCAAACACCAGATGCCGGATATCAAATCGGCGAAATTGTATATGCATTTGGTATAGGCAATCGTACAAACCCGCGTCCATTCTTGTTCACGGATGCAAATGGCGTTCGCGCCCGCTTGGCCGTCGCTGGCGAAAATTTTTGGGTTTCGCATAAAACCAGCGGTATTACAACAAATATCACAAACACGAATTGGAAAATCCGGTTCAGAATCTGGTATTAGTGCTTGATTTTTGTGCGGCAAGCTTATATGCTTGCCGCACAAACAAAAAGGATAATCATGTCATACGTACTTGCATTGAACTGTGGTTCATCATCCCTGAAATACCAGATTTTTGATTCCGAAACGCGCAATGTTGTTGTCGGCGGAAATGTTGAAAAAATCGGCCAAGAAGATTCTTTCATTACACAAAAATATCCGGATGGTGCGAAAAATCGCAAAGACACTGCGATGAAAGACCACAACGAAGCGTTGAACGTTGTAATGTTCATGCTGCGCGAAGCATCGATTGACATGAACGAAATCATGGCCGTGGGCCACCGCGTCGTTCACGGCGGCGACAAATTCGCGTCATCCGTCGAAATTACCGACGAAGTCATCCGTGCAATCGAAGAATTGTCTGTCTTGGCGCCGCTGCACAATCCGGCGAATCTGGTCGGCATTGTCGTTGCGAAACAATTGCTGCCGAATGCAAAACAAGTCGCCGTGTTTGACACCGCGTTCCACCAGACAATGCCGGATTACGCATATCGCTATCCCGTGCCGGCGGCCTGGTATCGTGAATTGGGTGTGCGCCGCTATGGATTTCATGGCACATCGCACTTGTATGTATCAAAACGCGCGGCGGCCATGCTGGGCAAACCGGCATCTGATATAAACGTGATTACGCTGCATATCGGTTCGGGCGCATCTGCAACTGCAATTCGTGGCGGCCGGTCCGTTGACACGACGATGGGCTTGACACCATTGTCCGGCTTGACGATGAGCACGCGCAGCGGCGACATTGACCCGGGTATTATATTCTATGTTATGGAACGCCTTGGCATTACGCCGGCGCAAATCCAAGTCCACCTGAACAAGCAATCCGGTATGTTGGGTTTGTCCGAATGCTATATCGACCATCGTGATATAGAAGCAGCAATGGCAAAACACGACGATAATTGTCGTCTGGCTTTGGACGTTGAAACCCATAATATAAAGAAATATATCGGCGCGTATATGGCGGAACTGGGTCATGTTGATGCTATTGTCTTCACCGCGGGCGTCGGCGAAAATGACGATATCGTCCGTCAAATGGCGACCGTCGGATTGGAAGAATTGGGCATCAAACTGGACGCGGCGAAAAACGCAGAAACATTTGTGTTCAAGGGATGTGGTGAAACAGTCTTGTCCGCGCCAGATTCAAAAATCAAAGTATTTATGATTCCGACGAACGAAGAATTGGTCATTGTCGAAGACACAATCGCCGTCGCGAATGGAACATACAACCCGAACCACTTGGAAATGGAATATTCTTTTTTGAAATAAAAAATGCCGCATCCGCGGCATTTTTTACTTATACACAAAGTGCACTTGGACGGCGGGTGATTTTCGGTCGCCGAATATCGGACGGATAACACCCTTGACCGCCGTTATAACCGCATTGCGCAGATTTTCCTGACTCTTGCGTTCTGCCTTGCCTAAATCTTTCATCGCTTTGGTAATTTCGATTTGAATTTGGCGTTTAATCAGGCCCTTTTCATCATGTTCAAAAACGCCCGCACTGGAAACATCCGGTGTATCTTTTAAATACCCGCGTTTATCAACGGGCAGGGTGACGAACACAGCCCCCTCGGTCGATAATTTTTTGCGGTTTTTCAAGACCGGGTCGTCGTTACCCATGCGTTCTGTTTCGCCTTCCATTACAATAAAACCAACTTTGAATTTTTCGACGATTTCTGGTTCAACGTCTTTTTTCAATTCAACAACATCGCCGTTATGCACAATCATCATGTGCTTCGCACCGCCGATTTCCATCGCCATTTTCGCATTCAGCATTTCGGTGATGTATTCGCCGTGCATCGGAATAATTGTCTGCGGATGCACGATGTCATAGAATCGTTCGTATTCCGGACGACCAGCATGGCCGGACGCGTGCACGTTCGGCGTGTCATAAACAGTCTTAATCGCAACGCCCATTTTCGCCAATTTATTATACAAGAACGAAACATTCGCTTCGCGACCCGGAATAATAATCGCGCTGAATACGACTGTGTCGGTCGGCATCAGCTTCATTTCTTTGACATGTCCACGACATAAACGTGTTAACATTGCGTATTTTTCACCTTGGTGACCCGTCAAATAAATTGCTTGTTTTTCTGCTGGCAAATCTTTGATATCGCGGTGGAACGCCAAATCATCCGGTGCCAAATATCCACATTCGATTCCGATTTCACGAAATTCTGGCAATCCGACGTATGGGACTGGGCGCGTGTTGCTGCGTTCTTTAATCGCGGGAACACGGCCGGCGGCACGTGCGGCGTCACTGAACATTTTCATGCGCGCGATGGAACGGCCATATCCGGAAACCAATACGCGGCCCGGTGCTTTTTTCATAATTTCGGCCAGGCTTTCGCGCACTTCGACTTCGGTCGTTTGAACTGTCAAGCGGTTAGCAGACGTCGAATCACAAACACAAGCCAACAAATTTGGGTCGGACCCAATTTCGCGCAAGCGCTGGAAATCCGTATCCGCTTCGATTGGAATCGCATCATTGAATGTCCAGTCGCCGGTGTGTAATATTTTTCCAGCCGGGGTTTTTATGACAATCATTTGTGCTTCGGGAATCGAGTGTGTAACGTGAAAAGTTTCAATTCCAAACGGCGCGACATTAAAATCATCACCATTATGATTGAATTCAACGATATCAGACGGCTTGTATTCTATTTCCATTCCATCGAATGTACGACGCAAAATTTTCGCAACAAAACGCGTACAGTAAATCGGACATTTAAATTTCGGCCAAACGTATTTCAGCGCGCCGATATGGTCTTCGTGCCCATGGGTTATGACCATTCCGACAACGTCTTTTTTGCGTTTTTCCAAATAAGTAGTATCACAATATTTTGTATCATCGCCACCGACGTCTTGTTCCAAAAATCCCATTCCGCAATCGACAATCAGATATTTGCCTTTGTACTTATATACGTACATATTTTGGCCGATATGTTCCAATCCGCCCATAGCAAAGAAATGCATAATGTCATCGGCATCCTTGCTTGTGCCACCCTCTTTGATAGGGGCTGTCGGGGAGCCTTTTTCTCTTTTCTTTGATTTCGTCTTTTTTGCAATCGCAGACACGGCTGCAATCGCAGCATCTTTGCCGTCAATATCGTCCGCAAAATCATCTTCGATGCCATTTGACAAGAACGGCAGGTTGCCGATTTTATTTAAATCGGCGTCTTTTTTTCTTACTTTTACCATTTTATGTTTTTACCTTTTTTACGTGTTTAACATCTGCCCGCGGCGGGAAATTCATTTCGAATAAACAAATAAATAGTCGAAAACTTATTCAGGGAATTTATTTGGAGTGAATCTCCGCCACAAGCGGTTCAATGTCAAGAATAGCATGTCGGAACAGAAATGTCAAATAGGTGTTTATTCAGTAAGATGTAGGGGCGCGGAAACCGCGCCCAAGGGCCCCTACGAATTACCCACGACTGCTTTGATTCGGCGGATTCCGGCGGCGCTGGATTCTTCTTTTTTGATTTTGAATGTGCCGATTTCGGATGTATTTGCAACGTGTGGTCCACCGCATATTTCGCGCGACCAATCGCCCGCAGAATATACCATAACCGCGTCACCATATTTGTCTTCGAATAATCCAATTGCGCCCGCTGCCTTGGCATCTGCAACAGACATTTCATTGCAAACAATTGGCACTGCGGCGGCGATGGCGTCATTAACAATGCGTTCAACTTCGGCCAATTCATTTGGTTCAACACGTCGGTCGAATGAAAAATCAAATCGCAAGCGTTCCGGCGTTATATTGCTGCCTTTTTGTTCGACGCCATTGCCCAAAACTTTGCGCAAAGCGGCGTGCAGCAAGTGTGTCGCCGTATGCAACTTCGTTGTTTCGGTATCGTGGTCGGCCAATCCGCCTTTGAATGTTTGCGATGAACGCGACCGTTCTTTTTGTTCGGCCATTGCCGCATCAAACCCAGCGATATCAACATCAATTCCACGTTCGCGCAAAATCGTTTGCGTTAAATCCAACGGAAATCCGTATGTATCATAAAGCTTGAACGCAACATCGCCGGCCATTGTGCCGCCTGTCACATTTGGAACTTCTTTTTCCAATAACTTCAAGCCGTTGTGCAGCATGTCTTCAAACGCGCGTTCTTCTTTTTCAATCGTCGCGATAACGCGCGATTGTTCACGCGCCAATTCAGGATACGCATCACCCATTTGTGAAACCAGGGCAGGGTACAAACGCGACAACAACGCCCCGCGATGACCCAAAACCTGGCCATGACGCATTGCGCGGCGCAAAATACGGCGCACGACATATCCGCGTTCCGTATTCGACGGGACAACGCCATCTGCGATTGCAAATCCAACGCTGCGCAAATGGTCGGAAATTATTTTAAAAGATACGGTATTTTCTGGGGTTTCTGTGACACTCGTGACTTCGCCAACTGCGCGACGCAATGCGACGAATAAATCTGTATCGTAATTGCTGGTCACGCCTTGCAGCATTGCGGCCCAGCGTTCCAATCCCGCACCGGTATCGACATTTTTATGGGGCAATGGGCTTAACACGCCATCCGCATCGCGATTAAATTCCATAAAAACATTGTTCCAGATTTCGACGTATCGGTCGCCATCTTCGTCCGGTGTGCCGGGCAATCCGCCCGCGACATTCGGTCCGTAATCATAAAATATTTCTGTGGATGGTCCACATGGCCCAACATCGCCCGCCGACCACCAGTTTGATTTATCGCCCAGGCGTATAGCATCTTTACCGGTTAATTTTTTCCAAATTTCGGTTGCTTCATCGTCGCTGGTGTGCGTTGTTACAACCAATCGCGCTGGGTCAATTTTCAAAACATTGGTCAACAAATCCCATGACATTTCAATTGCGCCTTGCTTGAAATAATCGCCAAAAGACCAATTACCCAGCATTTCAAAGAAAGTATGATGCCGGCCGTTGAATCCGACATCTTCTAAATCATTATGCTTGCCGCCTGCGCGAATACATTTCTGCGAATCTGCAACGCGCGGCGCGGGCGCCGGTTCAGTGCCCAAAAACACGCCCTTGAACGGAACCATTCCGGCAACAGTAAATAATAATGTTGGGTCATCTGGAATCAGCGATGCCGATGGTACAATTTTATGTCCATGCTGTTCCATATAGTCAAGAAACGCTTTTCTAATTTGGCTGTATGTCATTTTTAACCTTTTTTCGTGCGCGGATTATAGAATTAAAAGTATAGAGTGTAAAGTGTAAATATGATATAATAAACTTCATGAGACCCACCGTTGTTCTTTCTGTTATTCTTGTTATCGCGATTATAATCGCGGCGTCATTTGGTGTCACGCCGGGTGAATGGATTGGTATAAAGCCGGCGGTTCATAATTTACCCGATTCGGTGGCTGGTATCGCGTTATTCGTATGCCCAGCGTCCGATGTTGTGTTCGATGAAATCGCTCGCGGACTGGTCATGTTTCGCACCGCATTGACGATGATTTTCTTCTTTTTCTTTATGGTTTTGTTGGTAACAACCGGCTGGGCTTTTTACCAGAATTTAATCAGCGATAAATTTGATAAAAAGAAATATGAATTCCCATTTTTCCTTGGGAAAGCGCTGTTTTGGGCGACAATCATATTTACAATTTTGTTGCATACACCGAACCATTTTCGCGCCGTCGGCGTGCGCGGCGCACCGGGTAAATTCGTACTGTGTGAATCAAGCACACCGGGTTCGCGTCCGGTCCGTGCAGATGCGATTATTTTCCGCTCTAAAATTATCCCTTGACACATAACCCTTATTTTCTCTACGATTCGTACAAGCCGAAAGGAAGTTCGGTTAGAAAACCGGGGCGAAAACCCTCTAACCCTCTCATGATAAAAGGAGAACCCTATGAACAAAGCACAATTGATTGAAGCAATTGCAAACGAAGTCGATATTTCCAAAGCAGTTGCCGGCGCAACATTGGATGCGTTTATCAACACAGTTACGAAAGTTCTGAAAAAGAAAGGCGAAGTTCGCTTGGTCGGTTTCGGTACATTCACAACCGCAAAACGCAAAGCGACCACCGGCCGCAACCCACAGACTGGCGCTGCGATAAAAATCCCAGCATCGACCCAGCCGAAATTCAAAGCTGGCAAAGCTCTGAAAGATGCGTTGAACTAAAAAAATCCGCCGCAAGGCGGATTTTTTAACTGAATAATTTCCCCTTGCCCGCAATCGCATTTTATCCTATAATCCGCGCGTCAACCAAAAGGAAGTGAAATGATAAAAAAACATAATAAAAAATCAGCTGTACGCCCAGCGGCACGTCCGGCCCCAGCAATGTCATGCGCATGCGATTCCGGATGCAAATGCAAATCCTGGTTCTGGAAAATCGTTTTGTGGATTGTTATATTTGCAATCGGTTTTTGCGCGGGCAAAATGTGTTGTATGAAACACATGATGTGGAAAAAACAATTTACGTTTGATGCGAACGGATGCCTGGACGTTTCTAAATTGCGTGGCAAAATGGCGGCGAAAATTGCTGCTGCTGACCTGAACAACGATGGCTGCATCACCAAAGTCGAACTGAAAGAATGGAAAATTTCCAAATTTGAACAAAAAATCGAAAGATTGGAACAAAAAATCGAAAACGTAATCAATCCGGACGAAGATGAAGAATGCCCGGAAGATGATGAAGAAAAAATCTAAATAAAAAATGCCGCATCCGCGGCATTTTTTGTTAATTAACCTCTTTTCAGAACTCTTGCCTTGTCCTTTTCCCACTCTCTCTTTTTAATCGTTTCGCGTTTATCAATTTTTGACTTTCCAAATCCAACGCCCAATAATACTTTTAATCGGCCGCGTGCGTTAAAATAAATTTTCAACGGCACGATAGTCGCGCCTTTTTCATTTAATTTCCCGGCCAACCTGTTAATCTGATTCCGATGCAATAACAGTTGCCGATACCGACGTTCATTAAATGGAACGGCTTTGTTCGCAGTCGGCAAAGCTTGGATAACCATATTCGACAGCACCAGGTTTATGTCAGAACCAGCCGTCAGTCCGCGCCGCGCCGTTGCGCCAGATGTTTGTACAAAAGCATCACTGATATTAACCAGGCCATACCGAACGGATTTTACTTCGGCACCGGTCAATGAAATTCCGGCTTCGATAGTGTCTTCCACGGCATATTCGAACCGCGCCTTGCGGTTTTCTGCAACCTGTCCCGATTTGATTATCTGTCTTGCCATAATTGAAAATGATACCAGAAAAGCATCAAAAGTCAATCCGACGGCTCGGAAAACAATAGTTGTCAAATTAAACTCAATGTCGTATAATGTGCATGTACAGCGTAAGGGAGTTTGAAATGAATCCAGGAATGATAAAAAAAACGAATTTAAATTCCAAAAATCGTGATTCTGAAATTATTGTTATAAAAAGAAAAAAATGTTCAGATGCATTTAAAAACAGCAAGAAAGACATGGACAAAGCAATCGAAAATCTGAATGCGGTCGAAGAAGTTCTTCACGAATGCGCCGCCCTGGTACAAGGACGACTGGACGAAATATCTGGCAGAGTGAACTAAATAATCATCTTCGGGTACAAACGTTTCGTATTTTCGAATAAAATATTTTCCAATTCTGGTAACGATATGCTATGGATTTCGGCCAATGCACGTGCGGTTTCAACAACCATCGCCGGTTCGCATGTTTTTCCGCGAAATGGTACCGGCGCGCACCACGGTGCATCCGTTTCGATAACAATCCGGTCGATTGGTATGCGCGCAAATACATCGCGTTCGGCATCTGCATTTTTGAATGTAATTATCCCAGTCGCGGAAAAATAAAATCCGCGGTCCAATAATTTTTTTGTAAATTCCCATGGCATACAGTGAAAATGCATCACGCCGGGAACAAGGCCGCCGCCCAAATTCGCATACGCCGCATCGCATAAAATTTCAACCGTTTCCGCGCGCGCCGCACGACTGTGAATCGCCACTGGCAACCCAGCATCCGCGGCAATTTTCAACTGCGCGCGAAAGAATTCGATTTGTTTGTTGTGTATTTCGATTTCTTTATCATAATAAAAATCCAAACCGATTTCACCAACACCAACAACCTTTGGATGTGATAAAAATTTGGTGTAATCAAGCACGGTGCCTGTGCCCCCCCCCTTTGAGGGGGGCTGTCGCCGCAGGCGACTGGGGGAGCTCCCCCTCGGCTCGCCTTGCTCGCCACTCCCCCTCAAGGAGGGGGAGATAGCATATTCCGGATGAATTCCAACCGTACAAAACAGATTATCATATTTTTCACACAGCGCGACCGCATCTGCGGCATCGCCCACCGCCGCACCAGACATAACCAAAGCGCCAACACCCGCGTCACGCGCACGATGAATCACGCCGGAAACTTCGTCTGCTGGAACATATCGGTGGGTTAAATGACAATGGGTATCTATAAACATTTTCGTATATCGCTAATAATTCTGAATGCGGCGATTTCTGGTTCCAAATGCACACGTGTTATATCTGCAATTTGTTGGGTCGCGGTCGGATATAAGTCAGCCAATCCGAAATGCGCCACAGCGTCCAATAATATGCCGTTCATTTCTGGCGCCTTTGCAATTGCCGACGCCATCGTCATAATATCCGATGCGTTCGCACGGTCGTTTTTACATATGCGCAATAAATCTTCGTACAATTCATCGCCGCCATTTTTCTTTAAATTCGCAATACGGCCAAATGAACCCGCCGCCAATCGCAAAGTCGCAGGCGATAAATCTTGTTCATCGTCGGGCAATAAAATCCGCGCAACATCACGCAATTCAGAAATGGTCAGCGGGTGCAATTTTTCAACACGTGCACGCGAACGAATTGTCGGCAAAGTATTTGCCAAAGAATGTACGACAACCAAGAATAGGGTGTTCGCCGGCGGTTCTTCTAACAATTTCAGTATTGCATTCTGCGCCGCAACCGACAATTCATCCAGCGAATCAATTATTACAACGCGCCATCCGCCCTCCATAGATGACAATTGCATTTTTTCAATCATTTTGCGCAGCGTATGTACGCTGATGCTTTTTACATCTGGATTCGGTCGCCCATTCGCATCAAGATTGTGCGCGGTATCTATTATAAAGAAATCGCCAAACCCACCATCCAGCATTTTTTGAAAAACAGCATCGGAATTATCCGCGTTTGCGACCGGCGCATCACCAGCAAACAAATCGCCAGTCGAATCATCATATCCGCCCGTCGCCATTTGTTCGCCGAATACAAACCGCGCAATCCTGTATGCCAAAGTCGCTTTGCCAATGCCGCGTACGCCAGACAAAATCCAGACTGGGTGAATTGGATATTCCGCGCGTCGCCGCCACGCATCCATAAATGCATTTTGCGCATCCGAATGACCAACCAATTCCGCATTCGCAATTGGGTCCGGGAAATTATAAGATTTTGTTTTTTTCGGTGCCATTTCTATCGTTCAGTTTCTTGCAAGCGTTCAAATGCGCGATTGCGGGCAAATCTTACTGTGCGCATATCATTTACTCGGTGAAAAGGATATCTGTTGTTGAAGACAACTTTTGTCGTGCCGACTGGTTGTCTCTTGAACGATACTCTATCTTCGATTTCAAAAAATGATATAAAATCAACCATTGACAAAGTTCGGTCGTGGTTTGCAAATTTAAGACTATCCGAATTTGTAAATCTTATTTCGCCCGCATCTGTGCGGACATACAGTGTATGATTTTCAACATCAATGTGTTTTATAACGCCATGCTGTTTTTTTGCACATCCGATTAATGTAATTGCTGCAAACGGTATTAATATCTTATGACTGATTTTCATCCTGATTTCCTTTTTCTAATCTCTCTATTTTATCCCAAATATGATTTTTATATTCTGCCAGATGCGGCCGATAAAGCGTGTCCGTCCGACTTTTTCAGATGCGACCAATGGCATGCGCGCGATTTCGGCGCCATCTTTGGTTGCGATAATTTCACCAATTACATCGCCGATACGAACCGGTGCGCGTAATGGTTCGCTGTATCGCGCGACAACGCGTACCGCGGACACATTTGCATCGCGTGGCAAAGTTATCGCGAATGGTTTTGCAACCGTTGCACCGACATTTGGCTTGCGCCCGTACCATAGTGGAACGCGCGCGATTTCATCACCCGGTGCAAAGAAATTATGGTTACGCGTTGTATCAAATCCATAATTAAGAAGCTTTTGCATTTCGCGCGCTAATGCGTCGTGATTTGAAACTTTCAATCCGTTGATAACGCCAATCAAACGTCGGCCACCGCGCGTTGCAGATGCAGTCAATCCATATCCGCCATCACGCGTGCTGCCTGTCTTCAAGCCGTCTGCACCCGGCATGATAAACAACAGCCGGTTATAGTTCATTGTTTTCGTCCGGCCCCATTCCGCGCACCAAGCCGACCGGTAATCCGAAAATTCAAATCGCTGCGTCGCGAATAATGGATATAAATCTGGGTGTTCTTCCATTAAATATTGTGCAAGGGTCGCCAGTTCCCGACTGGTCATCATGTTATCCGGATGAGGCAATCCGGATGAATTTCCAAAAGTCGACCGCGGCATTCCAATTTCACGCGCGCGCCGATTCATCGCGGCGGCAAATTTTTCTTCGTCACCAGAAATGCGCGTTGCCAATGTAATCGTCGCATCGCCACCCGACATTACAATTGTTCCCAGAAGCGCATCACGCATGGATAATCTTTGTCCGGTGACCAGGCAAATCTTGCTGGCCGGTTTCATCGCAGGCCGGTTATAATCCGCGGTCGCCGGCACATTAAGCGATTCATCCATTTTCAACCGGCCCGCTTTGATTTCATCAAACACAACGGCCAAAGTCATCATTTTCAGCATTGATGACGGTGGCATTAATTCATCGCCGGCTTTGTCCATTATAACTGCGCCGGACGTGGCATCAATTAAAAATGCCGACCGCGCATTGGTTTTGAACGATGCGTTTGCACTGGTCGCCAAAAATAAAAATCCAAAGATTAAAAATGCCTTTCTCATATATGTGACTATAACAACCGTATATTAAACTATCAAGAATATTTTTCCTTGATTTTCGCACAAATCTGATTAATAATGTGCCCCGCGTGACACACCCTTGGAGGGTCACGGAACCAAAGGAAAATAAAATGTCTATTAAATTGAACGCTGGAATTCGCAACGTCGCTGGCAAGGGGGCCGCACGTGCAGTTCGCAATAATAAAAAAGTACCCGCCGTTATTTATGGCGACAAAAAAGACCCGGTGGCCATCGAATTCGATGCCAAATCATGGGTCGAATTAATCCGGAAACCCGGATTGCGGACAAAACTTTTTGAAATCGACACAGGGGCGGGCACAGAATCTGCCATGTTGATCGATATTCAATATCATCCGGTGTCGGATGCACCGGTTCACGTTGATTTTAAACGCATTGATGTCAAGAAACCTGTATCAGTCAGTGTTCCGATTGAACTGATTAACGTGGAAACCGCACCTGCTATGAAAATGGGCGGTACATTGAACTTTGCAACACGCAAAGTTGCAATTGTTGCCAAAGTCAATGATATTCCGGAATCCATCGCGGTTGATTTGACTGAATTGTCGATTGGTGATGTGGTCCACGGTGCTGCACTGAAATTGCCAACGGGCGTTGAATTGGGCCTGCGCCAAGCGGAACAAGCATTTGTTGCGATTGCGGGTAAATTGGCGGCCGAAGAAGAACCGACCAAAGCAGCCGCCGCACCAGCCAAAGGCAAAGCAGCCCCGGCCAAAGCCGCCGCGCCTGCGAAACCTGCTGCCCCGGCAAAGAAAAAATAGTATATAGGGGCGTGCTGCGCACGCCCACCTGGGCGCATTCAATGCGCCCCTACATTTTTCCGGAGATGTCGCATAGTGGTCTAGTGCGCTCGCTTGGAAAGCGAGTATACCGCAAGGTATCAGGAGTTCGAATCTCCTCATCTCCGCCAGAAAAAATCAAACCGCCAATGTGGCGGTTTTAATTTATACGATTATTATCATAAATACCCCTTGACTGAAAATTTTATTTACGTTTTAATATAGGTAAATATCTCTGGGGGAGATCATGAAAAAAACAATACTATCCATGTTTGTGATGGGTACTCTGTGCTTTGTCACGTCTGCATTTGCTGTTGGTCCATTAAATTTAACTTGTCCTGCTTTTGATACCAGTACTGGAAATACTGCAACTGCGCCGAATCCTTTGGATTTAATCTGGCAATTTGGTTCGGTTTGCAATGTTCCACAATCACAAACATTTACAGATGATCTGGGCACATATCATTTCCAGGGCGGATGTTCTGTAAGCTGTCCCGGCGGCATCATATCCGACGGCGTATGCATCCCAGACACAACACCGCCAGCATCCAGTTGTGCCCGCGATTGGCAAATAGACTTATCCTCGCCGGGCGCTTGCCCGGCCGCGACCGCGCCAACTTGTCCGCCGGGTGCATCAAATATATTCTTTTCGCACCCCGCTACTTTGAATTGCTCGTCCGCATTGTTACCTGATGGCAGCTGGGGCGCATGTCAATCCAGATTCTTTTATTATGAATGCGTTAATGGTGTTGCGACATGTAAAAAGTGTCCCATTGGTATGCAATGGAGTTCAGCATTTGGTAAATGCGTATGCCAGCGCGGATTGTTCCCATGCGGCAGCGCCATAGAAGTAGGTGCGCATCGCCAGCAAGTCTGTCCGGGTGATGGAAAACCTTGCGGTAATTGTACTCTGACCCGATGTGCTATGAATTTTTATATGGAAGGTGACCAATGTATTTATGAACTCCCTTCAAATCCTTGCCACAACCCAGAATCCATTACTGTTGACATGTGCCCTCCGCATCCTGGCGGAATTGGCGATATTATGGGTATCTTTATGGCAAACCCGTTTGATTGTGACGAATATATTATATGTTCGTACAACAGCGGATGGTGGGGCACAGAAGTACTTCCATTCTGCATGCGATGCCCGTACGGCACGGTTTGGAATCAAGGACTAGAGACGTGCGATTGGCCGACGTGTATGGATTGTACCCATGAAAATCCACCGTGTGGTTACGCCTGTTGTTAATAAATAATTATACAAAATTGTAGGGGCGCATATTTGCGCCCCTTGTATATTTTCGTCGCGCATGATGCTACGCCGATGTGCGTTCTTTAGATTTTACTTCGTACCAAAGCGGAAATGGGGCGTCATATCTTTTCAGTCCGGTACAATCGGACATTCTGTATGTACCAATCATAGGAACATCGCGGTCATCTTTTGGCGCGGAAAGCTGGGCATCTATAAATTCTTGTCTTTTCTTTTGAAACTCTGTATTCACCCAATTTGTAAACGCGATACCGTTCAATTTGTTAATGGCCAGCCATTCATGAATCTTGTCAAAACGAAGTCCCGTAACCCACGACCATCGGTCGATTGTGTTATCAATTGTAATTCCTGCGGCTGTTTTCGCATATTCTCTTAACTGCCAATAATCCATATAGTTTTTGTTCGCCACGATAGCATTGTTGACATTTCTTTCTGTAAAATACCGTATATGGAATATCCCCACATCCCCCTCATGCTTATATAGCACGGTGTTGGCGACTAAACAGGTGTCACGCATAGAAAGACTGCCTTGGAGATTAAGCTCTCTCTGGGCAACAGAAAAGCCACTGTCCCATATGTCTTTAAGATAAGGCTCTCCCCCGTGCACGCTATTTATTCTGCTGCGCGCGGTGCGGTGCAATGTGTCCAGGTGTGTTTGAACAACCGGTTCTTTTGGTTGTGGTTTCCAAGAACTGGGAAAATCACGATTTTCGTTTGGATTTTTTTGGCACATGAAATTCATGGCCATTGGCGCCAGTAATACAAGTGCCGCAGATTTCCAATTATATGGAAATATTTGTTTAAATTTTGACATTTTGTCCCCCAGACTTAAATGTTAAACAACTTCATTGTACCGAAAAAAATCGCACAGTCAAGAAATATTTACATTTTTGTCAATTATATTATGATTGTTTCATGATTAAAAGCCCCCGGATGCGCGTTTTATTTTTGTCTTTGTATAGATGAAATCATACCTACTGACTTTACACATTTTGCTTCCTAGGATGGCGTCGAGCAATCCCCCCAACAAAGGATAAAAAATGAAACAATCAAAAACAGCAATCAAAGAATTGTCGAATCAATATCGCGTTGCTTTGCGCAAATGCGCGCTGCCGTGCGCGTTGATGGCGTCATTGTCATTGGCGGCACCTGCAAATGCGGCACGAATTGTCGTGGGTGGCGGCGCACCCGTCATAATTGTGGATGGAATATCCGGACAAACGGGCCCACATGGTGGCGCAATCGAAGCCAGCAATGGAAAAGATGTAACAATAAACTCTGGACTGGAATTTGACGATAATACATCGCTGGAATCCGGTGGTGTGATATATATGGACAGCGCGGTCGGTTCGGGCAAATTAACCATCAAAGACGGCGTAAAATTCAGAGATAATGTTGCGGCCAGCCGCGGCGGTGTTCTGTATCTGGACGGCGTTAATGTGAACATTGAAAACGGTGTTGAATTTTCTGGCAACACATCAACATCCAGCGGCGGCGCAATTTACGTATGGAATAATTTTGACCCAGCGGCGATAACACAAATCGGCGATGATGTGATATTTTCAAACAACACTGCATTGGCAAATGGCGGCGCAATTACCAGTTTTGATGGCATAATAAATATTGGCGACAATGCTTTGTTTTCGGGCAACCGCGGTTTGAACGGCGGCGCGATACATAATTCAAATTGGGGCGGTGTTGCATTCTTGAATATTGCAAACGGTGCGAAGTTTGTCGGCAACAAAGCAACCGGCGCATTCGGATTTGGCGGTGCGATAAATAACACCGGCGATCTTACAATCGGTGATGATGCAGAATTCTCGTTGAACGAAGCATACGCCGGCGGCGCAATATTTTCATCCAGCGGTTCACTGGAAATCGGCGATGATGCATTGTTCGGCGGCAACACAGCAACCGGTGATGCCGGTGGTGCAATATACGCACGCAATGGTGATTTGATTATCGGCAATGGCGCGCGCTTTATTGGTAACCAATCGAATGGTGTTGCACCGGGCGTTGGTGCCGGCGGTGCGATGTATCTGGAATACATGAACACAGATATCGGCGCAAATGCATTGTTCGACGGTAACAGCGCATCTGTCGGCGGTGCGATTGCAAATGGTGGTTCGGACGTAACAATCGGCGACGGCGCGATATTCCGCAACAATACTGCATCCGGCGACGGCGGTGCAATTCATAACTGGGGCGATATGTTGTTCACTGGCGATGTTTTATTTGAAAACAATTATGCCGGCGGTATTTTGAATGATATCGAAAACGGTGGCTTGCTGGCATTTGAAAATGGCACAGTATCGTTTGACGGTGGTATCAGTGGTACAGGCGATATCGCATTTACAAATGTTGACCTGGTCGTTAAATACGGCACAACGGTTATCCAAGGCGGTACGATTGATTTATCCGGCGGCAACAACAATTTGTTTCTGAATGTCGGCGGCGGACTTTATGGTCGCGGATTGCAATTGTTCGACGTTGATAACTTTGTTGGCGATTTTGATTCAGTCGATACGTTCGGCGGCAAACATAACTTGGTCTATCTGGGCAACGGTCAATTCGATATGTTTGTGAATGCCGGTGCAATTGGTGCAAATGCAAACCAGCAAGCAATCATCAACGGACTGATTGGTGGCGACAAATCCGGCCACGCGGCATTTGATGCCATGTGGGATAATATAATGGATATGTTGCACCACGATGACGACGCGGTTGTTGCGGCTGGATTGTTGGCTGTATCCGGATATGGCCCCAGTGCGGCACCGAAAATCCAACATGTATCGAACAGTCATGCAGTCCAAGTCTTTGATGCGGTCGGCACACGGTTCGCCGGCGGCGTCGCAACGCGTGGTATGGCATCCGGTGATTTCAAGCGCGGTGAAATATCCATCTGGGCTCAAGGATTGGCCAACGATGCACGCCTGCGCGGTGAAAATGGATTTGATGCAAAATCATGGGGGGTCGCGGGCGGTTTGGAAAGTAATGTGACAACTTCGACAAAGCTTGGTATCGGGTATGCACATACGAATACAAAAGTCACACCAACATCGCGTGAAACCAAAATCCAATCGAATTCCGTGCTTGCATACGCAGAATACAAACCGATGGAATGGTTCATTAATGGTATCGCATCATATACGTTCAGCAATTATGACGAAGATAGAAATATCGGCGGAACAATTTTAAACTCTGAACACAGCGTGAACACATTCGCAATGCAAGCAGTCACTGGATATGAACTGATGCCGACGAAAAACTTGGCGCTTGTACCGCAATTCGGTGCGCGTTATATCAACGTCGATAATCTGGCGTTCTGGGATTCGACTGGGTCATACATGCACGAAAGTACAGCCGATTACTTTACCGGTATCGTGGGTGTCAAAGCCGCGTATGATTACAAAATACGCAACCTGGCACTGCGTCCCGAAGCATATGTTGGCATGACATACGACTTTTCGACCAGCAATGTATTTGCTACGATGACGATGGCGAATGGTTCGGTGGTTACGGTCGCTGGCCGCGGATTGGACCGTACAGCATTGGAAGTCGGGGCAGGTGTCACGATGTCGCTGATGGATTCGGTTGATATATCTGCAAACTATATCGGTCGTTTCCGCGAAAGTTACGCGGATAACACCGGAATGTTGACGTTAAAGTACAAGTTCTAGTATAACAGGGGCATCCGCCCCTGTTATTTTATTCATGGCTTGGAAAAATGTCTTGGGTATGATATCCTATGTAGATATACAAGAAAGGATTATCATGCGCAGAAAAATTTCAATTATCGCAGTTGTAACCGCCATGGCGACCGGATTTGATGCAGCCGCCGATTTTAATTCTTTTCGGACGAAACTGCTTGACGGCGTTGGCATCATAGAACTTGCTGGCAATGCTTTATTTACGCAAAATTTTACAGACGCGGACGCAACATATTTCAATCATCACTTTTCCATTGTTGGCAACCAGCATACTCTGGATGGCGGTGGGATTTATTCGGGATTGCTGCAATCCACTGCACCGGGTGCAATGCGCAGCATTTCCGTTGGTAATAATTTGACGATGGTTAATTTTTTCACAACCGACAACGGCGCCGCGATAAACAGTCATGGCGGCGGTGGGTATTCCCACCTCAATATTGATAACAACACAATATTTCGAAATAATGAATCGCTTGGCTTGGGCGGCGCCGTATATGCAGAACAATTTATAAAGTTAACCGTAACCGGCGGGGTTATATCGTTTGAAAACAATCGTGACGGCGGTGGCCTTAATGACATATATCTGGCCGCAGGCACGGATATGTCGATAAACGGCAACAGCGGCACGATATATTTCAATTCCGGGATTCGTTCCAAAGATGAAACCGTTACAATGTCAAAATACGGTAAGTCCACAATCGTTTTCGGCGCAGATTCGCAAAACAGCGGATATGTCGGCGATTTCCAACATATGGTTGGTGCGGTAAATGTGTATTCCGATAATTTTTTTATGGGCAACACAGACGTGGCAGACAGTGCGACATTGCGATTTTTTAACACCAGCATGGCCGGCACACTGAATATGCACGGCGGCTCTGCGCTCAGCTTGCGTGCGGCCACGGGAACGCAGTTTAATACTTTGACGCTGAACAACTATATGTCCGATGGCGCAAATTTATTTGTGCAGACCAATGGAATTTCGTCGGACGTTTTGAAAATTCTGGATACGGCGTCCGCCGGAAACACGATTGTCGGCATGATGACCACTACCGGCTTTAAAAATACTTTAAATCACAAAGTACTGGTTGTAGATGCTTCGGATGCCAGCATACGCGATGCGACATTTGCCCTGAAAGGAGGCGTTCTGGATGCCGGTCCTTTGAATTGGTATCTGGTTAAAAAAGATGATGATAACTGGTACCTGGTCAATGGTAATGGTGGTATCACCGGTGACATCGAATGCGATGAATTTGGGAATTGTACTACATTTAATCCAAAAGGCAGGCCTGGAATGTCCGATACCGGAAATACAGTTGCGAACGTTCCGGCGATGCATCTGGCCATGATTCGCGCCGGCATGAACGAGCTGCGCGTGCGCTTGGGCGATTTACGCACCGATGGCGGTGCCGGACAACCCGGCGTTTGGACGCGTGGATATGCACGACATATGGAAGTGGACGAACATATCAATGCGACCGTGAACCTGTATGGGTTCGAAGGCGGCGCTGATTTCCGTGTTCCTGCGGGCGACGGTCGCGTGTACCTGGGCGTAATGGGTGGATATCAGTATTCAAATGACAAGCGTATCAGACAATCCAACGCATTTGACGGCAGTGGCAAGACCAGTATGCCCACAATTGGATTGTATGCGACGTGGTTGGGTCAATCCGGATGGTTTGCCGATGCGACGCTGCGTCATTTTTGGGCGAATATGTCGCTGACCAATATTACTGCGGGTGGACATCGGGTTGAATATGACGCAAATCGGAATTTTTATACAGCAAGCCTGGAAGGCGGCAAGCAGATGTTCAGCGTGGCGCCGAACTGGGCGCAAATGCGCACTGGAAATTCAATGTTCGCATGGGAACCAAAAGCAGAGTTGCGTTTTGCGCACAGTGGCCGACACAGCCACAGAACGAATTTTGCAGACTTGATAACATACGGCAATACGCGCAGTGTGGAAACAAAAATTGCGTTGCAAACAACATATTTACCATCCGGGCGTGAATCAACGTGGCGACCGTTTATAGAGCTGGGTCTGTACAACGAATGGGACGGCGCGACGAAAATTGACTTTCAAGGCGTGCCGATGAAATCCGACGTATCCGGATTTGGCGCGGAAGTCACAGCCGGCCTTAATGTTGGCATGTCCGAACGGTCATATATGTATTTTGACGCTCAATACGAATACGGCCAAGTATTCCGTGCAATATCCGGGCGATTGGGTATTCGGTACAGTTTCGGTGGCGCACGCAGAACCAGCGACGCGACAAAAATAGACGAATACAAATGTAATGAACCCACAAAATGTGTTTTCATATCATGGCCACAGACAGCAATCGATGAATACAAATGTAACGAACCGACAAAGTGTGTTTATATGTAAAAAAATGCCCCGAACGGGGCATTTTTATTATTATTCTTCGGCACCGGAATCCATAACGGAATCGTCCAGAACATCTTCCAGTTCTTCGGCAACCATTTCGTCTTCGGCGATGATGGCGTCTTCCAATTCGGCGTCCAATTCGCGCAAGGATGGGTCTTCGGATTTCGATTCAATCGCGCCTTCGGTTTCATCTGCGACTGGAATTGTTTTATAAGATTGCACAAATTCATGGCGCAATTGTTCAACGGACAATTTGCCCGAAGCAATTTCGCGCAGCGCAATAACCGGCGGTTTATCGCCGTATGTTTCGATTACGGGCGCCGCGCCACCATTCAGATTGCGCACGCGTTGGGACGACAGCATGCCCAGTTCATAACGGCTGCTGACGAATGGTAATGTATCGGAATTTACTGTACGCGCCATATTCATAACCCCTTGCATTTGATTAAAGCCCGGCTATAATGCAATATAATTTACGCAAAAGCAAGAAAATTAAATGAAAAATATACGCTCCGTACCATTTGGATGCCGCCTGAATATCCTGGAAGGGGATAAAATCGCGGGCTTGTTGGCAGACAGCGGAATCCAGCGCGGCATTGTGGTTAACACATGCGCCGTGACATCCGAAGCCGAAAAGCAATCGCGCCAAGCCGTTCGACGATTGGCCCGTGAAAACCCAGATATGCCAATTTATGTAACCGGCTGCGCCGCCACACATTCACCGAGCGATTTTGAAAAAATCCCTGGCGTGGCGGCCACCATCCATAACAAAGATAAACTGGATGCAACGAAATATGTAGGGGCGCGTACTCGCGCCCTGGGGCGCAAATATGCGCCCCTACAACATTCATCCCTTTCCAAGGGC
Organism: Alphaproteobacteria bacterium; assembly: GCA_009784235.1. GTDB lineage: Bacteria > Pseudomonadota > Alphaproteobacteria > Rs-D84 > Rs-D84 > WRKW01. The sequence continues at coordinate 210,870 of WRCC01000001.1, read as the reverse complement.
CTGGTCCAAATACAAAACGGATGCAATCACGCGTGCTCTTATTGCATTACGCGAATTCTGCGCGGGAAAAATGTATCGTTTCCGTATGAACAAATTCTGGCGGCCACACGCGCATTAACCGCAAACGGATACGGTGAAATTGTTTTAACCGGTGTGGACATCGCCAGTTATCAAAACATTGCAATTTTATGTAAAAATCTGTTGTTCAATGATGCGAATTTACAACGCTTGCGATTATCATCATTGGACCCGGGCGTACCGCTGCGCAGCATTGTTGATTTGATGCATGAAAACCCGCGAATGTTATCGCACATGCATTTATCAATGCAATCGGGCTGCAATGAAATACTTGCAAAAATGGGTCGTCGTCATACCACACAAATGGTGCGTGAATTAAGCAATTACGCGAATGGTGTGACTTTTTCATGGGACCTTATCTGCGGATTTCCCGGCGAAACAGAAGAACATTTCAATGAAACATGTGATTTAATACGCGAATTAAAACCAATACGATTGCATGCATTTCCATTCAGTCCGCGTCCGGGCACACCCGCCGCATCAATGCCGGGCCAGGTGCATCGCACAGAATCAAAGCGCCGCGTTAAAATCGCAACCGAAATTGCCGCCGCCAATATGCGCGAATTTATGAATTCGCAAATTGGGCGTACTGCGCAAATCTTGGTTGAATCAAATAATATCGGCCGCACGCCCGACGACATCCCGGTAAAAATTTCCGGATGTCCGATTCCCGAACGAACAATAATGAATGTAAAATTAACCGGTATCAAATCCGCCAAAGAATTGTATTTCACAGGGACGCCAATATGAACCATATACCCGTTTTATTGAATGAAGTTTTGCAAACACTTGATGATATAAATGGCAAGACAATCGTCGATTGCACATTTGGCGCCGGCGGATATTCGCGTGCTTTTTTGGAATGCGGCGCAAACGTAATTGCATTCGACCGCGATGCGACCGTCGCACCAATCGCAGAAAAATTGGCCAACGAATTTCCCGGAAAATTCCAATTTATTAACGAACCATTTTCAGAAATCATAAATCATAAATCAGAAATCATTGATGCAATCGTTTTCGATTTGGGTATTTCATCTATGCAAATTGATACGCCGGAACGTGGATTTTCATTTCGTTTTGATGCGACACTGGATATGCGAATGGGAAATGCGCCACACACCGCCGCTGAATTGATTGAAAATTCAACCGTCGCAGAATTAGCCCGGATTTTGGCCGATTACGGTGATGTTAAAAAAGCTGGGCCAATCGCACGCGCTATGAAAGACACGTTGCCCACGACCACGTTCGAATTGCGCGATTTAATACATAATCCAAAAGACATCGCGCCGGTGTTCCAAGCACTTCGCATCGCGGTCAACGATGAAATGGGCGAAATCGAATCCGCGTTGGCCGCAGTGCCAGAATTATTAAAGCCAGATGGAATTTGCGCAATTGTGACATTTCATTCATTGGAAGACCGACTGGTCAAAAACACTTTTCGCGAATGGACGACATCGCCTGGTGACCCACGTTTGCCCATCACAATTGCTGCACCATTCAAATTATTAAAGACATTTACGCCATCAGATGCCGAGCTTTCACACAACCCACGCGCCCGCAGCGCCCATCTTCGCGCAGTTCGAAAAATATCCCATTGACGCATTATTCAAAAATATGTATATTCGGTCGGAACGAAAGGGGAAAGTTATGAAAAAACTATTTGCAATACTTGCCTTGTGCTTTATGCCTGCTGCCCTGTATGCCGTCTGTCCCGTATGTACTGTGTTCGTCGGCGTGGGACTCGAAGGCATGCGGCTGTTGGGCATTAACGATTTTATTACCGGAATTTGGGCGGGTGGCTTGATGCTGTCTGTTATATTCTGGACGGCCGGTTATATGAAGCGCAAGGGCGTTCAAAACGGATATTGGTATCTGTTGATGATTGCGATTTATTATGCGATGCTGGCGGCTATCTGGTGGTTGCCCGATGTTCATTTCGGCGCAGAAACACTGTGGGGCATCGATAATCTGTTGTTCGGGATTATCGTTGGTACGGTTGCATTCTATATCGGTGCCAGATGGCACATGACCATAAAGCGCAAAAACGGTGGAAAATCATGGTTCAAATTCCAGAAAGTCATCTGGCCATTGGGCGCGTTGGCCATTGCGACATTGTTGTTTGCCGCGATATTGAATCTGTCCGGCCAGCAAGTCATAAAGCCAAAACCAAAACCAGACTGCCCGAACACAATACAAATCGAACAAGTTGAAAATATGGAGCATTAATCATGGCAAAAAAAATCGAAAAGAAATCCGAAAAAAAATTAACATTGGAACAATTGATTGAAAAAGCGGACAATGCAAAGAAAAAAAATCCGCTGGATTTGTCATCCGACCAAGATTTGACGATTGCCCTGATGAATTTGGTTTCATTGGAAGAACACTTCTTTTTCAGCGGCGGTAAAACGGGCAAACCGGGATTCTATGACCTGATTAACATTGTTCGTGATATGCGCGGTGAATTAATGAAACGCGTGGTTGACCGCGATGGTCATGATGGCGGCGAAGTATGGTGCATATCGAAACACTTGCTGGCCGCATCAATGCGATTGATGGAAGTTGGAACGAAAGCACTGGGCGCCGGGGACAAAAAAGAAGCATACGATATGTTCAACAAAGCGTACGAATTGTATTCGCTGTTTTGGGGCATAAATATGAATCTTATCGATTTAAAAGGCACCGAAAAAATCGAAGACAAATTACCGCATGGTTTGGACATTTGGGTCGGCGATGTTAAATCCGGGGCCAAATCAAAACAATCCGCGCCGGCAAAATCTGTTGCATCTGTTGCCGCCACATCTGCAAATACCGGTTTAACATCCAAGCTGGGCAATTGGGTAAAAAACGCCGTTAATTGTTGTATTGAGTAATTGCAAAATTAAATATGCAGGGGGCGCAAATATGCGCCCCATTTTATTCGTTTGTTATTATTTCCTCTTGCCCAAAATTCACAGAATTGATACAATGCAAAGAATGAAGCGGATTATCCCATTTTTGACGGCGGTTTTATTCGCATCCAGCGTTTTTGCTGCACCGCCGATTAATCCGCGCGGCGGGTCTGATGTTGCTGCGACGCGTCCCGTTTCCGCACAAACATCCGCGCGTACGGCCACTGCAACACCCGAACGCGCCACAACCGCGCGCAGCGCAATCGAAGCAACTGTTCCAAATATTCGCACCGTTACTACCCAAGCACGTGTTGCCCGAAATGCTGCCACTGCGCCCGTAACCGCGCCCGGTATTAATCGTTCGCGTGCCGCATCATCCGCGCCTGCGGGCATAACCGCCGCACGCAGCGGCGCCACGCCGATGGTTCGTGATGCTGCAAATATTTCCCGTGCCGCCGCTGGTGCGGCGCGCGCGCCAACCGCATTATTTACCGATATGTCGCGAATGGGCGCTGGATATTCTGCATGCCGCGAAGGATTTTCGACTTGCATGGACCAATTCTGTGGCGCAGCGAACGATACTTTTCGCCGGTGCATATGTTCCGACCGATTCAAAGAATTCAGCGCAACCGAAGCCAATTTGGACCGCGCACGCATCGCATTGCAAGATTTTGTCGATAACGAATTAAACGTTGTTGAATTGTCTGCTGCCGAAGCAACGGCAATGTACACCGCAACCGCGGGCGAACGCGTATTAAAGCGCGGCGATGTTTCCGAAGCATCGCGAAAATTGGATGAAATCACAAACATGTTATCCGGTAATGCGCCCGTTGCGGCCCAGTCGCGCGGTTTGGGACTTCTGGGTGATGATATTCGTTTTGCGTTGGATGATATTTGGGCAGATACGAATATGCAATCTGCGGACCGAATGGTGGGACTAGAAGGCGTTGCGCTTTATAACGAAGTCAACCGCCAATGCACCGATATGACGCGCACGGTATGCGAAGACCAAAACACCATGACCATGGTGCGCAGCGCGTATGGCATTATGATTACGAACGATTGCAACGCATATGAAAAAAAAGTCAACGCGAACCGCGAACTGGTTATGCAGAAAGTGCGCGAAGTTACAAATTTGTTGCGCCAGGCGCGTTTGCAAGAATATCGCGACCATAATTCGGCGGATTTCAACGCATGCTTGACCAACGTGCGTGCGGCGATGCTGTCGGATGCCGCATGTGGCGCCGGATGGCGTCGCTGTTTGGACTTTACGGGTTCGTATGTCAGTCCAACAACGGGCGAACCAATATTAACACCGAACTTTTTCCGCCTGGGCGACCAATTAAATCTGTCCGGCAATGCAGTGATGGGCAATATGTCTGCACCGGGCACGCAAGTATTCTTGCGCGAACTGGATGCGCGTCGTAATCGTGCACAACCCGCGCTGGATTCATGTCGCGATGATGCGAATGCCGTCTGGAACGCATTCAGGGAACAAGCAATAATCGAAATCGCCCAAGCCCAAGACCGCCTTATCCAAGAAGTCAAAGATTCATGTATCACAACCATTTCTGAATGTTACGACCGTCAAACGGGTGCGATGAATTCGTTCGGCGAAGATACTGCGGTCGCAACCGGTGCAATTGCCGCCCGCGCGACCAAGGCAGTTTGTGCAGAACGTGTTGCCGCGTGTGCATCGCTGTATTGCACGCCAGGCATGCGCTGTGATACATGTACATGGGATGCCCAGGGACGCTTTACTAATGCAGATACTTGCGGTGCGACAATGTTAATCAGCTTTATAAACGCGGTTGACACCAATCGAATCCAAACCGGATGCCGCGCGGCAATGGAAGCATATTCACAAGATTTCTGTCGTGCTGCGACCGGCGATGCGCGCGGCTGGCCATGGGGATGTCGTTTGCGCACATCGGTTGAAATACGTACTGCGATGAATGCTTATGCCCAGACTGCATGCCTGGTCCCGGGCGAAGCCATGGACGCCGGCACATCCGCGATAATCGACGAAATAATGCGAAATATTAACGAAGGCTTGGATTATCAAATGGGCGAAGCATGCACGGAATTATCCGGCGCATGGATGGACGCATCGCGCGTGTCTGGCGATGACCGCGAAGTTTCCGCATTCGCGACAATGTTCGGCGGCCGACCGCAAGCATGGGGCGTGTGCGTTGAAAATTCTGCGCGCATCCAATGCGAAATTATGGCGGACGCGTCCGCAGATTCCGGCGCACGTTGGGACGCATCGGCGCAACAATGCGTATTGTCTGAAAATTGGTACAGAAACAGATGCGAAGGTTGGTTGAACGGATACTATCTGAATGGGATTTGCCATGTTTTATAAAGTCGGACTTTTTGTTGCATTAATCTTCGCGACTGTCGCGACTGCTGATGCCGCCGGGCGTAAATTGGATAACAGCGTCCGGAATGCCTGGCGTGGCGGCGCAACGATGGATAGCTGCAAAGCCCACAGCATCGGCGATACCTGTGTTGGGACATGGGGGATGAGTGACGGTGGAAACTGTAACAACAACGGTGCGCGGGGACCGAACGACCAGAAAAACCGCGGCACGCAATCCAGCCAGATGGCGATGCTGATGGTTATTGCACGCGATGCGAACGCGGATTGCGCGCATTTCTGCGCGACTCAAATCCAGGCGGCAAACAAAAAGCGCAGTCATGCCTGGACCGTATATTACGAACCGGCCGGAAATTTCCAAAGTTGCTTTTGGTTGTGCCAAAGGCCAAGGGACGGGGACCCGTGTGATACCCGGTCATTTAACAGGGATGCTTTTCGCGGCGCAGAATTTAACACTGCCGGCAATGCAAAATCCGTTGAACACGAAGTTATGATGTTTGAATGGGACAAATACCACAGATGCGGCGGAAATGTGCGCGAAGAACACGACATGGTATTGGCGATATCCAGATGGCTGCCCAGCGGCAACGGCGCGTTTGCGCAACAGATGATTGTGCGCGCGGAACGTTGGAATTGGCCCGACCAGACATCAACCGCAACATTGTGGTGGGCGCCGAACGGCAAGGAAATATTGGTTTGCAAAGAAGGCTTCAAGCCCAAAGGCAATGATGACTGCGAACCCATAAACCCGGCCGTATGCAGCAGTTCCACAACCGCCGCCCCGCTGCGATGCCCGGCTGGCCAGGGATTCCCATCCGCAAACGATGAAACTTGCGCGCCGTGCACCGGCAACGGTTCCGGCGTATCGACCGCAACCGGCGTATGCCACCACTGTGCGACGGGCCAGATATTCGACGGTGCGACGTGCCGCACCGCACGCCAATTATCAAACATTGAATTGCGTTTTGGATTGGGACGTTCATCCGCACCTGCGAATTCTACGCCATGCTGGATGGAATTTAATGTTTCTGATTACCGTGAATGTGTGTTGGGTCAATAAAATAAAAGAGTGCAAATATGCACCCTTTTTTTTACTCAATAACTGCTTTCACACCCAATGCGTTCATATCCGCGCCGATGGTGGGGGATAAAGCGACCGACCTGGGCAGGGCAAGCGATACGGATTTTTCACCATGGATATTTATTAATATTTTCGTGTTGCCTGGGCGCAATCCGTCCAAGGTTTTTTTGACGTCCGCCAAAACTTCCTGGCGATAAATATCCAGCGTTAATTTTTTCGCCGCGCCCGCAATCCAATTGGCCAATGGCTGTACACTATCTACAAACAGCGACATGGAATCATCACGCGTCGCGACGCGCCCCGAAAGCAAAACCAAAGATTCATTGGCCAGCATTCCCGCAATCGCCGGAACGGAATCGCCGAACGCGACTGCGTCGATATTGCCGTGGTTGTCAGATGCGACGATGCTGCACATCATTTTTCCGGCGCGTGTCATGCGGCGCTTGAATGAATTCACGCTGACCGCCATCTGGACCGTTTCACGGTCGCGTTTTTTCTGCAATGTCACGGATGTAGTTAATCGCTCGCGCGCGATTAAATTTTTATACTGGTCAATCGGATGCGCGGAAATATAGTATCCCAGCACCGAATGTTCGTGTGTCAGTTGTTCACCGAACGACCATGGCGCGACCTTTGTCATATTTTTTTGCAGCCGGTTTTCGATGACATCATTCATTGACGTATCTTCGAACAGCGACAATGAATTCGCGGAATTTTTCGACCCGGATGCAAAGTTCATTATCAAATCGGTATTCATAAAAATCTGTGCACGGTTTGGCGATATTGAATCGAACGCGCCGACTTTGGCGAACGATTCCAATACGCGTTTGTTAATAAACGGCGCACATCTTTTCGCAAAATCCGTAATATTTTTGAATGTGCCATTCGCTTGCCGCTCGCTGACAATCTGGTCGGTTGCGGCACGCCCGACACCTTTGATTGCGGCCAATGCGAATATGATTTTTCCGCCGCGTACAGTGAATAGAGATTCGGAATTATTAACATCCGGCGGCACAATTTCGATGCCAAAATTATTCCGCGCGTCGTCCATAAAAATCGATAATTGGTCCGAATTGCCCATGTTGCTGGACATTGATGCGGCCAAGAATTCGGCCGGATAATGTGCCTTGATATACGCGCATTGCGATGCGATGACGGAATAGGCGACGCTGTGCGATTTATTGAATGCGTATTCTGCGAATTTAACAAATTGCCCGTACATATCTTCGGCCGCGTCGTGCGAAAGCGTTCCTTGAACAACGCATCCATCAACAAATTTGACGCGCATCTTGTCCATAACTTCTTTGATTTTTTTACCCATGCCCTTGCGCAGTGTGTCCGATTCGCCGCGCGTAAATCCGGCCAGCGCGCGCGACAATTGCATCACCTGTTCTTGATACACAATGATTCCAAATGTTTCGCCCAGAATGTCTTCGGCCAACGGATGCGGATATTTTACGGGTTCATCGCCATGCATGCGTGCGATGTACTGTGGGATGTACGCCATGGGTCCCGGGCGGTTCAGCGCGTTCAGTGCGACAATATGTTCGAATTTTGTCGGCTTCATCGTGCGCAGAAACGGCAATGCGGAACCATCATATTGGAACACGCCGATTGTTTTTGCCGACCGCCAAATTACGTCGAATGTTTTGTCGTCTTCCAGCGGAATGAAATCCAAATCGATATTTTTTCCATGATTTTCTTTTATCATTTTTACGGCATATTTTAATACAGACAAAGTTTCCAGGCCTAAGAAATCGAATTTAATCAGGCCCACAGATTCCAAATATTTTCCATCAAATTGGCACGAAGCCATTTCATTTCCTGGGTCGCGATAAACCGGCGCAATTTGCGTCGTTGGTCGGTCGCCGATAACGACGCCGCACGCATGCTGGCCCAGATTGCGAAACGCGCCTTCGATTTCCATTGACACGTCGATTACTTTTTTCAAATCAGCATCATTGTCCAAAACTTCTTGGATTTCATTTGACCGCGAAATCGCGTCGGATATTTTTTTTGCCTCTATCGGAATCAGTTTTGCAAACCGGTCGGTCTTGGAATAAGGCATCCCATATACACGCCCAATATCGCGTATCGCACCGCGCGCCTGCAATGAACCGAAAGTAATAATTTTGCACACATGGTCCGTGCCGTATTTGCCGCAAATATAATCCATTATGCGCGGAATCTGGTCCGGTTCGAAATCCACGTCGAAATCCGGCATGGAAATTCGGTCTGGATTCATAAAACGTTCAAACAACAATCCGTATTCCATCGGATTGACATTAGTGATGCCCAATGCCCATGAAACGATGGACCCCGCGCCCGAACCGCGCCCCGGCCCGACCAAGATATCATTTGCACGACACCAATTTATATAATCTGCAACGATTAAAAAATACCCTGGGAATTTCATATTAATAATGACGTCCAGTTCGAATTCCAATTGTTCAAAATATTTTTTTTGGTCGCTGTCAGAAATTTTATTATCATGCATGCGGCGTGTCAAACCCGCACGTGCATCATCGCGCAGCATTTTGCATTCGGTTTCGAAATCATTTCCAAACCGGGGCAATAATGGCGCCGAACGCGTATCAACCATGAATGCACAACGTCGCGCAATCTGCACGGTGTTTTCAACTGCTTCGGGTAAATCGAAAAAGAGTTCCGCCATTTCATGCGGTGATTTAAAATACTGCTGTGAATTTTTGCGAACACGTTCTGGGTCGATAATTTTCGTTTGCTGCAATACGGCGGCCAGCGCGTCTTCTGCTTCGTAATTTTCCGGCCCGGCAAAGCATACATCGTTCGTTGCGACAATCGGAATATTCATATCACGCGCCAATTTCAAGAATGCCGACTCTGTCTTGATTTCCGCGTCCAGCCCGTGACGCTGGATTTCCATATAAAAACGATTGCCGAAAATATCAAGAAACGTATGCGCAAAATCCGCGGCCAGTTTGTCTTGATTTTCCAAGATTGCACGCCCAATCGGGCCGCCATGCGCACCGGACAAACATATGACGCCATTGCTGCGCGCGGCCAATTCTGCAAATGTGATATATGGGCCCAAATGTTGATTTTCGGCGCGCATATATTGCGCGGAATTCAAGGCCATCAAATTCAAAAATCCATCATGATTTTGCGCCAGTAATACAATGCGTGATAAAGATTCTGTGCGCAATTGCCGCGCATCCGCGGATTCATGATGGTTGAGCGTGATTTCAATTCCGACGATTGGTTGGATGCCCGCACCGGGCAGGGCGTCAGAGAATTCCGCCGTACCAGACATCAGATTAGTATCAGTAATTGCGCATGCCGGCATGCCGAATTTTTTGCATAATTTGACGATTGTTTGGCGATTTGGGTCTTTTTTTTCATTCGCATCAATGTACAGAGTCCCTTCGCCGATGGAATATTTGGAATGCACGCGAAGATGTACGAACGACTGATTCATACCGTTACAGATACCAATAAAACCGCCCCCGTTCAAGGATAAAAATCGGAAAAATTTGTTGAAAAATTGTGCTCTAAAAATAACTTGACGAAATTGACGCGGGTATATATACTGTTATCAATGAAACACAGGAATCTGGTAAATTTTGCAAAGGCCTGGACAGTTTTCGCAATACCGTGTGCGATGGTGCATTGCGCGATTGCTTTGACTTTGATACGTAATACCGGATTTGTCGGGGAAATAATTTCGACTCCTTTATTCGTCACAGCGGCGATAATATCAGCCGGTGCAGCGGCAATGACCGTGGGCACATTGGATACCGAACACCGCGATATGGTCGTAAAATGGTTTGATGATTGCATTGGAAACCCATTTGCCAAACTGACCAAAAAAATAAAAGTAAAATAAAAAATCCGACATGTGTCGGTTTTTTATTCAAAGAGATTTGTTAATGAAAATTTATGATATAACTTTTGCTGAATTTCAAAGCGGATTTACAGATTTGCGCGCTTTGAAAAATGCTGTATTCGTTGGCGATTTAGAATTCCCCAAAAGCAATGTATCATCATTATCGGATTTATTTCTGGAATGGTTTTTATTGGATTCATCATATGAAAAAAGTGTCAAAGATTTTTTAACAGCTGAATCATTGGATGACATCATAAATGAAAGCGACTTTTATGATATTCTTTGCGAAGATGCAACAATAAGCGACGATTTTTGTTTGTTATTGTCTAAAAGGTTACCTTTTGCTGTGACACAGATAATAAAATTCGCCAGGCGGGTATATAAAAAACATCGTTTTGCACGCGAGATAGCACCATCATCCGAATTGCTGTTGGATAAAATATTGACCGAGATGGAAAAACACCGTGCCATAAATAAAGAAAAATCAAAAGAAAGTGATGCAAATTATCGCGAAAAACACCGCGAAAGAATAAAAGCGAACAACGCAAGATATCGTGAAAATAATCGCGAAAGGTTAAAGGAAATCAATGCAAGATATCGCGAGAAGAACAAAGAAAAAATAAAAGAAAATGAAGCAAGATATCGTGCAAATCATCCGGACAAAGTAAAAGAAAGTGCACGGCGATATCGTAAAAAGAATTGGGAAACAATAAAAGAAAAACAGGAAAAATACCGCAATGAAAACCCAGAAATATTCAGAAAAAGTTCTGCAAAATATCGTGCAAAGAATCCAGACAAAATAACAGAAAGCGCGCGACTATATCGTGAAAAATATCCGGATAGAATAAAAGAAAGTACCAAAAATTATCGCGAAAACAACCGAGAAAAAACCCGGGAAAGCACGCGGCAATATCGGTTAAGAAATCTGGAAAAAGTAAAACAAAAGAATATAAAATGGCGCGAAGATAATAAAGAAAGAGTTAGAGAATTAAACGCAGAGTATTTGAAAAATAATAGAGAGGCATTGAACGAAAAAAGAAGGGCACGCTATGCAAAAAAGAAGCTGGGCGGCGTCATTGCATCACTTCTGGCTGCGCATCAAAAATGTGGACGATAAAAAAATACCAGGCATTGCCCGGTATTTTTTATTTCAATTTCCCACAACAGTGTTTATATTTTTTACCGCTGCCGCAACCGCATATATCGTTTCGTGCAGGCTTGTCCGCCAGCGCCAGGTTACCACCGGGTGTCCAGTCGCCGTTACCAGCAGTTGCTGCTGCGTTCAATGATGCATCGCGTTGTTCGTGTTCATGCTTCATATCATCGATTTCTTCACGCGATAATTCCATACGACATATATATGTCAGCGCCATCTGTTTAAATCCATACATCATATTACGGAATAATTCGAACGCCTCACGTTTGTATTCATACAATGGATTTTTTTGTGCATATCCGCGCAATCCAATGCCAGTCTGCAAGAAATCCATATTCGCCAAATGTTTGCGCCAAGATGCATCCAATGAATGCAGCGCGGTTTGACGTTCGGCTTGCAACATCAATTCTGGACCATATCGATTTAATTGATATTCATAACGCTGGCGTGCCAATCGCATCAGGCCATCAAAAGCCTTGCGCTCGCTGATGTTTTCATCTTTCTTCCAATCGTCCAAATCGGTAATATCCACACCGAAAGTGCGCAGCATTGCATCATGGATGCCCGTCATGTTCCATGCATCCGGATGTGATTTTTCTGGAATATTTATTTCGCAGATTTGTTCAACAACATCGTTCATAATTTCTTCGGCGAATGGGCGCAGGTTATCAGCCGTCATCAAATCGTTACGCTGTTTATAAACAACGACACGCTGTTCATTCATAACGTTATCGTATTTCAACAGTTCTTTACGCGATTCAAAGTATCGCGCTTCGACGCGTTTTTGCGCTTTTTCCAATGCTTTGGTAATCCACGGATGCATGATTGCTTCGCCAGATTTCAGGCCAAGTGTCGCCAACATGCCATCCAACCTTGCTGCGCCAAAAATACGCATCAAATCATCATCCAGCGCCAGAAAGAATTTCGAATCACCAGGGTCGCCTTGACGTCCGCTGCGTCCGCGCAATTGGTTATCGATGCGCCGGGATTCATGACGTTCGGTACCGATGACGTATAATCCACCAGCATTTAAAACTTTGATTTTATCGGCCTCGATTTTTTCATAAATTTCTTTTTTACGGGCATCCAAATCTGATGCTGATAATTCTTTATCTAATTCATCAATCAATGCCTCTGCATTACCACCCAATTTAATATCTGTTCCGCGGCCAGCCATGTTTGTTGCGATTGTAACCGCGCCGGGTGCACCGGCTTGGGCAACAATTTTTGCTTCGTTCTGGTGATGTTTTGCGTTAAGTACAGCGGGTTTAATTTTTAATTCTTTTTCCACAACTTCGGCCAGTTCTTCGGATTTTTCAATCGATACTGTGCCGACCAAGACTGGTTGGCCACGTTTTTGGCAATCGCGCAGAACGTCCAAAATCGCCGCAAATTTTTCAGATTTCGAACGATAAATTTCATCATGATGATCAACACGTGCAACGGGACGGTTCGTTGGAATCGATACAACGCGCAGGCTATAAATTTCTTCGAATTCCGCGGCTTCGGTCATTGCGGTTCCAGTCATACCCGATAATGTCGGATACAAGCGGAACAAATTTTGATACGAAATCGACGATACGGTTTGATTTTCTGGTTGAATTGCGACGTGCTCTTTGGCTTCCAATGCTTGGTGCAATCCCTTGCTGAAACGACGACCGGTCATAACGCGGCCGGTGAATTCATCAACAATTAAAACTTCGCCGCCGCGTACAACGTAATTGACTTCTTTTTTGAATAAATGATGCGCCAACAAAGATTGTTGCAAATGCATAACCAACGCAGCATTTTCCGGCGCGTACAGGTTATCGCCAACCAGCATTCCGGCATCACGCAACAGAGTGGTCGCAGTATCCGTGCCGATTTCAGTCAGTGTGACATGGCGGTCTTTTTCATCTTTTTTCCAATCGGTCGCACCCAATTGCAAAACAATAGTATCGATTTTATTGTACAGTTCGCTGGTATCTTCGGCCGGGCCGGATATAATCAGCGGCGTACGTGCTTCGTCGATTAAAATGCTGTCCACTTCATCAACGATGGCATAGAAAAACGGACGCAGAACCTGTTGTTCTTTGGAAAATTTCATATTATCGCGCAGATAATCAAAACCCAATTCAGAGTTTGTAACGTATGTAATATCGCATGCATATGCTTCGCGTCGCGCATCGTCGGTCATTTCGTGTTGAATAATGCCGACGCTCATACCCAATGCTTCGTAAATAACGCCCATCCATTTTGCGTCACGTGCGGCCAGATAGTCATTAACGGTGACCAAATGGGCACCACGGCCATGCAGAGCCTTTAAATACAGCGCCAAAGTTGCGACCAGTGTTTTACCTTCGCCGGTTTTCATTTCGCAAATCTGGCCGTTGTTCAGAACCATACCGCCAATCATCTGGACATTGAAATGTCGCATGCCGGTGGTGCGAATGGATGCTGCGCGAACTGCGGCAAATGCGTCGCCCAGGATTGATTTTTCAGATGCACCATCGGCCAATTTCGCGCGCAGTTCCGCGGTCACGCCGCGCAATTGTTCATCTGTCATGGCGTGATATCTTTGTTCCAAGTCATTAATCAACGACACAGTTTTATCATAAGATTTAACAATCCGGTCATTTGCATTACCAACAACTTTGCGCACAATTTTCATCAACATAAATAAATCCTTTTTCGTCAGATGAGAGATATACAAAATTAACCGCATAAAGTCAATAAATTTGCAATCCTTTCCGTAAAATGTTATAGTGCGGCAAAGGCAAAATTCAATGGACAGAACACAAAAAAATATTGATAAAACGGTTCGGCTGACACCCGAACAAATTACATCCAAAGTTCATGTGATTGCGCCAACCCAAATTGATTATATCGCAACGACATTTGGCAATGCGGTTGCAGACCAAATGAATATGCGCGCATTTGCCCCAAAAATCCGCGAAATTGCGAAAACTGCGCTGCTGGTCGCGCTTGAATCTGCCAAAAAGCAGGGCGCGAATTAAATATTGCAATTTCCCAAAAATCCATTATATATAACCCAGACAAACGGGCCATAGCGGCCGCGCAAGCGAGCCGAGGAAAGTCCGGACATCACGGGACGGCATAGCGGTTAACGGCCGCGCGGGGTAACCCGACGATCAGAGCAACAGAAACGAACCACGGAAAGCGGTGGATGAAACGGGCAATCTCTATGTGATGCAACGCCAAATAGGCCAACCCGGGTCGGAAACGACCCAGGCGCGTCCCGCGCCAGAGTTGGCGGGTAGGCGGCTTGACGTTCGCGGTAACGCGAAACGCAGATTGATTATGGCCGGCGTGTCAACACGCGCCACAGAATCCGGCTTATAGTTTGTCTAAAAAAAACGCCCCATCGGGGCGTTTTTTTACCACATAATATATCCCGGGTTACATGTCCGTTCACATTTATTGGTTGTACGATTCCAAATCATTGCGCCGGTTTCATCATCGCGACCATTCGGGTCACAAATCGGTACACATTCGTTATTTTCCAGGTTGTACAATTCGCCTTGGTGCAAGCATGACGCAATCCGGCATTCTGTTATAAAGTTTGTCGCCACAACTTCGCCGAATACGCCGAATTTATTTCGGCAAGCACCACATTGCTTTGCATGTTCATTTGTTTCAAAGCGGTCGTTTGTCCATCCTGGGTTGCAAGATGTCGCAACGCATTCGCCCCAAGCGCCGCCAGACCATGTTTGTGTTCCAGTGCCGTTTTCGACTGTACAGGTTCGTTCGTTCGATATGCACGCGTTGGATGCAATGTGGAACCCAGGATGGCATCGCACAGGTGTGCACGGGCCATAAGTCGTTCCGGTCCAGCGCATTTCCGCGATTTCAGTATTGGCCAGTGCGCATGGTATAACATCCGGATTACATTTTGTGCCGCTGGGGTGGAATCCTTTGGCGCAAGTTGCAACTTGGCAATTGCCGGTTGTTTTGTATGTTATTGCGTTTTCGCGGTTACATGGTTGGCACGCGCCGCCGACTTTTTCCTGGTCTGGTGGGCATTCTTGAACATTACAGACCGTCCATTCGCCGTCAATCCATTCTTGGTATCCGGACAACGCGCCGATTGTGCACGTACGCACGTTTGCTTCGCACCGTTCGCCATCCGGTGACGGATGAAACGCGCCTTGGCAACTAATTTCACACATCGGTGCGGGCGAATTATTATTGCGCAGCGTATATCCATTGCGGCAAGTCATTGCGAATGAACATTCTGCGTATGATGAACCATTCCAATAATTCCGATAATCGGCCGTTGGCGTTATCGTCAATGTTCCATTATTTCCGGCGGGTTTTGCACACAGTTTAAAGCATTGGGTAATTAACGTTGCGCCGATTTCGGTTGTTCCGCCGTCTGGGCAAGTATGTATGCCATGCTCGTCACAATAGCTGCCCGCTGGACATCCACCGCATACGTTGCCGTTGGGGAACCATCCAGTATCGCACCCAGTCAGTGTGCATACACCACAATCCGTGCTGTAAGTCGTGCCAGATGTGTGATAGCACACGCGTTCGCCGGTTCCATTTGCAATCGGGCATGGCACGATTTTATAGCAATCAGACACGGACTCTGCACCGGCATCCGATGTTCCACCGCCCGGGCACGCAGTACCGCCGCCTGTTCCACCGGGACAATATTCGCCTGGTTCGCACAATGCGCATGCTGCGGGCACGCCTGGGCCATTAACGCGTTTATATCCAGATTCGCAATGCAACGAATATTCACATTCATTGTCGTAATAAACATTTCCGGTCGCGACCAATACACCATGGTCCATTACATAATCTTCACAAATTTGCATACATTCGGTTATAGATTTTGCTCTGCCGCCGTCTCTGTATCCTTCGGGACATTGATAAGAGCCGGTACCGTCACAGTAATATCCGCTAGGGCATAATTCGCAAGCTGGGTTTGCAGTGCCATCGCCGATTGGCGCATATCCTGGATTGCACATAATACCGTAAAGACAAGTGTCAAATGTGGTTCCGTTCCAGAATTCGCGTTCATTTATAGGCATGACAGAGGTTACGTTAGTTAGACCGCTTTTTGCCGGGCAATTCATCCAGCAATCAGTATTTGCGCCGCGTGGTGGCTCGGAACCATCATATCCGGCCGGGCACTGCGTACGATCGGCGGTCAACGCCGGACTGAACCATCCACTGGTCACATCTGGGCAAATCGATGGACCGGCCAATAATCCCGCACCGCCGAAATAATGTCCGATGCGTGCGGTAATGGATGTTCCCGGTGTCACAGAATATGTTGGGTTCATAATCGTTGGCTGGGATGCATAAGTACATGTATTGTTCGCATCGCAAACGGTCGGTCCTGCGGTGGTTAATCCCGGTGTAGTACGCCGACGTCCACCATCGCAATTTGCATCAATTGCGGATGCTTCTTCGTCCATGTAACAAGCACGTATATCAGTACCAATTCGGATTGTTGTTGTGAATCCGGCCGGGCATGCATATCGATTGGAATTCCCGGCGGGCGAATAATATCCGATATCTACTTCGACACATGCGTTTGGCGAAGGCGCGTAATATCCAGCTGCGCAGGTCCATCTGGCCCAGAATTCTTGATCGCCCGTTGTGCCGGTTGGAATGTTCAATATACGCGTGCCGGTTAATGCCATATTATCAAACCAACCCATGAATTCAGAATATTCACGCGTCGCATCAACCAAAGTCACGGGCAGGGTGGTCACATTAAATGAAACGGGTGTACCCGCGCCCAATGTTCCGCCATTTTCGTTGTATATGATGTTGTATCCAGTCGGCTGGCAACTTGGCGTTGCGGTGCCGTTGCCAATTACAGTAAATCCAGTATCTGCAGTGACATTATACAAACATGTCGCATACATCGTGCCGGTATGATTTACGGTCATGTTGACGTTTGTAATGGTCGCACAGTTGGATGGCAATGAACCAGCCGGACAATTCAAATAGCATTGCGTTATGTCGTGCGATTCTGCGGGTGCAAATCCGCCGCCCGGACACGGCGCGGGGTCGATTGAACCGGTTGGACAATATGTGTTTGCGGGACACGGCGTTTTATCATTGTCTTTACATGAATTACCCGCTTCGCAAATTACGCAAGTACCGCTGTCCAGATAATATCCGCCCGGGCATCCGGTCATTTCGCAGACTGGTCCACAATTGGTGTCGTATGTTGTTCCGGACGTGTGACTGCAAATCCAGTTTCCAACGCCACCACCGTCATAGCATGGTTCGCTGCGCTGACATTGTGCTAATCCAATATCGCCGCCGACGCTGAACCCGCCGCCTGGGCATGCGCTGCAAACACCAGCGTTCAGATAAGCATTTTCAGAACAAGTCCATTTCGCATAGAAATCTTTATCGCTGTAATCAAATCCGATGGATGGAATTGTCGCGATTGCAGTACCGGTCAGTGCAGCATTATCAAACCAGCCAAGGAAATCTGAATTCGCGCGCGATACAGCCGGTGATGTGGGCAATGAGAACGGCAAATCCAATATAGAGAACGGCAGTGTTGATGCACCAGTTCCACCATTCAAATGAAATTCGATGTTATATATATGCAAGTGACATTCTGGATTCGTTACATTTCCGGTTGCTGGAATTGGGTCGTATCCAGGCAGTTCAACGGGTGTAAATGTACATGTTGCATAGGCGCCCAATCCGATCGAATAAGAAACGGTTGTTTGATAATTATCAATGCGAAGGCATCCATCCGGGATTGCGTTGCTGGCCGTCCATGCCGGGCAAGTTTTATAACACGCTGCGGCGGTCGTTGAACCAACCGATGATGTTCCGCCATCTGGACATGCAACGCGTTCTTCGCCGTCACAGAAATATCCCGCGGTACAATCTTCACATGTGCCGCCGGTTAAATATTTGCCCGCCGGACATGCAGATATCACGCAAGCTGTACAATTCAGGTCATACGCACTGGTCGCAGCGTTCCAATCGCACGTCTGTTTTCCGGTGCCGCCTGTGCCGTCATTACAATCCAGTCCTGATTTGCTGCACGAACCAACACCGATTTCACCACCCGCAGATGTACCACCGTTTGGACATGGCAAACATGATGTGCCATCGCGATAATTATTTACTGCGCAAGTCCATTTAGCATAGAATACTTGGTCGGTGTATTCAAATACAGGCGGCGCTGGGATTGCGCTTTGTGCCGAACCACTGAACCCAGAATCAATGAACCAACCCAAGAATTCATAATTATCGCGTGTCGGGGACCCCAGTGTAATAGGCAGGTCTTCAATGGTAAAGCTGGTGACAGCCATCCCACCAGTACCGCCGTTCGGATGGTATTCAATGTTATATATATGCAATTCACATTCTGGATTCGTTACATTTCCGGTCGCTGGAATTGGGTCGTATCCTGGCAATTCAATTGGCGTAAATGTACATGTTTCATATCTATCCAACGCGACCGACCATGGTACCGATAACTGATAATTATCAATTCGCAAACAGCCAGTCGGCACAGTGTTGCTGGCGGTCCAAGCCGGACATATTTTATAGCAATCAGACACACTTTCCGCGCCCGCAATGGATGTTCCGGAATCTGGACACGCGGTGCGCCCAGTAGCATCGCAGAAATATCCCGCCGTGCATGTTACGCAAGCACCCGCATCCAAATATTGGCCGGCCGGACAACTGGTGATTACGCAAGCCGTTTGTGCGGCATTCGGCGACGAACCGGCCGGACAATCTTCGGGCGGATTTGTTCCGCCGGTGCAAATTTTGCCCGCGGGGCATGTCGCGCATTTGCCAGAATTTAAATAAAATCCAGGTTCACAGGATGTCGATGTACAGGATGAACCCAGACATCCGGTGCAAACGGTATAACCATTATCAGCAATACTCCAATTACAAATATTGGTGCCATCAGTGCAAGTTTCAGCGGTCGCATTCGGGTCGCGCACGCTGTCCAGCACGCATTCGGTGGAAATATTGCATGCAAAGTGAGATGTCGAGCCAGCTGGCGAATTCCCGCCATCTGGGCATTCCGGGCACGCGCCAAGCATCAGAAAGAAATCTGCGTCACAAGACGTGGCTGTACAAGACGTGCTGCACACGGTCGGTGCGGCAAATGTTGCGGTTCCGGCCGGACAGCTTGTCGCGGATGCATTCGGAACAGTATTGGTGGGGGTACACGCCCGGGTGCATCCCGTTTTATTCGTATTATCGGTACATTCATTAAATGTTCCGATCCATCCGGCTGGGCAAGTGGCGGTTGTACTGCACGCGGCAACGCATGTATCACCACTGGCCGTAAATCCGGAATCACAGGTTGTGGTGAATGAACAGTTGGCCGGATGATTGACTGTCGTGTTGACCGGCACCAATTTTCCATTCGCGATTGTTTGTTCGCTGCAGTTCCGCACGCATTGGTTTTGCGCCGTATTTCCGGTCGCAGTTCCATTACGCCATCCATCCGTGCAAAGTGTTCTGCCCTGGTCAGAAGACGTTGTATTGCTGACATTGGTATTGCTGGGGCAATAGCTGTCTGCTGGGCACGGCTGGCAATCCCTGGTCGTATTATTCCAATAAGTACCCGCAGCGCATGTGCGCGTCCATGTACAGTTGCTGGTCGGGCCGGTTCCGGCACCCGGGGTTGCGCCCGCTGGAACGTTGGTGCATGCCGTACATGTAGTGTTTGAATTTGTTCGATAAAATCCATTGGCGCAAGTAGTTACAGTACAGCTCTTCGTGCCGTCAGTACAGTTTGCACCGTTTGGTGCACAAGCAACGGTGCCGCTTACGGTTGCTGAATTTAATATGTCGCCGGTCGTACAGCTTCGTGCGCACTGACTCTGAGATGTGGTGTTCCCAGCTGTGTTGCTTCGCCAATTGACGGGGCATTGTTCACGCGCTGTACCATTACACCACCACCCGGCACCACAATTTTGACATCCGGTGTTTCCGGCATTCGGCCATTGTCCAGCAGTGCAAGCAGTACAGCTGCCGGGGGTTCCCCATTCATGCGCAGAACATGCAACAACCGTCGGACATTTGTTGCATGTACCCGTCGCGCCAGTACCGGCACAGCCAGTGGCTATTTCATTCACACAAAGCGACCCAGCAGTACATGCCGTATAACATCTGGTACAATTGTACATTTCACTGGTGGCGCCATGTGCAACAGAACCAATCGCAATAAATACTGCGAACAGCATAAAACGCAGAAATCTGGGTGATTTAACCAACATTCCTTCCTTTGTTACTACATGATATTAAAAAACCGCATTGCAACGCAAGCGGATTTTTAATTAATTGTTCAAATTAATTTTTATGGGCTTGCGCCACCCCTGAATGATTCGATTGAATTATACAAAGCTCCATTGAAATCAACATTTACCGCATCTGTTCGGGTACCTGTGTCCAAGCTGCCATAACATATACCTGTACCAGATTGAACGTGAATTGCTGGGGTGGTTTGTTTTGTAGCATATAATGGAATTACAACATTACCAATTCGCAATGTACTGAATCCAGCAGCGCAAATCTGGGCACATTGTCCGGTTACGGTTTGGGTAAATCCAGAATTGCAAGTCCAAGGACAATTACTGGTCGGACCAGTGCCGCCGCCCGTATATGTTGCATCTGTTGGCGCGTTATCGCACGCATTACATGCGCCGGCGTTCAGATAATAATTTGTTGCGCATATTGCAGCCGTACAAGTCGTGCTGCAAACATCCGGCGCCGCAAAAGTATTTGTTCCAGCCGGGCAATTTGTAGTCGCAGAATTCGGCACAGAATTGTTTGGTGTACATGCACGTGTACATCCGGTCTTGTTCGTATCATCTGTACATTCGTTAAATGTCCCGGTCCATCCGGCTGGACATGTTGCATTCGGGTTGCATGACAGAACGCAAGTCAACCCTTCGGCATGGTAACCTGTATCGCACTGTGCAGTAAACGAACACGTATTTGGCGATGCACCGAATGTGACAGTGGATGACACGGCAACCAATGTACCATTTGTTATTGGTTGGTTTGGACAATTTTTAACACACGCATTTTGATTCACAACACCGGGGCCATCGCGGAAACCATCCGGACATTGCGTCCGACCATGTTCAGAATTCGGTCCCCAGTATCCATCACCAACCGGTGGACACACCGGTTCTGTCGTCCAAACACCTTGAAAATAATGCCCTGGGCTTGGCGCAAGATTGCCACCACCCCATGCCCAACCTGTGTTTTGTGTCTGGCCGCCTTGATTCATATAATTAACGCTAAAACCATTAATACTCAGAGTTGGGGTACCTGCAAAGACACCCGTAAAATATCTGGCCCTGAATGCGTCCGTACCGCACTCTGACAATGTCACGGGCGCGGATGCACATGAACGAAAATCTGTTTGTGGGAATCCCATCAAAAGACCAGTAGCTGGGCTGTTAAGCGAAATAATACTTCCATCAAATGCATTTGGGCAAGTATATCGATCATGTGGAAAATGCAGCCAACCGTTCATAATCATAACTTCTGCCGGACTCCAATTATTTGCGGTCAAGGCTTGCCAAGTACCATTAGCTGTTACTCCTACGGTTCCGGTCAACGAACCAATCCCGGCTGGCGCCCAGGCAGCATAAAGAGTTGTGTTCGCCATAAAGTTAAAATTCGTACCGTTCGGACTGTCTACACGATAGCATGTTCCACGGCCATGCGTTTGTGTGCACCACCAACCATATACAGACCTGAAATCTACAGGTGCAGCACCGGGTAAAGATGCTGTGGTGCTTCCCAAAGCATGGTTTCCAGAGAATGCTGTCGAGTCACGATACCGCCCCCATATAGGACTGAAATTTGTACGGGTCAATGGCACAATACTGGGCAATGTACATTGCCACGAATAGCAAGTTAGCACTGCATTTGTTGTCGCGGAATTGGCTGCAATTGTTCCGCCACCGCGCGGTTGAATCGTTAAACTGCCCGAGCCGCCAGCTTTATTAAGTGTCACGAGCATATTAGTTACCACATTTCCACAAAAGCCCGCTGTCAATGTACCGGTTGTACATGATGTTGCAATACACGTTGTGCTGCAAACATCTGGCAGTTCAAAAATCTGAACCCCGACCGGACAAGACGTTGTTGCAGCATTACTGACCGGATTATTCGGTGTGCATGGGCGTGTGCACCCAGTTTTATATATATCATCATCACATTGATTAAATGTTCCGTTCCATCCGGCAGGGCATGCGGCGGTCGTGCTGCATGTTGGTGTATTATTGACGCATGCGCCGCCAACTAAATCAAATCCGGCGTCGCATGCCGTGGCAACGCATGATGTGCTGCATACTGTTGGCGTTGCGAATGCTTGCGTACCGGCCGGACAGCTGGTCGCCGTGGCATTTGGAACACTGTTATTCGGTGTACAGCTGCGCGTACATCCGGTCTTATTCGTATTATCCGTACATTCGTTAAATGTGCCGGACCATCCGGCGGGACATGTCGCGCTTGCGTTACATGGTACCACGCATGTGTTTCCGCTGGCTTCAAACCCAGAATCGCAGACCCATTTTAAATGCAGGGTGGTATTTGATGCAAATGTCTGTGCTGAACCGCCATTATAGCAAGTTCCGCCACCGTTTGCAGCGGTACACCAATATGGCTGTGCGCCAAGCGTGGAATCAGCACGTGTTAATCCGGATACGGTCGGCAAAGTACAGCTGGTGCCGCTGCAGGTTAATGTTGCATCAATTAATCCAGTATTGCCCGCAGTAACGCCTGTACCGGTAATCGCACCCGAACCGCCCGCTTTGTTCAAAGTGATAGTTGTATCAGTTGGAATCGCAACACAATTGTTTCCATCGGCATCAAAGCCACTATTACAAGCCCATTTGAAATGCAGCGTGGTCGCGGCAGTAAATGTAACGGTCGCGCCGCCATTGTGGCATGTGCCGCCACCATTCGCCGCAGTGCACCAATACGGATTCGCGCCAAGCGCGGAATTCGCACGCGTCATGTTATTTGTGCTGCTGGTTATCGTCGGTAATGTACAATCATTACCATTACAGGTCAGGGATGCATTCGCCGTCGCGGTTTGTGTGGCAACGCCGGTCGCAGTAATCACACCCGAACCACCCGCCTTGTTCAGTGTTATGGTTCTGTGTGCAACACAGGAATTAACGCTGCCGTTCGGACCGAATCCGGAATTGCACACCCACCGCAGGTGCAATGTTGTCGCCGCTGTAAAAGTCTGGGTCGAACCGGCATTATAACAAGTTCCGCCGGAAATTGCCTGGGTGCACCAATAAGGATTCGCAGCGATAGCAGAATTCGCACGGGTCACGTCGGTTGCGGATACGGTCGGCAAAGTACAGAAATTTCCGACGCATGTTAACGTCGCATTGGCCGTAGTGGTATTGGCCCCCACGCCGGTTCCGGCAATAGTTCCGGTTCCGCCGGCCTTGTTCAAAGTAATGGAACGATTCGATACGCAAGCATTATCATTAGCCCCAAAATTCGTATTACACGTCCATCGAAGATACAGTGTGGTATTCGCCGCCAGTGTGACGTTCGTTCCGCCGCTGTAACACGTTCCGCCGCCATTTGTTTGCGTACACCAATATGGATTCGCCGCCAACGCAGAATTCGCGCGTGTTACGCCGGATACGGCCGGCAGCGCGCAAGTTTGCCCTGTACATGTCAAAGATGCGTTGGTCGTGCCGGTCGCGCCCAGAATCGTGCCGGTACCGCCGGCTTTGTTCAAAGTAATAACAGTATTGGATGCCGCGACGCAGGTCGTGGCGTCGTTGGCGGCGGCGGCAAATCCAGATGCGCAGGCACCACATTTTCGGCACCCTGATGTTGCGTTCGTGCCGGCACATATTACATTATTAGCATTCGTGTTTGTACTGCAAAGCGCATGGGTTGACACATTACACGCATTATAGCATTTTGAACAATCAAATTGACCCGTTGCTGCAAAAGAAGGCGATGGTCCAGCGACGGCAAGCACTGCAATAAACATAGCGGCCGCGATAAATCGCAGAAATCGTGGGGTTTGTATCAACATCCCTTCCTTTATTCCTATATGATATAAAAAAACCGCCTGGCAAAGCAAGCGGATTTTTTCCTATTCTGATATAAAAATTTTGGTGGAGCCAATCAGACTCGAACTGACGACCCCCTGCTTGCAAAGCAGGTGCTCTACCAACTGAGCTATGACCCCAAAAAAGGTATTCATAAGTCAGGATGGTGGGTTGGGAGGGACTCGAACCCCCGACCAAAGCGTTATGAGCGCTCCGCTCTAACCAACTGAGCTACCAACCCAGACGTATGTGCCGCGGTATTATATATTATTTTGATTGTATTTCAAGTGGAAATTATATGTTCGGGATTTTTTTACTTTTATCGCATATTCCAAGTGGTTGAAAATAAAACAAAACTGGGCGAACCTGGTTTTTGATTGCATTTTTTTGAAAAAATGTGTAATGTCGCGGCCAGATTATGTCCGAGTTCCCGTACATCTTAAACGAATCCCAGCTGCGCGCATTCAACGCGATTGAATCCGGCGCTAATAATATACTGATACTGGGCCAAGCGGGAACCGGAAAATCTACATTCATCAATTATTTAAAGTCGGCCAGCAAGAAACGTATAATCTGTGCATGTCCAACCGCAGTATCGGCACTGAATATCGGCGGTCAGACAATCCATTCTATGTTTCAAATCGCACCGCGTGATTTCGTCCATCCGGAATTATTAAAATTAAAATCCAAGTCACGGAATGTTTTATCCGCCGCTGACATACTGGTCATCGATGAAATATCAATGGTATCGCCGGATATATTGGATGCGATGGATATTTTAGCGCGCGGTGCACGGCGAAATAATTTACCATTCGGCGGATTACAAGTCGTTGCAATCGGCGATCTGTTCCAATTGCCGCCGGTAATTACACGCGACGCGGAACAATTGTACAGCGATGCGTATGGTCGGCCGAATTCATATTTTTTTGATGCGCATGCGTATAAACGTGCAGATTTCCGGCGTGCAGATTTCGACATGGTATATCGTCAAAGCGACGATGGTTTATTGCGTCGCTTGACTGATTTGCGCAGCGGCGAAAATGTTACGGCGGCATTGGATTATTTTA
The DNA here is from genome assembly GCA_009784235.1 of Alphaproteobacteria bacterium. Classification (GTDB taxonomy): domain Bacteria; phylum Pseudomonadota; class Alphaproteobacteria; order Rs-D84; family Rs-D84; genus WRKW01. Next base: position 185,291 of record WRCC01000001.1, on the reverse strand, counting down.
ATGGATTAAAAATCAATGATACTGCGCGCCGCGAAAATGCAGTAATTATTACGCCATTCCGTGCAGTCGCTGATAAAATCAATGCGGACAGGTTGGCACAAATCAATGCACCGGAAATGATATACACAGGCGAAACATCCGGAAATTTTAACGACAAAGATGCACCCGCGCCGATAAATTTAACGCTCAAAGTCGGCGCTTTGGTCGTGTTTGTAAAAAATTCCGACCGCAGCGATTGGTATAATGGTTCGATGGGGGTTGTTGAACACCTGGGCGCGGACGAAATTCGCGTACGCCTGACCAACCGGACGCGCGATATTGTCACAGTTAAACGCGACAAATGGCAAAAGATGGAATATGCGACGGACGACGCGACACAAAAGATTACGGAAAATGAAACGGGCAGCTATAAACAATTTCCGCTGGCACTTGGGTATGCAATGACAATTCATAAAGCCCAAGGCAAAACGCTGGATGCCGTTGTATTGGATATTTCGCGCGGCGCATTTGCGCACGGACAGACTTATGTCGCGCTGTCGCGCACACGCACCGCGGCCGATATACATATTGCATCACCACTGCGCCCACGCGATATTATTTTCGATTCACGCGTTTTGGAATTCGTTGGATAAAATCTTTTCCATCACAATCGCATCAATGTCGTCGTAATATTTTGGCCGCACGCCGATTTGCTTGTATCCATGTTTTTTATACAAGGCACGGGCAGGTTGATTGTCATCCGCAGCTTCCAGAAATATCTTTTTAATATTTTTATTTTTTAAATCATTTTCCATCAAGTGCAATAATGTACTGGCGACGCCTGTGCCACGCGCATATGGCGCAACCCCAATTGTAATTATTTCGCATTCATCCGCAGCGCAACGAAAAACAATAAATCCATTATCACTGGCCAAAATTTCACATCCGGATTTTTGCAGCGATGCAAATTCATCCGCGTTCCATGGCTTATTCGGGAAACATAATTTATGAAGATTTGCAATTTGTTTCAGCATAATGTGGTCGTATATATAATGGTATCACAGGTTCAATTTCACCGGATAATTTACGCGTAATGACGGGCAGGGCATCAGTCAAATCAAACGGTTTATGTCCGATAGTCGACGAGTATTTCATCTGCTGCGTTTCGACCTCATCAATCGACATAATCATTGGCACTAAATCATGTGCACCGACAAAAAAATCACCGCGTCCTGAATCAATTGCAACAAAAGCATCCGGGGTGCGTTCCAAATAAATTTCAAACGCATTCACCGGAACAACCGGCACGCCCAATCCAATTGATAAACCTTTTGCATAAGCAATACCCAATCGAATCCCAGTAAAACTGCCCGGTCCAACGACAATTCCAATCGCCATTAAATCGCGAAATGTAACGCCATTTTCGGTTAAAAAAAATTCAACTTCAATGGGCAGGGCGGTCGATTGTTTATCTGTTTCGATCGATTTTTGTATGGGCGGTCCGGCCTTCGCCGGAATGACAGAACAGCATACAACCTGTAATGCTAAACGAATCCCCGGCGATGAAGCATCGATTATCAAAATCATGTTTTAATTTTATTATTGTAAAAGCGAAAAAGCTTTTTTGCCAATTTTTCGTTCTCTGACCACTTTAATTGTTTAACAGATTCCGATAATTCATCGGGCTTACCTCCAGATGGTACAGTTATATAATATGATGGAAAACACAGTCCAGGTGTGGATGTTTTTCCAATTATCAACTCTACATTTGATAGTCCAGCAGATATTAAATATTTATTAAAATATGTAAAACCAGTATTATTGCCGCGCGGCTCAACAACCATAACGTTGGAAAAGGTGGTTATTCGTTTAAACAGATTATATCGGATTTTACGTTTTTGAAACAAGTTCATTTTTTATATCCTTTACACCCGCGCGCCGAAACCGATTTTTTTCGCGCCGTTAATTGTCTTGCGTTTTGATAATGCCGTATCTATTTTGTCGGTCGTAAATTCCGTTGGAATGTCCGCACCGTCGATATCCAGCAAAGTGCGGCGCAGTACAGCCGTGATTTCACGACGCAATTGACGCACACCGTCTTCGGCGGTATATTTACGAATTATATGACGTATTGAATCATCAGAAATCAAAATGTTTTCCAGCATCCATCCGGTATCCGCGGCTGCACGACGCAACAAATGATTGCGCGCAATTTCAACTTTTTCGTCTTCCGCGTAACCCGGCATTTCGATAATTTCCATGCGGTCTTTTAATGCTGCAGACATGTTAACCGAATTCGCCGTCGCGATAAATAATACATTCGACAAATCAAAATCGACTTCCAGATAATGGTCGCGAAAAGTTTTATTTTGTTCCGGATCCAAAACTTCCAACAAAGCATGTTCCGGGTCGCCGCGATAATCGCGTCCCATTTTATCAATTTCGTCCAGAACGATAACCGGATTATTGGCACCAGCGCGTTTCAGTGCATCCATAATGCGGCCCGGTTGGGCCCCAATGTATGTCTTGCGATGTCCACGAAAATGTGCTTCGTCCGATACGCCGCCCAGTGATATGCGTTGGTATTTCCGTCCAAGTGCGGCCGCAACAGATTGGCCCAAGCTGGTTTTTCCAACGCCCGGCGCGCCGACCAAACATAAAATAGTCCCACGCATATTTCCGGTTTTTTTCATCACGGCCAAATGTTCCAAGATGCGTTCTTTCACACCATTCATACCAGAATGTTCGCGGTCCAATTCTTTGCGCGCGGCCGCCAAATCAATCGCAGTTTTGTCTGATTTATGCCACGGCATCGCCAAAATTTCATCAAGGTAAGTTTTTAACATCGCGCCTTCATTCGACATAGGCGACAGATTGTTCATACGCTTCCATTCGCCCAGCGCTTTGTCTTCGGCATCTTTTGGCAAATTCGCATCTTTGATTTTTTTCTTGAATGCCAATGTATCCAGTTCTTCGGCATCTTCGCCCATTTCACGTTGCAGCGCGCGCAATTTTTCCGACAGATATACTTCGCGTTTTCCACGTTCCATTTGTTGGTTTATACGCTTGTTAATAGAGTCATCGATTTTCGTCATTTCGGCCATTAAACTGACCTGTTCCAACAATGCAGTCAATTTTTCAGCATAGTTGCGCATGCATAAAATTTGATTCGCGGATTCGGGGTCCATATCCGTCATTTGAATAACCGCATCGATAAATGCTGCAACAGAATAAGAATTCGCAATCGCGCCCAGCTTCAACATATTCATACGCTTTGACTTCATTGCAAATTGCAATTTTTCCGCAACCCGGTCACGTAACGCGACCACATATTCAGCATCAGAATCATCAAAGAACGGCAATTCCGTCGCGTCCGCCATAAACATTCCATCTGTCGCAGTAATATCGGAAAGGCGCACAGCCGCACGTGTTTGCAACATAACGTGAATTGTGCCATCCGGCATGGTCAGCAACTGCATCAAATCAGCAATGGTGCCGACGTCGTACAAATCGTTTATCCGTGTTGGATAATTTGTAACTTTCTGTGCAACCAGAATAATTTTTCCGGATTCTTTGGCAGATTCCAGTGCCGCAATGGACACCGGATTATCCATAAAAATAGGCACGGTTATCCCAGGTTGGAATACAAGATTGCGAAGTGGTAATATATAGTGTTTCATAGCGATAAATATAGTGAAATTTTCACCGATTGCAAGTAGATAAAAAATCCCGTGCTTCTGGTGCCAGGCGCACGGGAAAGCCCCAACTATGTGGCATGAATGCAATTACCTATTGGCTCTTGCATTCGGCGCAATTAAGCGGCCATTGCATAGTTAACGCGGATGTTGTCATTCGCATTCATTTTGTTTCAGCCTTTCACAGCAGCAACGCTGGATACACTCTCTATCTTTCAATCCCTGTCGAAACTATGTCAGCCCCAAGTGGTGGAGCTGTGGGGTACCGCCCCCCAGTCCAAAAGACCTATTTCATAGAGCATTCAGCATCATCTCTGCATTCGCAGCAACACAATTATAGATAAAAATACACAAAAATCAAGTATAAGGATAACAATCAAAAATGAATTGCAAATCAGACCGCCACACGATATAATCCGCCCACGCGCCCGTAGCTCAGCCGGATAGAGCATCGGATTTCTAATCCGCAGGTCGCAGGTTCGAATCCTGCCGGGCGTGCCAGTGTTGTTTTGGGGCCAATATGAGAAATAAAACACTATTCATGTTTTTCGTTCTTTTAATTGCTTTGATAGTGATTGCCGCAGTTTTTCAGTTATGTTATGGCAACAAAGATAATTTTGGAATATTCCTGGTGACTGCCTTAACCGCTATCGGAACTTGTGGTGTTACGATTTTGAATGTATTTCCTTACGAACATAAAGATAAATTGGAAGCAAAAATTTATTATTATAAAAAGGGAATTCGGTTAGCCATAGATAACAAGTCAAACCATCCTGTCTATCTTGGAACTGATGATTATTCCACTTCAGATTATCATGAGCTTTTATTCAGATGGTGGCCAACGGATAAAGATTATGATTTTGAACATCCTGATAATGGAAGAGATTATTTTGCACAACCAGGTGCTAATTTAGTCATTCCACCACGAAGTTCTATTTGGTTCCCAATAACTCCAAAACCATTTGGTAAAAATAATTTAAGTAATTTGAAAATTAGAATTTTCACTAGTTCTGGTTATAAATTTGATGTTCAAAATAATTTAACCAAGAAATTGCATAAAGGATAGGAATGAAAAAAATTATTTCTATTAAATGGTTTTTTGCTCTTTGTTTTTGGATTTCGTTAATACTGGTTGTTTGTGTCTCAGCTTTGGCTTTTTATTATAATAAAACAAAATTCATAACTGATTTTGCGTTACCTATGGCAGCGGGTATTTTTGCTTTCGGGCAGTTATGGCGACAAGAAAAACAAATTGAATTTGAAAAAGAAAAATTCATAAAAGAAAATTATTTTCAGTTAATGGAACTTCTCCGTAAAGTGTTTAGTTTCAATCTTAGTGGTGATTTTAAAGATATTGAAAAACTTAAACATGAATTTATTACTGGATGTCTTAACCAGGCCAATTATTTAATGCTTGCTAGAGAAAAAGGGCGAGTTTTATTTGGTAATAAAGCGAAAGATTTAGATTCAATAATCGGAAATGTTCAAAATAGCTTAAAGGGCTTGATTGAAGTAATGCAAAAAACTGTAAATAAGTCATCCGTCGATGATAAAAAACTATTTGATGCTCATTATAACAAATTCGCTGATGATTCAGCCATATTAGCCGCATTTTTGCAAAAATGTTATTCCGAAAGAATTGCTGATTAAAATACTAACCTACCCAAACAACCACAATATCAGTGGGGCAAGGATGGCGGTGGCCAGGCCGGATATAACAATGGCCAGACTGCTGGTTGCGCCTTCGATTGAGCCCATTTCAAGTGCTTTCGCAGTACCCATTGCATGAGATGAATTTCCAATGGCCAAACCACGTGCAACTGGATTGCGCAGGCCGAGTATTGAACACACTTGTTTCCCAATTGCGTTTCCAAGTATGCCGGTGATTATAACCGCAAATACTGTAATTGCGGCAATTCCGCCCAGTTCTTTGGTAATTCCAATTGCGATTGCGGTTGTGACCGATACCGACGCCAGTGAATTTCGGATAATATCGCTCAGGCCAAAGGCCCAACAGAGCAGGGCCACAGTCGCAATCGAAACCGCACATCCAAAAACCAGCGACGCAACAATCGCCCACTTATATTTACCCAGCATATTAATTTGTTTATACATCGGTACTGCGAAACATACTGTTGCCGGTACCAGAAAATAATATAAATATTTTGCACCATTTTGATAATTCGCGTACGGAATATCAAACAGCAACAGAACCGCAATAATTCCAATTGTGGTCAGCAATAATGGCGTCGTTATCGCAACATTCCATCTTTTGTTAACAAACACAGCCATAACATATATGCCAATTGACAACGCCAATCCGAAATATATCGAAGATGCGAAAATTTCGGTCATTTTTTGCGTGCCTTTTGTTTTCTGTCTTTCCACCAAATCATAAATTCAGCCAACCAGCCGGTTGATACCATTGCAGCAAAATAAGTAAGTATTATAACAAGCAACATAGCGGGCCAAACATATGCGATATCGCCAAATATTTCCAATACGCCGACCGCGGGCACAACGAATAAAACCGGAATAATAATTAAAAAGAAATTCGCAACATCTTCGATTTGCGATAATTTTATAACACGCGTCCACAACGCGCCCAGCAGCAAAATCAATCCCCAGATACTGGCCGGCACGGGCAGCGGCACAATTGCATGAACAAATTCACCGGCAACTACAAACACCATCAATAATAAAAATTGGGACAGATATTTCACCGCCCCATTGTATCATATTCAGCACGAATGGTCAATTAGCCTTGCGCGGTCCCTTGTTTGGACCTTTGCGTGGTTTGCGTGACATTGTTCTGTCGATGATTTCTGCGCGTTCTGCAACCGGTAGATTTTGCATTCTGTCATTAAATTTTATCATGAATTCGCGGTTGAAATCACATTGTGCATCTGTAAATTTTTCCAGCTGGGCATCGAATTCAACCTGGTTAAATTCTTTGGCTTTCATAATATCGGCCAATCGTGCGCGTTCCAATGCAACATTTTCACGCATATCATTGCGTATTTCGCGGAATTCTGACATTGCCATCGGACCGGGCCGTTGGTGCCGCTGGCTGCCAATAATATTTCCAGCGAATAATCCAATCAGCAAAGCATTCAGCAATAGCGATATTGTTAAAATTATTTTCATTTTTTTGGGCATTTTAATCTCCTTTTTTTTATATTTCCATTAATTCTGTGATGTCGGCGGAATAAACAAAATCGTATGATTCCATACCCGCAGTTAGCCCGATGACGAATACTGCGGCCATCATTGCAATTGCCCAATGCGGCTGCATAGGCAGTATCGCACCAGCACGTGACCACAGAGCGCGTATGGAAAACGGTCGGCATTGTTTGATATTGCGCGATGCATCAACTACTCGATTACAAAAATCGGTGGACATTGTTGGGATATTTTTATTCCATTCCATAGCCTTGCCTTTCCATAGTAATTTTTAATTGTTCTTTGGCGCGATTAATTAAAACCTTGACCGCACCTTCGGATTTTTTCATTATATTTGCGACTTCGCTGTATTTCATTTCGTTAATAATACCCAAGTTTATTGCGGTCTGTTGCGACGCAGAAAGCTTTTTAATTGCATTGCCCAGCGCCAGAACCGTGCGATGTTTTTCCAGTGTGTCAAATGCACCCGCGCGGTTATCCGCAATTTCCAAATCGTCGATATTTGTTATTGGGCGGCGCGCCCGGCGGTCGTCAAGGCACAGATTCACAACGCATCGCGCGAACCAAGTTTTAAATCCAGCCGCACCATCACAGTCAAACTTGTACGGTTTTTCCCACAGTTTCAAAAACGCGATCTGCAATATGTCTTCGGCTGTTTCGCGGTTATTTGTAAATCGATATGCGATTGCAAAGAAATATTCCGAATGCCTGGACACCAAGGCGGCGAACGCACCGCGATTACCACCTTGGATTTCCTTTATCAAATAAATGTCGTCGAATTGTTCCACAGTTTTTTAATTTTACGGCATTAAATCTATTTCGCAAGGGCATAAATTACGCCACCTGTAATCATTCCAACCGTCATCGCAGCGGCCAGCTTGTTGTTATTACCAGCGCCATGGCATTTATTGCTTTTGCATTTGCATCCGCAATTATTATGTTTTTGATGATTGTTTTTTACGACGACAACCGTGCTGCGCGGGGCAACCGCCGGTCGTGCAACTGGGCGCGGTCCGGCGTGCAGGGCGACTACGCCGGGTTTATGGTGTGGCGCTGGGGCATGTTTAGTATGCTTGCACGGCATTGCATTCGCGGCGCCCGCCATCAAGATTATTGCCATAGAGCTGATTATTATTTTTTTCATTTTTCTTCCTTTTGGTTGTACACACATATATACGTGTGGGCACATCAAAAGGTTACAAAAAATATTTAATTAATTTCGGATAACGCACCTGTGTTTATATCCATAATAAATCCGCGAACGGATACATAGTCTGGCATCAAGGAATGGGTCTTGATAATATCTACGCTTTTGCTGACAGAATCTGTGCCGTCTTCGAACCCGCACAGCCAAGTTCCGACATCAGAATCCGGGCATACGCCAACCGATTTCATTTTTTCAGACAGTGCCGGCACATCCAATTTTTCCATTCCGCAATCTGTATGCCCGACAACCATTATATCGCGCACGCCCAATGCATGCACCGCGACCAGCAAGCTGCGCATTACGCTGCCACATGGGTGCAAAACACATCCGCCGGCATTTTTGATAATTTTCGCATCGCCATTGTGCAAATCCAGTGCCGCGGGCAATAATTCGACAAGGCGGGTATCCATACACGTCAGCACGGCCAATTGTTTCCGCGGCAATCCGCGTTCCTGGGCATATGGAATATATTTTTTATCTGCAACAAATTGTTCATTGAATTTGATTATATCGTTAATTGTGTTCATTGTATTTTTCATCCTTATATTGATATTACAGAACAATTTCGCCCAGTGTCCGATATCATCTGATGCTGGGCACGGCGATAACTGTGATATTCTGGTGAATTATATGTATCGATGGGATTTTGATTGCGCGCTTTATATATATCGCCCCAGGTTATATTTGATATTCCGCTGGATTCCAATTTATATTTTACAAAATTTGGAAAATCAAAGTGAATTGTCGTATCATCACCAATTTCGAAAAATCGTGCAAAATTTTTATCTTGGTTGATGAACGATGTACGCATGTTATCTTTGCATTCAAAGCTGCCTTGGACCAATAGCGGTCCGATAAATGCGCGAATATCACCCGTCCGTGCACCGTATTCCAGCATAAGGCGCACGGTATTTTCCAATATCCCAGACAAAGCGCCGCGCCACCCAGCATGTGCCGCGCCAATTACGCCATTTCGTTTATCTTGGAATAATACTGGCGCGCAATCTGCAGTCCGGATACAGAGCAGTAAATCGGGATTAGTCGTGACAATTCCGTCCGCCACCCGGGACAGAAAGTCAAACTTATACGCATAGACGGCCGTCGCAGTGTGGCCTTGTCGTACATTGACGGTATCCATGAAAGTCTTGCCGACGGATTTTGCAATTGCGTCCAACGACTTTATGGCCGCCGATACGTGTTCTATTTCGGACATGCCAACGTCAATGGCACGATTTGCTGTGCGATTACATCGGTCTTTTGGTAATTGGTTTCCAAAGAATTTTATCATGCCGCAATTTATATCAAAATTATTCGAATATTGCAAATTTTTGACTTTTCTGGCCGCCGTGGCCCAATAAATAACATTTGCATTTTTATAACAAGATGTTATAATCTGCCAGTTTCGGGGAATAGCTCAGTCTGGTAGAGTGCTTGCTTTGGGAGCAAGATGTCGCAGGTTCGAATCCTGTTTCCCCGACCAGATTTAAAATACCCCTGCGGTATTTTTAATCTGGTCGCGATAGATTCATGAGAACCTGCAGGTTCGACAATGAGTCAGCGAGCGGGCACGCGAGCGCAGCAAACCGACAGGTTTGCATGAACGAATGCCCCGCAGGCGCAAAGCGCCAAGGGAATCCTGTTTCCCCGACCATCTATTTACAAAAACGTGGTGGTCATTATGAAAACTATATCTATATTTAAAATCTCTTATATCTTTCTGGCTGGGGCGTTGTTATTGAGTGGGTGTGCAACGGACGTTATGACCGGGAAAAGCACGATGGCTTTTGTTCCAAACAGCCAGATTAATTCAGCAGCAGCCGAACAATATGCAACGGTTTTGAAAGACAGCAAAGTTGTAAAGGGCACGCCGGACGCAATAATGCTGGACCGGGTTGGGTGGAAATTGGTCGCGGCGGCTGAAAAATGGGTAACGGCCCAGGGCTCGCCCAATCACTTTAAAGATTATCAATGGTCGTTTGCTTTGATTCAAGATGACAGTATAAACGCATGGGCCATGCCGGGCGGGCGGATTGCGTTCTATACTGGAATTTTACCAGTAACGAAAAATGAAGCAGGCATTGCGGTCGTAATGGGACATGAAATCGCCCATGCTATTTTAAATCATGGCCAGCAACGGATGAGTGCAGATATGATTCAACAAGGCGGATTACTGGGCACACAAATATTATTGGGCACCACGGGTATGTCGAAAAAGACCCAAGAATTGTCGATGACCGCCGCCGGGGCAGGGACCAGTATATTGGGTACATTGCCATTCAGCCGGAAACATGAAGACGAAGCGGATTATCTTGGACTGGTGCTGATGACAATTGCCGGTTATGACCCCCATGAAGCGCCCAAATTATGGGAACGCATGAACGCACTGGGCGGTTCATCTGGTCCCGCATGGCTCAGCACCCACCCCTCGCACGAAGGTCGGATTAAGAACCTGCGCGATTCAATTCCAAAGGCCCAGGCAACAGCGGCGCAGCTGCGATAAAAAAACTGTCCGACAACGGACAGTTTTTTATTTACCATTATTATTCCGACAGTGCATGCATTCCATGGTTTGAAAATAGTATGGCATATTCTGGGACGCGGGCATTTGGGTATGCTGCTGTTCCGCGCCGAACCCAATCATTTTTTTCGGTATGAAGCATTGGACTTCGTGGCGCAGTATGCGCAGGCCTTCGGGCTTGACATACTTTTTGCGCTGCATCTTTGATACGGTTCGCTCTACACGGCCCAGGTCGAAATCCTGGATATATATGGTGCATCGAAAATTATTTTTGCAATCAATATCGCTGAACGTACATTTTTTCATAGTTATGCCTTTTATTGGAATACATTATATGCCAGGATTTCTCATTTGTCAACATAAAGTAAAAAGAAATTATATTGTTTTTAGTTTTCGACTTGCCTAGAATTTCATAAAAGCAAATGGAGATAAAATGCAAACATATTACATCGTCAGTGGTGGATTCGACCCAATTCACGAAGGTTATATTGATATAATACGGGCATCGGCCGCCGCATCCGACGGCGTGATTGTCTTGCTGAATTCCGATGATTGGCTGGTGCGGAAAAAGGGCAAATTCTTTATGAATTTTAATTCGCGTAAAATCGTTACCGAAAATATCAAGGGTGTCATAGATGTTTTGGATTTCAATGATGCTGATAATTCGGCCTGCGACGGTATTGCACGTGCACGCATTAAATATCCAGATGCAAGATTGGTATTCGCCAATGGCGGCGACCGCACGCCGGATAATGTACCGGAACATACAGCGTGCAAAAAATACAACATCAATATGGCGTTCGGCGTCGGTGGTGAAAACAAAGCGAATTCTTCGTCCTGGATTTTGAACAACTGGTCCGACGATAAAAAATCTTGATTAAGCTATCGCAAAATCCGCACTTTCGGGTCGCCCAAGTTCAAACGCTTTGCGGCCAATTCTTCAATATAATCCGGTGAATGTTCCGTCACCAGACGAATATGCATATTCATGTCATCCAATTTGGCTTGTTCTGTGGCCAGTTGTTGCTGTTCTTTCTTTAATTTAAATCCGTTCATTACCAGTGCTTGGACACTGACCGTACCGACAAACATCCGGGCGATTACAAATATGGAAAATACAGCAAGCGCAAGACCGATTTTCCCACGCGTTCCGCCGCGCCAAGCCCGCCCAACGAATTCAAATAAATTTTTGATTTTTTCTTTCATACCGGTTATTATAACACAATGTTCACATCGCTTCATCTTAAAAATATGACTATTAACACGCCCGTTTTTGCTGCGCCATTGGCGGGAATTACTGACCGTCCGTATCGCCAAATTTTACGAAAATGCGCACCGGATGCCCCGCTGCTGACCGAAATGATTTCGTGCCACGCGCTGATTAATAATCGCAAGCCATCACCGAACACTGGCAATAAACGTAATTTCGACAATCTGTCTGACGAGGGCCTGATTGGCGCCCAAATTTTCGGCGCAGATCCGGCCATTATGGCGACCGGCGCAAAAATCTTGGAACAAAACGGCGCATCTTGGATTGACATAAATATGGGATGTCCGGTTCCAAAGGTCGCGACCAAGGCAGGGGCGGGCGCTTTTTTAATGCGTGACCCAAAATTGGCTGGCCACATAGTCGATGCAGTTGTACGCAGCGTCAAAATACCAGTCTCAATTAAAACACGACTGGGATGGGATAATTCCAGCTTGCATTCCGCCGAACTGGTCCGAATATGCGCGGATAACGGTGCGCAATTTGCAACAATTCATGGACGCACGCGGGCCCAGGGATATGCTGGATTGGCCGACCGCATGAAATCATTGGATATAAAACATACCGCACCAATACCCGTAATGTACAATGGCGATATTAAAACGACCGTGGACATTGCGGAAATCGAAAAAATGGGATTTGATGGTGCAATGGTCGGACGCGCTATATTAGGTAATCCTTGGCTGATGGATGAATTAACCAGACCAGGATATAAAAAGCCTGATTCCATCGGTCCAATCATTATCGAACATTTACATCTGACATTAGAATATTACGGCGTTCGTGCGGGTGTTCCTTTGTTTCGGAAACATGCAGCTTGGTATTCAGCCGGTATGACGGGCGGCGCTGAATTTCGCACGCGGATAAACCAGATTATCGACCCAGCGGAAATGGAACGCGCCATATTGGAATTTTTCAAAATTTAAGTTGCGCACGGCGAATTCGCGGTTTATCATGGGCAAAAGGAAATAATCATGACAGATAAAAACCACAATATTGATAATCGAACCGCGGGTGAAATTTTGCGTTGTGCACGCACCACCGGTCGACGCAAGCGTGAATTATCAACAATTTCAAAACAATTGTGCATTCGTGAAGAATTCTTGGCCGCACTGGAATCCGGCGAATATCACAAAATTCCCGAAGCAGTTTATACATTGGGCTTTGCGCGCAACTATGCGCTTGAATTGGAACTGGACGCGAATATGATTATCCAAAAAATCAAATCTGAAATGGGTTTATTGGAATCAGAAATTGAAATCAAACCAGCGCCAATACGGAAATCCAAAACTGCATCGGTCAAAGCCGCCGCAAAAAAAGCCAGTGAAAAAACCGCCAGTATATTGGTGCGAAATTGGAAAACTGTCGCATGGATTGCGGTTGCAATTATCGTAATAATTATCGGTGCTATATTTGTTGCGAACATTGCGCGCGCACAACGCAGTGATAATTCGGGTGCATATACCACTGAAACCACCACCCACGGAATCGAATTTAAAATTCCGGTGCGTGAATCTTTTGGTGCTGACAATCGCACGAACGCGGCCATTGTGTTCCAGGCGAATTCTGAAACATGGCTGCGTATCGAAGATTCGCGCGGCGAAACATTGTTTTCACGCGTTATGATGCCGGGCGATGTATATTATGTGCCAACAACACCGGGGGCAAAGGCAACGGTCGGAAACGCCGGTGGGCTGGATGTATTTGTAAACGGCAAACCGGCACCAAAATTGGGTGCAAGTGGGGCACGTAAAACTGGGATTGCATTGACACCTGCATCATTGTCACCACAACCGACGGCAACCACAGAAGAATAAAATGCCCATCGCACCGATAAAGCTTTATAATACGATGTCGCGAGGACTGGAAGAATTCCGACCGCTGGTGCCGGGCGTGGTCAGTTTTTATACCTGCGGACCAACTGTCTATTGGGACCAGCATTTGGGCAATATGCGCACATTCATCAGCAACGATTTGATAAAACGCATGTTCATGGCGAACGGATATAAAGTCACTCATGTAATGAACTTTACCGATGTCGGACATCTGGCGGGCGATGCGGACGAAGGCGCCGAAGATAAAATGGAATCCGGTGCACGCCGTGAAAACAAATCTGTCTGGGATATCGCAAAACAGTATATCGGTTCGGTCGTGAACGATATGAACGATTTGAACATTATTTCGCCGACACATACACCGCGCGCAACTGATTATATTCCGGAACAAATCGAACTGATTCAAAAATTGGAATCATTGGGCTATGCGTACGCGATTCCAGGCAAAGGTGTTTATTACGACACGTCGAAATTTGCAGATTATGGCGCACTTTCCGGACAAGATGCATCAAAGCAGCGTGCCGGCGCACGTATATCAGACGAAGGCAAACGTAATCCGGCGGACTTTGTACTGTGGGCTTTTTTGTCGGACGATGCGAAAAACGAAATGATATGGGATTCGCCATGGGGTCGTGGTTTTCCCGGATGGCACATTGAATGCAGCGCGATGAGCATGAAGTTACTGGGCAACCATTTCGATATTCACACCGCCGCCCAAGAACACATAAATATCCATCATGCGAATGAAATCGCGCAAAGCGAACCGATTACAGGCAAACCATGGGTGAATTATTGGGTGCATTTCGGCTGGCTGATGGGCAAGGATGCAAAACTGTCTAAATCTGCAGGCGACGCGCTGACCGTTCCGTATATTAAAAAACTGGGCTATGACCCGATGGCGTTTCGCTATATGGTTTTGATGGGAACGTATCGCAGTCCGATGGAATTTTCATTCGAAGCATTGGACGCCGCCGCAACAGGATATAAAAATATTGTAAAAAAGGTTGCAGGATTATTAAATCATAAATCAGAAATCATAAATCATAAATCCTTTGATGAATGGCATGATAAAATTTTATCCGCGGTTAATGATAATTTGAAAACATCTGTAGCATTGGCTGATATCCAAGATTTACTGAACGACGACACGACCGATGCAGCAACAAAGATTGCTCTGTTCGAATTTATCGACGAATTGCTGGGCCTGCAATTTATCGACCGCGCAAAGAAATTATTGGACGTTGAATCCGCACCCGTGCCCGCCAAAATTCAGAAACTGGCCAACGAACGCAATGCCGCCAAATCCGCCAAGGATTGGGCCCGCGCCGACGAATTGCGCAATCAAATTGATGCACTTGGATATACAATCATGGACAACAAAGACGGAATGAAGATCGCGAGGAAATAAACTTGTCATTGCGATGAGTGGAACGACGAAACAATCTAGTTAATTAATAATTTTATAAAATTGTAGGGGCGCATATTTGCGCCCCTTTTCTAGTTAATTACTGGATTGCTTCGCATGCGCTCGCAATGACAATTATTCTTCCAAGAACGATCGCAATTTGCGGGCGCGGGTTGGGTGTTTCAGTTTATTTAATGCTTTTTGTTCAATCTGGCGGATACGTTCGCGGGTCACGCCGATGTATTCGCCGACTTCTTCCAACGTGCTGGTCTTGTTCGTAGACATGCCGAAACGCTGGCGCAGGACGGTTTCTTCCTTTGGGTCCAGTTCAGACAAAATCTGGGTGACGATTTTGCGCAGGTTTTTCTGGGCCGCGGAAACAAACGGATTGCGCGCGGTTTCATCCGCGATGATTTCGATGCGCGACGCATCGTCATCCGTACCAACCGGCTGTTCCAATGAAATAGGGCGCAGATTAACTTTCATCGCTTTGTGGATTTTTTCAACAGGCAGATATATGATTTTTGATAATTCTTCCGCTGTCGGCATGCGTCCGTATTTATGCATAAACTGGCGCGATGCTTTTTGAATCTTGTGAATATTATCAATCATATGAACTGGGATACGTATCGTACGCGCTTGGTCGGCGATGCTGCGCGAAATACCTTGCTGAATCCAGTTGGTTGCGTATGTTGAAAATTTATTACCCAGACGATAATCAAATTTATCAACCGCTTTCATCAGGCCGATGTTTCCATCTTGAACCAAGTCAGAAAAATCCAAACCCAATCCGCGATTCGCAGACTTTTTTGCGAACTTGATAACCAGTCGCAAGTTTGCTTCAATCATTTCGCGTTTTGCGCGCGCGGCTTCTGTCTGGCCGCGACGAACCAATTCCACAACTTTCTTGTATTCAGATGTCGGTTGACCGGTTTCCAGTGCGATATTCGTAATCGCTTCTTGGATTTTTACGATATCTTTTTCATGTTTTTTTGCAAATTTCTGCCACACTGGTGATTTGCTTTTCAGCAATTTTTTCACCCAGTTACGGTTCAATTCATTACCGGTCCATTCCGCGATAAATTCTTCGCGTTTGATTTTCATCGCCAACGCCATGCGCCAAATTTTGCCTTCCAGTCCCATCAGCAACGCGTTACGTGCGGTCAGCGTCGATAAAATTTCATTAATACGGTCGTCGGCAAGGCGTATCTGACTGACATACTCGAACAATTCCAGGCGTAATTTTGCGTATTTCTTTTCCAGTGCGTCGTCTGGTTTTGCAGTTTTTAGCAAGTTTTCCAGGCGCAATTTTTGCAATTTTTCCATACTGGCAAATATCTTTTTAATTTTCGCGAACAAGTCCAAAACAACGGGTAACAATGATTCTTCCATAACTGGAATCGGTACGCCGGACGTGCTGCGCGGTGTATCTTCTTTGCGCACGCCTTCGTCTTCACCGTCTTCGGATTCTTCTTCCTCTTCTTCGTCTTCGCCGGCCAATTGTTCATCTTCCAAATCTTCGTCATCCAAATCTTCGACGTCTTCGACACCTTTGGAACGCAGGGCATCGGCCAATGCAGCCAATGATTTCTTTTCGGAATCGGATGAATACATGACTTCTAAATTCACGATATAGCGCAAGCGAATTTCATCATCCATCAATTGACGATACCAATCCAGTATCGCGCGAATTGTCATCGGTGATTCGCACAGACCATACACGACCAATCGGTTTGCCGCTTCGATACGCTGTGCAATTGCGACTTCGCCCGGCGCGGTCAACAGTTGAACTGTGCCAATTTGCTTCAAGTACGATTGAACAGAATCCTGGATACCCAGTGTCAAGCCGCCGGTTGTGGATTTCATCAGCTGGTTTGCATAATATTCATAATCTTCGTCGTTGACATCGACTTGTTCGGAATCAGAATGCAGCAGGTCACGGCTTTTGTCACGATTGCTGTCATCATCGTCATATTTTTCCATATCACGGGAAAAAGCCGCGGATTCAATGAATTCCGCGCCCAAGTCTTGTACGAAAAACGATAATAATTCTTCGCGTTCAGATGCCGGCACTTCGTCAGATTCGGCGGCAGTGTTAAATTCTTGCTGGGACAGATATCCGGCAGATGCGGCTTCGTGCGCCAATTTACGCAAGTGTTCCGGCAAAGAATCTATGATGAATTTTGTATCGTCAGTGATTTGTTTCGGCATGAAAAAACCCTTGGCTCGATTTATAATCGTCCGTTAATTATTTGCTTTTGCGTGCTTTGGCAACAGATTCGTGCAATGCGGATTCGGAAACCAGACCCAAAACAATCGGGCTTTGAATTTGGATATTCGAATACGATTTGTGCGTTTTATTGCGGATGCTGGCGACCGTTGGATTGGTCGAACGCATCAGGCGTGCAATCTGGCCGTCTGTCAATTCAGCATAGTTTTTTACAATCCACAATATGCCGCCCAAACGGTTTTGACGGTGTAATTTCGGTGTGTATCCGACGCCTTTTTTGTTCTGTTTTTTTTGTGCTTCGACAATTTCAGTGCGCAGGACAAGGCGTGCGGCAATATCAGCTTCGCACCTTGCGATATCTTCGCGGGTCAATTGACCATTTAAAACAGGGTCTAAACCTTGGACTTTGTGGGTTTCGGAATCGGCGATACTTTTGACTTCCAATTCGTGCATGCCACAGAAATTGGCGATTTGTTCGAATGAAAGGGCAGTATTTTCGACCAGCCACAACGCAGTCGATTTCGGCATATACGGATAGTTCATTTGGCATCCTTTGATTAAGCCCAGGGAATATAGTGCAAAAGATACCTATTTTCAAGGTATTTATTATTTATTTTTTTATATAAAATTGCGCAGTGCCATGTACATCTGACCCAGGTCAGTTTTAAGCAATGTCGCGGTTATCATTTCTTTGTTATCCGTCTGTTCCGCGCCGGCCATCATTTTTGTAAATCCGCGGACAAATTGCGTCGCTTGGGACCGGAATACAGCATCTTGTTTTAACAAATCTTTGACTTTACGCTTATCCGCCGCGCCCAGCATTTTCGCAAACCATTTGGAAAATATAGTCTTGTCGCCTGCATGATATTTTGCCCAAACTGCATCTGGGATTTCGGCGCCAACACTGCGTGTTAAATCAACCGATAATTCATGCAAGCGTTCGATTACGCTGCCCGCAGATGCAATAAAATCTTGGGCGGCCATGGTTGGCATGGCGGTAACCGGACCGACGGATTTTGGCGATTCCTTGGATAATGCTTTCATCGGCGCGGATGCTTTGGTTTCTGCCATCTGGGTGGTCAGCGTTTTCATTGTATCTACTGCCTTGGCATAATCGGACAGCAAATCAATCATTTGCTGGCGCGATTCACCCGCCAAATGGTCAAGCTTTAATGACGAATCCGCAATTCCAACAATCGATTTTTCCATCGCCGAATTCAGTCCGCGAATTTTTTCATCCAAAGTCGAAATGTCGCCCGATAATTGTTCTGATAATTCCGCCGAACCGCGCGTCAAATCGGGCAGGGCGGCATAATATTTTTCAATCAATTCTGACAGTGGCGCCAATTGTTCCGTTGTTTCCGCAGATATTCGCACTAATTCCGCCGATTGCCCAGTCAATTGTGCGTGCGCGTTGTTCATTTCAATCAGTGTTTCACGGACGCCTTCGGCCATTGCTCTTACCGAATCTGCAAATGCGCCTGCCGCGGTTTTTGTATCGTTCAATGTGACATTCGCAACACCATGAACATTGTTCAATTCGCCGACAACACCAACTGCGAAATCTTTGATATCACCGTTAAATTTACCGACCAAAACAGATACTTCGTTAACAATATTCCGTACGGAATTTTCGGTGGCGGATGCAGATTCGTCCAACATTCCGACAGTATCGCGCAATTTCTTTTCTTGCTTTTCAATCGAAGATTCGACCAATCTAATCTGTGCGCCAACACTGTTTGCAGTGTTTGTTAAACCGTTTAATTGTGCGGCCAACATCTGTTTCGATTGCTTTGTAAATTCTTCTAATTTTTCAACCTGGGCCGCCAGTAATCGGTCGTTTTCAGACATCGCATTTTCATATTCAGTCGCGCCAGCCTTGACACCATCAAATCCATCGGCCACTGATTTAGCCAGAATGCCCAGCTTTTCAGTCATCGCATCTGATTCAACAACCATTGAATTCATCAGTGAAGTATTGTCTTCCATATCCGATTGCAGTTGTGTAGTCATCTTTTTTCCAGAATCAATCCAACCATCAATATGCGATTGCAGCGTGCGAGTGCGCTCGACTGTATCTTGGGCCGTGCCGTCAACTTTGTTCAATAAATCATTAATACGTCCGGCGAATTTATCCGCCGCACCGTCGATTTCAATCCATTCTTGGGATTCGACAACTTGCGTAAATCCGGCCAGCATATTTTCCAAGCGCTGGTTCATCACGGCGATTTTTTTCGCCGCATCATCCGCGGTCGTCACCAATTGTTCGTTATGTTCGCCCAGTTCGCGGCGCAATTCTTCGGCGCGCACAACCTGGACCGCCAATGTATCCGACATAGATTTAAAATTATTTTCAATTTTTTCAATTTCGCCCGCCATGATGACCTGCAAAACACGTGCGGCATCTTGGATTTTTGCACGCTCTGGCTTGGTCAGCAAAAGCAACATGGATTCCGTGATTTTTTGTGCCCGGCGCGAAGACATAAACATCGCCGCTGCGCCAAAAACCATACCAATGGCCACGACTGCAAAAATAATTAAAAAAATCTGATTTATATCCATGTCTTACCCTCTGACCAAACTTAGCAAAATTTTAATTCAAATGTCCACTTAATTCTTTCTTCCAACGAACGTATGCGGTTACATTAACGACACCGTTCAGTATCGCACGAATAAACAATAAATAAGATGCGGTTGTCCAAAATAAAGTCATGGTCATAACGGTGCAAATTGCCAGTATTATCCAGCCTTGGATTTTTTTGTTTATCAATAATGCTTGGCCGACCAATCCCATATACAGCGCCGTATAATCCAATACACCGACCAGTCCACGATTCCAAAGGTATGCGACCAGAATCGCCAATCCGATAAATATCATCCATATATAAATGGCGTCTGCGTATGATGGTTTTAATTTTTTTCGCGCACCCGGCCATTTCCATGAAAAATATGTCGCCAGATGTATCATCGCCCATGCGATGCAGAACGCGACCATTCCATAAAGCTGCATTGGCAGGAAATATGCAATTAAAAACCCTTGGCCCGCAACGGCCAATAAATTACCAAATGCGATTTCGCGCTTTATCAAAACCTTGCCGAAAAAGGGCAGCATTACGCCAAATAATTCCAGACCCGACACCGCCGCCGACCCGGAAATTTTCAGTATCGCAAAAGTGCCCAGCAGCAACGCCGGCAGAAATAAAATATCCCAATATTTTCGAAGCAGCGATATCATTGCAAATAATCTTTTACGAAAACAAATTGAACGCCTTCGGATTTCCATTTGTCAATCGCGGCAATCATTCCGTCGCGGACCCCGCTGGCCGGATGATTCATATGATTGATTATAATATCGCCGGATTTCGCACCCGCCAGGTTTTGTTCGACCGTGTCCGCTGAATCCGACGCGCCGTGGTCGCCGTTGACTGCAAATCCGATGACTTTGTATCCCAATCCGTGAATGATTTTCATCGCGGCCGTTTCATAAAACGCGGTTCCAGAACGATACAAAGTCGTGCGGCGACCAGTCATTTCGTATATACGGTTTTCAGCGTCCTGGATTTCATCGATTAATTCCTGCTTGGAATCGAACCCGCGAATTCCCCACGCGGACCGGCCCGTAATCGATGCAGGTCGATGCTGGGTCCCGTGGTTTTGGATATCGAAATATTCGGACGCGGCCAGCGCCAGAAAATCATCCGGATTTTTATCTATGAATCTTTTATTTATAAACAAAGTTGCTTTGATTTTGTTGTCGTGCAGATATTGCGCCAGTTCTTTATCGATGCCGGGGCCTTTGTTACTGCCGCATATATCCAATGTCAGCGCGATGATTTTCGCACCGGATTGTTCGACGTGAATTCTGTCGATTACGCCGTCGATATGTTCGCCCCATTCGTCGGCGTCGGAACATCCGAAAACAGACATTATGGCAATCGTCATGAATAATTTTCTCATTTAATATCGCCTTTTAATTTTATGATTCGCCGATACGATTCTTTGATTCGGCTGCGCGGTATTTCGCCGCGGCGCACCATGTCGATTATTTCCCCGTACGCGATACGACCCAAATTTTCGGTGTATGTCATGCAATTGCCCAGCAGCATAATGTCGTTGCCCGCCAGAATCGCCAGACGCAAAGTTTCGCGCAGACCGTAATGTTCATAAATCGCGCCCATTTGCAAATCATCAGTAATCACGACGCCGTCAAATCCGATATCCGTGCGCAGCATTCCGTCGACTATTTTCGGCGACAGTGATGCTGGAAATTCAGCATCCAGCGTTTTCTTGAACACATGCGCGACCATAACCATGCCGGGCATATCAGTCCGCGCCAATTCGCGGTATGGAATCAATTCCGATTCAACCCATGTATTCGTTATATCGACCGTGCCGTGATGGGAATCGACGTCGGCCGAACCGTGGCCCGGAAAATGTTTCAGCGAATAAATAATATTTGCGCGCGCCAATCCGTCCGACGCGGCGCGGCCGTATTTCGTAACCAACGCCGCATCGTCGGAAAAAGCCCGGCCCATTGCGCCGATTGCCGGACTGTGCGGATTAATATCCACATCGACCGTCGGCGCAAAATTTACATTGAATCCCAAATCGCGCAAACGTATGCCCAGTTCGTAATACATTTCGCCAACTGTTTCCGGCGGATAATTCGCCGCCAATTCTTTTGCGGAATCAAGCACGAAATCAAATCTGTGTTCGGGCAGGATTCGCGAAATGCGGCCGCCTTCGAAATCGATTGAAACGAACAGCGGCGGACGAGCAGACGCGGCGTTTTGCAGATAATCGTTCAGTTCGCGAACCTGGTCTATATCGATAATATTCCGTGATTTTGTCTGCCATCGTATTTCATTTCGCGGTATGCCGTCTGCAACTCCGGATGCGACATCAAAGCTGAACAATATCACGCCGCCAATGCGACCCGCACGAATATCGTTTGCCAATTCACGAACAGATTCATCATCCGGCGATGTGCCGCGAAATCCAACCAGAATCATCTGGCCGACCATTTTATTCAATTGCGCACGTCGATATTCGCGTATGCCAAGCCATACGCCCACAGCCAATAACAAAGTTAAGAAAATCAAAATATATTTATTATTCATCTTCATCATCCATAATTTCGTCATAAATCCAATGTAATGATTCCCGCGACTGGTCGGCCAATTCCGACCATTCATCTGGACTCACCTTGCATGATTTGCCATCGGTGACGAATTTGTATGAAATAAACGGCACATCAGCCGCGCGACAAACAACCGCAATTGCAAATCCGTCTATATCGACGCAATTCCAAATTTCCTCGGACATATCTTTTATCCAAGTGTCACCACTGCCGCAAACCGCGTTCGGATATTTATCATCACGCATACCGTATTTTATTATTTGTTCATCGCCACTCATCGGTGTGACGTATTTGGGTCCAAGGAATTCGCACAAATTCATATCTCGCTGAACCCAGCCAGTTGGATTTATTATTTGACCGAATTCAAATGCACCGGAACTGACACTGCCCAGCGATAAAATCAAACGTGGATTTTCAGTATCGATAATATGCCGCGCAGCAATGGCAGCATTGATTTTTCCAACACCAGTACAACATATATTTGCATCCGGGTGCGAAAAATCGCACGATGTCGCGACCAGAACCCACACCCCAGAATCATTGCGTTTCAGTTTTTGCATCGTAAATCCCTTTTTGTTGCGCGGGTAACGCGTGATTTTGCTGACATTTGGCTCTCCTTTCTAAATGCCGACCAGATTGAACTTTGCATCCTTTCTGTTGAAATCATGGGATTTTTATACTACAATTCGGGCATACAAAGCAATATGAAATGTCACACAAGCGCAAATTATCTTTGGAACAAACTTTGGCCGCCGACCCAACCCAGAATATCTGGGTCCAGGCAAACGCCGGCACGGGCAAGACTTCGGTCTTGGTGTTGCGGCTGTTGCGTATTTTATTCCGCTCTGACGATAAAAACGGTATATTATGCCTGACCTATACCAATGCCGGCGCCAGCGAGATGCGAAACCGAATTCTGGCCGCGCTTCGCGAATGGGCATTTGCAGATGACGACAATTTGCGCGATTTATTGGTGGGCGTGGCACATGAACGCGCACCATCAGATGCAGATTTGGCACGCACGCGTGCGATTTTCTATGAATATATCGATAATCCACAAATGCTGAAAATTCGAACTATCCATGGATTTTGCGAAGAAATTCTGCGCCGGTTTCCAATCGAAGCCGGAATAGGGCCTGCATGGAAATTGGTTTTCGGCGCCGAACAAACCAGATTGCAAAAAGATGTATTTCAAGATTTGATGAACGAACAAGCGGGCTCGGGGTTATCATCTGCATTTGACCGTATCATTTCACAGGTGTCGGAATATTCGCTGGATGACCTGTTAAATATTTTGACAGGACAATACAAGCAATTTTTCAAGACTGAAAATAACTTTAATATTCGACAACAATTTATTGATACAACGAAACAATTATTAAAAACTAATAATTTGACCGGGGCCGATTTTTGCTCGTCCGCGGCCATTCAAAACCGTAAATTAATTTTGGATTCTATTGCCACCGAACCAAAACCCGCTGGATATTTATTAAAGATTTCCGAACAGATAAAAAAGAATCTCTGCAACAATGGACAATGGAATAGTAAGTGCGATTTTAATGAATACAAGGCTGCTTTTTTGACTGCGACCGGCACAAAAAACGTTAACGTTTCGAAAAAAGACTATCTGGTTGCCGAACAAGATTTGGTTTATACGCTGAATCAAGAAAATATAAACCGTGAAATATTTGAAAACACAATTGCGCTGTATGATTTGACCGCTGTATTTGCGCAAAAATATCGTAAAACCAAGCTGGACCGCGGATCACTGGATTTCGACGATTTAATTCTATATACGAATAAATTGTTTTCCGACCCGGCACAAATGGGGTGGATTTTATCGCAACTGGAT
This sequence comes from Alphaproteobacteria bacterium, assembly GCA_009784235.1. Taxonomy (GTDB): domain Bacteria; phylum Pseudomonadota; class Alphaproteobacteria; order Rs-D84; family Rs-D84; genus WRKW01. The sequence goes on along the minus strand of WRCC01000001.1, from coordinate 160,980 downwards.
ACAAATTTGCATCATATTTTGGTTGATGAAGCCCAAGATACATCGCCAGAACAATGGGAAATAATGAACGCACTGACAATGGATTTTACGACTGACGGCGAATCAGAAAACCCGCGGTCTTTGTTTGTCGTTGGTGACACAAAGCAATCTATTTATTCATTCCAGGGCGCCGACCCAACCGCATTCGCAAAATCCAAAGATGCAATTGATGCGCAAATCAGACATGATGCGCGTCGCATAGTTAATGTACCACTGGAACAATCCTTTCGGTCGACATCCGCTGTACTTTCCACGGTTGACCATTTTTTCAGCGATGTATCAATTGGTTCTTTGACAAAGTTCAAGAACAATATTCACAAATGCTTTCGGAATGATGATTTTGGATTGGTTGAATTGCATCCATTGACGAAACCCGCGGAAGATGTGGATTCTGGCACAGCACGAAAGCAATTTATATGCGATTTGGCCGGTAAAATCGAAAATCTGTTGACCGAACCGACTCTAAAACCCAGCGACATCATGATTCTGGTCCAACGACGCCATCCATTTGCCGCGCCTTTGATATCAGAACTACAAAAACGTGGCATCCCAGTTGCGGGCAGCGACCGTATTAAACTACCTGAATTCCCAGCCATTCGCGACCTTTTGAACCTGGTTCGATTTTGCATTGACCAATCGGATGATTATGCATTGGCATGCATATTGCGGTCGCCATTATTCCGATCATCAGAGCATGAATTATATGCACTATGCCATAATCGCAACAAAGAATTATTATTAAGTCGTATCAATGAATTAAATCCAGAACTTTATACTAAATTTCAACAAATTTTGGAATGGAAAAACCTTGCACCTTATTCGTTTTTCATGAAAATTTTGAATACAGATGACCGACGCCAGAAAATGATTGCCGCGTTGGGCGGGCAAATTATCGACCCACTGGAAGAGTTTCTGACCATATGTCTGTCTTATGAACGAACCCAACCGGGCGAATTAATCGATTTTCTGGAATGGTTTATCAAGGGCGACAGCGAAATCACACGCGACATCGATGCATCCGCCGGCGTGCGAATTGTAACGACCCACGGCGCCAAAGGATTGGAGGCACCATGTGTGTTTCTGATTGACACCATCCGTAATCCGCGCAACGCGAACACAGTGCGAATTGCGGAACCAATCCCAACAGGCGATACATTTTTATGGCGCGGACGTGCGGATAAATCGGAAAACTTCACGATGGTCGCAGATGCAAAATATCAGACACAGCTGGAAGAATATTATCGATTACTGTATGTCGCAATGACACGCGCACGCGACCGGCTGTATATTTACGGATTTAATAATACGCTGGAACCACCGGCCGACAGCTGGCATACTCGCCTTGCCGCCGTTCTGGCAACACATCCGTACGCTGCGGTTGATGAAAATGGAATAATACGGATTACAAAATGAATGGAACACTGTCCGATTTTTTAAAATCACATGAATCGCAGAAACATGCAACAGATGCAGGCACCGTGATGCACAAGCGATTACAACATGTTATAATTGACGGGCAGGGTGCGCAAGGCGATGCTATGCTGGCCAAAAAAATCACCGCACAGCCGAAAATTGCGCGATTTTTTGCATCCGGCGCACGCACCGAAGTTCCAATCGCCGGGAAAATTCGCGAAAAATTCATCAGCCGCCGCATAGACCGAATGATAATAAGCGACACAGAAATCGAATTCTTGGATTATAAAACAGACACTGATAAATCTGCACGACGCGACCTGTACGCCGCGCAGATGGCGGAATACGCCGCACTTTTGCGCGCTGCATTTCCTGGCCGCGCCGTACGGGGATATATTTTGTGGCTGTCCGATTGGGAATTGGAAAAAATTGTTGAAAACAGCCCCGATTGATACTATCTTGGCACATAAAGGATAGAATATGCACGCTTTTCAAAAATTGGCCCAGCAGATAAAAACCAAAAATTCCCGTCTTGTACTGGGACTGGACCCATCGCCAGAACAAATGGATTACAAAAAATTGCGTAAAATTATCGATAAATGCGCGCCGCATATTGTCGGAATAAAGCTAAATTTGGCGTTTTATGAAAAACATTCGCGGCATATATTGGCCGAAATTATGAACTATACCGCGATTGCTCATCCGAATTTGCTGCGCATTTTGGATGACAAACGCGGCGATATCGGCAGTACCCAGAAAGAATACAGTACTGCGGATATTTACAATTTTGTCCCGGACATAGTCACGGTCAGCCCGTACATAGGGGAAATCGATACAATAATGCCTTATCTGGACGCCGATCCGAATATGTGCGTGTTCGCGTTGGCGGCTACATCAAACGAAAATGCCAAAATACAAAATTTGCGGGCCGAAGACGGGCTTTATGTGTATCAACACATGGCATTGGAAATTCGCAATGTGGACAAAGAACGCGTTGGTTTCGTGGTCGGCGCAACAAAACCGGAATCCATGAAAAATATCCGCACCGCGGAACTGGATAATGGGCATGATACGAAAGACCTGGCGTTCGTTTTGGCACCCGGATTCGGCCGCCAGGGCGGCGATTTGGATTTTATAAAATATGCCGGGCCGAATGCCATATATCCAATTTCCAGTGGACTGACCAATCCGGAATATTTGGGAAAAATGAAGCCGGCCAAGGCCGCAGAAAAATGGAAAAACGATATCAATAATGCCGCCGCAGACGGGTATAAATATTTCAGGTCAAAACCCAGATAAAAACGCCCCCTGGGGCGTTTTCTTTTGTTGCTTTTTAATATCGGTCGGTTATACTTGAACCCGACAAATTTATCACTATATAGTCGGACATGAATACAATTAAAATCCGCGGTGCGCGGGAAAACAATTTAAAGAATATCGACCTGGACATACCAAAAAATAAATTGGTGGTCATTACTGGCGTGTCCGGTTCGGGGAAATCATCGTTGGCGTTTAATACAATTTATGCCGAGGGCCAACGTCGATACGTCGAATCATTATCGTCATACGCGCGTCAATTTTTGGATATGCAGCGCAAGCCGGATGTCGATTTAATTGAAGGATTATCGCCTGCGATTTCGATTGAACAAAAAACAACATCGAAAAATCCACGTTCCACTGTCGGTACGGTTACTGAAATCTACGATTATTTCCGTCTGTTGTGGGCGCGTGTCGGCGTGCCGCATTCACCGATGACGGGCAAACCGATTTCATCTCAGACAATTCCGGAAATGGTCGAATGGACTCTTAAACTGCCAGCCGATACAAAAATTTACGTTATGGCGCCATTGGTCCGTGAACGCAAAGGCGAATATAAAAAAGAATTAGCGTTCCTGGTAAAACAAGGATATCAGCGCGCAATTATCGATGGTGAATTGGTTGATTTATCGCGGCCACCGACATTGGATAAAAATAAGAAACATAATATTTTTGTTGTTGTTGACCGGCTGGTCGTAAAAAATGATGAAGATTTTATTTCACGCTTGTCCGCGTCATTTGAATCATCTTTGCGTCTGGTACCGGGTTCTGTTTTGGTGCGCCGATTGGACACCAACGAAGACATTTTATATTCCACCGAATTCGCATGCCCGGTTTCTGGATTTACCGTGCCGAAAATCGAACCGCGATTGTTTTCGTTTAATGCGCCATTGGGCGCGTGCAGCGAATGCGACGGTCTGGGCGTCCAATTGAATATGTCAGTCGCACTGGTTATTCCGGATACTTCATTATCGTTGCGCGATGGCGCGATTGCACCGTGGTCGCGCGGCGGAATGTTAACGCAGTATGAACATGTTTTGGAAGGCGTCACAAAGCATTATAAAATTCCAATGTCAAAACCTTGGAATTCTTTGACCGCGGCCCAGCAAGACATTATATTGTATGGCAGCGGCGACACACCAATCCATATAAATTGGAACGGATACAAATATGAAAAACCGTTCGAAGGCGTAATTGGAAACCTGGAACGAAGATTCCGCGAATCCGAATCCAATTTAATGAAAGAATTTTTGGAAAAATTCCAATCGCAAACGCCATGCCCAGCGTGCCACGGAAAACGCCTGAACGTCCAAGCATTATGTGTGAAAGTCAATAGCGCGGACATCATGGATATTTCAGAAATGTCAGTGACGAAAGCACTTGCATGGTTTCGCGATTTGCCAGAACGCATGACGAAAAAACAGAATGAAATCGCCCGCGTAATATTGCGCGAAATTACATCGCGTTTGGAATTTTTGGCTAATGTTGGACTCGGATATCTAACATTGTCGCGTAACGCTGGAACACTGTCCGGCGGTGAAGCACAACGTATTCGATTGGCATCGCAAATTGGTTCCGGACTGACCGGCGTTTTGTATGTTTTGGATGAACCGTCAATCGGATTGCACCAATCTGATAACGATAAATTACTGGAAACTTTGAAAGCTTTGCGCGATAAAGATAATACGGTAATCGTAGTTGAACATGATGAAGACGCAATGATGTCGGCCGATTATTTAATCGACATTGGCCGCAACGCCGGTGTTCACGGTGGTTCGATTGTTGCGGCTGGAAAACCTGCAGACATCTTGAAAAACAAAGATTCATTAACCGGACAATATTTATCCGGTGCAAAAAAAATCGATGTGCCGAAAACGCGACGCGATGGCACGGGCGCGGTTATAAATATCAAAGGCGCGCGTCAGAATAATTTGAAAAATGTTGATGTAGAAATTCCACTGGGTAAACTGGTTGCGCTGACCGGTGTTTCGGGCTCTGGAAAATCAACGCTGTTGTTAAATACTTTATATCCATCAATAATGCGCGTGCTGCATAATTCAAAGCTGGAATCTGGTGCGCATGATAAAATTACCGGTATCGAAAACATCGATAAAGTTGTCGATATAGATCAAAGTCCGATTGGGCGCAGTCCACGTTCGAACCCGGCGACTTATACCGGATTGTTTACCCATATTCGTGATTTTTATGCCGCGTTGCCGGAATCGAAAGCACGCGGATATGCGGCCGGACGATTTTCTTTTAATGTCAAAGGCGGCCGATGCGAAGCATGCCAGGGCGATGGCGTAATCAGAATCGAAATGAATTTCTTGCCCGATATTTATGTAGAATGCGAAAAATGCCATGGGTCACGATATAATGATGAAACGTTGAAAGTAACGTACAAAGGCAAATCGATTGCGGACGTTTTAAATATGACGGTCGATGAAGCGTACAGATTCTTCATCAATGTTCCACTGATTAAAAATAAATTAGAATTGCTGCGCCGCGTCGGACTGGATTATATAAAATTGGGCCAATCGTCGCTGGAATTATCGGGTGGTGAAGCACAACGCGTAAAGCTTTCTAAAGAATTGGCCGCGCGTTCGACCGGCCGGACATTGTATATATTGGACGAACCAACGACTGGATTGCATTTCGAAGATATTAAAATGTTATTGTCTGTTCTGCATGAATTGGCCGACCAGGGCAATACAGTTATCGTAATTGAACACAATCTGGAAGTCATCAAAACCGCAGACTGGGTCATTGATTTGGGTCCCGGCGGCGGCGATGCGGGCGGAAATATTGTCGCGGCCGGCACACCGGAATCGGTTGCAAAAATCCCGACCAGTCCAACCGGAAAATACCTTCAAAGATATTTGAAATAAATAGTTGCGCGGCAATTTCATCTGTGTAACACTTTCGTGCATGAAAAAAGTCCTATTATGTTTAGCTGTTGTGACACTATTGGTAACGCATACCGCGCACGCAGACAGGCATACAGCGCGTAATGATGCCACCGTAACACGCATTGGCGATTATACCATGCTGGCCATTCCAATATCCGCGATTCTATATACGGTTGCCATCCAAGATTGGCAAGGGGCACGGCAATGGAGTCTGGCCATTGGTTCCACCGCGGTGACAACCGAGGTACTTAAATTCGTAACGAACGAAGAACGCCCATATCAAGATTCGGGCGTGGATGGTCGAACATTTCCATCTGGGCATACCAGTTTTGCTTTTTCTGGCGCTGCATATTGGCAGATGCGTTACGGTTGGTACATTGGTGCGCCAATGTATGCGGCCGCGGCGTACGTTGGATATTCGCGGAATTATGCGCGAATGCACAATTGGTTGGATATCGGTACCGCGGCCGCAATTGGCATAGGATTTAATTATTTATTCACCACCAGATACATTCCGGACAACGTTAATTTATCGGTTGAACCGACAGATGGGGGCGCGATGTTGCGCTTTCATACTACTTTTTAATTCGTTTGCAATTTCGCGTTTTTCGCGGTAAAATATTCGCTATGTTTGATAATTTAACCCGCCGATTGGGTACCACTTTTGCAAAATTAACTGGCCGGACACATCTGACTGAATCAATGCTGGACGATGCTTTGTCCGAAATTCGGATTGCGTTACTGGAAGCAGATGTTGCGCTGCCCGTTGTAAAAAAATTAATGTCTGATATTCGTGAAAAAGCAGTCGGACAAAAAATCACCGAAAATGTCCGTCCAGCGGAACAGGTTGCCAAGATTGTTTATGATGAATTGGTCAATTTACTTGGTGGCACTAAATCAGAAATCATAAATCATAAATCAGAAATCATCATGCTGATTGGATTGCAAGGCACCGGCAAAACCACCACCGCAGGAAAACTGGCCGTTCATTATAAAAAGCTGGGCAAATCGGTTTTATTGGTATCGACTGATATATATCGCCCATCCGCGCGTGAACAATTGGAAATGCTGGCGACCCAGGCCGGCGTGAATTCTTTGCCGATTATTGCGGATGAAAAACCAATTGAAATTGCAAAACGCGCACTGCGTGAAAATAAATCTGATATTTTAATTATCGATACTGCCGGTCGTTTGCAAATTGATGAAAAGCTGATGCTTGAATTGCGCGATTTGAAAAAGATTTTATCGCCGACCGATATCATGTTGACCATCGACGCGATGGCCGGGCAAGATTCATTAAATGTTGCGCGGGAATTTAATAATCAGCTGGGCGTCACTGGATTGATTATGACGCGTGCCGATGGTGATGCGCGGGGCGGGGCGGTGTTGTCCGCGCGCATGGAAACCGGTGCGCCTGTGCTGTTCACCGGAACGGGCGAAAAAATTACAGATTTTGAACAGTTCTATCCCGACCGCGTCGCGTCGCGAATTTTGGGCATGGGCGACGTTGTATCTTTGGTTGAACGCGCCCAAGAACACATCAACGAAAAAGACGCCGAAAATGCAATGATGAAAATGTTCAGCGGCGAATTTACCCTTGACGATATGCTGAAACAAATGAAGCAAATTAAAAAAATGGGTTCCATCGGCGGATTGCTTAAAATGATTCCGGGCATGTCGCAAATGGCGGGTGCGCTGAAAGACCGCGCGACCGATGACGCCGTTAATAAACAGATGGCAATTATTCAATCAATGACCGCGGCCGAACGCATGCGGCCGGAAATAATTTTAGCCAGCCGCAAAACACGCATCGCAGCGGGCAGCGGAACAGCCGTACGCGACGTTGAACAATTGCTGAAAAACTTCGACAAAATGCGCACCCAGATGAAGCAATTATCACAATTCGGTTCGCCCGATAAACTGATGGAAATGATGAAAAACATACCCGGCGGAGAATCGTGATGAGAGATTGGCTGGATAAAGTTAGAGATGCAAATTTATATCTGCCGTTCAATATCAGATGGGATGCCACGCGCGAAGAAATTACGGCGGCAACAAATCAGGATATAAAAAAAGCATACAGGTCAATCGCACACAAATATCACCCCGATAAGAATCCAGGGGACAAAGAAGCCGCGGAACAATTCAGAAAAGCCGCAGAAGCATGGGAAATACTGAGCAACCCCGAAAAACGCAAACGCTATGATTCAGAGGTTATGCCGAAATTTTACCCAAGCAATCGAGTGAAACAGCAATCTTTTGCAGATGCATCCAGCCGGATAAAAGGCTTTGACTTCAAATCATATGACGAAATTATCGATACCTTGTCCAATTCACTGCGACAGTTCGGAATCGTTATAAACGCCATTGACGACACGACAAACAGACCGACGTATTATTTCAAACCAAAGAACGAGCAAAATGCCATGGAAGCGCAAAAGGTTTTCAGCGCACACAACGTTCGTTTATCGATTTTACATTCCAAGGAGCATGGAATCCTTCTGCAGCCTGCGTTCGGCGATATCCGTGCCTTGGTTGTATTGAAAGACCTGATGCAGCGCGGACAATACTCTTATAGCAAAGAACGTGATGACAGATGAAAATAATAAACAAAAAAATTGCAAAATCAAAATCAAGTGTTGCGTGGATTCAGCGCCAGGCGAATGACCCTTATGTTGAACGCGCACGCAAAGAAGGCTATCGCGCGCGCGCCGCATATAAATTAATCGAAATAAATGAAAAATATAAGTTCCTGCGTGACGGTATGGTCGTTGTGGATTTGGGCGCGGCACCGGGTTCCTGGTCGCAATATATCGCGCGCGAATTTCCAAAATCGCGCATTATCGCAATGGACTTGCTGCCTATAAAACCGATTACTGGTGTTGAATTTTACGAAGGTGATTTTACAACTGACGAAGCGTTGGATTGGTTGAACGAAAAAGTAGGTGGGGCGGGTGTTAATGTCGTTCTTTCCGATATGGCGCCGAATACGACCGGGCATCAAAAGACTGACCATCTGCGCCAGATGACATTATTGGAATACGCGTGGGATTTTGCAAAAGATACTTTGAAACCCGGCGGAACATTTGTTGCTAAATCTTTTACTGGCGGCACGACCAATGAAATCATGGCCGACGTCAAAAAACATTTTGATAAAGTCGCGCATATCAAACCCGCTGCATCCCGCAAAGATTCAGTGGAAATGTTTATCGTTGGGTTGGGATTCAAGAAATAGATTCGGCCGCCGTACGCGCCAGGGTATCCGCACGTTCGTTCATTTCATCGCCATTATGTCCGCGAACCCAAACCCATTTAATATTTTTTTCCGATGCGGCCGCATCCAATAACATCCATAAATCTTGATTTTTAACGGGCTTTTTATCGGCCGTACGCCAATTGTTGCGTTTCCAATTCGTCATCCACGATTGCATACCATTTTTTACATATTGACTGTCCGTATTAATTTCAACCGCCGGATTTTTTATGGACGACAAAGCGCGAATCACAGCCATCAGTTCCATGCGATTGTTGGTCGTATTTGGTTCGCCACCCGATTTTTCGGCGATTTTGGTGCCATCGGTCGCCACAAACGCCCACCCACCGGGGCCCGGATTGCCCAAACAAGAACCATCAGTCCAGACTTTAATCATGTTGCATTACCTTTTATTTTTGTTCTATAATTTTACCATAAATTCAGGGGGAATGACATGTTTTTCTGGCGGGCGCAAAAAAGCGATTTTAATTCGGCGGAAATCCGCATCATGGCGGATGCCGTGCGCGCACTGTCCATTGACCAAGTCCAAGCCGCACAAAGTGGGCACCCGGGCGCACCGCTGGGCATGGCGGATATTATAACAACCATCTTTGCGAATCATTTGCGATTTAATCCAAATAATCCCGAATGGCCGGTACGCGACCGATTTGTATTGAGTGCAGGGCACGCAAGCGCAATGCTATATGCAACTTTGCATCTGGCCGGATATGATGTTTTGATGAACGATTTGAAAAAGTTCCGACAACTGGGCGCACGTACCCAAGGTCATCCAGAATACGGCGCAATGCCCGGAATTGAAACATCCACTGGGCCACTGGGCCAAGGATTCGCGAACGCGATCGGAATGGCAATGGCGGCGAAAATAAAAAAAACAAATTCGCGGGTTTATTGCCTTTGTTCTGATGGTGACTTGATGGAAGGCGTTTCATCCGAAGCAGCATCATTCGCCGGATATTATAAATTAAATAATTTGATTGTTTTTTGGGATAACAATGGAATTTCAATTGATGGCAATGTCGCGATGTCAGATGATATTCCGGCACGATTTTTGTCTGCTGGATGGGCAACGATTGAAATCAACGGCATGAACCCAGATGAAATAAACCGCGCGATAAATATCGCGAAAAAAATGCGAAAGCCTGTATTTATCGCATGCAAAACCACAATCGGATATCTGTCCGAACATGCCGGGACTGCGGCGGTTCATGGGTCGCCTTTGTCGGATGCGGATGCAACCGAAGTATTGAACAAATTACGTCCGGGCGGCAAACCGTTCACAGTTGCAAAATCCGCGACAACATTATGGGCAAGATTGCGAAATATAAAAATCAGCACGCCGACAATATCAGAACCTGTGTCACCAATTGAAATAAATTTCGATACTTTATCAACCGAAATTTTAACAAACATTGCAAAATCGAAAAAGCCCGAATCCACACGAACAATGTTTGGTCGTGCGATAAAAATCGCAATGGAACAAATGCCGGGTATATTGATTGGGGGCAGTGCAGACTTGGCCGCCAGCACGCATGCACGACCAGATATTGCGACCGATATCACGCCAGAAAATTATCACGGAAACTATATTCATTATGGTGTGCGCGAACATGCTATGTCGGCGATTATGAACGGATTGTCTTTGTCCGGATTGCGTCCATGCGGTTCGACTTTTTTAATTTTCAGCGATTATATGCGTCCGGCAATTCGGTTATCTGCGCTGATGAATCAGCCAGTGATTTACGTATTCACACATGATTCCATCGCACTGGGCGAAGATGGTGTAACGCATCAACCGATTGAACAATTGGCGTCGTTGCGCCTGATTCCGAACTTGCATGTTATGCGACCGGCAAATGCAATCGAAGTTGCGATGTCTATGGAATTGGCACTGCGTCGCAAAGATGGCCCGACGGCGATTGTACTGTCACGGCAAGATTTTCCAATTGTGCCGGATGGCGCCGCGCCAGACGAGATGGAAAAGGGCGGATATATATTGCGCGATGCTGTTTCAAAAAAGCCAACCATTACGCTGATGGCCACGGGGTCCGAAGTTGCACTTGCATTGGCCGTGCAAAAAACACTGTATTCGCGCGGTGTTTCCGCCGCGGTTGTCAGCATGCCCGCACCTGAAATTTTCCGCTTGCAAAGCGATGAATATCGGCGCAAGATATTGCGTGGACGTGTGATTGTTATCGAAGCGGGAACGACGCGCGCATGGCATGAATTCGCAGATGAAGTCATCGGAGTTGACACATTCGGCGCAGGCGGCAAAGGCGCAGATGTATATAAGTATTTTGGATTTGATGCGACCATAATTGCCAAAAAAATTGAAGCAAAACTGAAACCAACAAAATGAAAACCGAAACATTCGTACTTGCCAGCGGCGAAGAAATTCCAATTATTTTTAATACCAAATCCGGTGTTCGGAACATTGTCTTGCGACCAAAAGTATCACCAACGCGCGAACTGCATATAACATTGCCGCGATTGGTGTCGCATGCACGCGCAATGAAATTCGTTGCAGAAAAGCAACGATGGCTGGAAAAAATATTTGCCCGCGCACCAGAAAAAATTAAATTAAAATCAGGTGATATTATTACAGTATTCGGCAAAGAAACACTGTTAACAAATAATAAATCCGAAACGCAACATGCAATTATCGTTGGCGGTTCGCCTGAATTTTTCGAACGGCGCGTACGCGATGAAATTAAAAAACAATTCTTGGCGCGTGTAAAGTGTGAAATCGCCGCCGCGCCACGTGAATTCCGCCCGGCACGAATTGCAGTACGCGATACAACTTCCCGGTGGGGCAGCTGTTCCGCCAGCGGAACAATTTCATTTTCATATCGTCTGGCATTCGCGCCGCCAGCCGTAATGCGATATGTAATATTGCATGAATTGGCACACCGAAAACATATGGACCATTCGCCGGATTTTTGGCGCCTTGTATCGGAACTGTATGGTCCGGGCGTTGAACGCGCGAAACTGTGGCTGTCTAAAAATGGACAATCATTGCATAAATATTTTTAATAAATAAAAAGGAGCAAAAATGAAAAAACTTTCAACATCTATACTGGCAATGGCACTGTTGCTGCCAATCGCGGCATGCACATCCGAAGAACCGGTTGTCTTGCGCGGCGGTGAATTTATTACGACCGTTGATGGTACAGAAATCACATTGAATTTTGCAGACGATGCAGACCGTGCGTTCGGTCGCGTGGTCAATACTTACAATGCGCCGTATGAAATCAACGGTCGCAACATCAGATTCGGTCCGGCTGCGGCAACGATGATGATGGGCTTGGACGAAAATGCCATGCGCGTCGAATTCGAATATTTTCAATTCTTGAATGCGGTGGAAACATTCAAATTGTCCGGCAATGAATTATTGCTGCGCGCGACTGATGGCAAGGAAATAGTATTTGAAAAATTGAACTAAAAAAATTCCCCGGATTGGGGAATTTTTTTCTCTTTACAAAAATTATAAATCTTATACAATGCACCGGAATTCCAGGTAAAATCGGAATTCGGGATATAGAAGTCCCAGCAAAGTCGGTGCGAGAGCACCGTTACAACAGACGCGTGCTTCTCGCACCGTTGTCCTGACCTTGGTCGGGAAGCCACCGGTTATAAAATAGGGTTCGCCCAAAAACCGGGGAGTCACTACTTTGCTGATTTTCTAACTTCCCGACCGCCAAACCTTCTTGGCGGTCTATTTTTCGATTTTACATGGGAATTTATGCCTGAGTACGGGCTCTCCTGTGTGTGGGCGGGTAAATTCCCGCCCATCACAAAGATTACCTGCTTGCAATTCGCTGGATTTACGATAAAATCCAAATATGAAATTTCTGGACAGAGCAAAAATCTTTCTGAAAGCAGGCGATGGCGGCAACGGCAGCGCATCTTTCCGTCGTGAAAAATATATTGAATACGGCGGACCCGATGGCGGCGATGGTGGTCGCGGCGGCGATATTATATTCCGTTCAATGCCGAATTTAAATACACTCATCGATTTTCGATTCAAGCAACATTTCAATGCCGAACGCGGTAATAACGGCAGTGGCAAAGGTCGCACTGGAAAATCCGGCGATACGATGATTATCAATGTTCCAACCGGTACAGTTATATTGTCTGAAAATGAAGAAATTCAATATGCCGATTTGAACGAAGATGGCATGGAATACCGCGCATGTCGCGGTGGAAACGGTGGGTGGGGAAATCTGCATTTCAAATCGCCGACAAATCGCGCACCGACACAAAAAAATGACGGATTGCCGGGTGAAGAACGCGTTGTTATTCTGCAATTAAAACTTATCGCCGACATTGGGTTGGTTGGATTTCCAAATGCAGGTAAATCGACATTGTTGGCCGCGGTAACCGCAGCGCGCCCGAAAATTGCGAACTATCCGTTCACTACTTTGAATCCGCAATTGGGCGTTATGTACGCGCATAACCGCGAATTTGTTTTGGTCGATTTGCCGGGACTTATCGAAGGCGCGCACGAAGGCGTCGGATTGGGGGATAAATTCCTGGGACATGCCGAACGCACAAAAATGATTTTGCATATCGTTGATGGAACCGAAGAAGATTGGACGGCGCGATATAAAACCATCCGTCATGAAATCGAAGAATACGATGCGGATTGCAAGGCGGCCGGTATGTGTACCACTCTGTCAACCAAGCCGGAAATAATCGTTATAAATAAATCAGACGCGGTTGATGCGGATGAATGGTCTGCGCGTTTGAAAAAATTCGCCGCGTTTTTAAAGCGCAATAAAAAGCCCGCGCCAATTGCAATATCCGCCGCAGGTCGCCAGGGAGTAACAGAATTAATCGGAGAAATAGAGAGAGAGTTCACGCAAAGAGAACGCAATGAACAATGAATTCTTTATTCCGGATTTTATTGAAATAAACGGACATGGGGCAAACACTCGCCTTGATGCTTCTTATCATATTGACATCAGCGGCGCAAAAAACGAAGTTTTGGGCGCGATGGCGGCGGCGGTTTTGACCGACCAGCCGATTACATTGGAAAATGTGCCGCATATTTCCGATGTTTTGGACATGGGAAAAATAATGATAGATTTGGGCATAGGGGTTGAATATTCGCCCATATTACGACGCATGCATTTGTATGCTGCTGAAATAAAATCAAACACGCTATCAGACGAATCATTCAAATTTCGCGCCAGTTATTATTTATGGGGCGCATTGATGGCGCGATTTGCAATCACGGGGGAATTCGATTCATTAAATTTAAAAATTCCGGGGGGATGCGCATTTGGCGGTACGCGGGCGATTGATTATCATCTGAACCTTATGCGCAATGTATTTAGTGCACGCATTTCAAATAAAGAAAGTGAAATAAAAATCCAATTGCCAAAGAAACAGTCGGCGATTGACAGCGCGCCGATATATTCCACAAAACAAGTTTCGCATGGCGCGACTTTTCATTGGATGCTGTCGACTGCGACTGCAAATCGAAAGAAGTTTTTATACAACGCATCAATGGAACCGGAAGTAGGGCACTTGCTGGGCATACTGAACGGCATGGGCGCAAATCTTCGCGGAACGGATTGTACGGCGATGACCAGCTTTGAAACAGGGCATCTGTTAAACGGCGGAACGTATTCCATATTGCCGGACCGATTAGAAACCGCATCGTATGCCTTGTTGGCACTGGCTTTGCGCCAGGGTATTGTTTTGAGCAATATGGATTTTGATTCATGTCGCCCTTGGATGAATTCCATAAAAGAAATTGCCGGCCGCAACAATGTTAAGAAACTTTTTACTACGCCGTCTGAATATACGGATAAAATAAAATTTTTATTTTATAATACATATGTACCAGGCCGGTCTTTTCAAATGTCGCCGTTTCCGGGTAAAGAAACCGACCTGCAGCAAATATGGACGCCCGTATTGGCAACAGCAGGTGAATCATCCACAATCATCGACCCGATTTGGCCGGGACGCAGCGGGCATTTGGCCCAGATGGCAAAATTCGGCTTAAAGTCAGAACATCGCCAAATAAAAATTAAAAATTCGGTCGCGCCAAAAGCATTGGAAGTTTTAATACATCCATCACAATTCAACCCGGCGCATGTGACTGGAATGGATTTGCGCGGGACATTCGGATTGATTGTATGCGCAGCAATGGCAAACGGGCACAGTCGTATTGATAACCCATCGTTCGCACTGCGCGGCTATCCGAATTTGATACATAATCTGCGCAAACTGGGTCTGGATATCAAAGCATCTGACACCGGCACAACATTACCACCATTACCCGCATTAAAATATCGATAAAAACAAATTTGAAAAATATTGCGTTAAAAAGGTTGTCTAATATATTAGACAACCTTTTTATTTATTTACTGGATTGCTTCGCGTATGCTCGCAATGACACTTCGTGTCAATTATACCGGCATGATGCAAATGTTTGTGCGATGACGGCGTTTTCCTGGACCGACAGCGTTTGCACCGGAATAATATAGCATCGTGCGGAATCACGGATAATAAATGCTTTGGTTTGATTATGCGTATATGCGCGCTGCATCTGTTGCATTGTCGCAGTGGACAAGAACGCGTTCTGGGTCGTTGCCGCATTGGTCAATCCGGCTTGGACAACTTGACGTGCAGTTGCAAAGTCTGGCAAAACAGACATTGAATTTATTTCCATCCACAGATTCGATGCATGTGGATTTTCTGGTTCACGCGTGTCAATCGGGAACGCTGCACCGACGGCCATTGTCGCCATGATTTGCAGATTTGTCGGACTGGTATCGCGTTCGCGCGCAACTGCCTGCATCTGCATGTTTTCGCCGCATGCCAAATTCATACGATTAACATATCCGGCCAAGACTGAATCAACCGCTGATTGCCATTCCGCGCCTTTTTTAGATAAATCCAGTGATACGATTTTTTCCGCCCAGCCCCAGATATTCGCGCCAACATTTCCAGCATTTGCAAATCGTTGCACCATATCGGCCGAACCGCCTGGTACGCCTGCGCCACAAAAATCAGTTAACTGAGAACGCAACATATTCGCGGTTTCGTTACCGTACGCCAGCGCGACGGAATGACATGCAATTGCGGCCTCTAATTCATATCTACGCTGGACACATTGGTCGGAACGCTGTTTCGTCAGTTGTTCCGCCATGTTCGCCATGGACAGATACGCCATTAATTCTTGTTGAACAAATGATGGACACAGGCGTGCCGCAGTATTCATTCCGCGTGCAACGTTCTGATGGCTGACCGAAAATGTTGGCAACAGTGGTGTATTATCTTTTTGCAAACACAGCAAAGCGAAATTATAAAGTTCGGATTCGGTCGCACTGACACACCGGCTGGACCGCTGGCCCGGAACGACAGTCACATCGCCGCAATATTCGGCCAAACATGCGAATATACGATTGCGGCACGCGGTATCAACGTCCGGTGCATTCACGATGTAATAAGTATTACGCTGGTTTTGCTGGTACGCGGCGGTCAACGACGCATTACCGCGCGTCGCTGCATCTGCGGACACCACAAACAATAAACAAAAACCGGCAATAAATGCTTTCTTCATTATAGAATCCTCTCTCATCCAGTTTATTTTATCAGAAATTGCGGATAAAAACAAATAATTTAATAAGTTGAACGATACGTCGTCCCATTAATGTGAACATTCAATGCATTCGGGCCAGCACCTGTGGCCAAACTGGCATAGCATATATTCGTACCATCGCTGACGCCCAGTGCATGCGTGGTCATTTTGGTATTATACAATGGAATTTCCAAATCACCAACACGCAAAGTTGTAAATCCAGCCGTACACATCTGGCCACATTGATTTGTCGCGGTCAAACTGAACCCGGTATTACATTCCCATGGGCAGGTGTTGGTATTATTAGGACTGGGACCAATATAAGTTGAATTCGCCGGAGCATTTGTGCACGCCACGCATGCCTGGTTAGCCACACTCTGCATTCGGAATCCGCTGTTACACGCCCAAACTAATTCCACAGCATTACTGAAACGAGAAGGTGATGTAATTGTCCGAATTTCCCCAGGCGCCCAACAATCCTGTGAAGTATCAGTAACAGAAACACACCAATATGGAAACAGCGGCAAAACGGAATTCGGGCGCGTCAAGGTATCTGCCGAAGGCAATGTGCACTGGCTGCCGTCGCATATCATTACTGCACTTGTATCACCAGTGTCATCAATGCCTGGACCAACCAAAATCCCGATTCCGCCGCGCTTGTTCAACATCATCTCTCCGGAAACACAGGTATTTCCTGATACAAAAAAACCAGGTGCACATCGCCAACTTAGATGCAAAGTTGAAAATGGCATATTCGCAACCGTTCCGCTATAGCAAGTACCACCACCTTGGACGTTGGAACACCAATATGGGGCGGGGGCGATGACAGAATTTTCACGCGTCATATTCGATGCATTAACGGGGGGCAGACTGCACTGGTTTCCGCTGCACAGCAATATAGCTTCATCTGTACCGCCGGAATCCGTTATTTGACTGCCAAGAATGGTGCCAGTGCCGCCCACTTTGTTCAATCTCAACTGACGATTACACGCTCTGCCTGCCAAGGCAAAATTAGTATTACATGTCCAATGCAAATACAATGTGGCGCCCGCTGACAATGTTTGCACCGAACCGCCGTTATAACACGTGCCGCCACCCATCAGTTCAGTACACCAATATGGATTTGCGACCAAGCTGGAATTAGCCCGCGTTATATGTGACGCATCCGGCAAAGTACAGGTTGTCCCATCGCATGTCATCCAAACAATTAGGTCCGCAGCACTGTTGGCTGGGATGCCATTTCCACTTAATACACCAGACCCACCGGTTTTATCCAAATGCACCAACAAATCGCACGAAGATAGGTTGCTCGCAAAACCTGTCTCGCAGTCCCATCTTAAATATAGCCGTGTGTCTTCGGTAATTGTGTGCGTTGACCCAGCTTCATAAGTACCGCCAGAGCAGGCTGCATCGCGACACCAATGAAGCTGTGTCGGCAATACGGAATACGGGCGTGTAAAACCCGAAACACCGGGCAATGTACAGCTTGTCCCCGCGCAAACCAAATCCGGAATGTCGCCGGTGCCGCCGTACAAATCGAAGCTTATTACTGTATTCCGAACACAAGTATTGCCGACTTGGGTATAGCCAGTATTACATTCCCATGGACAATCGTTTGTAAGGCCGGCGCTGGGCCCAGTGTATTGGGCCCCGGCTGGGGCATTCGTGCACGCGCTGCACGTATCAGCAGTCGCAGTAGTAAAACGATATCCATTGTCGCAAGTCCAACGAAGGAACAAATTGGTATTCTGTGATGTAAATTCTTGGGTCGAACCGCTTTCGTAACATGTTCCACCACCATTGCGTGCCGTGCACCAATAAGGGTTCGCTGCCACGGTAGAATTTGCGCGCGTCAAAGCATCCACCACCGGCAAAGTACAACCCAGGTTTGTACAAGTCAATATTGCATTGGTTGTGCCCGTATTATCCTCAACACCGCCGCCGCTTATCGTGCCGGAACCGCCCGTCTTGCTCAATGTCACTCGACCAAAAACGCACGCATAACCAGTCAAAAATAGTCCAGGGTCACACGCCCATTTAAGACGCAGTCTGGTTGTCGCAAGAGTGGCCGATGTCCCACCAGCATAACATGTACCTTGGCCCTGGTTTCCGGTACACCAATACGGTGATGCGCCAATAAAAGAATATTCACGGGTAACGTCTGATGCATTAACAACCGGAATCTGACAAAAGTTTGTCGCAGAGCAAAGCACTATTGCATCATCTGTACCGCCTGGGTCGGTGACACGCGTGCCTGTAATTGTTCCGCTTCCACCTTCTTTGCTCAGTATAGTTTGTCGGCCACAAGCATCATAGCTGAAATTATCCCATCCAGAATTACACGTCCAGCTGAGATACAACATGGGTGCTGAAAAAAAATCATATGTCGAACCGCCCGCGTAACATGTGCCGCCGCCAGTCTGTCCGGTACACCAATATGGATTGTCCGCCAATACGGAATTTGCCCGCGTCAGATGCGACGCGTCGGGCAAAGCACAACTTGCACCAGCGCAAGCAAATATTACCTCTGATGTACCTGGATTAGCCGCAGCGCCAGCATCTGTGATTTCACCACTGCCACCAGATTTATTTAATCGTAACCGCCAATTACATGAATCTTCGCCCGCGATGAATCCGGTATCGCATATCCAATGCAGATGTAATTCAGTATCAACCGACAATATTTGTCCAGAGCCATCGGCATAACAAGTACCACCACCCATGGGTTCAGTACACCAGGGGTCTTTGGCCAATTCAGAATTCGCACGCGTTATACCTGATACTATGGGCAACATGCAAGTCGTTCCTTCGCAAACCAATGGCGGAATGGCTACACCCGAACCCCCTGACATATTAAAAGTAACACCAGTATTCGGCACACATTCGCCATCTTGCAAAGTATGATTCGTATTACATTCCCATGCGCAATTACTGGTCGGGCCATCGCCACGTGTTGTATATGTGGAATTCACCGGGGCATTATTACACGGAACGCACGTATCACCATCACGATAATAGCCAGTTACACAATTCCAGCGCAGGTACAGTGTAGCATCCAACGGAATTGTGGTCAGGTTAGCATTAGCCGTAAAACATGTGCCACCACCATTTGGCTCTGTGCACCAATATGGCTGAGGATTAATTGCAGAATTGCTTCTTGTAACGGCGGCTGCGCTGACCAGTGGCAAAGTACAGTGGGTCGCACTGCAAGTTACCAGCGCATCGTCCGTACCACTATTAGCACCGACCATAGTCCCGGTAATCGTCCCAGAACCACCGGATTTATTCAAGGTAACCGTACGAAAATCGCAACTTCTTTCATTCTGAACAAGAAAAGTCGTTGAACAATTCCAATTCACATACACCCTGGTACCTGGTGTCAGTCTATGTATAGTATTTTGAGCAAAACATGTACCCCCGCCGTTCGGCTCTGTACACCATGGTGCATTGGTCGCATTGGGGCTCCAGTTAGAATTAGCACGGGTCATACTCACATTAGGGGCAAAATTACAATCTCTCCCCCAACACATCCATATCGCATCATCTGTTCCACCAGGGTCAATAATACGACCACGCGCCGCCATGGTTGATGCAGTTCCACTGCCGCCCGCTTTGTCCAGAATAATCATAGTATCATATTCCCATGCGCAATTACTGGTCGGGCCTGTGCCACCACCTGTATAACTGCTATCTGGACTGACTGGCTTATTAGTACACGGCAAACAGTTATTATTATTCATGTAAAACCCAGTGGCACATGTTACCCATCGCATATATAACGTTGTATCAGAATCAAATGTACGGGCAAATCCGCCAGGAACAATCGAGTTACCGTTCGGTTCCAGACTCCACAAAGAATTGTTTGCAGATATATTGAAATTCTCGCGTCGCACGGTTCCAATATTCGGTAGAAGACAACTTGTACCCGTGCAAACCAACGTGGCGTCGCCATCGTCACCGGGGTCGGTTATACGACCAACGTTACCGGCAGCGATTGCGACCGCACCAGAACCACCCATTTTATTCAGCGTGATAATGGTGTCGGCGGTGGCGGCAATTGTGCCAGCAAACACAAACACCGCCACAGCCAACGCAATTTTGCGAAAAAACAAGGATATTTGGGGCAAAATTTTTCTCTCCACCCCCTTATGATATCTGAAAGCATACCTTGGTTCCTATTTGAACTTATTCACATTATTTGACATCTGAACCGCGCGATGATAAAATTTCCCGTATGCAAACGAATAACGAGCTCTTGATACAAATCCGCGACGACGTCACAGCCGTCAGGGGGTTTCTTTGACCTGGATAAACTGGGCGCCGAACTGGCCGCTATAACCGAACAATCAAACAATCCCGAACTTTGGAATGATGCGGATGCCGCGCGTGTTATCATGCAGAAAAAAGCCGCGCTGGAAAAAACACTTTCCGATTTTGCCGCACTGGAATCCGATTATAAAAATTTAACCGAACTGTTTGAAATCGCACCAGATGATATGGAAATAGGGGCGGCGATACAAAAATTGGCCGCCGACGCACATGCTGCAAAATTTATAACACTGTTCAATGAACCCGCGGATGAATCCGGCGCGTTCTTGTTTATCCAAGCGGGCGCCGGCGGAACCGAAGCACAAGATTGGGCATCCATGTTGGCCCGCATGTATGAACGATGGGGCGACCGACATGGATTCGATGTCGAAGTTATTGAAGAACACTTGGGCGATACCGCCGGAATAAAAAATATTACTTATCGTATTAATGGTTTGCGTGCTTACGGTTGGCTGAAAAATGAAATTGGCGTGCATCGCTTGGTTCGCATTTCGCCGTTCAATGCGAATGGAAAACGCCAGACTTCGTTCGCATCCGTTGATGTATGGCCGGATATCGACGATTCAATTGAAATTGAAATCGAACAGAAAGATTTGCGGATTGATACATATCGCGCCCAAGGTGCGGGTGGACAACATGTCAATAAAACGGACAGCGCGGTGCGAATAACACACTTGCCAACAAATACGGTCATAACATGCCAGAATGACCGCAGCCAATTGCAAAATCGCGAAATGGCGATGAAGATGTTGCGTTCGAAATTATACGAATTGGAAATGCAAAAGCGTGCAGCCCAGCAAGATGCCGCCAAAGCCGCCCAGAAAAAAATAGAATGGGGCAGCCAGATACGAAATTACGTATTGTACCCATATCAATTGGTCAAGGATACCCGCACCGGAACAGAAACCACAGATTCCGCTGCCGTACTTGACGGCGATTTGGACGAATTTATGTTGGCGAATTTGTCACGGCAGTAATTTTTATCAATGATGTCTTTTTGCCGACGGTTACGACCGTTTTTTTCATATCTTTGAAATCATAATCTTCGATATTTAAATTGCGTCGGATTATTATAAATACTTCGCCATGTTCAAACGCCGCAGACCGAATTTTATCAAAATCGGAAATCATTATTACTTTGCCACCAGAATAAAATCGACCCGAATAATTTCGACCACGCATGAAATATATCAACGGCACATCGTCACCGCTGCGCTGTGCAATATATGTTTTTACCAAGAATCTGTCGCTGCGCCCCATGTCCGCGCTGTATTTCGGATACAATGCACCGACCGCAATAATCACGACGAATATGGCGACATTCAATCCTGTGAATAATTTGAATTTGGGCAATTTTGGCATATCGTCATCGTTCTTATAAACCAGCCATCCTATAATGGCCGCGGTCGGCGCAAAGATCGTCGCAACATAATTCATGACAAGATTCTTGGACAACGAAAAGAACAAAAGCGTCACGGCAACGTTTAATATCATATAAAATAGAAAATCGTTTTTTATAAATTCGCGTGAAAACAGGGTGCCGCGAAACCGCCGACTGAATGACATAACGGCCAACCATATCAACCACGGCAATAGTGATTCCAACCAAAATACTACCATTTGACCGATGTATCCGCCGCGACCCGCACCGTACATATCGCCCGCCCATTCCGGCGTTATATATCGCAAGTAATGTTCACCGATTATAAAGTATTCCAAAAATCCTGGTGACGCGCGTTCGGCCAAAATATACCACGGCAATGCGATGGCCAGCATCAATAATGTACCCGTAACAATCGGCAATTCGCGAAATACTTCGCTCCATTTGTTCTTAATCAGTACGAACAAGAAAATAGGTATGCCGACGATGGCGAATATCAGTGGCCCCTTGGCGAGCAGACCAATCCCCATGCCAATAAAGAATGTATATCCCCAAAGTCGCTTTCTGTCCCCACCAAACAGCGCGTTATAAAATGCAATCATCGCCAATGTTGTACAGAATGCGAATGCTGGGTCGGTCATAACCCCACCCGCCAGATAAATAAATACGGTTGTTGTTGATAATACGGCAATGGTTGTCGCGGCCATCATCTGACCAAGATATTTCTTTACAAAGAAATACATCATAACAGCAATACCCAACATAAACAAGAAATGGGGCAGGCGAGTAGCAAAGTCATTAACACCAAAAACGTGGAACGATGCGGCCGTTGCCCAGAAAGATAACGGTGGTTTACCCCAAAATGGAATTCCATAATCAAATTGCGGAATCAACCAATTGCCTGTTTCATACATAATGCGACCGATTTCGGCATATCGCGCTTCGGTGGTATCGAACATTGGCGTAAAGCCCAACGACACAAGGCGAACAAAAAACATAATAACAGCAATCCAGAGCAAAGTTTTTATTATTTTGTTTTGGGAATCTGACATGTATAACCTTGAAAATGGCGCTCCCGACACGATTCGAACGTGTATCGAGCCCTTCGGAGGGGCTTATTCTATCCATTGAACTACGGGAGCATTCAACCGCAGCGCATTATAGCATCAAGCGGTGGGAAATCAAGCCCAAACAAAAATCCCTTGCCCGTATTCCCAAATCCGTATTATGATTATTTTCATAACAAAGGAAATTTCCAATGAAAATATATCTTCTGATTCCTGTTGTGCTGCTTGGCGCTTGTAATTATATGCATGTAAAGCCGGATACACTTGAAAAGGGTACATTGATTTACGCTGACCGTGGCGGATATTCCATGAAGCGCGCATTAAAAGAAAATTTGGAAGAACGCGGATTTCAGGTTACGGTCGGAACGCTGCGCTCGTCAAGTTCTGTAAGCGGTGATGGCGATGAAGATATTAGCATGAGCTCTTCAAGACTTCCCGCTAATGTAAAATATGCAGTCATTGTAAGAGAACGTCGCGAAAGATTTACTCCCGTATGGTGTGTTTTTAATGGATTCTGGTGGTGGAATTTTAATATATCTATTGCAGACCAAAAGACCAGCGAAGAAATATTATCTTGGTCCGGTAAAGGTTGTGCGAACAGTTCCATGCGCCGATTGGACAAAGTGCTGGATGAGTTAGAGAAGTAGGAACACGATATTAAAGCACAGTTGTCATTGCGAGCGTACGCGAAGCAATCCAGTTAATTAAATAAATTTAACAAAAAACCGGCGCGAATGCGCCGATTTTTTATCGACTTCTAACGCCCCCTGGGATTTCGGGTTTTATGACGATTTTTACGCTTTCGTTGGGATTCATATTGCCCAAGTATTTCATGGTCGCCTTCGAATTTAATTTCATTACCAAAGTACGTAATTTTCACTGTGTACTCCCGGCCGAATTCTCTGCGGGTAATTTCGACTATATAGTTGTTATCTATGGAATATTCTTCAATCTTTATATATTTATTACCGCGGTCGCGATTGCACCATTTGTGCGACGGCTGCAAATTTTCAAGCGTTCCCTTGCCGCCCTTGGATGCTGGAATTTTGTGGTCGAACGAAAAATCGCGTATATCGGTAATTGGTTCGCCACACAAAGCACATGGTGGATATTCGCCATACTTAATGGATATCGAATAAAGTCGCTTTACTTCTTTTTTGAACATCTCGGTCTCTCTATTTAGATTGTTCCATATTTTTAAGAATCATGGCGATTCTTTGTTTTATTTTATCGGCTGATTCGCCGCAATGCAGCGCATTTCTTGCTTTCTTTATTGCTTGCTCGACCTGCCGCTGTGTATTATATGCCGCAATTGTTTTTAATTTTCTTTCCAGTCCATCAATTTGTTCAAAGTACGGCTGTTTCCAGTCACGGCCAGGCGATGACCGTTTATTTTCTCTTTGCCATTCTCTGAGTTTTTTAAGCTTTTCGTTGGCCATTATTTCCTGATTGGAATTTTTAATTCCTGTTTCGGGTGAATAAGATTCGCATCTTTTATCTTGTCTTTGTTCGCGTCAAATATCAGCGTATAAAGCGCGCCACGGCCCAAGAAATTGCGCGATATCACCCACAAAGAATCATCGCGGCGAACGGTGTAAAATGTTTCGTCGCCCGGTGTCATTTCCGGCATTACGAATTCATGATTTATAATGGCGGCTGTTGTTCCGCTGGTGTCATGCATGCGAATTGTGATTTCATATTTGGCACCCGGACGAAGGCGTTCAACGTCCGCACCCAGGCCGAAATTACGATGATCGGAAACGCGTGTCATGCCAATCTGTTCGCCATCCAATGATAATGTCACGCGCAGGCGCGGCGATGCGGTGCCCATTACGACAATACGGCCATTTTCCAAATAATCGATTTTCGACACTACCAAATCACCATCACGAACCACTGGCGCTTGCAACAATTTGCTGCCCCCATCGGTCATCAATAATGACAAAGCTTTGGAATAATCTTTGCTTTCTGGAATATAAACAAACACATCATTTTCAGAACGCACGCCGCATGCTGAAATCAGTCGAATTGTATAATTGCCCGGTGCGAATTCTTTTTTCGGCGCGTATGTAAATTCGCCGCGTGCATTTGTCTGTTCAGTTGCGACGATTTTTTTATTCACGATTATCGACACGCCTTTGCGCGGCGCGAATCGTCCAGCGATAACAATGCGACCGTCTTTGCCAATGCGTACGGCATCGAATGTCGGCACGTTTGCTTCCGCCACAATGCGCGTTGTCGGTTCTGGAATTGGGTCGGCGGCTGGCGTCGATGTGCCGATGCAGCGCGGAATCAATACGACCCACAGCGCCATGATGATAACAGCAAGCGCACACAGAATAGGGAACCAGTACGCGCGCAAAACTTTACATGTTTTATTGGATTTCATATCTTTGCCTTTTGATTTCTTCGTGGGCTTTGCATCCGTCGTGCGCAAGAACCCTACCAACCTTTTGCCACGGCGATGCAATCCGGCCAGCCATCTGTTCTGGGCCGCGACCGCATTATCCACCAAAGTGTTTGTTGATTTTTTTAATTTGCCCATATCGGCAAAGCGTTCTTTTTTTCTGAACATACAGGCGAACCTTTCTATCGGTCTCTCTCCGCCCGTATGGATAATACTATTTATAAATTCTCTTTGTCAAGGGGTTTATCGTTGTAAAACAGGTTAAAAAGTGGTATTATAGCGAAACAGTGTAAAAAGGAATATTATGACCAAAAAAATTGCAATTATGACAACCGGCGGGGATTGTTCCGGGTTGAACGCAGCCATACGGCGCTTGGTCGTTGGTGGCACACGCCGTGGATGGGAAATGGTCGGCATTATCGACGGTACGGACGGGCTTACTTTGACCGGTGCGCCGCATGCGATTCCGCTGAACCTGGATACTTTGCCAATTGAATATTCGCGCCTTGCCGGGTCATATTTGCGTAATGGAAATTCGCATTCGATGAATTTCGAATCTGCGAAAAAGACTGGAAATCACGCGGAATTCGGAAACCGTATGCGAAAATCTTTGCGAACGCTGAAATTGGATGCATTGGTCATAATTGGCGGAAATGGGTCATTATCATTGGCCAATCATGCGCGGGATATTTATGGAAATATACAATTAATTGGTATTCCAAAGACGATTGATATGGATATTCCGCTGACTGATACTACATTGGGCTTTGCAACGGCGGTCCAGGAATTAACGGCTTATTGCGACCAATTGATTTTAACCGCGCGGTCGCATCACAGATGGTTTGTGGTGCAAACAATGGGCCGTAATACTGGGCATCTGGCACTGCACGCCGGTGTCGCGGCATCTGCGGATGCAATTTTAATTCCGGAAATTAAATTCGAGCCCGAAAATTTAATCAAGCATCTGCAAAATATAACGAAAAAAACCGGGCGTGATTATGGATTGGTCTTGGTCGGCGAAGGGATAAAGCTGCGCGGACATTCAGGTGCGCCGGGCGATATGATTGCACGCGAACTGAAACGTGCAAATATTCCACATCGCGCAATTTTCCCAGAACATACGCAAAGGGCGGGGGACACGACTGCTGCGGACCGATTGCTGGCCGCGCAGATGGCAGATACGGCGCTGGCCGCGATCGATGGCGGCGAAACTTACGTAATGGTGTCTGCGACAAATGGCGACTGTAAAACCGTTCCAATTGCAGATATGTTTGAAGCAGGGGTGAAAACGCCCGACCCGAATATTCCGGATATGTGGGTTTCGGATTATTTTGTCCCCGATGACCACCCCTTATTGACCACTGCGGTAAATATGGGCGTTTATATGGGTGAAATTAAATGAATTTCATCCGCAAATATTGGGACCTGATATTTTTTCCAACGGCAATGATTATATTGACCGCCGCACTGCATTTCAGCGGCATTGCAAAATTATCATACTTGGAATTCGGCGCTGTAATGTGCGCGATAACCGGGCGTATGTTGTTGAAACGTGAAAATCCTGTCGGCCTCTTTTTTGGCGTGGTGGCCAGCATTATTTTCATGCTGTATTTCTTGCAGGTCCAATTATTCGGCCAATTAGTCTTGGCCGCAGTATATGTAATTCTGAACGGGGCCAGCATTTATTCATGGCTGCGCCCAAGTGCGGACACTGGTAAAATAATCCGACCGACATTTTTGCCGCGATTTTGGCAGGTTGGAATAATGTTGACCGTAACAATTGCCGCCGTTATCGGCGCAACAATGCGCGGCACGGTCGGGGCATTGGACTATTTCGTAATGGCAACAGGCATAATTGGCATGATGTTATTGGTCCGTAAAAAAACTGACGCATGGGTTTCATTCACGGCCAGCGATATCGCCGGACTTGCATTATTCTGGATGTCGGGTTCTTATCTGGTCCTGGCCACTATGTTCGTATATATCTATAACGATATCGCGGCATTTTTCAGATGGCATAAAATCAGCCGAAAAACATTGCTGCGCGATTTGAAGAAATTATGAATTTTGTCCCCCTTGACGGGGGGATTTTTTTAACTATATTCACCGGGTAAATCATAATAAGGAGATTAAATTATGGCGAAAGTTTTGGGAATAGATTTGGGTACAACAAACAGCGCGATGGCGTTTATGGACGGCGCGGACCCGAAAATCATCGAAAATGCCGAAGGCCAGCGGACGACGCCGTCCGTGGTCGCGTTTACCGCCGGCGGGGAACAATTGGTCGGCACGACTGCAAAAAACCAAATGGTGACCAACCACGCGAATACTATTTATGAAATCAAGCGCTTGATGGGCGTGCGTTTCGACAGTGCGGAAGCAAAAGAAATAGCCGCACGCGTACCGTTCAAGGTTATCGCAGGCGAAAATGGTGATGCTTGGGTTGAAATCGATGGCAAAAAATATGCTCCGTCACAAATTTCTGCGATTATTTTGGGCAAATTGAAAAAAGATGCTGAATCTTACCTTGGCGAAACCGTGACCGATGCGGTTATTACCGTGCCAGCTTATTTTAATGATTCCCAGCGCCAGGCAACCAAAGACGCCGGTCGCATTGCCGGACTGAACGTTTTGCGTATCGTTAACGAACCAACCGCCGCCGCTTTGGCATATGGTCTGGATAAATCCAAAAATGGCATTGTTGCTGTGTATGACCTTGGTGGTGGAACATTTGACGTATCGATTCTGGAAATCGTTGATGGCGTGTTCGAAGTCAAGTCGACAAACGGCGATACTACACTGGGCGGTGCGGATTTCGACGCGCGCGTATTAAATTATTTGGTCGAAGAATTCAAACGACAATCGGGTATCGATTTGTCCGCGGATAAATTGGCGCTGCAACGTTTGAAAGAAGCCGCAGAAAAAGCAAAAATTGAATTATCCAGCGTTCAAACAACGGACATCAATCTGCCGTTTATCACAGCGGACGCATCCGGTCCAAAACATTTTACGACAACACTGTCACGCGCGCGATTGGAATCTTTGGTCGAAGATTTAATCGCGCGTTCAATTGAACCATGCCGCAAAGCATTGCTGGACGCCGGTTTGGATAAATCACAAATTTCCGAAGTAATATTGGTCGGCGGACAAACCCGTATGCCCAAAGTGCAATCGGCCGTCAAAGAATTCTTTGGCAAAGAACCGCACAAAGGCGTGAATCCGGACGAAGTTGTGGCCCTGGGCGCGGCAGTCCAAGGTGGCGTGTTAAAGGGCGACGTCAAAGACGTTCTGCTGTTGGACGTGACGCCTTTGTCATTGGGCATTGAAACATTGGGTGGTGTGTTCACGCGCCTTATCGACCGCAATACAACGATTCCGACGAAAAAATCACAAATCTTTTCAACGGCGGATGATAATCAAAGTGCTGTGACAATCCGCGTATTCCAAGGCGAACGCGACATGGCGGCCGACAACAAAATGTTGGGCCAATTTAATCTGGAAGGCATCGCGCCCGCGCCACGTGGCATGCCGCAAATCGAAGTGTCTTTTGACATTGACGCAAACGGCATTGTGCATGTATCTGCCAAGGACAAAGCGACCGGCAAAGAACAAGCAATTTCGATTAAATCCGACGGCGGATTATCCGAAGCAGACATCAAAAAAATGGTCGAAGAGGCCGCCGCAAATGCCGAAGCGGATAAAGCAAAACGCGAAATGGCCGAAGCCAAAAATGGCGCCGAAACCGCGGTGCACGCGACCGAAAAATCGCTCAAAGAACATGGCGATAAAATCGACGATGCAACGCGCACCGCAATTGATATGGCAAAATCGGAACTGGAACAAGAGCTGTCAAAAATCGATGCGACCGCAAAATCT
Organism: Alphaproteobacteria bacterium; assembly: GCA_009784235.1. GTDB lineage: Bacteria > Pseudomonadota > Alphaproteobacteria > Rs-D84 > Rs-D84 > WRKW01. The sequence continues at coordinate 131,377 of WRCC01000001.1, read as the reverse complement.
TTGAAATCCAAAACCGAAGCACTGTCCGCCGCCGCAATGAAACTGGGCGAAGCGATTTATAAATCGCAACAAACCGCCCAACCAGCGGCGACCGAAGCGGCACCAGAGCAGGGCGCCGACGATAAAACCACTGACGCCGATTTCGAAGAAAAAAAATAAAAATGCAGGGGCGCGAATACGCGCCCTTTATTAATCAACTGGATTGCTTCGTCGTTTCACTCCTCGCAATGACAACACTGTTCTTGTCATTGCGAGCGAACGCGAAGCAATCCAGTAATTAATGCCCCCACAATTTATTGACTTTTCCGTATTTTATGATAAATTTTCCTCTATGTCCGAAAACAACAAAATCTTGGTTGGAAAAATCGTCGGTGCGCAGGGACTGCACGGCGAAGTTCGTGTGCAAACGTACACACAAAACCCAACTGATTTCCAAAATTTAAAAATCGAAAATCAAAATTTGAAATTTATTCGCGCATTGCCCAGTTCCAGTGTAATTATTGCAAAAATCGACGGTATCAATGACCGTAATGCAGCGGAATCCCTGCGCAACACGGAATTATTTATAAATCGTGACGATTTGCCGCAATTGGCAAACGATGAATATTACGCCACGGATTTGATTGGAATGCGCGTTGGCGCGAACACTGTTGTAGCCGTACAGAATTACGGTGCAGGCGATATTTTGGAATTATCCAACGGCGAAATGGTATCATTTGCCGGCGCAAAAGTTGATTTGGTAAATAACAAAATTACATTCTGATGCACTTTAATATCCTGACTATTTTTCCGGAAATGTTTCCTGGGACGCTGGGCGGTGGGGTTATTGGTCGCGGGCTGGAATCAGGTGCATGGTCGTTTGACGTGATAAATATTCGGGATTTTGCGACGGATAATTATGGTTCGGTGGATGATACACAATTCGGTGGTGGCGCTGGGATGGTTATGAAACCAGACGTAATCGCTGCTGCAATCGATTCAATTCCAATCGACAAACGCGGGCAAATAATCTATTTTTCCCCACGGGGCAGGGTGCTGGACCAGAAGTTGGTGCGGGAATTTACAAATAACCTTACGCCTCACGCCTCACGCTTCACGCTCTTATGCGGTCGATACGAAGGCATTGATCAACGCGTTATCGAAGAATACGATATGGTGGAAATTTCTATCGGCGATTATATTTTGTCTGGTGGGGAATTGGCGGCTCAGGTTTTTGTTGACAGCATGGTCCGTCTGGTGGATAATGTGGTCCATTCGCCAGAATCAATCGCGAATGAAAGTTTTGAAATCGGGGGGTTGGAATGGCCGTTATACACCCGCCCGTCAACATGGCGTGGACGCAATGTCCCAGAAGTCCTGTTGTCTGGTCACCACGGCAATATCGAACGGTGGCGGAAAGAACAGTCGGAGGCGATAACAAAAGAACGCCGACCCGACATAATAAAGGCAAAAAAAAATGACAAACTTGATTAAAAAAATAGAAAAAGCACAGATTGAAAAATTGGCCAACGGAAAAACCATTCCGAATTTCAAAGCAGGTGATACCATTCGCATCGGCGTTAAAATTAAAGACGGCGATAAATTCCGCACCCAATTGTTCGAGGGTGTTGTAATCGAACGCGGTGGTGCCGGCGCAAACGCATCATTTACTGTACGCAAAGAATCACATGGTGTCGGCGTAGAACGCAAATTCCCGCTGTATTCACCAGCAATTGAAAAAATCGAAAAAGTCCGCATCGGTAAAGTTCGCCGCGCGAAATTATTCTTCTTGCGTGGATTGTCTGGCAAGAAAGCACGTATCGTTGAAGACCTGGGCGCAACAGCTGCAGAAAAAGCAGCAAAAGCACAGTAATATCATGGGGGGCGTATGCAATACGCCCCAAATTATTAGATGAAAAAATTACTTTTAATCTTTTCAATATTTATTTTTTCGGCTGCGAACGCAAACGAATATATCAATCGCGAAACCGCCGTTGTGCGGATTATGAACAAAGCCGCTGGACGCGCGCAAATGGTGAATATTCCAGTTGGCATTGATACTGAATTTGATAAATTAAAAATATTGGTACGTGATTGCAAGCAATCAGAACCATACGCCGCGCTGGATTATTTTGCCTTTGTTCAAATATGGAAATCGCCGCAAAACGCACGAATTTTCAGCGGTTGGATGACTGCATCCGAACCCGGCGAAAACCCGATGCAAGATGCGGATTTTGATTTATGGCTGCTGAGGTGTGAATAATGGAAAATGTAAATATTAACAGCGTGAAAGATAAAATTGCCGCTGCAAAAAACACAGTTGAACAACTTAGAAAGATAGCAGTTGCACAGGATATCATTACAAAATTTGAACTTGATATGGCCAATATAGAAAGTCTTAATCCAGATTCACCAAAGTTCAAAATCTCTGCAACCATGGCTGTGAACAATTTTTATTCCCGCCTGAACATGCAGGGAATAAGATAAAATCAAGAAAAAGGCGCGCTAATGAATTTTATAAAATCAAACTTGAAATTAATCATCGGAATTTGCGCAATCTGTTTGGTTGTGATGATATTTTTTGTAACGCTGCGCGCGCAACAAAATCTGGAAGATGGCGATTTGCGCAATTGGACAACCGCATCCGAATCGCGTCGGTTGGCGACTGCTGAAATCATGGGCGGGTCGGCTGAAACCGCTGAATTGATGTCCGGATGCATAACAAAAATGGCATCCTTGCCAGATTCTGGGCGCTTTAAAATTCGCGACGCCGCATCGCTTTGCGCCGTTGGAATCGCACTGCGTGACGCACAATAATATGCAAAAAATTTTATGTCTTGGTATTGAATCTTCATGCGATGAAACGTCCACGGCTGTCGTGGACAGCGACCGCAATATTTTATCGCATATAATTTATTCGCAAATCCCACAACATCAAAAATTCGGTGGCGTTGTGCCAGAACTGGCCGCACGCGCACATATATTGGCATTCGAAGATGTTGTTCGTCGCGCATTATCGGACGCGAAAAAAACAATTGATGACATTGATGTAATTGCAGCGACCGCCGGTCCCGGTCTGATTGGTGGTGTATTGGTCGGATGGATGGGCGCGGTCGGAATTGCTCAATCAACCGGAAAACCATTGGTCGCGGTAAATCATCTGGAAGGACATGCATTGGTGCCACGATTGGCAAACGATGTCCCATTTCCATTTTTACTATTGCTGGTATCTGGTGGACATACACAAATTTTATTGGTGGACGGCGTCGGAAAATATGAATTAATCGGACAAACATTGGACGACAGCGCGGGCGAAGCATTCGACAAAGTTGCAAAGATGCTGGGACTGGGATACCCCGGCGGACCGATTATTGATAAACATGCAGAGCAGGGCGATGGTACAAGATTCAAATTCCCGCGACCATTATGCGATAAGCCGGGGTGTAACTTTTCGTTCAGCGGTATAAAAACCGCGGCGCGAACGATGTTGGATAAAGAAAAAAATATATGTGAAAAATCATTTATAAATGATTTCTGTGCATCGTTCCAATCTGCGGTTGTGGATGTTGTAATAAATCGTATGAAAAATGCATTGCGTGACGAACGTGTTATTGCGGCCGCGCCAAAGACATTGGTTGTTGCGGGCGGTGTTGCAAAAAATTTGGCGATTCGCACATGCCTGGAACAAATGGCGACCGACAATGGCATGCAATACGCTGCGCCACCATTGAATTTATGCACTGATAATGGTGCAATGATTGCGTGGGCCGGAATTGAAAATTATATTGCTGGAAATATTGTCCGCGAACCGGTTGCGCCACGGCCGCGTTGGCCATTAACAGAGCTCTGAGAATTTTCACATCTTGACTTTCCATTAAATAAATATATATTATTGTCACAGGACGGACGGCATTCAGTGCCAGCGGGCCAGGGGGAAACCAGCAATCCAGCATCAGACATCCGGGTCGTCCTGTTTTTTTCAAGAAAATCTATTGGATAATGGGATATTTATCCTTTTTCTCTTGCAAAATTATTAAAAAGGCGTATCATGCCAACGATGACCAAAGACAGAATCTTGCCCAGCAACAAGAATTCCGCCGCTATCGTTAACAATTCTGTTAACAATTCTATTCCGACTGCGGTTGATTCCTATATCGGCCAGCGTATTCAATTACGCCGCAATATGCTTGGCATTACTCAGAAAGTCTTGGCCGATAAATGCGGCATAACATTCCAACAGATGCAAAAATATGAAAAAGCCGGTAATCGGGTGTCTGCATCGCGCTTGTTTCAAATTGGTATCGCGCTGGACGCGCCGGTTGCATTCTTTTTCAGCGGACTGCCACATCAACATGCGCGACATCCAAATATATCCCAAACCGACACTGGTGGCAAAACCAAGATTCACAAAGTCGCCGAACCATCACCAAACGACCCCCTGGGCAACAATGAATCGCTTCAACTTGTGAATTTGTACTGGAAATTGCCAACTGATGACAAACGCCGGATGATACTTGATTTAATGAAAAGCTTGGCCGCCACAACGCCAACACCAATGGACAAGCCAGAATAGGTCATAAAGAACCTTGTTTATGGCAATTAATTTTAAACGAAACTAATCTCTGCGCTGAATTCAAAACCTGCATTTTAATATCTGCGGGCTGATTATGATAATTAAATTTTTTGATAATTTGTTCTTGATAATTATAAATGCCGTGTGCAAACATTTTATTAAATGATAACGATGAATTAAAAGTACAATGCGCTTTTTTAATCAAAAATATACGCTGCCTTGTATTTAATTTTGCATTTAGATTAGCAGATTGTAAAAGTATTTTACATACACGCCAATCCCACCCAATTTCTTTACATAACCGTAAAATTTGCGGTGCTTCCAGATACCCTTTTGCTTGCTCAATAATTAGTATTGCATGATAAATTCGGCAAACTTTTCCGACATGAATATTGGGATAAAAAGCTGTTTTTAGTATTTCATTGAAATTGGCTACAATGTCCTCAGAAGACAAGGTTTGTAGAGCAATTGCAATGGGGTCTTTTTCTAATTCTAAATTTTTCATTCTTTTATAATACCAATAAAACCAAAGCCGTCAATAGCAATCCTGCAAGAAACCGCAAAATAAGCCGTGAGGTTATAAGAATGATGAAAGCGGGGTGATTGTCGTCTCAAAGCTTGCCTTCCACAAATCCCAAAACCGTAGTTTTTATTTCTCAGACTGATTTAATAAATTAAAATTATTATGAATATTCAATCTATTCCGAACATAATTTGAAGTAAATTATTTATATATTATGTATATGTTTGCGGCACGCGATGTATAGTGGCACATATTGGCAAATTTTGCCAATATGTGCCACTATACATCTTGAACTATACATAATATATATTATGCGCCTTTATTCTTAATATTAATAATTGTCAAAACACAAGGAGTGTTATAATGAATATGAAAAAATCTTCTCTTTTGAAACTTCGTGCCGGTATGAATCAAAAAAAGTTGGGTTCTCTCTCTGCTACTTTTACTGCTGAATTTATATCTACTGCTTTTATGAATTCTGTTTCTCGGATGCTGTATTCTTATATCCAAGATTGTGAAGAATTTAATTATGATGAAGTTATTAAAAAGTTTAAGGAATTGTTAGCTGTTAAAGTTGATGATTATAAATTAGATGAAGATAAATTGTTTGAGTTTGATATGCGTATTTGTGAAAATTTCTGTGTTTCGACTACAGATGATATGCCGGAGAATGAAGATGATTAAAATATTTACAGCAGTCCTGAAATATGGGACTGCTTTTCTTGCAGGCTTAGGTACTGCATTGAGTTTGATATAGGAGCTTGATATGAGAGTAAAAAATAACCGTCGTAATTTATTTAATTTAAGTCATCCCCGTGTTTTTACTATGGATACAGGTACTTTTAATCCTATGCTTGTACAACGTGTTTTACCCGGTGATGTTTGGAATGTTAAGACTCGTATGGTTGTTCGTGCTTATAATGTTCCCTTATTTCCGCTTATGCATCAAGTAAAAGCTTATACTCGTTATTTCTTTGTACCTAATCGTTTATTGTTTGATGATTGGGAAACCATGATTACAGGAGCTAAAGATGGTCGTGATTTGTCTGTTGATAATATTACTCCCCCTACTGCCCCGAGTCATGTTTATGCCGGCACTGCTCAGGCTGAATCTATTTTGGATTATATTGGCTTTCCTTTAGATTTTCGTGGTATTGCTGTTACTGAAGAGCCTTTGCGTGCTATTGCTAAAGTTTGGTCTGATTGGATACGTGATCAAAATATACAACCTGAAGTCGATTATCCGCGTACGTCTGGTAATCAAGTTAATTTAAATTGGTGGAGAGATTACTTTGGTGATTTGCCCACTTCTAGAGGTGGTATGCCCCGTGTAAATTGGGGCAGAGATTATTTAACTTCTTCTGTTCAACAGCGTCAAAAAGGTCCAGTTGTTACTATTCCCCTTATTGGCGATTCTCCAGTTGTGACTAGTCCTACAGATAACTCTATTACTGCTAATGAAGTTTTGCGTATGGCTTATTTTAATGGTTCATTTCCTGCTCAGAATCAAGTTCTTGGTGTGAGTACTACTGGTATTGTTGGTACTACTGCTAATGCTACTGCGGCTCCTACAGGTGTTAAACCTTTGAATTTGGTTGCTAAGACTTCTCTTGCGGCCGGTATTCCTGTGCCGGATGTTCGTCAAGGTTTTCAGACTCAGTTATTGTTTGAAATAAATATGGACGGTGGTAACCGTTATACAGAGCATTTGCGTAATTTGTTTAATGTTATTCCCCCTGATAGTCGTTTACAGCGTGCTGAATTTCTTGGTGGTGGTCAATCTCCTGTTATTTTCCGTGAAGTACTGCAGACTTCTGAAACTTCTGGTGACCAACCCCTTGGACAACTTGGTGGTCATGGATTTACTGCTCAAGAGACCCATGAATTTACTAAGTCTTTTGTTGAAGACGGATGGGTCTTAGGATTTATATATATTCGCCCGAAAGGACAGTATCAACAGTCATTATCTCGTCATTTTACAAAGTTGACTCGATTTGACCATTATATTCCTGTCTTTGCTCATTTATCTCAACAGCCTGTTTATAAATATGAAGTAGATGCAACTCAAGGTCGTAACCCTAATGCTGTGTTTGGTTATCAAGACGTTTGGGATGAGTATCGTCATATTCTCCCTTCTGTTCATGGACTTGTTAAGACTAATCTTGATTTTTTTGCATGGCAGCGTGTTTTTTCTAATGAGCAATCACTTAATTCTGATTTTATTCAGTGTCGTCCCGGTGGTCGTCCATTTAAGATAACTGATCAGTCACCTTGGGTAGTTGAAATGATGCATCACATTAAAGCTTTGCGTCCAATGCCTAAACGTGGAACGTCTGGTCGTATAGATCATGCTTAAAGGAGTTTGTTATGTTTTCTAGATATAAAGCTAATTATGATTGTGTTGAATTTCAGTGTGTAGACCCCCTTGGTGAAAGTTTCACCAAGGATGAAAAACTGCAATACGATACTAAAGTTTTAAATACTTGTTGTACTATGCGTAGTTTGGGTTATGAGTACAATGCTCTTCCTGATGAAACAGAGCCTGATACAGGCGAATCAATACAACAGATGGTAGATAGGTGCGTTCGTATCCATAATATGTCTAAAAAGGACGTAAATGGTCTTATAAACAATGGTGTAGCTTTGCCCGAATGGGTGCAAACTTCTTTGGAAGATAAAGATGCCAAAGAATATACCCCTGAAGAGCTATCCGGATTGTCCATTGAACAAGCCGAAGATATACTCGAGCAATATGATATTCGAATGAATATGATTGAAAACTATCTCGAGTCTAGAGGTCACTCCTTCGTAGAAGAAGCCGATGGTGAATCCGAGGCGGAGGTCGGCCAGCCAATTCAAAAGGCTAAGGCCGACAAAAAGCCGATGGATGAACCTTCGGCGAACGATAACAAAGTTGAGTGACCAAAAATGTCCGCACTGTATCTCTTCTTGATGTAACAGTGCGGACTGACACCAAAAAACGGAGTTATTGGTGAAGTTCTTAAAAAAAGTTTTTAAAAATCCTTGGAATAGATGGGCAAAAGATTTGACCTTTAATATGTCCACTGGTGGTGGTTATAGTGCCGTTAAGTCAGTTATGCCTGGTGGTGTTATACATGAGACTATTACTGGTAATAAAGCTCGTCGTGCTGAGCAATTAGATGCTGAGCGTCGTGAGCAAGAGTATTCGGATCCGATTAATCAACGTGGTCGTCTTGAAGATGCTGGTATTAATCCCCTGTTTGGTGGAATAAGTTCTGGAAGTTCTGGAGTTGAAGCTCCGGGAGTTCAAGGTTCTAACCCCCTTGATCATGCTATGAATTTGGCTACATTGTCTCATACTATGGCCAGTACTCGTAATTTAGGTGCTCAGAATAAGTTACTTGCTGAGCAAACTCGTGAAGCTTCTGCGGCTGCTCGTATTGCTACTCACAATGCCGGAGTTGTAGAAAGCCGTCCTGGTGCTCAGTCTCATGAGTCTGCTTATGAGTCTATTGCTCGTGGTGCTGTTTCTAGTGTTCGTGGTGCTATTAATCGTGCTGGTGAAAGAGCTAATTCTTGGCGTCAATCTATTGATGATAAGAATCATCCTAACAGAATAGTTAGGTGGATAAATAACCGTTAAAAAAGGAGTCTGTTATGGCATTTCGTCGTAAATATAAACGTACATTTAATCGTGCTCGTAAAGTCTTTGGTGGCTTTAAAAAATTCTTTCGTCGTCCTAAGCGAGCTCGTGTGTCTACATATCGTGGTCGTAGAGCTTAACCTCTAAATAGAGGTTAAGCTATGATTTGTTTATTTCCTTTAAAACCATCGAAATGGAATGATGGTGTTGATAAGCGTGTTGTAGTATCTTGTGGTCAGTGTATACCTTGTCGTATAAATCATGCTCGTTCATGGTCTATTCGTATTATGCATGAGGCCTCAAAATATAAAGATAATTGTTTTATGACTTTAACTTATCGAGATGAGGATATGCCTAATGTTGTTTTCGTTAGAGAATTACAACTTTTCTTTAAACGTATGCGTAAATCCGGCCATGTATTTAAATATTATGCCTGTGGTGAGTATGGTGAAAAATCGATGCGCCCACATTATCATGTTGCATTTCTTGGTTATTCTCCTGTTGGTAAACCGGGCTATGTTGATTTACCGCAATGGCCTTATGGTCAGGTTCATTTTGGAGCGCTTACACCTGATAGTGCACAATATGTTGCTGGTTACCATCTTAAAAAGTTTATTGGTAAAGACACATCAAATTTGCCCTCGTCTCCATTTGCTATCATGTCCAGGCGTCCTGGTATTGGCGACGTATCCAGAGTCCGTTATAAGAGCGTACCAGGCTCTGAAGACGTTCCATTTGTATGGCGAAAGGGTTGCAAAGTTGGTTTACCCAGATTTTATAAAGTTAAGCTCGGTATTGAATCTGAAATTCCAGATGAACCATCTCTCTTGCATAAATTGTGGAGATTAGATAATTCTGATATAAAAGGTCTGCGTGGAGCTAATCCAAAAAAAGCGCTTGACGTTCGTGATAACTTTATGTTAAATTATAAACAGTCTAAGAAAAAAGGACATTTATGAAGAATTGGCAGTTTATTATCTTGATGATGGTTTTACTTGCTATTCTTTTTTAATGCATAATATATATTATGCGCCTTTGATTAATGCTATTCTGCCGCGTATCTGGATTGCTTCGTCGTTACACTCCTCGCAATAACAACATGGTTATTGCAATTTGCAAGTCCAGCCCGATCACCGTAAAAATAAACTGCAAAATCAATCTAATAAAATTATTTATATTTTTCCGCTTTTTATGCCCGACTTTTATTGAAACCACTGCATTATCAATGACTTACGGCCCGATAACGGGCCGTAAAGTTATAACAAATCATTGATTTTACGTGAATTTACCCCAAAATACGCTGCTTTTCGCGGTCGAATTCTTTTTGGGTGATTACGCCTGCTTTCTTTAATTTATGTAATTTATCCAAACGGTCAACATCGGCCAATGTTTGGCCCGGTGTACCGCCCAGGACAAGCGACAACAGCAACGCAATAACCCACGTCACCCCGCAAAGAATCCCCAGCCATGATAAAACAACAATGAATATAAATGCGCCGCCGGTAATTCCACGATTTCGCGCAATTGCGATTGGAATCTGGACCAACAAGACCAGAACTATTAATACCAGAATAAATAATGCAGCGACCCAAAGGCCGGAAAAAAATGGCATATTGCCCTCCTTTATGTTTGGATTTATTTTATCAGGTTTGGGCTCGACAAAAAAGCGGAATGTTTTCACAATAAAAAACTGTCCAATATATTGGACAGTTTTGAACATAATATAATCTTTTTTTAAGAAATTTCTTGTATCCGGCGAATCCGGCGTTCAATTGCATCAAATGGTGTTTCCAAGAACGCTTGGGCCGTCATCATTGCGATTTCTAGTTCTATATCTTCGGCGGCAAGTGCCAGCACGTTCGTATCATCATGAATCCGGTCGTGGCGCGCGTGGTCCGGCTGGAAACATCTTGTTGCGCGAATATGTCGAAACCGGTTTGCTGCAATAACCACCCCGCCCCCGAATCCGCAGATTACAATGCCGCGTGATGCTGGGTCCGTCGACATTGCATCCGTTGCACGCCGGGTGATTTCGGGAAAATCAACCTTTACCGTCGGGTCATCCGTACCCAAATTTACAACCGCATAACCCGCCGCAGACAACATTTCAATCAGATATAATTTCAGCCCTACCCCACGGTGATCGGACGCAATATAAACCTTTGTAATTGATTTATTCATCGGAAGCGGCCCCTTTTCTTGCAACCAATTTGCATTCCAAGCCATCATTATTCGTGATGTTCAATTTTATATAAGACAGCGTCCCGGTCATCTGTGCATCTGCGAAAACATTTGCGATATTTACCGTCGCTGGCCCTTCCATAGCGCCATGCAGAAAGAAATTCTTTGTGGTAATTTTACCCACAACTTTGCCGCCGCGCGCGATAATAATCGTGTCGCCGCGAATATTTCCGTTCACCGTTCCGTGAATCTGAATTGTGCCGTCGGTCGTAATAATGTCGCCGTTAACCTTTGACCCAGCGCCAACAATTGTTGGACTGATTTTCTCTTTTGAATTAGTAAATGCAAACATTATTGCCCTCCCTTAACAAATCCATATGGATTAAACGGATTATCATTATATCTGATTTCATAGTGCAAATGCGGACCAGTCGAACGTCCCGAATTACCGCCCAGGCCGATAATCTGGCGCGATTTGACTATATCGCCCCTATCTACTGATATCTTGGACAAATGCGCATACAAAGTCGTAAAGCCCAGGCCATGGTCAATTTCAACCGTTTTTCCATAACCAGAACGTTCGCCAACAAACGTCACACGACCCGGTGCCACAGCCAACAGTGGCGTACCGACCGAACCCGCAAAATCAATACCGCGATGAACACCCGGACCACCGTCAATCGGGTCTTCGCGTTTTCCAAACGGACTGGTGATACGCGGATTTGTTACCGGCGCACCCAATGGTAACATTGAATGCGCACGCGACAATCCGTGCCACAATTCAATTTTTTCCGCCAATTCCAGATATTTCGGGTCTGTATTTGGATTGAAAGCCATCGGCTGGACCGCTGCGCCGACCACTATGTTACTGGTCTGTAATGCCCGCGCGGCAAGCAATTTTTCAGACAACCCCAGCGACGTCAGCGTATTATTAATTTTCCGCAATTCACGTGACAGTACGTCAGTATTTTCCTTGGTCAATTTTGATACGCGTTCAATAATTTGCGTATTTGCGTCACCGATGGCAATCATGCCATCTTCTAGCGCTTTGTTTTGTGTGCGCAACAAATTATTTTCTTCACGTGTTATTTCATAATCAACCGCCAAATCAGAATACCGTACAAATTCTGGCGCATAATCGGCATCATTGAACATAGTATTTAATCTGGTTGCCAACATTTCAATCTGGGCCCATGTGGTCACGCGGCGCGTCAATAATTTATCACGGTCTGCCTTGGACAGGCGTGTTGAATTTGCCAATTGGTCATCAATGGTGTTCATTTCTTTGTGCAAATCGGAATATGCTTTGAAGAATACGGTTAAATCACTCATCTGCTGGGCATGTTGAATCCGACATTCGTTCAGCTGGCGCGTACGGCGGTCCAACATTGGGCGGTGATATACGAATACATAGCTGGACCATGCGGCCCAGATGACCAGGCCAACCTTGGCACAAAATTTACCAAACCGGTACCAAGTTTCCATTCGATAATAGGATAAATTTCCGCCATCCGATATCGCGGTTATGTCTTGGGCTGGGAATATATGCCGGACCAGCCGCCAAAACGCCCGAAATGGTGCGGTCAGCAAAGATGCCAGGGAAGAAAAATTTCGCGTTATAAAACTGAACATATCGGGGGTACTGTACACTGCTGGACCCCACCTGTCCAGCAAAAATTATCGCTTGCACTGGCCCGGATGATTGTTCTATGATTTGACCGATAATAACAAAAAGGCGCGAAAATGAAGTATAAATTCGCAAAAAAACAACGGTCGAAATCTTTCGGATTTTGGCGGATGACGACCATATTGTGCGCAATGATTATGCCAATGAACTTGCGCGCACAGATGGACAGTTTTCACCGCGTGATATACACTGAAACGCCGGTGGATTCTTATTTCGCGTTCCCGAACGACCCGAATTTCATACCGGTTGATATGTTTATGCAACGCGCAGAATCGCCAAACTGGGATAATAATATAGAAGCCGCACGCATGGCCGAAAGCGCTGCGAATCCAAACGCGCGTATTGCTTTCGCAGACCGGCCGACCGTCGTATGTCGCGATTTCGGATGTACGCGAATGAACGACCGGATTACGCGGACTTTCTTGTTTAATTCTTTGGCCAATATGTTCATGATGAATCAACATTCGCGTATATTTATATGCGAAGCAGACCCATTCACGCGCGGCTGTCTGACATCCGGCATATCTTTTCCGGCCCAGGTTGGAATCGCGAACGCAATGGCGAAAATTCCGCACGCGACCGTTGACCAAGTATCAATTTCCACCGGCATGTCGCGGGCAACAATTGGCGTGACATTTGAATTCTTGCTGAACGGTGTTGCCGCACGGTGCAGCCCAACAACCATGGACATAGTCGTGCCACAAAATAGCCAAGCCACATTGGTCGCGCGCGAATTTTCGTGCACAATGACCCAAGATGGCAATACCAATGTTTCCATGATGTTCAATATTGATTATATTGATTTGGATTATGGAATACTGGGCGGATATTATTCACTGGGATTGCAAGGACCTGCGTTGGGCGGTGGAACTGGATATGTATTATTCAAGACTGAATTTTCCAATTCTGGGCGCGCACAACCAATGCCCGTGAATAATGGAAATGGTACCAGCAACGGCGCACGGAACAATGGCAATGGCCAAAGAACGATACAGCCGGGCGAATACGCCGTTGAACCGTTGCAAAGATAAATGCAAAAAAAAACTATCCTTATAATTGACGATGACGATGCATTGCGCGATATGCTGGCACGTGGATTGCGCACGAATGGATTTGAATGCGTTCTGGCCAATTCATCCGAATCTGCGGATGAAATTTTAACACGCATCAAACCGGATGCGATTGTTCTGGACCGTATGATGCCGGGTTTGGATGGTGCAGCTGCACTGCAAAAATGGCGCGCGCGCGGTGTAAAAACACCGGTCATAATGCTGACCGCCATGGTTGGCCCAGAAAACACAATTCATGGATTGGAATGCGGCGCAGATGATTATTTAGCCAAACCATTTCAACTAAAAGAATTAGTCTTGCGACTAAATAATATTATGCGAAATGGCGCCCTGCCCGATGCACGCTTGCCCGATGGATTACATATCGTTGACGACGAATTTTATATAAATAATAAATTATTGGCATTATCTTTGTTTGAAAAAGAACTGTTGGTCGCATTGACATCACCCGTTGGAAATGTTGCCGCGGCGGCGCCTATGACCGCAAAACGGCTGCGCGAAAAAATTAGTGCAAACCTGAAAAATATTGATATCATAACCGTACGCGGGCGCGGATATAAATTAATTAATAAATAAGTGAGGCGGACATGAAAATATTTCCCCGGTCTTTCCTGTGGCGCACTATATTGATGATGTTGGTGCCGTTGGTTGTTGCACAGATTATTATGGCGAATGTCTTTTTTGGAAATCATTGGGAACGCGTGCATACGAATATGGCGCGGTCTTTTTCCGGTGAAATTGCAACGATGTTGAATTTAATGCATGCGGGTAACGATGCAGCCGTGACAATGATGGCGCAAAACACGCGGATTAACGTATCAACACATGACCGTTTGAATCGCCCGGCGCAAAATGATAATAATTCACGCGAAGCGGGCCGTCTGGCCGCCGAATTAGAATCCAGAATTAAACAACCTGCGACAATTTATATCGACCGCAGCAATCGATTGCTTTACGTTGATGTTTCGCAAAATGGAAAAATCACGACTTTTGCAACGTCGTTATACCGAATATATTCAACGTCAACCGAAGTGTTTTTAATATGGCTGGCCGCATCAATTATTATTGTAACGCTGATGATGACGCCGTTTATTATTGGTCACGCACGGTCCATTCGCCGTATGGCACGCGCTGCATCCAGGTTTGGCCGCGGATTAGACGCACCGGATTTCCATCCATCGGGCAGCTTTGAAATCCGTGAAGCCGCCACCGCATTGATTACAATGAAAGAACGTCTGAACCGGTATAATCGTACGCGTACAGACATGTTGAACGCAGTATCGCATGATTTAAAGTCGCCATTGGCACGCATGCGTTTGGGCATTGAAACTGGCGATATTAAAAAAGAATCTTTGATATCCGATATCGACCGACTGTCCGAAATGATTGGTGGATATTTGGCATTCGCACGCGGTGAAATTCCAGAAATCGAACAAGAAATAACCATGCCGCCTATGCTGACCCGGATTGCACGTGATACGGTTGTTGGTAAAGAAATCGTAACGAAATTCCCGGATGCGCCGATGCGGTTTTACGCACGACCCAGCGCGCTGGCATCTGCATTCCAAAATATAATTGAAAATGCTGCACGTCATGCCAAAACTACCGTCGAAATTACAGAAATTGATTCTGATGAACAGATTGAAATCTTTATCGATGACGATGGTGTCGGCATATCGACGGACCGACGCGCGGATGCAATGCGTCCATTTGTACGCCTGGATGAATCGCGTGATGCCGCAACCGGTGGCACTGGCCTGGGCCTGTCCATTGCACAGACCGCGATTGAAAATCATGGTGGAACGATTTCGTTGGAAGATTCACCGCTGGGTGGTCTGCGTGTGCGCATCACATTGCCGGTCTAAGGAATTAAAATGAAACTTATATCCGTTATTATTCCGGTATGGAATGCGGCTGAATACCTACCACAATGTTTGGATAACATCATTTATCAAACATATAAAAATCTGGAAATTATAATTGTTGACGATGGGTCGCCGGATAATTCTGCGGAAATTTATAACCGATATGCCGCCGCGGACAAACGCATAAAAATCATAAAGCAAAAAAATTCCGGTCAATCTGCAGCGCGAAATAATGCGCTGCGTGTATGCCATGGCGAATATGTTCATTTCATGGATGCAGATGATTATATCAATCTGGATTATTATGAAAAGATGCTGGATGCAGCAACCGCAACCAATGCTGATATTGCCGTGGGCGGAATGATTTCAGAGCATGCAAATCCATCCGTAATTTTTGATTCGCACATCATATTGTCTGATATTGGTGAAAAAGCATTGGTGACGCGATTTTTGGAAAACGCGCATGTATGGCGGTATCTGTTCAGAAAATCATTTATAATTGATAATAATTTATTCTTTGAACCTGGTCGAATTTTCGAAGATATGATTCTGGTGCCACGAATGATGAAATTGGCCAACCGCGTTGTGACCGTGCCGAGTGCGAATTATTATTACAAGAATCGCCCCGCTTCCAGTATTACTGAAAATAAAAATCCGGCTGCGATTGCAAAACGCGAATCCGATAAAAAATACGCGCATGCATCGCGCAAAAAATTTATGGATGAAAATAATCTTGGGTCTATGCTGGATAAAAAATTTGAAGATGTTAAATTTAATTTCATTGTACCCGGCATAACAATTGCAAAAATTCGAATAATCGACGGTGGCAAAAAAATTAAATATTATTTATTCGGAATACCATTACCAATCGTGCGGCGCAAATGAAAATAGATATAGTATATCTTTGGGTGGATGGCAGTGATAAAAAATGGCAATCGAAAAAGAACGCCACGTTGGCCGCATGTGGTCGCCCGCTTTCCAATTTTGCAACCCGAAATGAACGATGGGATGATAATGATGAATTGAAGTATTCATTGCGGTCCGCGGCAAAATTTGCACCATGGATAAATCATATTTATATTATAACGGATGGCCAACATCCAAAATGGCTGAAACCCGGACCAGATATCACAATTATTGACCACCGTGATATAATTCCGACCGAATATCTGCCGACATTTAATTCCAGTATGATTGAATTGTTTCTGCAAAATATTCCGGGACTATCAGAACATTTTCTGTTCGCAAATGATGATTTTTTCTTTGGCGCAGATGTGACATCCGAATTCTTTTTTGATAAATCCGGTAATCCCATTGTAATCGCCAAAGAACGTTTCTGGAATCTGGACCGGAACGAAAGCGGCCGACATTTATGGTTTCAAACAATTCGCAACGCGGCACGATTGGTCCGCAGTGCATTTGGTTTGCATTATAATATCAGTATGAAGCACGCGATTGAACCAATGCGCAAATCTTATCTGACCGACAATTATAATCAATTTAGTGGTGAATTTCTGCGCACAACAGCAACACCCTTTCGTGAAAATATGAATATCCAGCGTATTGTTTTTCCAATGCTGGACAATGCAAAAAAGCGCAATACAATTGTATTAAATTGGCGCGATGGGCCGGCGCGAATTAAATATGACGTACGTCGTGATTCATTTTTTCGTCGCACGATGCATCGTGCACGATGGTTGGTTGCTACAATTTTCGGATATATAAAATATGACCAATTTGATAAACAAGCAAGTATCATCAGTCGTATAAAACAATATCGTCCAAAATTATTTTGTATTCATAATGTTCCGAAAAACAAGATTCAAATGGTCACAGAATTTCTAGAAGACGCGTTTCCAAACAAATCAAAATTCGAAAAATAAAATCCACCGTTTGCCATGTTTTTAAACTTTACAAACCATGCTGCGCGGGAAATTGATATTCGCCCTGGACGCAGCCATCCCTTGGATTCCATATCGCACAACCACTCAGTCAAAACAGGCGATAATTCTTTTTGAACATCCACCGGTGCATGTGTAATTCTGCGATGCATATCGCGCGCATCATCGAATAAATGCTGCATAAATATTTGTTTTATTTCCGGTGATTCGGCATCATACATATCGTATATTATGTTAAATGCGGAATGATAGCTGCGAATATGGCCGGCATAAATTGGCTTGTGCGTAATGCTGCCCGGACATTCGGAATAATAATAGAGGTTTTCATTCGTAAAAACCGTTCGCGGATTTTTCTTTAAAAAAGTCGATGTATGTATAAAATCTTCCCAATACAATCCGGGCGTAAAGTTAATACCGTCCAAGAATGAGCGACGAAATAACTTCAATTGGCTTTTGAAAAACATCGAATAACTGTACCGACGTTTTCCAACGCGCGAAATAGGATTATTTGAAACCAGGATATCGATTTCATCAATTGATTTATAATTTTTGAATTCTGGAAATTTATCCGCATTCGCGCCGTTTCTTTTCTCCAGCCATTTGTTCCAAACAAACGTAACAACATCCGCATTGTGCCGTACGGCCAATCCGTGCGTTAATTCCAATGTTTGTGGGTGAATAAAATCATCGCTGTCCAAAAAATATACAAAGCTTCCGCGCGCGGCCGCCAAACCGTTATTGCGTGCCGCAGATAGACCGCGATTTTTTTCATGTGTTATAATGCTGATGTTCGGATAACGGGCTGCATAATCAGTCAAAATTTCGCCTAAATTATCCGGCGACCCGTCATTAATGCAAATTATTTCAAAATCTTGGAAAGTCTGGTTCAAGACAGAATCCAACGCGCGCGGCAAATACCGCGCCGATTTGAATGCTGGTATGATGACAGAAATTTCCGGATTGGACATCATGATATTCTTTTCTCTCGCGACATTATAGTATATATAGCAAATATATACTACATGTATAAAACCACGCTTTCACGTGGTTTTGTATCGGAAAAAATTCCTGACCTATTCCGCAGACACTTCGGCTGGCGCTTCAACAACGGCTTCTTCGGCCACAGGGACTTCTGCGACTGGTTCCGCAACTACTTCTTCGACCGGCGCTTCGACTGGTTTTGCGGCTTCGGCTTTGGCGGCTTCTTCTGCTGCCTTGGCTGCGGCTGCTTCTTCGGCGGCTTTGGCCAATTTTGCTTCGCGGTCTTTCAGTTTCTGTTGGGTTTTTTCAGACGGTTGATTTTTCTTGGTCTGGACCGGGTGCGCTTTCGCAGCCAACAATCCGGCATTCGCCATAAATTTATAAACACGGTCAGATGGTTTTGCACCCTTTGCCAACCATGCTTTGGCCTTGTCTGCGTTAATTGTGATACGCTTGTCCGAATCTTTGGCCGCCATTGGGTCATACGAACCAATGCGTTCCAAAATCGCACCAGAATCACGCGCATTGCGAGAATCTGTCACTACGATGTGATAATACGGACGTTTTTTTGCGCCATGACGGGCCAATCTTATAACTACTGCCATTTTCTAAGCTCCTTGCTTTATATAACAAAAAAGACTGCGACAAGAGCGAGAACTCGCCGGTTGTCGTTCCATATACATACTGTACATAGGGTCATAAAACCGCAATCTTTTGGGGATTTGCGAACGCATTCTATCGTTTTCTATTAAAAAGTCAAGATTTTTTCACCGCGCAGCACGTCATCATCATTCATAGATACGCCAGTGTATATTTTAGTGCCCGTCTTGGAATTCAATCGTGCGCGGATTAAAACGCGTTCGGCGGTGTTTTTTTTGCCACCGAATAATGGCACGATTTCAATACCGCCTGCTTTGCCGACATGTAATGCAGCGATAACCTCGCCAGCTGCGGCTGCATCTACAATACAATAAAAGCATCCATGCGGTCGCACGCGCCTCAGGCACGCACGCGTCCATGCATCCAAATCCGCATTATGATGCATGTCACCCGCACGGGCAGTACCCTTGAAATACGGCGGATTTGTTATTACCGCATCAAAAGTGCGCGATGTGCGCCATTTTAAAATATCCGCGTGAATCAGTTCGATTTTACGGCCGTTCAATTCGGAATTTTCAGCGCATCCGGCAATCATCGATTCCGAAATATCAATGCCCGTAATTTGTACATCCGGCGCACGTTCCAGCAAACATAATGACACGCCGCCTGTGCCGATTCCAACGTCCAATATTTGTGGGCGTGCGGACCCCGCCCCCGCATTAACGAATGATGCCAAAAAAACCGCATCGGATGTAATATTATATTGCCCACGGATAAATTTCACGCGGCCGCCCAACACGGTAAAAATTTCTTGTTTTTGTTTCATACCCATATATAATAGAAAAATTAAATCAAAAGGCAATCGGAATGTTTGACCCATCATTGGTCGTGCAAAGCGCGGCAAGCACGTTTAATAATGCCGCGTTAGTCGCACCGAATTTTTTTTGGACTGCCTTGCTGGCCGCACCAATTTTTATCGCCGCGTGGATTTTTGCACCGATGATTGCAGAACGGTTTCTTTCAGATAGCAAGAAACGCGATTTTAATATTTCCATTCTGGCCGTGGTATCGATTTTTATATGGACGCTTTCGCACCAAGCATTTGGCGCATTGCGCGATTTCAGTTTTATTGGAATACTTTGTGCGGTCATTCTATGCGCGTGCGCATCATTTTTATCACGCCGGTATTATGGCGAATTCAAGAATTTGCGCGTATCGAAATTAATCAAAAATGAAAAATGGAAACCACGTGCAGATGCCGCAGTGCCTGCTGTGCTGGTCGCGATTGCCGCATTTGCCGGCGAACATACCATTGCTGGAATGGCGTTATCAGGCGGCGCGGTTGCAATTGGTTGGCTGGCCGGATGGATGCTGGAACGGCGTGGCGCGGCCACGCGTGACCCAAAATTTATCGTCGCGGCTATGTCTTTTGTTTTATTGTTCGGCCTGATTATGCAGCCGGAATTTTTCAGATTTGGTCAATTGGGCAATCTGACGATTATACATTTGTTGGCGCTGACGATTGCGTTGGAAATTTTTGTTTATTATTTCATGGCGAATATTACCCGGCCGCGCGGATGGTTTAAAAAACCGATTTACAAAAAGGCGCGCATATTGGTCGGCGCGGTCGCCCTGCTTTCGTTCTTATTATTTATGATTACCGAATCTTCAATTTTATTCGGTGCGATGGCCATAATGGTCGCGATATTCGCATTGCTTTGGATTTTGCATACGCCAGCATCAGACGCCGGTGTGATAAAATCTTTTCGGAATTCTATGTGGATTTTGTCGATTGGAATTTTTGGAATTTTAGCCGTTATGCCGGTATTGACCGCCGCCGCAATCGTAATGTGGCGCATTACACCGAGCAAAAACTTCCTGAAAATCATACGCAGTGCACTGTTATAATCTGTTATAGTTTTTGAATACTGATTTGCTGAAAAGTTGCCTATAATTGCGGCGCTATGAATATACATCCTTCATCTATTATACATCCAGATGCCAAATTGGGCACAGATGTTAAAATCGGACCGTTCTGTACGGTTGGCGCAAACGTTACGCTTGGCGACCGCGTGGAATTAATTTCACACGTCGTTGTCGAAGGCAAAACAGAAATCGGCGATGACACGATTATTTATCCATTTGCCGCGCTGGGCGCTTTATCGCAAGATTTGAAATTCCAAAGCAGCGATACCATGACCGGATTGCGTATGGGAAAACGCAACAAGATTCGCGAATACGCAACGATACATTCCGGCACACCGGCATCAACCGGAACCGAAATCGGTGACGATTGCCAGATTATGGTGAACGCGCACATCGGCCATGATTGCAAGGTTGGAAACGGCATTGTAATGTCGAACTTGGTGCAACTGGGCGGCCATGTCGAAGTCGAAGATAACGCGATTATATCGGCCGGCGCACTGGTTCATCAATTCTGCCGCATTGGCCGCAATGCGTTCGTTGGTGGAATGACAGGCGTCGGCGTTGACGTACCGCCGTATTGCATTTTTGCCGGCACACCGGTTGGCACATATCGCACAATTAACAAAGTCGGACTGCTGCGCCACGGATTTACGAACGAAGATTTGCATGCTGTTCATACCGTATATTCCGCGATATTCGGTAATACCGAAGACCCAACGCCGATGGCCGACCGATTGAAAAAAATCCGCAAAGAAGTCGGTGGAAATAAATACGCGCTGGACGCAATCGACTTTATCGAAAACCGTTCAAAACGCGGTGTGAAATAAAAAGCCCCTCGTTCAGAGGGGTATATCTTGGTGCGGGCAGAGGGAATCGAACCCTCGGCTTCAGCTTGGGAAGCTGACGTGTTACCATTATACCACGCCCGCGTTTGCCAGACATTCTTATTCAAACCCGTCCAAAAATCAAGTTCGAATTTGACAAACCCGGTTGATTTTTTCTGATTTAATGATACAATAAAAATTGTGTCACACAAATTAGAATCTTATAATAAAGCGACAAGGGAATTACTGTTGTTGGCAGAAGATTATGAACTGCCAATCGTTGGCAAGTGGTCTTTACCGGAAATTGTAAAAGCTTTGCGCGAATCTTTCAAGTACCAACTGACTTACTGGAAAGTGTTTGGAGAGCATCAACCAAGTAACTGTCCGGCTTCGACAGGTTTTTGTTCCGCAGCCAGCTATTACATTTATCTGGAAACCGGTGGCGCCAATCAATGGAAATTTATGCAAAACCCAATACACTGGTGGTTGGAACATAACGAATACAGCGGGGCATTTGATGTGACTTATGACCAATTTCCATTGTTGCAATTTCCGTCGCCAGTATTACCGTCTATGTACAGAACCGGCAGGAAACTTGAATCACGTATCGATACTGACAAGCAGTGGACCAAAGACTTATATGAAAAGGCAATGATTCTTGGAAAATACGCGGGACTTGAATGACAATAGACAAACCAGAACCATTTGTTAAACCCGATATGATTTTCAGCGTGTCTGATGCGGCGGCGTTGCTGAAAGGCGTGGTTGAAACCGCATTTCCGAATATAAAAATTCGTGGTGAATTGTCCCAGATTACCAAAGCAGCCAGCGGCCATATTTACATGACAATCAAAGATTCGGGCGCGGCGATTTCCGCAATTGTATGGCGCGGAACACCGGTGCCGTTTCAATTGGCCGATGGATTGGAAGTTATTATTTCTGGAAAATTTACAACGTATCCCGCGCGGTCTAATTATCAAATTATCGTCAGCGAAATCGAAATGGCGGGCGCCGGCGCGATACTGAAAATGCTGGAAGAACGAAAGCAAAAACTGGCCGCGATGGGATTGTTCGATGCATCGCGCAAAAAACCATTGCCCCGGTTTCCGCGCACAATTGGCATTGTAACATCGCCAACAGGCGCAGCTTTCCAGGATATTCAAAATCGTCTGCGTGAACGGTTTCCTGTGCGAGTATTATTGTACCCGGCGATGGTCCAAGGTGTGACCGCAGCGGCCGAAGTTGCCGCCGGAATAAAATACTTTAACGAATGCAGCAACGAAGACCGACCGGATGTAATTATCGTTGCGCGCGGCGGTGGTTCGTTGGAAGACCTGTTACCTTTTTCCGAAGAAATTGTTGTGCATGCAGCCGCCGAATCAAAGATACCGATTGTGTCTGGCGTCGGACATGAACCGGATTGGATGCTTATCGATTTTGTTGCTGATTTCCGCGCACCGACACCGACCGGTGCGGCCGAGGCCGTGGTTCCAACAAAAATTTCTATCGCGGGCGAGATTGAAAATTTATCACACCGAATGTCACAAAGTTATATCGCGCGGTTGAAACATTTACAACAAACCGTCAAAAATTTATCCGTAAAATCGCCACGACAAATGATTATGGAACGTGCACAAAGATTGGATGATATCGGTCGCACGATGAATATAATTATCGAAAACAAATTGGCACGCGCACGACAATCGGTTACGCATACCGAACAGATGCTGAATTCGCTTTCTTATAAAAATGTATTGCTGCGCGGATATGCAATTGTTCGCCATAATGAAAAAATAATCGGCCGGGCCGCCGATTTTGTACGCCCCGCCGAGATTGAATTTGCCGATGGCATTGTGCCTATTTCTTAATTAATTCTTTCGCTGCGCTGATTGAATCAGGTGTTATTTTTGCGCCGCTGATTATTCGGGCCAATTCGTTTATGCGCATCTCGCCCTTTATTTCAGCCACGTCCGTCGTGGTCGTATTTTTATCGCTGGATTTTTTAATCAAGAAATGTTTGTCGGCATGCCCCGCAACCTGGGCACTGTGCGTGATTACAATCAATTGTGCGCCGTCCGCCAATCGCGCCAATCGCATCCCAACGGCCGCCGCGGTTGCGCCAGAAATTCCGGTATCAACTTCGTCAAATATCATCGCACGCGAATTATTTCCGTGCGACAGAACGACGCGCAGCGCCAACATAAAACGTGCCAATTCACCGCCCGATGCAATTTTATGCAGCGGCGCAAACGGCGTACCTGGATTTGTTTTTATCAAAAATACTATGTCATCGATGCCAGTTACGGATGGCGTACCAGATTCGATTTGCACATCAAAGTCCGCACCGTCCAATTTCAAATCTGGTAATTCAGCCAGTATAGCGCCGCGTAATTTTTTTGCTGCTGATTTGCGCGCATCGGTCATTTTTGATGCCGCCGCGTCGAATTCCGCGCGGCGTAATTTTAATTCGGATTCGACTTTTTTAAGTGCACTGGCGGAATCTTCGATTACTGATAATTGTTCCTGCATTTGCGATAATTTGTCGGCCAATTCATCCGCCGGAACGCGATGCTTGCGCGCGGCCGCGCGCAATGCGAATAAGCGTTCTTCGGTCGATTCCAGGTCGGCGGTTTCCAGCGCGACCGGCGCGATTGCATCTGCAATTTCGGCAATTGCCGCACCAACATCATACAGTTTATCGATGCGCGATTGATATGGATTCGGGTCGGTTTTTATGCGTTCCAAGATATGCGCCGCGCCGAATAATTCTTCGGAAATTTCACGCCCGCCGCGCGCCAATGCTTTGCGTGCTTCATCCAAAATCGAAGCATTTTTTTCCGCATCCATCATTTGTGCGCGCCGTCCGGCCAATTCTTCTTCTTCGCCCGGCATCGGCTTTAATGCTTCCAATTCGCGGACATTATGTTCCAGATAATCGCGTTCTGCCGCCGATTTTTCAATCAAGCTTTTTAATTCTTTTAATTTTTTTTCTGCGGTATAAAGTTCGCGATATGCACCCGCAGTACTTAATAATAATTCTGGATATTGCCCGAATTCGTCCAGCGAATTAATATGCGTTGCCGCGTCCAATAAAGTATGATTTTCAAACTGGCCGTGAATTTCGATTAATTCATCGCCGATTTGTTTTAATGTTTTTATGGATACTGGGATATCATTTATCCACGCCCTGCTCTTGCCATCGACCGACAAAGTTCGGCGCAGGATTAATGTGCCGTCGTGTTCAATTTCCAATTCTGTTAAGGGCGGAAAAATTTCCACCCCTACGGAAAATTCGGCTGCAACGCTTGCATTTTCACATCCGCTGCGAATCAATCCGGTGTCTGAACGTGCGCCCAGGGCCAGTGCCAACGCATCCAACAATATCGATTTTCCCGCACCGGTTTCGCCGGTCAGCACGGACAGACCCGGCCCGAAATCCAATTCCAACCGGTCAATTAAAACAATATTTGAAATAGATAAATGCGTCAACATGCACAGATTATAGTGTATTTATACGAAAAATATCAAGGGCCAATACGCCATATCGCTGGCATATCCATCCAGTCGTCAATCAGACTTGTTTCACCGTAACACAGTCCCGCCTGGCCGTCTGAACCACCTGTTGCATTTGGCCACTTATGGTACAAGAATTGTCCATCCGATGTCGCTGATGGCCCGCGCAAACCGCGTGCGCGGTTAAAGGTTCCGCGGAATGAACGGTTTTGCAGCGGACCGGTAATTCCATCAAATAACCCATCCCCGATACCAGTCAAATTCGGACAGTCCAAGAACGTATTCCAGAACAAGTCATTTGTCGGTGCGCCGTTTATTCCACTGAATAATTCGCCGGGAATTTCGCCGTGCATTAATGTGTTGCCTTCGAACAGTTGCGCGAACTGGGCGTATACCGGCGGGCCGTTTATACCTTTGAATAATTCCGGCGGTATCGTGCTGGACAATGCTTCCAGCCCATTGAACGAACCAAAGAAGCGTGGCGTATTGGCCAGCGTTACGCCCGTGCCGACAACCGGGAATATTTCGCCCAGTGTGCCGTAAATTCCAGTTATACGCTGACGATTGATTGTTCTTTGCGCCGTGGACAGCGGACTGTTCGTGCCGGCATTAAACGTTATCGCCGCATTCGCCGAACGTGTCGATTGGTTCGTGTCAGTCGTGCTGTACGCGGTCGCAGCGCCCGTAATGGTGACCATGTAATTTCCAGCCATCGCACGCGGTGATGTCCGTACCGTGCTGGTCACATTCGTTTTATTCCAGACGTCAATCGCGCCGCCATCGCCCCAATCGATATTAAACACGCCGCGCGCGGATATATAAAACGCCGGTCGCGAATTGTTGGGCAGTCCAGTATACCGGATGCAGAACGCGCCATCTGGACAGTGTATACAGTCTTGCTTTACTTCGTCATATCCGTGCTTGCAACAATATTCTTGCGATGGTATTGCGCCGAATTTCGCACGTTGCGCCGCGGTAATTTCACTGCACACAATCGGTACGAATTTCGACGGCGGAATATTCGACCAATCTGGATGAGTGCGATATGCAGCCAACAAATTCGCCGGGACTTTTATCTGGGTCACAATGGCATCTGTCAATCCCATTGAATTCGTCGCCATCCCGGAAAGCGGCGCGTCTTTCCACCACAGCCAGACTTCGCGCGGGGCGGTTACAATCGGCGCGGCCGACGGCGTAAACGCGTTCTGGAAAAATCCAGTTGTGCCGGTTGGTGGCGCGATATTATGCGCGCCCAGTGAAATTTTTTGCAACAGATTAGCATTAGTGAACGCGCCGTGCATATAATCGCTGCCCTGAGCGCCGGTGACATGCGGCGCCAGATTTTCGGATGTGGTAAGCAGACTGCTGTTATTCAAAAACAAATTACTGAACGCATGAGTCGCGGCCGACCCGGTAATTCCATCCAGCAATCCATCACCAACGCCAGTCAGCTGGGTATTATTTTGAAATGCGCCAACGAATGAATTTGTTAATGCCGCGCCAGTTATGCCCGAAAATAATTCACCCGGCACAGTGCCGCTGATACGCGTGTTGCCGAACAAATATCCGAACATATTATCTGCGGGCGCACCGGTTATACCGCTGAATAAATCGCCTGGTACCGCACCATCCATGCTGGTCGCCAGATAGAAAGTTCCGTAAAACATCCCTGGCCGCGGCGCGCCGCTGATACCGCGGAATAATCCGCCCGGCACTGGCCCACGCAAACCACTGGCATACGTAAATGTAAAATTAAACATATTTGGTGCGGGCGGCCCGACAATTCCCGCGAACAGATTTTCTGGGATTGTTCCGGTCAGCTGACTGGCACCATAGAACGTGGTCGAAAACATACTGTCGGCTGGTGGCCCTTTGACGCCTGCAAACAAGTTTTCTGGGATTGGACCGGAAAAGCGTGTTCCATAAAATGTCCCACTGAACATACCGTTTGCTGGCGGACCATCGATTCCGCTGAACAAATTTTCTGGTATCGAACCGTTCAGGCCGGATGACGAGAACATACTGCCGAACATATTTGGCGCCGGACGCCCTTTGATTCCAGCGAATAATTCTTCGGGCAATGGACCGGTCAATCCGCTGCACCCGGAGAATGTCTGGGTAAACATTTGGTTTGCAGGCGCCCCGTCCAGACCAGCAAACAGTTCGCCTGGGATTGTCCCGGTTAATCCGCTGCACGCGCCGAATGTATTATAGTACACCAAGTCCGCCGGTGCGCCGCGAACATTTCGGAACAATCCGCCTGGGATTTGACCACTGATACCACTGTTGGCAAAGGTCGATGCGAACAGGTATCCGGTCGGCGGCCCTTGGATTCCAACGAACAAATCTTCGGGCAATTGGCCGGTCATCCGTGTGTTGCCTTGGAACGCATTAAAGAATAATAATCCAGCCGCCGGCCCTTGGATACCGGCAAACAATTCTTCTGGGATTGGTCCTTGCAAATTAACATTTCCTTGGAAAGCATTTTGGAACATGCTGGTCACCGGCGCACCGCGAATCGATGCAAACAAGTCGCCCGGAATTGGCCCCGTCCAACCCGAAAGACCTGAAAACGCACTGATAAATTGTGGTGTGCCGGAAATTACGCCAGAATTTAATACCGGAAATATTTTACCCAAATCGCCGCGGAATTCTGTAATTCTTGCCTTGCTTGCGGAATTTGCAAATGTTATTGCTGCGGTACCGCCACTGACTACATATCCAGATGCCTTGCCGCCAATTCCAATTGTATAATTTCCACCCGACACATATGTGCGTGAATGAGTGGTCAGGCCAGGTGTTGTTTTACTGATAATTTCCGGCATTGTTCCATCATCCCAATCGACCAGGAATGTTCCGGTCGCGCTGATTTGGAAACTGAATGTATCACCCGCATTCAAATCGGAAAGCGTTACAAAGAATTCTGGCTTTATACATTCGCCGCTGAAATCATCGTACGCGTATTCGCAACAGTAATTTTCGGGCAATGCACCAAACCGCATAATTTGAACCGGTGAAATTTCATCGCATAAAAACGGAACTATTTTCGTTCGTGTAATATTAGACCAATTCGAATCGTTGCGATAATCTTGTACCAGATTCGCCGGAACGTGAATTTGCGCAACGCTGGCATTCGCCAATCCCATTGAATTCGACGCCATATCGGTCAACGGTGCATCTTTCCACCAAAGCCACGCGTGCAGCGGGCTTGATACGCTGGCTGAATTTGAAAAGGTACCCATAAAGAACCCGCTTCCACCGGTTGGCGGCGCGATATTGTGCGCGCCCAATGATATTTTCTGCATCGATCGGGTGCCAGAAAACGTGCTGTCCATAAAATTATTTCCCTGGGCGCCGGTAATATACGGCAAGAAATTATCTGGCGTGGCCAATAAATTCGTATTACCGAAAAATATAGAATTAATAGAATTATCAATACTGGCATCGGTGAAGTTATCCATGAATCTTTCGCCTAATCCGGTAATACCCGCAGTCCCATAAAAAGCATACATCAACATGTTGGATGCAGCCGCGCCGGTAATCCCGCTGAACAAATCTGTTGGCACGACCCCGGTCAATCCGGCGCAATTTGCAAATACCCCAAAGAACATATTTGGTTGCGCCGTCCCGGTCAGTTCACCAAAAAATTTGGACGGAATATTCCCGGATAATTTCGAACAGTCATAGAAAGTTCGCGCGAACATACCATTTCGCGCCGCACCGGAAATGCCCGCAAACATATTTTCCGACAATTCGCCCGTCAGACCTGTACAACCGTTAAACGTGCTGCTGAACATATTGTCCGCCGGCGCACCCTTTATTCCCGCGAACAGATTTCCTGGGATTGCGCCGCTAATCCCGGTGGCATATGCGAATGTATTTGCGAACATATTTGGCGCAGGCGCACCCTTTATTCCCGCGAACAGATTTTCGGGTATAGAACCGGTCAGACCGCGACAACTGCTGAACGTGTTATTGAACATACTGTCCACCGGTGCGCCCTTGACACCTGCGAACAGATTTTCCGGTATCGCACCAGAAAGACCCGCACAACCCGCAAATGTATTCTGGAACAAGTGTATTTGCGGCGGACCGTCCAATCCTGCAAACAAGTTTTCCGGAATTGAACCAGACAATGACCGCGAATTTGAAAATGTAAAATAAAATTGTGCAAATGCCGGCGCGCCATTAATGCCCGCAAACAAACCGTCTGGAATTGACCCACCCAAATTGGGACAATCAGCGAATGTATGGGTGAACTGGTACGACACACCTGCACCGACAACAGAAGCAAATAAATCAGCCGGTATCGGCCCCGTCCAATTAGTCAATCCTTGGAATGTTTGATAAAATTGTGGCGTTCCAGAATGAACACCGCCGTTAATTACGGGGAACAATTTGCCCAAATCGCCAGATATGCCGGTTATACTTGTCTTGTTTGCCGAATTTAAAAACGAAATTGTGGCGGCCGCTGGGTTTGATATATACCCCGTTGCCCGGCCGCTGATTATGACAGTATAATTTCCAGGCGTTGTGTAATTATGGGAATAAGTGGTCAACGTTGTATTATCACGCACAACAATTTCTATCGCACTGCCATCGCCCCAATTGATTGCGAATCGGCCGCGCGCGCTTAATTGAAAGCTGAATTCGCCAGATATATCGGAAAGCGAGACAAAGAACTGATTTTCCGGTTTGATAAGATTATTAATTGCTTCTATTGCCGCAACCGTATTTGTCATCTGTGGCGTGGCCAATTCATGCGCGCAATATTCGGTTGTACGCATACCGGACAACATTTCATTAGCGACGTCAACGGTGCATAATAAATATTTTACATTCGCCGCTTGTACGTGCGATGGATTAGCAATCGGAACGTTTATTCCATGCGTCTGGAATATCAAATCATGAATATATTTTACGTTTGCGGCGGGACCACTGGCAAATGCGCCAGATGTGCACATAAAAAATACGACAAAAAACCAGGCAAAAATTCTCCTCATAATCGGGATTATATTACTATTTACAAAGGTCGGTCAACAAAGTTTTTGTCCAAAACACATTATATTGTGAAAAACCATTTTTTTAGGAATGCATTTTATGATATAATTCCCCCGAGTAAGAGTCGGCGTGTGTGCCGATACAAATAACAACAAAAAGGGAGAGGGATATGATATCCAACATTCAAAAACTGGCATTGGTTGCGCTGGTAATGGCACCGTTTGGCGCCGCCCAAGCAGCACCGACCATTGCTTCACAGGGCTATGTCGATAGCGGACTGGCCACGAAACAAAATAAAATCGAAGGCACGGCGGGACAAATCGTAACCGCAACCGGTACCGCAGGCCAAGTTACATATACTGGCGTTGATGGCACGGTGACTGCGGGTTCCAACAACCTGATCACATCCGGTGCGGTTCAAACTGCGATTGCGGGCGTTGTGGCTGGTGCGGTCGATGGATTGGGCAATTTGGCATCTTTGGATACCGTTTCTGCGGCCGAAATTCAAAATAATGCGGTTACCACTGATAAAATTATGGACAGCAATGTAACCACGGCAAAATTGGCCGCGGATATCCAAGCATCGCTGGGCCGTGCAGACACTGCATTACAGTCTGCGGACATTGCTGGCCTTGCCACTGAAACATTTGCGACTGGTGCGGCTGCATCTGCTGCTGGCACAGTTCAAACGAATTTGGACACGTTCCAAAATCGTGCCGCAGGGTTTGCAACATCTGCCCAAGGTGCTTTGGCTGATACTGCTTTGCAATCTGCGGACATTGCAGGCAAAGCAAATGTTGCTGACCTGGGAACCGCTGCGTACGCCGCAACCACAGATTTTGATGCTGCGGGTTCTGCGGCTGGTGTTCAAACGAATTTGGACACGTTCCAAAATCGTGCGGCTGGATTTGCAACATCTGCCCAAGGTGCTTTGGCTGATACTGCTTTGCAATCTGCGGATATCGCAAACCTTGCTGAAAAAGCAACCACATTGGCTGGATACGGAATTACCGATGCTTATACAAAAACAGAAACCGACACATTGCTGAATGGCAAGCAAGATACAATTACTTGCCCGGCGGGGGAATTGTTGATTGCGAACGCAACCGGCGGCGTTGATTGCGTTGGTGTCGCAACAACATATACAGGCGCAGGTAATTAATTAAAAATATGAAACGTCTGATTGGAATCTTTGGAGTTATTTCACTGGTATCGTCTTCGGCATTTGCCGAAGACGGACCAGCGTTCACCGTAGCCGCCAAAGAATATGTGGACGCAGCAGTTGCCCAACGCTCATTAGCACTAGAAGCATTTCGAAATCGCGCAGACGGATTCGCAACTGCGGCCCAAGGCGCATTGGCCGATACTGCGGTCCAGCCAAGCGAACTGGCCGATGTTGCGTTCAGCGGTTCTTATACAGATTTAACAGATAAACCAAATTTTGACACCAGCGGCAAAGCAGACAAAGTTGCGGATAGCGTGGCTGGGAATTTGGCCGGGCTGGACGCGGATGGAAACATTACGAATTCCGGCCTGCCCGCAATATCTGTTGCAAACAAAGCAAATAAACAAGGCGTTGGGTCCGACGGTGTTGTCGCAATTGTTGATGCCGGCGGTCAATATATTCGTTCCGGTGTTGCACTGACCGACCTTGCTACGAATTCATCGGTTGATACAGCCATAGCAGACGCATCCATAAATTATGCAACCGCCGCCCAAGGCGCATTGGCGGATACTGCATTGCAAGCCAGTGATATCGCAGGTAAAGCAAATGTTGCCGACTTGGGAACTGCTGCATATGCGGAAGCAACTGATTTTGATACAGCCGGTTCCGCCGCCGCAGTTCAAACAAATTTGACTGAATTCCAAAACCGTGATGCTGGATTTGCCACTGCGGCCCAAGGTGCATTGGCTGATAAAGCCGTACTGACCAACACACTTGGTACATTCGAAGTGACTGGTATTATAAATATCCCAACGCCAATTTTACCCACCGCTTCTTGATTTTTTCAGATTTTTGCCTTGCATTCACATCACCCATCGGTATAATGCGCGCTATCGGAGCGTTGGCAGAGTGGTAATGCAGCAGATTGCTAATCTGTGACCGAGAATATCGGTCCATAGGTTCGAGTCCTATACGCTCCGCCATATAAAATAATACCGCCCAAAGGGCGGTTTTGTTTTTTAATCCGTATATCCTTGCATATTATCACCGTCATAATAATCCGGTTCTTCTTCGTAATAGTATTCTTGTGTTTGGTATTCTGGTTCCATATCGCCAACAAATGTTGGTTCTGTAATCGGTGTTGGTATAACGGGTTCACTCCCAAAATGCACCGGTGCATTTTGCGGCGCAACATATTCGTCTTCTTCAAAATCAAACGGAACATCCGCAGCTGCGAAATCATCCACGAATTCGAGTGCGGGCGCGACCGGCAATGTGGGTTCCGGTTCCGTCGGCAAATCAAAAAATTCCAGCGGGCGTGCCGGTTCAGGTTCCACCACAACCGGCGTCGGTTCGTTTGCCAGCGGCAATGTTATGACTTCGGCTTCTTCGAAATCCAAGAATGGATTTTCTGATGCAGGCATCGGCGCTGGTGCACGCGCAGGCAAATACGCATTTGGGTTATCGCTGGCCAGTTGGGATGTTGGCGTGGCTGCACGGGTTGCCGACAATAAATTTGGCGCGTTTTCATTTTGCATATTATTTTGATATAACCACAATGTCAGTATCGACAAAGCAATCAATAACGCCAACATAACATAATAAATCGGCGATGGCCGGTTTGTGCGAACCTGGGCCACCGGGACAACCGGGCCGGCATTCGCAGTCATCGGACGCGATGGTATATCGCCCGCTGGCGCAATCGGCGCAGATGCAACCGTTGGTTGCGGTTGGTACGTTGACGTTGCCATTGGTGCAACAGGCTCGCCCACTGTTTCCATTGGCATAGATGTGTTCGTCACAGGCGCGATTGGCGTGGCTGGCGCAGACGGTGACACAGGTTCAATTTCGGGTTCCGGCGCGGGCGTAAAGGACGGCGGCGAGAATTCAGGCGATTTTGGCGGCTGCATCTGTGGCATGGAATCGAATTCAATCGGCTTGAATGCGATTGTTTCATCCATAATTTTCGGGTCTTTGTTGAACAGCGGCTTGATGTCTTCGGCCATTTCGGCAACCTTTGGTTCTGGTGTTTCGTCGTAATTTGTAATAAATTTTTCTGTATGTTTTATTTCTTTTTTTGCATCTGCAATGCGTTTTTTTGCACGGCGCAAACGGACTTCGGCGCGTTTTAATTTTTCTTTGTCCGCATCAAGGCGTGCACTGGCCCGTAATATTTTGGCCGCGGATTCTTTGGTCGGTCCCTTGCCAACACGGGATTTTAATGATTTTAGTTTAATCTCTGACGATTCTATTTCATTGTCCAGTTTTTTTATCGCCGCCTCGGTTTTACGTAATGTTGCGGTTGCCGTGCGGATTTCTTTGTCGGCCAAATCGCGCCGCACGCGTGCCAGTCGCGCCGCCGCACCGCGCCGAAAATCCATCATCGAATCCATTGCCGAATCCGTATCACCATTCGATTCATACGCATTTATCAGTACGTTATACGCGGACAGTCCATCGTATTCGATATCCAGTTTTTGATATTTATTATTTTTTTTGGGTCGCACGGTTTCTAAATCAATATCATAATCATTCGCCAAAATATCATCCCATTTTCGCGCACCAATCGGATTTATGACCAGCATTGCGTTCGGCAAAAATGCATCGTGTGTTTCGTCCAGAACAAAAATTAATTTATGCGCAGCATCATAATAGGCATCAAATTTAATGTCGCCGATTTCAAAATATTTCCGGCGTGCATTTGCGCCATCCCCGGCTGCGAACGAAAATGACGGCACAATCGCGTTGCCGGATTTCGCGGTTTTGATTTGCGTTGAAGTTTTTTTTGCTCTCTCCGTCATTCAATCTAACTTTTTTTCTTTGCCGGTTGCATTTGATATGCGTTCAAACAATGTTCGTAACAGTATGGTTTGCCCACGAAAACTTGCTTGCCACAGAATTTGAAATTATCTGTATCCGGGTCGCCAATTGGCCAGCGGCATTGATCGGGGCGCAGCGCGGCCAAATCCATTGAATGTTGAATAATGCGTTGGTGCATCGCCAATGTTTTTGAATTCGCGCGCGGCACAGATGCCTTTGGCACCGGTTTTGCCGCGATGGCCTTGGCCCCTGCGCCTGCTTTTGGCTTTAACGGTTTCAATGCGACCGGCTTTTTGATTTCTTTGACGATTTTTTTAATGGGTTTTGCCGGTGCGGGCACCGGTTTCTTTGCCGCGGGTTTTACGGCCTTCTTTGGTTCCTGTTGCGATTTGGAATTCCAACCCAGACGGTTCAATTTGCCAACAACTGCATTTTTCGACACGCCGATTTTTTTGCCGATTTCGGCCGTCGATAATCCCTTGGCCAACAGGGTTTTCATCTTGTTTAATATCGCAGGTGTCCAGACATCAGTCGCCATTTCATAAATCCTTTGTAATTATTTAACCGAAAGTGTAGTATAAAACCGATTCGCAAATCAAGGAAAATAATATGTTCGCACTTGAAATTATTCTTTATATTTTGGCGGGCGCCGCCGCCGTTGCAATGTCCATTCGCGATTTCCGGGAACGCATAATTCCGGACGTATTTTTATTCCCATTTATGTTAATTGGGTTGATTTTGGTTGGTGTTCTGGACGGCCTGCCCTGGATTTTGGGCGGCATATCTGAATCTATAATCGCCGGCACGATTGGGTATGGACTGGGCACCATAATAAATTTTGCATTTATAAAGTTTTATAAAAAATCGAAAAAATCAGAATTTGACCCGATTGGAATGGGCGATATAAAGCTGTTGGCCGCAGGGGGCATCTGGCTGGGCGTGACCGGACTTTCCATCGCATTGATTTCGGCGTGTATTTTGGGCGGAATTTGGGGCTTGCGCAAACGACAAAAATTCATACCATTCGCACCATTCTTTTTTATGGGCGGAATTATTACAATTGTATTATCAGCGATTGTTTATTAAAAAATGCGCCGATGGCGCATTTTTTATCTTAAACCCTTTGCCCGACAGCAAGCAGTCGCGGCATCACGCCAGTCGGCGAATTGTCCGCCGGGGTTACGTACATCATGCCACGGATTCCAGGCATTACAATTCTTGGTCCCATCGCGATTATTTGTGCATTTGGCATGGCGACGCAAATGGCAAGTTTGGCTGGATACTTGTCCGCCCGCGGTTGTGCATTGAACAACCACGTTTTGATTGCGCGCATCGTCACGTCCTAAATCGCGCTGGGACTGTAATTGAAACGCATTGGCCGCCGTAAACATAAATGTAAAAATCGAAAAGAATAATATTTTTTTCATATCGTTTCTCTTTTAACAAATTATAAAATATTATGCGCAAGACTGTCAAATCATAAATCAGAAATCCTAGATCATAAATTTATTGTCTAACTCTCCATGGTTCATCATTCATAATCAAATAAAATATTTCTGGGTTGTCGCTGTCCGGATTACGGATTATCGGGCGAACGACGTAAATATCAACATCACACATTGTTGACGGGTGCCGAACCCCTGCGACCGCTTCTTGGACATCTTCCATATCTTCATAAAACTTTTCTGCGAAATCGATTGCTTGCAGATATGCTGCGTCATCATCAGCCGGGCTTAATGAATCGCCGGCAAACATAATCCACATGCCGTGCGATACGACGTTTTCTTGGCCGCGGAAATTATCTCCGCCCAGCAATAATAATGGCTTGAAATTCAGGCCGCTGGTAAAATCGCCGGTTTCGGTTTCAGACCAATCATACATGTTTCCGATAAACCGAAATGCGCCATACAAAGCACCACCGGTTTGAATGTTTTTACCCAATGCGCCGCCAAATTTCGCCGTGGAATGAAACAGCCAATCGCGAACTTTGCCCGATGTTGTGGACATTCCTGCGCGGGCGATTTTTGCGCCGCCCCCAATGGCTTTGTTCCCGCCACGTACCGCACGCGCATAGCGCAACGAAGCCGTTACTGGTCGCACACTGCGCGCGACAACGTTGCCCGTTTGCGGCAATTTTCCGAATTTCATACTGCGCGCGGCCTTTAACACATTGGTAAATGCTTCGTCCGCGGCCTTGAATTTCTTGATATTTCCAGCAGTGTCCGCACGTTCCAGCGCGGTCGTTGCCGAACGCAACGCCCGGGCCTCTTCTTCCAATCTGGCGATATTTGCGGCATTGCCCGCACGGTCAGCCCGGCGCAACGCATCAATGGAGGTTTCTGTTTTGCGCAGCGTACGCGCGGCTTTTTCATATTCGCGAACATTATCGAATTTGAGCAGATTCGACATAGTTGTGCGAAGCCCCTTGGTCGCGCGCAATGCGCGCGTGCCCTTTAACCCGCCCAAAATCGCCGAACCGCCGCCGATGGTCGCAACCGTAATCACAACGTCCAATGCAACCTGGGACCACGTAATCCATGATAAATTGGTATCGCCATAAACAAAATAATCATTACCTTTCCAGAATGAAACTGTTTCGCCGGTTGTAAGATGCACCGCAATATTAACAATATCGCCATCATCGGCCAATGCGGATGTCGATGTACATTTTGGCGTGGTCACGATGCCGCCAACCTGCCACCATTTTGTTGTGTTATGATTTGCCGGATAAAATTTATGCCAATTTTCATCAGTGGCCAGCCAGTTAATCGATATAGTATTATTTTTATCATCGCCAACGTATTCGTCCATTGTGCCCGCTTGGACAATCATAATTCCATACCACGCCGGTTCGGTATTAGACCAAGTCGAACCATCATTCGCACCGACGCGCGCCGTCGGACCGGTGTTCGGCAATTCACGTTTATCAGAAATCAAAACACGCTGACGCAATATTTTCGGTTGGGTTGTATAATCAATAACGATTTCGCGACCGCCGGGAAAACGAAATCCAACTGGTGGAAATGCGATTGTATCTTCTTCGTCCATATCGATAATTTCTGGGCATTGCAGAACCGCGCGCAAAACATCCGGTTTGCGGAACACAGTATAAATCCAATCTTTGATAATGTATTCGGGGTCAGATTCATCGACCATATCCGAAGTATCAAGCAATGCCGCCGCGAAAACACGTTGTGCACAGGTTGGTTGATTTTGTGGGGACGGATTATCATCCGCGTGCACAAGACCGGTCGACGCACAAACCGCCAGACACGCGAACGCGATAAAAATTGTGATTTTTTTTAACATGCTCTCTGGGGATAATTATATCAGAAAATTCAACAAATGCGCAAAGGGAAATTAACGCGGCAATATGGGACCAAGTCTTTGTGCTTCACGTACAGCCGAAGCCATATCATTAACTTCTCCCGCTGCTTTTTCTGGTGCGCCAACAAGTCCCCGGCTATGCACTATGCTTCCGCCTTCTCCGGCACATTGAATATTGCTGAAATTAAACGTTAAATCGCGCGTAATATTATCTTTTTTGACATTGCAGCGACATGGGTTATGGGCACGGAACCAGTTAGAGCAATCGCAATTGCAACTGAGAATTCCTTCGCATTCCAGTTCATAATAAAGATAATTAAATATACGTTCAAATGCGGCTGATTTGCTGGCGACCCGTGTACTTTTGAATCCATCTTCATTTACAATCTGGCCGATTGCTTTGTCACCACACATTATATTCCTGGCCCTGAACGCTTCATCAACGACTGGTCCAACCGGGGTCACTGCTGGTTCGTTACTGGAACCTGGTGCTGCTGAACCAACAGGCCCAGCGGGGCCGGCACCTGTGCCCGATGCACCCGCGGCGCCCTGTTGCTGTGTTGCTTGCCTGCACTGTTCCACTGTGAATGTAATTCTTTCACTGCTGTCCAATTCCCATGTGCATTCCTTGCTTGATTTTACTTGCCACAGTATTGTTTGTGTCGGTGTATTCGTACGTGTGACTTCGGCGCAAGCAGCGGTCTTGGCCGCATCATTCTGGGTCTTTGCCTGTGCAGTATATTCCGTATAGCATGTTGTCGAATCCTGTCTGCACCATGCGCATCGGTTGGTTGCTTTTAAAAATTCAAGGCGTGACTTTTCCAATTCTGCTTGGGATGTCATTGTCTGCTGCATAGCCCGCATTTCACGGGCTTCACGTTCATATCTTTCTTCGTCTTTTTCAATTTTGGGCACAACGTACGCACAGTTTCTGCCTGTCACAGGGTCACATTGCCATTGCTGGTACCCTTCGGCAAGAACGCGTTGTCGGTCTGCAAACGATAAATCGTTGAACGTCGTGGGCATTTGTGTTGGTGTCAAGCGCGTATCCGGCGCGTTGCGCGCGTGCATTGCGGCCAGTTCTGCTTCGCGTGCATCAATGTTGCGTTGCCATGATGGAATGCGTTCTTCCAATGGATTACGCAATATTAATTGTTGGTTTGTACCGCCGGTCGCCGCACCGGTTGGCATCGGGAACGCCGTCGGAAATCCGGCCGTACGAAGGGTTTGCTGCATCGACATATATTCAGAAAATGCGCCATCGATAAATCCAGCACATGCGGTTACAAAATTATGTCCGGGCAATGCGGCCAATTGCGTCATCGCGGCCGGGCGAATATCAGACACACGCAGTCCGGTACAATTATTACGCCCAGCACAAATACCACCAACAATGTACATAGAAACAGATTGACAATCACCAGCTGTTAATTCCGCGCCCTGGGCAAAAATTGGCACCGGCATTCTTTGATTATACGGACCGCCCATTTGAAAAAATGGATTGGATGAATATCCCTGGACATTTTGTATCAAACCCGCTTGGGATAATGGCACGGGATTGCCCTGTTGTATTGGTGCGGACGCGCGGACCGGTTCTGGAAATGCAACAGAAGCATGCGCCAAAGCGGGCGCAAACAACGCGATAACAAAAAGCCGTGTAAATTTAAGCATCTCTCTGTTGTGGTATTATATCATAAAAAGTGATGAGTGAAAAGTGATAAGTGATTGTGTCGCCCTGCGACAATTTTATTGCACTGTGGCTGTGGATGGATAAAACGTAAATTGGACATTTTTCCACAGGTCGAATTCGGATGCCGGCAACATGCGGAACGGTTGGCAATTGCTGACCGCCATTCTAATTGTTTCAACTATGTATGCAAACGCCGGGTCAGTGTCTGCGCGCGCGATTCCTTCGAACCACATATCACGAACCATGCCGTTTTCCGCCATGGTCAGATGTGCAACAACACGCAAATCATCAATCCCCGGACGATTCCGGTCGAATTGCCAACACCGTGTCATCGCCATGCGCAATGCATCAATAACAGACACCGTCATCGTGCGGTTCAGCGACGCCGTATCGCGGTTAACACGCACAACGGTCGTTTGGACTGGTGCAGGTTCTGGCTTTGGCGGCTCTGGCTTTTTTTCTGGTTCTGGTTTTGGTACTTCGGGCTTTGGTGGCGCTTGCCAATCTTCGACCTGTTCTTGTTTTTTCGGTTCGGGTTTCGGCACTTCTTTTTTCGGCGGTTCCGGTTTCGGCGGCGCGGTATTATAGACCAGCGTTTCATCGCGCGTAATTCGTACGTTCGCCAAATCCAGTTCGAAAATCTGGACCCGGTCCGGCGCAACAATTCGGTCGGGAAAAACAACAACAGACAAAGTAACAATAACCAACACAACGACAAGCAAATGCCCCGTAACGGACAGCAAAATATTTTCAGATAAGAAGTTAAATTTGTTTTTCATTTCTGATTTCTGATTTATGATTTGCTTGTCTATTATAATAGACAGTTTTGTTTTTACTTTGTCTACTATAGTGGACAATTGATTTTAGATTGAATTTTATTCAAGTCATAAATCCTAAATCATAAATAAGAATTTTTTAATCCCTGACTCTCGTTCTCAATCCAACCCGTTGGAATCCAGCGTCTTTCAGTGCACCCATCAATCCCATTACGGCGCCATAAGATGCGCCTTGGTCGCCGTTTATCATAATTGCCAGCTGCGGATTTTCGCCGCGCATCGCGACCATTTTTTTCACAATATCATCAACATTCATCTGTGTTTCGCCAAAGAAATATCGCCCTGCTTTATCAACGCTGACCTGTAATGCTTGGTCACCGGCCATTTGCACACCACCGGCCTTTGGCAATTCCAAATCAATCGCAGTCGACAACAGCGGCGCTGTAACCATAAACACGGCCAACAGCACGGTCATAATATCAATCATGGGCGTCAACGATAAAGTGCTTTCGTGACGCAGTGAATTTCGTCTGGCCATGTCTTATTTCCTTGATTCGAATTCGCGACGTGCATCGTCCA
Organism: Alphaproteobacteria bacterium; assembly: GCA_009784235.1. Taxonomy (GTDB): domain Bacteria; phylum Pseudomonadota; class Alphaproteobacteria; order Rs-D84; family Rs-D84; genus WRKW01. The sequence continues at coordinate 90,771 of WRCC01000001.1, read as the reverse complement.
ATTTATTGTAAAAATCGTCCGACCGTTTTGCAAAATATTGATATGCAATTGTCGCCGGAATCGCCACAATCAAACCGAGTGCAGTTGTACCCAGCGCAGCCGCCAATCCCGGTGCAATAACGCCCAGCGCTGCCGATTGCGTAACACCAATTGCCGAAAAAGAATCCATCACGCCCCAGACCGTTCCGAACAATCCGATAAATGGCGCAACGACCGACGACATCGATAAAAACCACAGGTTTTTATCGAACGACACAACCGCGCGGTCAATGGTCAGCATCATGTTTTTATCGTCTGCTTTCAGTTTCGTCGGGCGATGTTTTTCCGCGTTCCACAGGCGCAGTTTTTCGACGATGATTACCCATGAAATCACACTGCCTACAACCAATAAAACTGATATAGCGGTAATCATCAAATCCCCGCCGGTAAATAATTTTATTAATGAAAATTGATTGCCCATTTTTTATTCCTTTTTGTATTTATTAAAAAAATTCTGCCCATTCGCTTGGTATCTTTCGTGGCTTCCGGTCCATACCGACGGCACCGATTTTGAAATTCAGTATAGCACATATCTCGCCATCTTTCACGAATTTTTGTTCAACGGACAACGAAACATTGCCAACATCGGTCGCGACCGTTTCGACAATAAAGTCATCGCCCAGAAACAAAGGCTGCATATATTTAGCCGACAGCGACCGCACAATGAATCCGATTTCCTGGTCCAGTGGACCGAAACTTTTTTGCCACGCCATGCGTGCACGTTCCGCGATTTCTATATACCGCGCGTGATATACAATACCGCCGGCGTCCGTATCCGCGAATGCGATTGTGAACGGAAAGTAATGAGTTCTCATTTGGAAAGTCCGATATGTTCATACCCTGCTTCAGTCAAAATTCGCCCACGGGGGGTGCGTTGGATGAAACCTTGCTGCATTAAATAAGGTTCTATTACGTCTTCAATGGTATCCGACGGTTCGGCTAAGACGGCCGACAAGTTTTCAATTCCGACCGGCCCGCCGGCATAATGTTTCGCAATCGCGTTCATATAATCGCGGTCAATTCCATCCAATCCGCGTTCGTCGATTTGCAATTGGAATAGAGTTGTTTTTATGGTGTCGGCGGTTATGTGCCCCCCTCCTTGAGGGGGGCTGTCGCCAACGGCGACTGGGGGGGGCTCCCCCTCGGCCGCTTTGCGGCCACTCCCCCTCAAGGAGGGGGAGACAGCAAAATCACGCGCACGTTTCAGCAAGCGGTTCGCGATGCGCGGTGTGCCGCGACTGCTATCGGCCAATGCCACTGCTGCATCTGGTTCGATTGCAATGCCCAGGATTGATGCGCTGCGTGAAATTATTTTTGCCAAATCTTCGCTTGGATAAAATTGCAATCTGAAATCAATTCCAAACCGGTCACGCAAAGGATTTGATATAAGGCCCGTGCGCGTTGTCGCACCGACCAGCGTGAATGGCGGCAAATCGATGCGAACGCTTTTTGCAGACGGACCTTCGCCAATCATGATGTCCAGTTTGAAATCTTCCATCGCGCTGTAAAGCACTTCTTCGATGGCCGTTGGTAAGCGATGAATTTCATCGATAAACAAAACGTCCATCGGTTCCAGCGCAGTTAAAATCGCGGCCAAATCGCCCTGTTTCGTCAGCATGGGCGCCGCGGTGGCGCGAAAATTCGTACCAAGTTCCCCGGCGATAATATGCGCCAACGTCGTTTTGCCCAGTCCCGGTGGCCCGAACAACAACACATGGTCCATTGCTTCGCCCCGCGCCCGCGCGCCGGAAATAAAAACGCCCAGATTTTGTTTCAACGCATCCATGCCTATAAAGTCGGCCAATCGCTTCGGACGAATTGTCGCCGCCAATTCATCGGGCAATTCTGGATTCATAAAACGCTCAGTTTGCGGTTTCATTACAACAGTTTCGTTTCTGCGTTTTCACGGCCGACGTATGCCTTGATATCATTATATAATTGCTTTAAATCGGCGGGCGCGGCATATTTGGCGTCCGCACCTTTGATGCGAATTGTTTCTAAATCTATCTGGGCTTGCTTTTTAAGAATCTGGGTCAAATGCGGTGCGAATTCAATTGCGTCTTCGGTTTCCATCGCGCCTTGTAACAACAGTCCACGATTCGGACGTGGCGACAGAAAAGAAAAATCAGATACCGTATTATCCGGTGACACCAATACAAATCCAGAAACTTCGGGCCGGCGCATCATTGCTTGCAGAACATACCATGCACCGATATGACTGCCCGACAGCCATAATTTATCGCTGTCCTCATTTTGATTTTGAACCCAATCAATAACGGTCGCAATGTCCATCATATTGTCGGCGGTCGTGCCAATTGTGCCGGTGGAATCGCCCACACCGCGATAATTAAATCGCAAAACAGAAAAACCAATATCCATATATGCGCGGAATATTGCATACGAAATCCGGTCGTTCATGTGGTAACCGCTGCGCGGATTACCGGACAATACAACGGCCAGCGGCGCGGATTCCGTCGCAGATTTATGATACACTGCATGAATTTTGCCGGATTCACCGGAAATTATAACATCGACCATGAATTTCTTCCTTTTCTGGGGGCGCAATACACCGCGCCCAGGGCGTATGCGAGTGCGCCCCTACCTTATTGATTTCCTTTATACACTATCCCGAACCAAAATTTCAAGATAAATATGATAGATGCGAAATATCCTTCGTCCGTTTTATAGCTGGATGGCAGTTTTTCTGACCACGGGATGAAAAAATATTTTTTGGTCAACTTTTCAAAAAAGACTTGCACCCTATATTGCCGTCGATTATTATAACGTCAATAAGACAAAAATCAGTTGTATTTCTGACTATTTGTCAAGTTAATAAAACAAAGGAGTTTTCAAATGAAAACCAGTAAAAACAAATTCGGCCGTCTGGTTAACTGGCGCAATACTTTGATGCTGTCGGCAACGCTGACCGCAGGCGCCCTGTTCTCTTCTTGCGGCGATGATAAAGACAAAGGGCCGATAAACCAAGCAGAGGCACAAACCAAGGTTCTGAACGCAGTTGATAACGCCATAAATACTTTGAACAGTGCCAACCCGCCAAAACAGCTGGATATGAATTTGAATGTAGCTAACCTCAGATATACCAAGGAATTGGAAGCAGCTTTTGAAAGGCTGGGCGGCGCGATAGATAAAGCCCCAAATACGGATTTCAGAATTAGAGGCCTGGGTGAACTTAATAACCCCACCGGCGCGGAAATGATACTCCCTGCATCGGTTCTGCGTGCCACCGGGCAAGCCAGGACCAGAAGCGGTGGAAAAGAACACACATTCCCCAGCGGCGGACCATACAGAATTACAGGTCCCGTTGAGGCAAATGAAATTAAAGATATGGCCAGTATTATCTCGGATGAATCGAGAGGGGCTTCGACAATTACACGAAGTTCCAAACGACGGTCGAGGATAGCTTTTAACAGAGGGCTGCTGACACGGGATGCAAATGAAAACCCCATAACTGACCCAGATTCCTGGACACAGTTCTTTTTCTCGGACCAGTATCAAGTGTTCTTGGACAGCTTTGAAATTGTAAGAGGCGTACAAAACAAAGAAGCCATCGCTTTCTTCCTTGGGACACTGCGTGCCAGCGGTGGCAAACAAATTGTGGGAATTAATTTCGACGCTTTGACCATTACAGAGGCTGCGAATTTCCACCTTCGTGAACTTCAAATAAAAGGCAAGCCGACGCCGGCAGGCAGACGGCCCAGCGTTATGGCTGATGCGCCGCCCAGGATTAATGAATTGCATACGGATGACTTTCGATTCGATAATGGGTGCATCGCACTGCAGAATATGATTTATTCCACCCAGCACCACGGAAACATAATCACTTTATACGGCAGAACCGGAAATGAAATCGAAATCAGCAACGAAGGGTTACCGTTCGGTGGGCTCCACAGCTCTGTTGAGTATCATATAATTATGAACTTTCTTTCTATTACCAAAGCTGGACCAGGCCAGCAAATAACCGTCAGCGGACCTTTGACTACGGCCGCACCGGGCAAAGATGACGGTCATGGCAATATTGTTGAAATCCCACCCGAAGTCTATTATCCCAATCTTGCTGGCTATGCTACGACATGGGATGTTTGGCGCGCCAAAGGTGGGGAAGAATTTTGGCAGCGTGGCAACGGCAATATCAGAGCGCTGTCTGTCCACCCTTATATTGGCATAGAGGTACCCGGAGCAACAAGGTCGGGGAAGGAAAGATAATTTTAGAAGTGGATTCTGTTTACTGGATTGCTTCGCGTACGCTCGCAATGACAAGAACGGTGTTGTCATTGCGAGGAGTGAAACGACGAAGCAATCCAGTAATAAATAATTAACACATATTGAAGCAAAAATTGTACTGGAGAGAGAATTTTATGACAATTTTTAACACACATCATCGGACGCGCATGCGTTTTTTATCTGTACTTTTCACAGCCTTTGTTGCGTTTGGATTTGCGGTAAAATCCACAAATGCCGCAGGTGCGACGACGTGCGGCCCAGGGCAAAGACTGTTCACTCTTACCGGCACCTGCATTGATTGCGGACTTGGACATTATAAACCTGGAACTAACGCTTTGACTTCATGCACGCAATGCCCGGATATTAATGGTAATACAACCGGTGCGGGACCGTTTGCCACAACCCATTCCAGACAAGCGACTTCATCTGACGATTGCTTTTTCCCGCCATCACAGACACTGACCGATGATAAAGGAACTTTTAAATTCGCATGTGACTGCACCCAGTCGGGTACGTGCTTTTCCGGAAAATTCCCAAATACGTCGGATTGTTCAAGTAACGATAATTGCACATCCGGGTGTTGCATTGCCACAACATCACATCAATCAAGCAACAGATGTTATCCCAACACATATTGCGCATCTACTGGGAGGCCTAATGGTGCAAGCTGCACAATCAGCTCTCAATGCCAGAACAATTGCTGCAGCGGATGGTGCACGTCTTCTTCGTGCAGTGGCGGCGGTGATGGCGGTGATCAACCGGGACAATGCCCCGGCGGGAATGAATTTAATGATGTCCAAGACGCATGCAGTAAATTATGGCACCAGTGGGGTATAGAACATGGTGGTGCCCCCCCCAATAATATATTCCTAGCACATCCGACTGATTGCCATTGGTTCTTTGAATGCAGCAACGCTGTCGCATATTGCAAACAATGTCCGGGGGATTTATGCTGGAATACAATGCTGGACACATGTGACTACTGCTATAATGTTGGCTGTAACTAGCACTCCTAATCCGTTGTCCAATATATTGGACAACGGATAAAATTTTAAAAAGTTCATTATCCCAGGCAACTTCATGATGTTCCCCGGACATAAAAAAATGGGCTGTCTGGTATAATAGATGTACAGGCGCGCACAGGTATGCGCCCTTTATTATTTAGACACAAGCATGCACCACTTTATTCATGATTTGCTTGTCCATTATAATGGACAAGTTTTTATTAACTGGATTGCTTCGCGTTCGCTCGCAATGACAAAAACACTGTTGTCATTGCGAGGAGCGTAGCGACGAAGCAATCCAGTTAATAAAAAAATTGGCATATAAAAAATATCCGCCGTGGCGGACATTTTTTTATTTATGCTTTAACACTTTCTTTAATTTACCAGTAATGTTTTTAACCGGTAAAATATCCGCGATGCCATGATGTTCCGGTGCGGGTGCCGCGGCGGCCTTTACCGGTTTAATCGGAGAACAACAGCTGGGGCACTTTGTCGCATTCAGGTTTATACCACCAACAAAACAGTACGGACAGCTGCGCGTTGGGGTTGGTGCGACGGCCGGTGCTTTCATTTTGTTAATCATTTTAATAAACATAAATACTGCGAACATTGTGATTACAAAACTGATTATCGCATTCACGAACAAACCAATATTCAACGTTGTTGCACCGGCGGCTTGGGCCGCGGCAACCGTGTGATAATGAACGCCTTCGGCGCCGCCGCGCAAAATTATAAATATTTCTGAAAAATCAACACCGCCCAACAATAATCCAATCGGCGGCATCAAGATATCTTTAACCAACGAATTAACAACACCGGTCAGGATAGAGCCGGTAATCACACCGACCGCCATGTCGATGGCGTTGCCTTTCATTGCGAATGTTTTGAATTCATTTATAAAGTTTTTTAGCATGGGTTCTCCTTTATTGTTTCTTTGCCTTGTTCCGCAGTGCAGAAATAACCTTGGACAAAGTCCGGGTCAGGTTTTCGTCCGCGGTTTCGACTGTGATATCTGCTGTTTCATATATTTTATATCGTTCATCAATTAATTGCGACAATATTTTCTTGCTGTCCGTATTTAATAATTGCGGGCGCGTATCGCGGAAATTTGTGCGTTTGACCAACAGGTCCAAGTCGGCTTTCAACCATACTGAAATTGCTTTGTCCAAGACCATTTTCTGTACCGCGGGCGTAATAAATGCCCCCTCTCCCGTTGAAATAACTTTTAAATAAGGCGGCGAATCCAACAAACGCGACAGCACGCGTTCTTCGACCCGGCGGAATTCTGTTTCACCGTACAGCGAAAATATATCGACAACGGAACAGCCGGCAGCGGCTTCGATTTCTTTGTCTGAATCAACAAATGGGATATCCAATTTACGTGCCAACATGCGACCAATTGATGTTTTCCCGGCACCCATAAGTCCAACCATAACAATCGGCCGGTCCAGATTAAAGTTCAGTTTTTCGTTCATACAAGGAATATTAACAGCCGAATGCGCCAACGGCAAGATTTTTTTACAATGTTTTTGACATATGGTCGTGGTCCAGCCGGTCCGTCGCGCGCAATCCGCAGTATTTGTTATAAAAAACCTTTGCAGAATCCTCGTAACAGTGCAATTCTAATTTCGATGCGCCGCCGAATTTTGCAAATTCCATAAAATTTTGCATCAACGCGCGTCCATGGCCGCGACGCCGGAATTCTTGATGCACGTACAGATTGTTAACTTCCCGAACATTGCGCATATTGCGCCCCAGCAGATATCCGACAACTTTCTTGTCGAAAACCGCGACATATGCCGGCCGGCGTTCTGTATTAATGGCCGTTGCAATTTTTTCAGCGATACCCATCGGCGTGCTTGGAAAATGTATCTCTTTGCCTTCCAACGAATTGCGAATATCGCAAACCCACTGTTCAATGCGATGCATTGAATGAAACAACGGAACCGATCCATCAATAGGCTCTAACTTTTTTACCATGTGCACGCCATCTTTTTCATATCCGCGTTCGCCATAAAATTTCGGACGGTCTTTGATATTAATCAAGCGGATTGTATCGCTGTACAGCGCGGATACGCGTTCGGCGGCATCCATCAGTCGCGTGCCTATGCCGTGTTTTTGATATTTGCGCATCAAATATCTGCCGGCCAAATGGGCCCCACGGCCATCATTAACTTTGCCAAATGTAAATCCGACCATTTTCGCGCCGTCATATGCGCCGAATGCAAAATTTTCCGGGCTGCGACCATAATAGCCGCCTATTTCATCGGCGATTTGCCCGGGCGTTTCTTTGGATAAATAATAATAGTCGCTCATTGCGGCAAACTGAATTTCTGCAAACTGGGCCCAAATTTGCGGCGTTTGTTCGAATATTGGAAAAATCTTGATATCGTTTCCGTACATACGGAAATAATATCATTAACTGTACAAATGTCAAATATTTGTCAAATATGCATACGCTATCCCAAATTCGCCAATTGGTCCAGCTGGTCCGCAGCAATAACAGCATCAATCATTTCATCCAGCGCGATGCCGCCTGCCAATATATCGTCCAGTTTATAAAGGGTCAGTTTTATCCGGTGGTCCGTAACCCGCTGTTCGGGGAAATTATATGTACGAATCTTTTCGGAACGGTCGCCGGAACCAACCATGGACCGTCTTGATGAATCACGTGAACTTTGTTGTTCAACCCTTTGTTTTTCATATAATTTTGTACGCAACATTGTCATACAGCTGGCACGGTTTTGTATCTGGGAACGACCAGATTGACATGACACAACCGTGTTTGTTGGAATATGCGTTATTCGGACTGCACTGTCCGTTTTATTAACGTGCTGGCCACCCGCACCTTGGGCGCGATACGTATCAACGCGCAGGTCTTTTTCCTCAATCGTAATATCAATGTCTTCGGCTTCGGGCATAACCGCAACGGATGCAGCGGATGTATGAATACGGCCGCCTGCTTCGGTTTCTGGTACACGCTGGACCCGATGTATGCCGGATTCGAATTTCAGACGCGCAAATACGCCACGCCCAATAATTTTGAAAATGACTTCTTTATATCCATTCAGCGAAGTTGGATTTTCATCAATGATTTCAATTTGCCAGCCATGCCGCGCGGCATATAATTTATACTGATTAAATATATCGCCGGCAAATAATGCGGATTCTTCACCACCCACACCAGCACGAATTTCCATAATAACGCTGTAATCATCTGCTTCGTCTTTGGGCAATAATGCAATTTGAAGTCTTTTATCAACTTCGAGCAATAATTTATTAAATTCAGACAATTGTTCCGCGGCCATAGATTTCAAATCTGGGTCGCTTAGCATCTCTTCGGCGTCCATTATTCCCACTTTAATCTGGAAATATTCGGATATTATTGGCAACACTTCGGCCAGCGCCGAATATTCTTTGGACAGCCGTGTCAATTCCACACCAGACACATCACCTGAGTTCAATTGATGCTCTATTTCCGTCGCACGACTTTGAATATCTTTTAATTTTTGTTCGACTATCATATTATTTTCCAATATTCATACACTGCACAGGTTCTTGACGCAGCACCAAAATTGCCTTTTCCACGGTCATTTTTTCTTGTTCACCGGTCGTCATATTCTTTACCGACAATTCTTGATTACTTGCTTCATCTTCGCCGATTATTATACTGAATTTAGTCCTAATTTTGTCGGCAAATTCGATTTGATTTTTGAACTTTTTATCTGCATCCAGATACGGAACAGCGACTATTTTCGCATTGCGCAGCGCTGCCAAAACAGACATTGCGTACGGCACTTGATTTTGCCCCATCACCAATATCGTTGCATCAATCGGCGATTCAAATTGCGTCAAATCTATGCGATTTTCTTCTAATAATGCCACCATCATGCGCGAAAATCCGACCGCCGCGCCAACACCAATGATTTTTGTTTTGGAAAATTTGCCGGCCAAATCTTCATACCGACCACCGCCGCCAACCGCGCCCAATTCTGGATAGTTATCCAGGAAAAATTCGAACACCAAACCGGTATAATACGAATGGCCACGCATGATTGCCAAATCAACAACAGCATTAAATCCGAATATTCCGACCACTGTACCCATAAAATTGTCCAGTTCGACAATGGCCGCATCCAAATTTGCAGACTTGTTTAACAATGATTTATAACCATCTGTAAATACGAATAAGATTTTATTCTTATTTTCATCGCCAATGGCATCAATCAATGCATTTTCAAAGTCCGTGGCCGACAATTTTTCTTTTTTATCAATCAGAACAAATGCCGCGCGTGCATCATCCGCCGACAAATTCATCCATTCGAACATCGCGTTCCAAAATGGCCGTGAGCCGACCCGAATATTTGTTCCGCCGACGAATTTGCGGACTGATTCATACGCCGCCGCCAATGTCGCGACGATTTCCGCATCATAATTGACCGACAGTCGGTCCAAACCCAATACGTCCAAATCCAGTTGATAAAATTCGCGATATCGACCACGCTGTGGTCGCTCGCCGCGATAATTGCGTGCGAATTGATACGCCCGGAACGGAAACGCTAAATTGTTCAGGTGCCCGGCGACATAGCGCGCAAGCCCGACCGTACCATCGTAACGCAGGCCCATTTTCGTATCGCCTTTTTCGAACAAGAACATCTGGGTTTCAGTTTCATCCCAGTTGTCTTTGTCGGTCAGGACTTCGGCGCGTTCAATCGCCGGCAAATCCAGCCGTGAAAATCCAGCTGTCTGCAAGACATTCTGCATCCGGCGTGCACATTCGTCAAAGCACCGCTGTTGGACTGGCAGCAATTCGATAAATCCGGACATTGGTTTTGTTGGTTTAAGTGTCATTTTTTCCACCTTTGATTCTTTTGATTATAACACACGCGGCCGAATTTTTCGGCAACAATTATTGATTTATAAAGACGCGCTAGATATTGCCCGAACGGGCATGATGAAAAATGGTAAAAGATGCAAATGACTGTGTCATGTTTGGATTATAGGGAAATATTTCCGAAATTTCAACGATTTTTTTAGGCTTGTTATTTTTTCATCGATTATTTAGAATTAAGGCATGAAAAAAATCTTGCTGATTTTTACTGTACTGTTTGCGATGCCTGCGGGCGCACAAACCATCGCGACGCCGCGCGGGACAACGAATGCTGCGCTGATGGGTGATATCGCGCCGATGCCGTCCGATTACATGACACCAGTTGCTTTCAATCAAATGGAACCGTTTTTGACGAACGAAATGCGCGAAAGACTGCGCCCGCCCGGCACATATCGTGCGCCGGATACCAGCGCGCTGTGGTCACAACGTATTCGCGATGTCAATGTTGCGCCCGCATCTGATTTTTCACGCGGACGGACGGATTCCCCGACTTTTAATGCAAATCATCCGACCCAGCGTCGCGTCGTTGCGCGAAGTGCGACCACACCGACACAAATACAAAACAATGTCGCACGCGCGGCGGCGCCGTCCCAGATGGCAATGGCACCACAAATTCGTGGTAACACCGCACCGGGTGGAACGCCTAACGTCGTTGCACGCAGCGCAACCGCCGGTCCGATGCAAAATACTGGCCAACCACGACGCGTTGTTGCGCGCAGCGGCACGCGTCTTGACCAATCAATTCATCAACAACGAAATCAAAATATCGTGGCGCAAAATCAATTCGTCGCGGATATGTCTGGGCGACAATGCTTGGCGGCATATACCACATGCATGGATGGATACTGTCGGCGCGAAGGTACGCCATATAATCGATGCTTTTGCAGTCCGCGACTGGCACAAATCGACGACCGGTTTCAACCAGCAATACATTCGGCGCTGGAACGCATCGTTGCGCTGCAATCTGGCGGAAATATCCCAGATGGTATGACGGACAAAGAATTGGAAGAATTCTGGAAAATGACATTCGCGGCGGGCGCGTGGGGCGGCACGGCGCTGGCCGATTTGAACGCCGCGCTGAATATCAATTGGTCCGATATGGACAGTCGCGTGCGCGGCCAAAACGCGTTCAACGTCGGACATGAATTCTGTGTCCAGCAACTTCAAGCGTGCTTTTACATGGCCGGAAATCTGCGCGATGTATATCGGTCGGAAATTTCACGCGATTGCGCCGCGTATGAATCCCATTTGAACCGACTGAAAAACACCGCTGAATCTGCGGTTGCGTTGTTGGGTGGGTAGTTTATAATTAATAATGAATAATTATATAGCGAATGAAATGTAGGGGCGCATACTTGCGCTCTTTTTTTTACTGAATTGCATCAAAGCTTGACGCTCCGCTCGCAATGACGACCCTGCACTGTCATTGCGAGCGTACGCGAAGCAATCCAGTTGATTAAGTTGTCGCAAAGCGACTCAATAATTATTCACTATCAATTATTAATCTCCGCGCACCACCTATTATACCTATAAATATTGCGTGCCAGGTCATCCGATATAACATCCCAATCGACGGCGCGGCCCCAAATTGGTTCGCATCGCGGCGGCGGGCATTCAATCGGCAATGGTGTAACCCGCACGCAGCCGGCCGCGAATATCAGCAGTGGCAGTATTAAAAATTTCCGCATCGATTTTCCTTTTTGTTTGTTCCGCAGCGGCAATTCGCGCGGCATTTATTGCGGCAACGGCGACCATATTTTGCACGTCATTTGCGGCAATCCGTTCCGCGCATTCCGCGCGAACACGTTCAGCTGCAATGCGTCCGCCCGCCCAATACGCGCCAAAAATAAAAGCGGCCATTCCGGCCGCGATAAGTAAATATTTAGTCATTTATCTTCCTTTGAAATTATCCATCCAGACAGATTTCAAATCCGCGTTTAATTCCGCGCCCATTGTAATCATCGAAATCGGTTTTGAAAAATAATCGCGCGAATTTTTTATAACATCTGACAAAGATACTTTGTCCAATAACTTCTGGTCTTTTGCAAAATCATAGACCAATCCAAACTGGCGGTAAAAATTTATTAGCATTCTTTTGCGCGCAGCAGAATCTTCAATAAAATTCGCGGCATTGTATTTTTTTACCATTCTGGCACGGGCAAGCTCTGCATCATTGACTGGTTTTGTTATCATCACTTCATTGACTGTTTTTGCAATTTTCGCAACAACACTTTCGATTTTATCCCGCGCGCATTCTGTATCTATGGTATTAACCGTAACAAATTCATCACCAAAACTGGACATACCAATTCCGTACACCAATCCGGCCTGATTTCGGATATTTTCGTACAATCGACCCGAAAAAGTATTTTCAAAAATACTAACACATTTATTTGCGTATCTGTTTTTTAAACCCCACGGCCAAACGTCTTGAAACCCAATGCCTAGCTTTATATTTTCCTTGCCTGGACTTGATTTATGTGCAACGGTCGGTGTGACTGTTATTGGCACCGGCGCTGCAACATCAATTGATGGAATCCAACCATAAAGTTTTTCCAGCGATGAAATCAATGCATCCGGGTTGTCTATTTTTCCAGAAATTCCAATTATGGCATTTTTTGCGGAAATATTACGACGCATATAATCAATAACCTGGGTACGCGAAAAACTTTTTATATTTTCAGGGGTGCCCAATGTCGGATGTGCAAAGCCCGTATTGACCAACACATTTTCCACTGTATGTCGGTAAAATTGGTTGTCCATTGAATTTCTGGAGCGACCCAGTTCGTCCAAAATCACACCGCGTTCGTTTTCCAAAACTTTTTCATCAAACAAAGAATTTTGCAATCGGTCTGATATCGATTCCGCCAAAACATGAAATTTTTCGGCCAACATTCGTCCATAAAACTGCATTTCATCTGTGCTGGTGCTGGCATTTGATTCACCGCCGTTAACAAAAACATTGTCTTTCAGCAATCTGGGACTGGGGAAACGCTGTGTCCCTTTGCACAACATGTGTTCCAAGAAATGCGTAATACCATATTCGTGCGGTGCTTCGTCGCGCGCACCGACACCAAAGCTGACCGTCATACCGGTGGTGGCAATATCCATCGGGTCCAAAATGACCGGAATTCCATTAGAGAGCTTATAAGCAATTGGCGCGAATTTCATTGTGTGTTCCTATACATGACACATCATTATCGCACATCGAACCATTTTGTCAATTGTTTTGTCTATTTACATTATCAAAAAATCTGCCCCAAAACGGGGCAGATTTTTAACTATTCATTGCCGAAAAGAAATCGGCATTCGTTTTTGTCGTGCGTAATTTATCCAGCAAGAATTCCATCGCTTCCAACGTGCCCATTGGGTTGATAATGCGTCGCAAGACCCACATCTTTGACAGAGTAGATTTATCGACCAGCAAGTCTTCTTTGCGCGTGCCGGACTTTGTAATATCAATCGCCGGATACACACGTTTATCGGACAATTTGCGGTCCAAAATGATTTCGCTGTTACCTGTGCCTTTGAATTCTTCGAAAATAATTTCGTCCATTTTCGACCCGGTTTCGATCAGCGCGGTTGCGATAATGGTCAGCGAACCGCCCTCTTCGATATTACGCGCCGCACCGAAAAAACGTTTCGGGCGCTGAAGCGCTTGCGCGTCAACACCACCGGTCAGAACTTTACCCGACGACGGCATAACAGTATTATAAGCACGCGCCAAACGAGTGATAGAATCCAACAAAATCACGACGTCTTGGCCACCTTCGACATATCTTTTTGCTTTTTCGATAACCATTTCGGCGACTTGGATATGGCGCGCGGCGGGTTCATCAAATGTCGAAGATACAACTTCGCCTTTGACAGAGCGCTTCATATCCGTGACTTCTTCGGGTCGTTCATCAATCAGCAATACAATCAATTTAGCATCTGGGTAATTTGTCGCAACCGAATTTGCAACGTTTTGCAGCATAACGGTTTTACCCGTACGCGGCGGCGCGACAATCAGCGAACGCTGGCCCTTACCCGTCGGCGAAATCAAATCGATAACACGCGCGGACAACGAACGGCCTTTGTCTTTGTCATCTTCGACTTCCATCTTTAACATTTTATCTGGGTACAGCGGCGTCATATCGTCGAACGACACGCGGTGGCGCAGTTTTTCGGTAACGTCGCCGTTTACGCGTTCGATTGTTTCCAAGGCAAAATAACGCTCTGATTCATTTTGCGGCGCTTGGATTTGGCCTTCGACATAATCACCAGTTTTCAGTCCGTATTTTTTAATCAGCGTCGGCGACACGTACAAATCATCCGGTCCGGCCAGGTAATTAGATTCCGGCGCGCGTAAAAATCCGAACCCGTCTTGCATACGTTCCAAAACGCCGTCGCCGACCAAAACGGTCTTTTTATCCATGGCGAAAATGCGCATAACGGCAAAGCGCAATTGCTGGACATTCAGTTGCGACGGGTTTTCGATACCCGCGTCTTCGGCGACTTTTAACAATTGTTGCGGCGATTTTGATTTAAGTTCATTGATATGCACGGCAAAAACCTTTGGTTAAAGTGATATTTCAAAAATTAAGTGAAAACTTGCTGGGCGAACGCCCGTGCACACATTATATAATAAAATGACCACAAAAGTCAAGATTATAGTTGTTATTTTTCCCTTGCCCTGGATGCGCGTTTTATCTTATAATTGCGGAAAAGGAAAGGACTATCATGAAGAAATTCTTTGCAATCATTGGAATTCTGGCACTGGCCGCGTGTGCTGGGTCGAAAAACGACGACACGCAGCATTACGCATTTGCGACACCAACCGTCGATTATATCGAACAACTGGACGTTTATTCCGCGCCACATCGCGATGGATTTTTAATTCGATTGGCGATGAATTACCGCTCGTTCGCGATATTTAACGCGCGCACCGTCGGTGACACCCAAATGGGCGAATTGTTCGCACACAAAGCTGTATCCGCGTTCAGCGGCGAAACACCATTCCCAGAATCCGTCGATAATTGGCCAATTGCAGACGCCCGCACTGAACAAGAACTGCGCCGCGCGTGCAGTGACTTGATACGCGCGCTGAAAAACGATGCCGCTGAAACATGCCCGGATGCCGCCGCCGAAGCACAAGCCAAATTTGACTGCTGGTTGGCGAAAACATCGGTAAATGATTTGCAAAATGCCGAAGAATGTCGCGTTCGCTTTGTCCGCGCAATGAACGCAATTAACAGTGGAACTTGCGGCCGCACCGCTGCCCCGGCAAACCGTTGCGCATCAGCACCGGGCAAACCATGCCCGAACGCAAATCGCCCGGCCGTCGCATTTTATCCAGAAACAGCATCAATGCGCAGCGCTGCATCCGGATTCCGTGCCCGCGAAGGCGTCGTGATTGTGAACAACGTTAATATCCCAGATAATCTGATTAACCCAGTTCCGGTTCCACCGATGGTATTCAACCAGAATATCGTTACGAACGGCGTGCCTGGGGGCGAAGCCGCATCAAACGACGATATCCCGATGCTGGGCGACCAATATGTCACGCGCGATGAATTCATCAATATGATGATGGCGATGCGTGCGGAATTGCGTGCAATTAACGACCGATTGGACGCCAAACCGGCGCCGGCACCGGCAGAACGCGCAGTTATAAAGGTCCAGCAAATCCCATTAGAACCGCGCCAACACTTGATGGAAGAAATATTTGTGATTCACTTTAATTTCGATAAATATGATATCAAGCCTGAATATGAACCGCTTATCCGCCAGCTGGTCGATGCGACCCGCGGAAATAAAAATGTACGCGTATCTGTTGTCGGACATACCGATACCATGGGAACGGACGAATATAATTTTGCATTGGGCGGGCGCCGTGCAGACACCGTGCGCCAACGCTTGATACAGTACGGTATCCCAGCATCACAGATTGTCGCGACATCGGCCGGAAAACGCGATTTGGCTGTACAAACCGGTGACCAGGTTAAAAATGCCCAGAATCGTCGTGTCCAGGTCATAAAAGAAACGCGCACCGAAGAACCACCGCAACCAAATCCGATGCGTGTGACCATCCGGCGCCCAGATGCACTGGCCGAAGAAGAGTTTATAGAGTATTTTGACAGTGGACAATAACGCTTGACAAAACTGTATTCTTGGTATATTATATGACCAGCAGAATGTAGAATTGTCAAAAGCAAGACTACAAGAGGTATAACAAAATGGCTAATAAATTCGACAAGTCCATAGACAAATTGGGCAAAAAGAAAATCGAAGCCGCATCGTCCGACAAAAATACCGGAATCAAAGCAGCGACCGGAAAATTGCAGGGAAGGCTGGCTCATAAAGACCATCAAAACAAAACCGCGGTCAATCTTCTTGCGCGGATGGGACTGGAAAAAGCGGCATAATATTCACAATTTCACAGCGGGAATTTCCCGCTGTTTTTTTGTGTCATCCCGCAAAATTTTGCATAGCAAAATTTATGCGGGACCTTGTGGGTACGGGGAATATATGATATAATCCCATCATGACAAAACCACTTGTTCTTTGTATTTTGGATGGTATTGGAATTGCGCCCGCGGGTGCGGCGAATGCCGTAACATCTGCGCGGATGCCCTTTTTCAATAAACTGCTAAAAGAATACCCACATACTAAATTAAATGCATCTGGCGCGGCCGTAGGATTGCCGCATGGCGTCATGGGGAATTCAGAAGTTGGACATATTACAATCGGCGCGGGACGTATAATCGACCAATTCCAAAACCGATTCCGATTGGAATTGGCGGGCGGCCGATTGCCACGCAATCCAAATTTGAAAAAATTTATTACGGATGTGCGGCGCGACCGCGGCACTGTTCATATTGTCGGTATGATGTCTGATGCTGGTGTTCATTCGGATATAGCGCAATCAATCGAAATCGCGCGTATTATTCTGGCCGCCGGACTGTCCATCAAAATTCATTTTATTTCTGATGGGCGTGATACGCCGCCGATGTCGGCCGACAAATACATAAAAAAGTTATATCGCGAATTTGGCACCGAAATAAAATCTGGCCATGTATCGTTCGGAACATTGATTGGGCGATATTATGCAATGGACCGTAATCAGAATTGGAACCGGACGCAATTGGCGTTCGATGCAATCGCACTTGGTCGTGCAGAATTTCACGCACCAGATATCAAATCCGCACTGGCCAACGCATACAAGCGCGGCGAAACGGACGAATTTATAAAGCCGATTGCAATTTCCGGTGGCACCGCCATTACACCAATCGACGGAATCCTGTTCACAAATTATCGCAGTGACCGTGCACGTCAAATCATTGAATTATTTGCCGCACCAAAAACAAAAAATATTCAGCGGCCGACCAGATACAAACCACCGCACATCCTGGGATTTTCGCAATATGGCCCGGACAGTGACAAGTATTGCCCTGCTATGCTGGCTGATGTCAAAATTGCGAACACCTTGGGCGATGTGTTGGCTGCGAATGGCATTTCCCAACTGCGAATTTCTGAAACAGAAAAATATACTCATGCGACTTATTATATGGATGGCGAACGAATGATAAGTTATCCATCCGAAGAAAAAATTTTGATACCATCGCCAAACGTTGCAACATTTGATAAAACGCCCGCGATGTCGGCGGCGAAAATTACAGATGACGTGCTGGCCCGATTACATGCATATGGCGTTATCATAATAAATTATGCAAATGGCGATATGATTGGACATACCGGCAATATGGGTGCGGCGATTAAGTCAATGGAAGCATTAGATAAAGAATTATCGCGCTTGGTACCGGCTGTATTGGCCGCAGATGGTACGATTATAATCACCGCAGACCATGGCAACGCCGAAAAAATGCGTGATGCCCATGGAAACGCATGGACCGCACACACAACAAACAAAGTGCCATTTATTGTGGTTGGACCAGAATACATCGAACAATTGCACGGCAATGGCGGATTATCCGATATCGCACCAACGATGTTAAAATTGCTTGGCATTAAAAAGCCACGCGAAATGACCGGGAAGAGTTTGGTTTAAATTTTTCTTTTTTTCTTAAAAAATTCGCGAAGCAATCTGGCCGATTCATCGGCATATTCGGGCAATTCCGCGACGATTGGTTTCCACAAATTTTTCTGGGTTTCATATACGCGCGCACCGTGCAGGATTCCGCCGCCTTTGACATCCCGCGCGGCGAATATAATGCGACCAATGCGTGCCAATGAAATCGCAGTTGCACACATCGCACATGGTTCCAGCGTCACATAAATTTCGCAGTCATCCAAAAATTTTTTACCCAATTTTTTCGATGCGCTGCGCACGGCAACAATTTCTGCGTGCAGCGTCGCATCGCGGTTTTTCTGGACACGATTTTCGCCGCGCGCAACAATGTGCCCGCCGCAAACAATTACCGCGCCGATTGGAACATCGTCGTGCATGGCGGCTTTTTGGGCCTGGTGCATCGCTGCATCCATAAATTTATGATTTGATTTGTTTATCATTATAAAATAATATTATCCCTATGAATTCCAAATTGCAAATTATTTCTGGGAAATACGGGGGGCGAAAGCTGGCCCTGCCCGTCGCTGCCCGCCCGACACAAAACAAAGCGCGCATCGCATTGTTTAATATGTTGGATGAAGTTTTGGGCGCAAATATGCGTTCACAAACAGTCTGGGACGCGTTCGCGGGCAGCGGTGAATTTGGGATTGAATTCCTATCGCGCGACTGGGCAAATGACGTAATATTTACCGACATTGATTCAGATGCGATTAAAACAATTAATAAAAATCTGGTGGGAATCGCCCGAAATCCAATCATTCGCCAGATTGATGCGACCGTGGCCGCAGATAAATTTGGCGCAGCCGCGGATGTAATTTTCATCGACCCGCCGTACAACAAACCGGAACTGGGTGAACAGCTGATATTAAAATTGTCGCAAATCGCAAAACCTGGTGCTATCATAATCTGGGAAATGGAAAATTCAGATTCGAAGCCAGAAATTCAAGATTCGTTTATTATACTGAAAGACAAAACATACGGCCGCGCGCGTTTTTTGATAATCAAAAAGGTATAGTCAATGTTGCAACCAAAATATTACACATTAACAAACGGATTACCGGTTATTATCGATTCGCTGCCCGGATTCGAATCGGTAACAATTGGCGTTTATATAAAAAACGGGTCGCGAAACGAATCGGACCCGCGATTGTTCGGCATATCACATCTGCTGGAACACATGGCGTTCAAGGGTACAACGACACGCGATGCGCGCGAAATCACAATGTCGATTGAAAATATCGGCGGCGCGATTAATGCTTATACTTCGCATAATTCCACGGCTTATTTCGCGACTGTGCCGGTGCAACATAAAAATCTGGCAATGGATATATTGTCGGACATATTGCTGCACCCGACATTTCCAGAAGCCGAACTGGAAAAAGAAAAATGCGTCATCGCCCAAGAAATCAAAATGTACCAAGACATGCCCGATGCGATTTTGGAAATGAATGCAAATAATTCCATATTTCGCGGCGGGATGCAGCATGATATTGCCGGAACAATCGACAGCGTCACAGGAATCACACGCGATGATTTAATAAAATATTTTCACGCGCATTATACATCCAAAAAATCGGTTATCGTTATATCCGGCGGCCAATTGGAAGATACTGAATCCATACTGGCCGATTTGGAAATTCGTTCCAAAGAATGGCGCGGCGAACCAGCGCCGGCCTATGAACATTCAACATATGTTACGGCTTTGTCGCACACATCAAAGCCAGATTTATCGCACAGTTATTTTAAAATAATCTGGCCGACCCAGGCATCGAAATGCTGTTGCAATCTTAACGATTTTCGGATGTTTTTGTTTGCATTTGGCGCCGGGTGGGGGTCGCGTCTATTCCAAGAAATTCGCGAAAAATTGGCACTGGCGTACAGCATCGGCGCATATTCCACTGCATTCGAAGACATCGGTATCGCCACAGTCGAAGGCCAGACAGATGAAAAAAATCTGGATGCAGCGATTCGCGCAGTTGCAGAATTATGCAAAGAAATCAGACTGAAAAAAGCACCGATATCGGACGCAGAAATTTCCCGCGCCAAAGAAATGATAAAAGGCGGCATTGTTATGGGACTGGAATCAACTGGCCGCCGCGCGGACTTTTTCGCCAGCCGATACATGCTGTACGGTAAATTGGATAATATGAAAGATTTTATGCGCAAGATTGACATGCTGCCGAATGAAAGAATTAATGAATGCGCGCGAAAAATGCTGTCTTGTGCACCGTCGATTATAACGCTGGGCACGCAAAAAGAATTACCGCTGGCCGAATGGCAGAACCTATTCTCGGCCCAACCGCACAGCGAACCACACGGCGGATGTTATTTCTGTGATTAATAAAAATTATTTATTTGGTAAGCGATGGCAGCAACATTTGACCAATTCCACCGATACTGCCCAATGGTGAACCGCCACCGGCCTGTAATATCTGATTCACGCCCTGCATCGTGCCCGCAGTTCCGGTCGTGGTGCCCAGTCCCCCAGCAGTCGTGACTAAGAAATCGCCCCACATTGAACGTTTCCGTGCCGATAATTTCGATGTTGAGCATTGTTCGACCAGTGATAACAAACGCGCAGCGCGTGTCCCTTCGCCCGGCAGATAATCTTCGGGACCAAAATCAATCAGATTGAACATATCATATACATTCGACACAACAATCATTTCACGTTGCGCACATCCAATGCCGCCCGCTTTTTTACAAATACTGGCCTTGGTCGCGCGTGGTGCACCGACCCATACCATACCATCGTTGCCCACGCCACGCCATGTATCAAAGCATGCGGTCATACCAGTTGTCATTTCTGCTTCTTGGGCACTGCGTTGAAACGTATTGGCGCCTTCACACGGCGATGCGCCACGAATTTCAACCGACGCCCCGGTTTTATAATATTCGCGCATCATATTGGAAACAAATTCGATATCAGACGTTGATGGTTCACATTCTGCGCCCAATGATTTCATCTGTTGATTCATGGCCATAACACCAGTGACCAGACCGATTACATTTGGGACCAAACTGCCCCCTGTGTTTGAAGATGTCGTGCGGGCGGTTGCCACGGGTTCTGCCTTTGTAATCGTCACAGCCGCATCCAGGTTGGATACGCACGCAAATCCGATTGCGGACATCAGGAAAATGAAAAAAATTCTTTTCACGGAAAGCATTCTCTCTTGCCACCTATAATATCAGAAAAACCATTGCAAATCAAAGTTTTTTATAATACCGTTGGGATATGACGCAACGAAGACAACTTATCATATCGGGCCAGCATCGGCGATTGCAACGCCTGTGGCAATTTATGTTCACCGGATGGGGTTTGGTCTTGGTTGCGGCGCTGGTTGCGGGCGCAGTTTTGAAAAACAATTTACTATGGACACCTATAACCGCCGTCAATATGTCGGATGTCACGCGAAATCAGTTCAAGATAACAAACCCAACATTCGCCGGCACGGATAAAAACGGTCATCCTTTTTCAATTCATGCACGTGAAGCACACCAAGAATTCGACAGTCCGGATAAAATATTTATGGCCGTGGTTCGTGCAACAACCGTACGATTTGAAAACAGTAAAAAAATTACGGATAATATACGTGCTGACAAAGGCGTATATGACCGCGCACAAAATACTATGTTATTGTCTGGCAACGTCAGCGTGGATTCCAGCAACGGCGACAAAATAAGAACAAGAGAAATGGTGATAAGATTATGAAGCAGTCAATATTAAAAGTTGAGCATTTATCCAAGGCGTATGGCAAGCGCCTGGTACTGCGCGATATATCTTTGGAAGTTCGCACCGGCGAATCCGTCGGTCTGTTGGGCCCCAATGGTGCCGGAAAAACGACTGCGTTTTATTGTATAACGGGCCAGATTAAATCCAGTGGTGGA
Organism: Alphaproteobacteria bacterium; assembly: GCA_009784235.1. Classification (GTDB taxonomy): domain Bacteria; phylum Pseudomonadota; class Alphaproteobacteria; order Rs-D84; family Rs-D84; genus WRKW01. Next base: position 68,636 of record WRCC01000001.1, on the reverse strand, counting down.
CGAATTTTCTTGAATTCCCAGGATATTACCCACCTGCCCTTTTACAAACGTGCCCAGTTGCACATCGGATATCTGCCCCAGGAAAATTCCGTGTTCCGCGGATTGTCCGTGGAACAAAATATCATGGCGATACTGGAAGTTGTCGAACCGAACAAACGCAAACGCGAACAAAAACTGAACGATTTGTTGGCTGAATTTTCAATCGCGCATTTGCGCAAAAGCAGCGCGACATCGCTGTCCGGCGGTGAACGTCGCCGCGTTGAAATCGCGCGCGCATTGGCCACCGACCCGAAATTTATATTGCTGGACGAGCCGTTTGCAGGTATTGACCCAATCGCAGTCAATGACATTCGCGAATTGGTATCGCAATTGAAAAACCGCGGATTGGGCGTTATAATTACCGACCACAATGTGCGCGAGACACTGGGCATTACCGACCGGTCTTATGTTCTGCATGATGGAAAAATATTAAAGCACGGAACAACGCCCGAAATCGTCAAAGACAAAATGGTCCGGCAAGTTTATCTGGGCGAAAATTTCGCAATGTAAAATAAACGGGCGCAAATATGCGCCCATTTTTAAAACCTGTATGCTCCGGCAATTCTGAACGTATTAACCTTTATATATTCGTTATACTTGTATTCATAATCTGCGGTAAAGTGCCATCCAGAGACGCCCGCCAGTTCAGCGCCCACGCGACCAGACAGCCACAGCCGCGACATATCAACATCATACGTTGTATATTGCTGCGCTGGACTAAATTTATAATTCATCGAATTAAATCCACCAACATCATATTCTACGCCAACGCCGATAAATGGTTTCAGCGACACCCAGGGCGACATGTATATCTTTTTGCCCGCCGTTAATTCATACCCAGGTGTCAATATAAAGTGTCCATCGTGGCGCAGTTTCATATATTCGGAACCAGCAACCTTTTCATCAATATCGAATCCGAAATTATATCCGGCGCGCGCATACAAATTACCCACGAAATATTGCAACCATAAATCATGCAGCAATCCCCATTCTGTTGTTACCGAAAACGCCGTTGCTTTGCCATTTATGTTGCCCATAAATGTCTGCGAACGCGATATATCAAACATATCTAAATTCAAACGCAGATTACCATAATAACGGAATTCTTGATTGATTCTGCTGTGCATATATGCACCCAAGCCGATATTGGTATTTGTAACCTTTACATCGCGGAATCCATCCGGTTGTGATACCGAACCATATGACAAATCAATCGTATCATGCGATTTGGATTCCATAAAATTCACATTCGCCATAATGCCCAATATCGTGCTTTTGTCGTACTGGGTATCAATACCGGCGGTTATTTCAATACGGTCGCCGGATGCTTGGCCATTAAAGCTTCCGAATGCGACATCGCCCCAAACCCGTTCACGATTACGATTACGATTCCACAGGAATTCTTCGAACATACGGTTTGAAAAAGCACGCCGGGTCGCATGTTCCGAAACGTTAATCATTGCTGTGATTTTATCCAGTTCTGTCGGCTGGAACAATTTTGAAAATGCTGTGAATGTTGTCGTGTCGCGACTGGTTATATAATAATCCATGCGTTTGTATAATTCTTCGGCCATGGTTGCAAAAATCGTTCCGTCGGCTGCAATTGGAATTGCTTCGACCGGCGTATTGTTCAAGAATCCTGCATTAATCAGTAATCCATCGACCAAGTTATCCAACGCACCCGCGGATGTATATTCGCCGCCCGTAAAACTTGGGTCGCGGCCGACAATTGGCTGAATCTTGAATATACTGGCCGGACCGCCGAATTCGGAATCAAACACGATATATATATTTTCACCATCACGCACGGTTAAATAAATCGGCAACCCATTTGCATCCGTCGTTGTTGTTATTGGCGATGTCGCAACCAAATTTCCATTTGAATCGCGTATTGCATTCACATAATTAAAACATTTTGTACCATCGATATTACAGAACATAACATCAACATTCCGCATGCCAAGGCTCTCCGAAACACCGCCATCGGCGTGCAGCAACCATATCGCTGTACCAGAATCAATTATATCGAATATAGAAACGCCAACTTGGCCCGCAACAATGGTGGTTAATTCTTCGATAAATTGTCCGCCAACGGTAATCAATGCGGATGACGAATTGCCATTAAAGGTATTTGTAATCTGGCCAAAATTTGCAGATGTTGTATCAGTATTCACCGTTGCATAATAATTACGTCCTGGTATATCGCCATAAACCGACGCTGGCAATACTGCAACGTCCAAGCCAGACGTATTACCAAACACATAATTACCACCAATGTTCATGGTGCCCAGGCCGACGAATTTCACCGCGCCCGATACATCACCCGCAACATCAACCGCCAACCATGGATACCAATTATTCGGCGTACCGGATGTAATGCCCGGCATAATTGCTGTGCCGGATGTATTATTAAACATTGCAGATGAAATCAGCAGATTGCTGCCCGCGCTTATCCCGCCATTTGTAATATTCAGCGATGTGGTATTAAATGTCATGTTACCCGCGTCTTGCACAACGCCACCAACCAGTGTTATGCCGTTCGCCGCAGTAATTATAAAATCATCGCCACTTTGAATTGCACCGCCAGATACCGTGTTCGCAATGATATGCGTGTTCGCACCACTTGATGCGATAATATCATACCCGGTAAAATCAAATGCGCCACCGGCTGTAATATCCAAATTGCCATCGTTTGTAATATTTCCAGATGCAATTATGTTACCGACATTTGAATTAATCGTTGATGCTGCGCCAGATGCCACCATGGTCGTACCATTGATATTTAAATTATTATTTACATCGATACCAGCCCAACCACCATTTATAGCAAGCGCACCGATATTTACATCATTCACGCCATTTGTTTTCAGCAACAGGGTTCCGGAATTATTTGTCGTTGTGCCGGTAATGGATAATGCATAAGCGTTCACAAATAAATCACAATCCGCACCAGAAATACACGATGTTGCAGTCGATGTGCCCGCATTCAAAATGCCGCCGTTCAGTGTGATAATTCCACTCGTTGTCGTCGCACTGGTTATCATTAATTTGTTGCTGTTGGATACAAGGCCGCCGATTGTAACACCATCAATACCACTGATTAACATTGTGCCAGCATTTGATACGGTGCCGTCAATTTCCAGGTCAGATGCCGATATTAAATCAAAAATCCCCGTTCCATTTGTAATATTTCCGGTCGCGATAATTCCAGTCGTCGCATCAGTTGCGGTCGAATTGATTATCATCGATGCGCCAGAACTTGTAATATCGCCGGTTGCAATGTGTTGAGCGGTAATGTTCATTGTCGCCAGTGCATTCAATGCACCATTTGAAATTGATTGCGACTGCAAATCGCCGGCCATAATATTCAGCGTGAAAGAATTCAAATTATTTTGCAGGAATCGCGTCATCAATGTCGTTGCAGAATCATCACCCGAAAAAGTCAATGTTCCAGTTTGCAGCAAGAACGTTGACGCAAACGGTGCCGTGCCATTATCAATACCATACGCAAAATTCGACGCGCCCGTGACATACGCTGCAAAATTATCCAGATTTGCAAACGACGGATTTGATGCATCGCCACCCGCGACGGTCAAACTGGCCACCGGTCCAGTAATCGTACCGATATTCAATGTACCGCCGCCGCCAACCATATCATTCTTCATCGTACCAGCAATTGACACTGCGCCCGGCGCATCAACCGTCATCATATTTCCAGAATTATAAAGATTACCGCCGATTGTAATATCGCCGCCGGAACTGACTGCGAATGTCGCACCTGTTGCTTGGTTTGAAATTGTTCCAGTCGCATTAATATTTCCGGTCTGTGCAATTAAATTCACCGCGCCCGATGTCGCAAGCAGGTTATTAAAAGAACCCAACGACAAATTACCATTCGCGGTTGCAGAAAAAGCGCCACCACTGTTGACATCAGCCAGCGTGATATCGCCATTGTTTGTCGTCAATGACATATTGCCGTTTGAAATTATCGTTCCGCCAATTGTTATTGATGAAATATTGTCAGTCGAATTTGTACCACCAATGACCAGATTTCCATTATTGTTCACGGCGCCCGCAATCGTTACAACGACCGCACTGGAACCTGTGCCGGTTGATAAATTTAAATCATATCCAGATGCAGTATTCAGCGCACCGCCGATATAAACATCTGCATCAGATGTAATATTTATCGTTGTATCCGTGGCCGATGAAAAATAAATATCACCCGAACCACCACCCGGCGCACTGTATCCAATATTCAATCCACCCGTCGAATAAAGCCCGACATACCCACCGGCCGTGAATGGCCCAGTCGCAAACATTCCAGGCGGAATATTATATCCGCCGAATACAAAGTTCGTTCCGTTTTGAATATCAATCGCGCCAAATGGCCCGGACACCAATGCTGCCGCATTTATGGTTTGTCCGGCACCTGGGTCCAATGTCATCGTTCCGGCCGAATTAATTATGGCCGCCAACCCATTTGCAATACTTATTCCATTTGTTGCAGTTATGATCAGACCGCCAGTCGAAGCATTCGACAAAGTGCCATCATTCGTACCGCCCATATTCAACGTCGTGAACGCACCGCTTGTCACGGTCGCAGTCGTTGGATTTGATGCGTCGGCCGAAGAATCCACAATAAATGCGCCGTTAACAATCATATCGCCAGACGATGTATAATTATAGAATCCGGATGTAATTTCCGCGCCTGTATTATTCACATTATCCCAAACGCCCGATGGTGGGTTTGTCGATGCATGCGCGCCAAAGGCATAGAATCCTAGTAAAACTGGAAAATATCTTTTTAACATACGGGCATTATATCATAAATCGAGTTGCGTTTTTAATGAAATTTTGGGCTTGATTGGCATTTTCGCAATATGCTACCGTCCGTAATAGAAAGAAAGGAAATTTTATGTTCGAAATAGTCAAAATTCACGCGCGTCAAATTATCGACAGCCGCGGAAATCCAACAATCGAAGCAGATGTGTATTTGGGCGGCGACGCAATGGGGCGCGCAGCCGTGCCATCCGGCGCATCAACGGGCACATTCGAGGCAATTGAGCTTCGCGATGGCGGCACACCGTTCGGCGGCAAAGGCGTGACAAAAGCAGTCGATAATGTGAATAAAGTCATATCTGCTGCGATTATAGGTATGGATGCGCGCGAACAAACCGCCATTGATAAAAAAATGATTGAATTGGACGGCACGCCAAATAAATCGAAATTAGGCGCGAATGCAATTCTGGCCGTATCGCTGGCCACCGCGCATGCCGTCGCGAAACAAAATAATGTTTCGTTATATAAACACATCGGTGAAATTTATTCTTCAAACTTCAAACTTCAAACTTCAAACCTGCTTCCCCGCCCGATGATTAACATTATCAACGGCGGCGCGCACGCAGACAACGGCCTGGATATCCAAGAATTTATGATTATACCAATTTCCGCCAAAACCGAATCGGATGCCGTTCGAATGGGCGCCGAAGTTTTCGCGCATCTTAAAACTATACTGAAAAAGTCCGGATACGCGACGAACGTCGGCGACGAAGGCGGGTTTGCGCCAAATATAAATACCGCGCGTGACGCGTTGGATACTATTATTGCGGCAATCCGTTCCGCGGGGTATGTGCCGGGGACAGACATTGTGTTTGCTTTGGACGTCGCGGCATCCGAGTTTTATAAAGGCGACGCATATGAATTTGAAGGACAAAAATTATCATCCGCCGATATGATTGTGTTCTATGAAAATCTGATTTCGGACTACCCAATTATTTCCATCGAAGACGGATTGGCCGAAGATGATTGGGACGGATGGCGCGAAATGACCATACGTCTTGGTGACCGCGTGCAATTGGTCGGTGACGATTTATTTGTCACAAATCCGGAACGATTGAAACGCGGAATTGATAACGGTATCGCAAACGCGATTCTTATAAAACCAAATCAGATTGGAACTTTAACCGAAACACTGGATACCATAAAAATGGCACAAGATGCCGGGTACGGTGTGATAATTTCACATCGGTCGGGCGAAACCGAAGATACAACAATCGCAGACCTGGCCGTTGCGACAAATGCAGGTCAAATCAAAACGGGCTCAATGTCCCGCACCGACCGCACTGCAAAGTACAATCAATTATTACGTATCGAAGAAGAATTGGGCAAAGGCGCAAAATATGGAATATAGTGCCATAATTTTAACCATCATTAAATATATCGTAGCGGCTGCAATCATCGTCGGCATATTGATGTATCCGCCATGGCTGGCACGCCAAAACAAAGTCGATAATCTGAAAATGGGCAATGTGCGATTTGCGTGCTGGGTATTCGGATGGACTATCGTTGGATGGTTTTTGGGATTGTATTGGGCCGCACGAAAATAACCCCTTGCGTCGCCGACTTTTTTCCGCTTAAATTCCCTTTATACAAACCGAAAGGATATGAAATGGCAGGCAGTATTAACAAAGTAACATTGCTGGGGAATCTGGGTCAAGACCCGCAAATCCGCACTATGTCGTCCGGACAGAAAGTCGCGTCGTTGTCATTGGCAACCAGCGAACAATGGAAAGACAAAATGACGGGTGAAAAAAAAGAACAAACCGAATGGCACCGCGTTGTTGTTTTTCAACCGAACTTGGTCGAAGTTGTGGAACGCATGTTGCAAAAGGGTACGAAACTGTATGTCGAAGGAACTTTGCGCACACGCAAATGGCAAAACCAGCAAGGCGTTGATGTCTGGACAACCGAAGTCGTCTTGAACATGGGCGCAACGATGATTATATTGGGCAATGCAAAGCAAGCCGGCGAAGGCGGTTCATACGGCGGCGGCGCACCGATGCAATCCGCACCACGCGAAGAAATATCCGTTGAACAAATCGGGGATGATATTCCGTTTTAAAAAACAAAACCGCCGAAAGGCGGTTTTTATTTCTCTGGTGGTTCTTCCAGGTCTTCTTCTACAGCACCCAAATCAATCTCTTTTGGTACGCCAATAATTTCTTCGATTTTTTCGGACGCCGAATCCAAATCCAAATTATGCAAGACCGCGTATTCTTGGGCCATGCGTTCCAATGCGCGCATGTACAGACCGCGCGCAGAAAAAGTCATCGAATCTTCGGATGAACGACGTTGCAAATCGCGGACGACTTCGGCCAATTTCATCGGGTCGCCGGAATTAATATTTTCTTCGTACGCGGCGGCGCGACGCGACCAAATCATGCGTTTTGCGCCGGCTTTACCCTTTGCATTTTCAATTGCTTCGTTCATTTTGCGCGAAGATACCAATGGCCGCAATCCGGATATTTCCGCGCGATCCAATGGCACGCGCAGCGTCATTTTATTTTGTTCAAAGTCAATAACCAACAGCTTTATTTTCATACCGCCAATGGTCTGTTCTTCGATACGAACAATCTTGCCGACACCCTGGGTCGGATATACGACATGTTGTCCATTTTTGAATTCAAGTTTTTTGGCCGCCATTGCGATAACCTTTGCGTTTTCTCTCTCTAAATCCCTCGTAATTCTTTGTATTATAACACAAAATTTAGAAAATTCAAAAAAATCAAATGATTTTCATCCATTAGGTCAGCTTGCCAGGGATTTGGGTCGTGTAGTGTATAAATGATACATGAACGACCCAAATCCCTGGCAATGTGATTCAGATGGGGTAATTAATTATCTTCGAATTGTTCCGGCTCGGCGTATGGTCGATTGGCGCAGTGTTTCACCTGTTTGTCCGCCCGCAACCGCACAAACCCATTTGTCGTTAATCAAAACCGCGGCTTCGCCGGCCGGACATGATGCTTTCTGCATTTGCCATATAAAGCAATCGCCACGCTGGGTTGCCAAGAACGCATTAGAATCATCGCCTTTTTTGGTAAAAGCGCCGAATTCCGGATTCCAGACGCCGCCAACTTCACCCGCGCACCACCGGCGATCACCAAAGCATTCAATACATTTCCCGGTTGCATCGCACAATTCCATTGGCCGATTGGTCGCAATATATCCAGCCGCCGCACGGTCGCCGGTGCCCATCGGACGTCCCAATTCCAAATCACGGCACCATAATTTTTGGCATTCTGCGCGCTCGATACCATCGACCTTGGCTGTATTTACCAATACGAATCCTTCGCCGCATGATGTAAATTTATCATTCGCGTATGCCGGCGTGAATAATAAAACAGCGAAACAAATTAATAATAATTTCTTCATCTTGATATCCTTAGGATTCCATCTTGATCGGACACATTCCATCCGGCGTCGCGCAGTGCGGCAATAAATGCACCGCGGCGTCCGGCTGCAAACGTTACGTTAACATTCCGACCCAAAATTTGAACAACGCGTAAATCAAGTCCGTCGTAAATGCCCACTTCGCGCAATCCGGCGTGCATTGCCGTCCATTGCAATAATCCGCCAGACAATATTATTATTGCGTTCGTGCGCGCGCCACCGCCACCCGCCATCGCCATATAATTATGCACACCATTATCGGCAAACCATTTTTCCAGCGCGGCGCGGTCCAATGTCACCGTTATATTCGCAGAATAATTCGTCGCAGATGTTCGTTCGTCCGCAATCGAAGTCCGCGCAACCATATTCAGAAAATCCGCATCAGACATTTGTTCAGCCAGCCCAACCACAGTCCGCCCGTCTGAATACCGCGATGCGACATTAATAAATGCGCTGCGCCGTGCGGTTACCATCGCATATTGTTTCGCCGCAAACGCGGTTTCGGCATTACGTTCGATTGCAATTGTATCGGTCAAATTCGGCGCAGCGGATGCTGCACCGAAAATAAACATACAAGAAATAATCAATAACAATTTTTTCATATCATTTTAAAATCTGGCTGAAAATCCAACGCGTATTCCCATAGAGCGATAGAACGAATCGATTTCGCCCTTGGCCCGGCAAACCCATCCGGGACATGCATCTTCCAAATCCAATATGCTGTGCAATTCATTGACCATCGCAGATTGTACCGCATCAAACGTATTGTTGCCCAATGCAAATTGTTGACGTTCGGCTTGGGATGCGCCTGGGAATACGAATGTTCCGTCTTGGTATTGAGAATTTACAATATCAAAGAACATATTCGTAAAATAATTTCCATTCAAGAACGTTTTCGCATCCGCACCCGACACAGTATAATAATCATACGTTAAACCAAGTGTCAATGCAACGCTGTCTGTAATCGCAGTCTGCCAATTGGCCAAGAACCCAAGGCGGTATGCAGAACCAATTCCAGCCTTGTCTTCCACCGATTTCGGATGATTCCAATCTGGACGATACGGTTGGTCACCAGTCGCAGTATAAGCAGGCAGACCAAGTTCAACGCGCGCATTAACAGAATTATTCACATTGATATCGTAATCCAAATCAAGCGCCAAATACGGACCGGACCAATCGACTTCGTATTTATGACTGGTACCTGGTTGTGAATAGAAATAAGTATTTCCAGTATCAACAAATCCCCCGGTGGTTTCATTTGTGTCCCACAGAACTTCCATACCGCCGTCGGTAATAACAATGATGAGCGGATTGCATTGGGTTTCGTTACTGCCCGGCACCGTAATACATTTTCCGGTTTCGATGGAAATTCCATTGTTTTTATTGGTCTTTAATTTATATGAAAAAGACCGCCAACCGATGCTGGGCGTCAACCGTGCCGAACCGATTTTAAAAGTATCAGTCATACCAATGCCCAGATTATAACCGAACATCGTGCCACCGCTGGATTTACCAATCGACAAAGCTTTGCTGTAAATATTTCCGATGAATTGGTCTTCGCCCGGTTGAAATCCAGGTATTCCGTTGACCTCTTCATAAAAGAAATTTGATAAATATCCACCGTTCGAAATATCGTCGTCAACCATTGTTGATTCGCCGAATTGCATACCATATTTTACGCCACCTTCGATACTCAGTCCCATGTTGCCAGTATTAAATTTATATCGACCGCCAACATCCAAAACGTTCCATGCAATATTGTCATAATGCAATTTAGAACCCGCGGTTTTCATATCAAATTGCCATCTGGCGATTTCGTGCGTCAAACTGCCGAACAGTTCAAATCCGGTATCAGATTTTGTTGCTGGGGCGGGCGCCGGTTGTTGCCGTGGGACTTGGGTTTGGAATACGCGTTGCTGTTGTTGTTGCTGGAATTGGTTTTGCGCGACCCGATTGCTTTGCACGGGTGTCATCGGACGCTGCGCCGACATGGGCGATGGGCCGGTCGCAGAATAAGCCGTCTGGGGCGATTGAAATGTACCGCCTTGGTAATAAGTCGCCGCCATACCTGGCACAGTACACGCGCACAGCGCCGCAGACAAAATGTATTTTCTCATAGCTTCCCCTATTCCTTTGCTAAGGATTATATCATAAAATGCACCGTGAAAAAAGGTTGAAATTGCGAAAGTCTTACGGTATCCTGCCAACCATTGCGGATATGGCGAAATTGGTAGACGCGCAACGTTGAGGTCGTTGTGGAGCAATCCATGGAAGTTCGAGTCTTCTTATCCGCACCAGGTTATGGCAAATCCGAGTATAAAACACATGAAAAAAATATTTATTATTCTTTGTCTTCTTGTCGTCTCGGCATGCGGCGTGAAATCTGACCTGGAACACCCATCTGGGAAAAGTTTCCCGCGTAATTATCCTGTATATTAATTCATATTTTCCCCTTGCCCTGCTTGCTCTAATTTTGCTTTAATTGCACCAGGTAATGAGAAAGATATTTCCGATTTTAATCGCTTTATGCTTTGCGTGTATTTTTGCGCATGCTGATGATGCATTTGATACGGCACGTGCGGCGGCCCGTCCGGGCGCGGCTGCAACGCCAAGCGCGACCGCGCAGCAACGCGGCCAACCGGCTGCGACACCTGTTCAACGAACACAACCCAGTCCCGCGCCCGCGCGCGGAACCGGCGCGACAACCGCACCACGTGAAACACCGCCCGTGACCACAGGCGAACGTGCGGCAATACCAATTGTTCGTACGCCAACAACCCAACAGCGCGCAGCAACCATCGCACGACAACCTGTTGCACCGGGCGGCGCCCGAACTGCAATTGCACCAGCGCAGGCAACCACAACACCAAGCCGCGCGGCAACATCAATGCGCGCAGCGGCAACCATTCCAACAATGAATAATGCGCGCAGTGCCGCACCCGCACGCGCCGCCATGGCCCGTAATGCAGTCGGCGGTGTTGGCGTCCCAGGCATTGACCCAGCGCGTTATCGAAATTGCCGCACTGTATTCTTTGATTGCATGGATGAATTCTGCGCGAATAAAAATGCTCAATTACGGCGATGCGCCTGTTCCAGTCGCGTTCGCGAATTCGATGCACAACGCGCGCAATTGGATCGTGTATCTGACCAGATGACTGATTTCAACGCACGACTGCTGACCGTTGCGATGGACCGCGAAGACGCCGCGGCGATACTGCGCGCAACCGAAGGGGAACAGGCATTCCACGGCACAACTGATAAAACCGCATCCCAAGGCATCTTGGACACAATAATGAACCGTCTGCGTACAACGACCGAAGATGAATCAATGGGGCGGTCTTTGGCGGCGATAAATTTATCGATGGATTTTAATGCGTTCGACACGATTGATTTTATGATGGGCGCCGAAATGACAACCAAAGAAGGCGAAGCATTGTACCGCGCTGCATTACCTGTTTGCCGTGAAATGGCACTGGAAGTATGCGACCCAGCCGATATCCCAACAGTGCAAAGCGCATATCAAATGGCCATTGAACAAGATTGCAATGCGGTTGCAAAAACATACGCCGGCCTGACCGAAACCGCACGCGAACGCACATTGGAAGCCGGGGCATTATTGGACATGTCGCGATTGGCTAATTTCCAGACGCGCAACGCAGACGATATTTTAGCATGCAAGAAAAAGATGCTAGACATGCTGGCCGACAATGCTGTGTGCGGACCTGATTTGGGCAAATGTTTGGATTGGTCGGGTAAATATATTAATCCAGGCACAGGCGAAGCAATCTTGACGCCGGATTTATATCGCTTGGCGGAAATGTTGCATCGGCCGACGGGTGATAATACTTGGGCGCGCACACCGGGCAACGAGCGATTCGTTCAATTCTTGAATTCAAAGCGTGCATACATCGAACCCGCGATGAAAAATTGCGAACAGATTGGACCTGTGATTTGGGATATGTTTATCGAAGATGCTTTGGCGCAAATCATGCTGGCCCAGGGTCGCAAACTGGAATCCATGCGGCAAAGCTGTACAACGCTGACCACTGATTGTTTAACCGCGACGATGGAATCGCTGGTGAATTTTGATGCGCGCGCTTTGTCTGTGTTTGGATTATCTGCTGACCGCGCTGCGAATGAAATTTGCGCGGAAATAAAAAATTCTTGTGTGGCATTGCTGGAATCCACCGCCGGCGAAACCATGTGGGGCGAAGCAATGACTGATATCGCCGTACGCAAATCATACGAATCGATGTTATTGGCATGCGGTGAAATTGGCCGCAATTGTATCGTTCAAAATTGTACAAACATCAATGGTAAATTTGGATTGTGCATGAACAAAGATTCACCGATTCGCGGACAGATATTATCTGGCAACCTGTGCTGGCAAGATGTCGTAAATTGTGTATCCGCCGCAAACGAACAAACCCGGGAACGGATTATTACAACAATCGAATCTTTTGCAACCGCGGGTGCAACCGCCGCCGCCCCGTATCCCGTCGATACTTTGGTTAAAAATTTCGATGCAACACCAATCTATTACAGAATCCTGTCGGGGTCAGATATGGGCAAAACATTGGCATATCCGGGCGCCAGTGCTGGCATGTCTGTTGCCGAACATGCAAAGGATATCGGAATTTGGTTGAATTGCCGAAACAACAGCGTCGGCACGCCCAGCGCAACCAATCCCGCACGAATTGGCATGGACACATGCCGCATTGCGGAAAGCATTTGGGGCAACTGTACCGAACAACCAATGCGCGACAGTAACGACGGAAAAATCATAAACGATGGCGAATTCTCTGAAACATTGTTGGCTTGGCTTGGCAGAAACACCAATAATATCAACAATGATTGGTCATGTATTGGATATGGATGCCAAGCTGGCCATGTATCTGCGTGCAATTCTTCGGAATGCGTTGAAAGGAACCAGCTTTCAACCGATGGACATATTTGCAGCGCTGGGGACAGATTTAATGTTTTCGGTATGGGCGCATTTACAAATTGTTGCACTGGTGGCAAAAAATTCGATTCGTTTGGAAATTGCTGTGACGACGGCGAACCAACAGATATGCTAATTAATCTGGAAACAACCATTGCAACGGCCAGCATAACCATGGAACCGGCGACCGGCGGCAAATCCAGAATTTGCAATCTCTCCAAATCCAGCACACCAAAATTTGTCGCAAAATACCAAGTGAATAACACAATCGGCACGGAAAATCTGTTTTGCCTTGGGACATGGAATCCAGATACTGCACATTGCAGCGGCAGACTGTTCGTGGTGAACAGCAATGGTCAATATTCGCCGCCGATGGCTGGGTATGGGCCGACTTCTGGTGCCATTACTTCCTGGAATCCATGTCAAAATGGAATATGCCCGATGTACTTTATTGGTGAAGGCGAATGTAACAGCACCCCAGGTACTGCTTGCAGACCACAAATTACATCGGAAAAAAACCAGACAACCATCAGCGAATGGGTCGATAATATAGACAACTATTGGTCATGCATTGCAGGTTGTCCGTCTGGCGCATGCCATCGTAATTCCACGTTTTGTTTTAATTTATGTCGGGTTGAATGCAACAACGGCGCACCAATATATATCAATGATTGTAACAATTGCCTGGATAATTGGTGTCCAATGTTTTATTGCATGGAAAATGAACCACCATGGAAACTTGTAACAACATCTGTCCCCGGTGGATGCACGGGCCCGGGATGCACCGATTGGCGCAGCAATTGGAACGCCCCAACCGCAGCATGCAGAAAAGTCAATGGAACAACCATTGATGTCAATAACGCCCGTGTCACCCGCGGCTATATCAGTAATAATTTTTGATTAGAAGAAAAAAGAATATTGGCGAGCGAATCCAGTAAATAAGACCACGCCCGCAAAAGCGGGCGCACTTTATTATCTGGGTTGCTTTGTCACAAACGCCACGCTGGGCGTATGCATTTGCTCCGCGCAATGACAACCCACTGGGCAAAAAATTATTTTCGCCCCCGAATCGATTCGCACTTGACAAATAGATTTTACTATCCTATAATTAAAATAACCCTGGCACAGCCAGACCGATTTTTTCATAAAAACCAAGGAGGGTTGATATGAAAGCGCTTAAAAGAATTATACAGGTCATTATTCCAACAACTGCGGTTGCATTTGCCGCATGTGGCGATAAAGTTGACTCTAACCAAGCCCTGATTAAAGAACAAGAAACCAAAGTACGCGCTGGATTTAACGCGTCAAAAGCGGGAATTGAAGTCTATTTTAACAATAAGTTTAACCAGGCCGCTGGCGATGTCCTGGGCATTGGCAATCTGCCTAAAAATATTACAGATTCTTGCCATGTATTTCTAAAAGCACACAACCAGATACAGCTGGAAGCACCAGTTCTGCCGGCAGCTAATACAGCAGCACTGAACACACTAAAAACTGATGCTACGCAATTAATAAAGATGAAAAGCAAATAATAAATTTGATTTAACCCGCAATAATATTGCGGGTTTTTGTTTGACTTATGGGTGCTTTTTATTTTAAACTCCCTTTGAAGGGGGGGTGTTTGCAATGAAAAGATTAATAAAGTTTCTTTGTTTATCAATATTTGCTTTATCAAGCAACCTATCTTATTCAGCAATCGATTGTAGCCCCACAGGATTTGCGCTACACCAATGCGCGACTCCAACATTTTCAGCTACCAGTTTGACTCTGGCCACATACGCAGAATACTCCGGTTCCGGTGCGAATCCAAACCCATGTTGTTTGCAAGCCTGTGTCGCTAATGCCGTTTTCGATACTGACCAATGCAAGTGTATCGCCGGACGTCATGCGGATAACAATATCTGCAAGCAAAATGTTTATACCCTGGCTTTCGATTCTAATGGCGGCGGCACGCCGCCGGGCAACATCAGCTGTACTTTCGAAGAACCATGTATGTTTCCGACCATGACACGCACCGGATACACGTTCGGCGGGTGGATAATCCGCACCGGCGCAACATGTCCCGCATCCGGTGTGGAGTATCACACGGACGATATTTTTGACCCGACCCCGCCGCCCGCGCACAACACCACCATCACAATGTGCGCGCGATGGGTTGCGTGTTTGCCCGGCACTTATGCATACGGCAGCGGATGTGCGCCATGCACGAAAGATTATTACTGTGATGGCAACGGCACACAAAAAAAATGCCCGATGGGCGCAACGACAACATTACGAAAACCAAGCGGCAGCGCCACAAGCAAATCAGATTGCTGTGGACCTGTGGTGACCGACAGCGTCGGGACATTGGCCCTGCCCGCAGATATGTGTTTTTAATTGCGACCTGATTATAAAAAAACGGACGAAGTATCCCTCGTCCGTTTTTCCCTCTCTCCTATGAAATAAATTTTATATTAAAATAATTTTTTTGTAAATTTGTTTTTTTATTTTAATCACCCCGTCAATTTTTCAATCGCCGCATTAATCAATTTCAATTCCGCGTCCGCAAATTTGCCCAAGACCCAATCCGCCGGGTCGATTTGCGAACACTTGCCGCAACATTGTGCGGACACATCACGCGGATGACCGATACCGATTCGAATGCGTGCGTATTCTTTGCCGACCGCGGCATCAATGCTGCGAATACCATTATGCCCGGCCGAACCGCCGCCGGTTTTTTCGCGTACCGCACCAACGGGCAAATCCAATTCATCATGAATCACGGCCAGGTTTTCCAGCGGGATTTTATAAAACGTCATTAATTGTTGAACCGCGCGACCGGACAAATTCATAAATGTCTGTGGCTTTACAAATATCGCGCCGGATGTTTTGGCGACCAACGCATCTTTTTCTTTTTTCCATACTGCACCCGGTCCGGCCATATAATCCACCGCCATAAATCCAACATTGTGCCGCGTGCGCGTATATGCCGCACCCGGATTCCCCAGCCCGACGATTAATAATGGTTTTGTGTTGTTCATGCATACATTATAACATACCTATTGATAAAAATAATGCATAAGTTTATAATCCATCCATGTCTGGACAATTGACACTTATCGATGGAAACAATTTGCTATTCCGTGCTTATTACGGTGTGCATTCGCGTCTGACCAAGCGCGATGGCAAACCTGTGAACGCGGTATTTGGGTTTTGTAATATGATGTTGCCGCTGCTTGCCAAATCCGGTCCGGACGATGTATTTATATGCGTATTCGACGCACACCGCCGTAATTGGCGCAATGATATTTACCCCGATTACAAAGCAAATCGCAGTGACACACCCGCGGATTTATTGGCCCAGGTCGAACCAACACGCGAAGCGGCCGCTGCCATGGGTATGACAGTCTTGGTAATCGATAATGTCGAAGCAGACGATGTAATCGCAACACTGACCAAACATGAATGTGCCGTGGACAAACAAACACGCATAATTTCCGGTGATAAAGATTTAATGCAATTGGTATCGCATTGCTGTTTTTTATACGACACGATGAAAGAAGTCGAAATACGCGAGCCAGAGGTGATGGAAAAATTCGGCGTAAAACCAAACCGCGTTGTCGATGTACAATCACTGATGGGCGATGCGACGGATAATGTTCCGGGCGTGCCGGGAATCGGTCCGAAAACTGCATCCGAACTGATTCAAAAATTTGGTTCATTGGATGGATTGTATCGGCGCGTGAATGAAGTCGAACGCGACAGAATTCGCAACCTGCTGGTCGATAATAAAGACAAAGCATATATTTCACAAAAATTAGTATCGTTGAAATCGGATGTAAAATTACCGCATATTTCGCGCGAGCCGTATCGTATGGATACCGCACGTGCCATCGAATTCATCCGCGACCGCCTGGAAAGCCCGTCCTTGGAAGCAAAAGTTAATAAGCTGTTTGGAGATACCGGATTTGTGCCCCCATCACTGAGGGGGGCTGTCGCGCAAAGCGCGACTGGGCGGAGCTCTCCCTCGTCGGCTTTGCCGACACTCCCCCTCAAAGAGGGAGAAACAAAACACCTCCCCTACAAACTCATCACTACCGAACCGGAACTGGATGAATTTATTGCCGGCATCGGCGATGTTCTGGCCATTGATACAGAAACGACCGGTCTGGACCAGATGACCGCGCGCGCCGTTGGGATTTCACTGGCAACATCACCGCATCATGGCGTTTATATACCGTTACGTCATACAAAAAAGTCGGAAAGTTTATTTGATGACGATAGTGCATCGCACGTGCAATTGGATATAAATATCGTTCGCGAAAAATTGTGGCCGATATTAAAAAACAAAAACATAATCAAAGTCGGACATAACCTGAAATATGATTTTCATGTATTGGAAAACGAAGGCTGGGCCACCGATGAAATCGCACCGTACGATGATACTATGTTATTGTCGTATGTTTTGTTCGGTACATCGCACGGGCATGGCTTGGATGAATTGGCGGAAATTTATTTGGCGCATGATACCATAAAATTTGGCGCGCTGTTCCCGCCGAAAATGAAAGACGCCGATAAAAATTTTGCACATATCGATTTGCAAACAGCTGCAGAATATGCCGCCGAAGACGCTTGGATTACATTTGCTTTGTATAAAAAATTCCGTGAAAAATTGGAACACAATGAAACGCTGCATAAATTATATGAAAATTGTGACCGACCGCTGATGCGCGTTTTGCTGCACATGGAACGCATCGGCGTTATGGCCGACCAATCGCGATTGGCATCGCTGTCCGAAATATTTCACAAACAATTGGCGACATTGCAAAAAGAAATCTGGCACTTGGCCGGCCGCGAATTTAATATCGCCAGTCCGAAACAATTGGGCGAATTATTATATGACGAATTGAAATTGCCGGGCGGTGGGAAAAGCAAATCGACCGATGCCGCAACATTGGCCGAAATTTCGTCCGAACATCCGGTGGTGGCGAAAGTATTGGAATGGCGTTCAGTTGCAAAGTTGGCCGGAACATACGCGGACGCATTGCCGCGACAGATTGCCAGCGACGGTCGGATTCATACAACGTATTTGCAGACCAGTACCAACACCGGACGATTGTCATCGCGCGATCCGAACCTGCAAAATATTCCGATCAAGTCCGAACTGGGCATGGAAATTCGCAAATGCTTTGTTGCGCCGCGCGGCCGCACGCTTATCGCTCTGGATTATTCACAGATTCAATTGCGATTGCTGGCGCACTTTGCAGATGTAAAAGAATTAAAAGAATCTTTCGCACATGGTCGTGACATTCACGAAGACACCGCGCGAAAAATCTATGGTATAGCACCCGGCGGACATGTGACCCATGCACAACGTGCGGTTGCCAAGACAACAAATTTTTCAATCATATACGGCGTGTCGCCGTTCGGATTGGCAGCGCAATTGGATATTCCGGTCGGCGACGCCAAACAATTAATCGATTCGTATATGGCGGGTTTTCCGGAAATCGAAACCTATATGAAAAACACCAAAGAATTCGGGGCGGCACATGGATATGTTATGACGCCATGGGGCCGCCGCATCGAATTGCCAGATGTAAAAAATCCGCGCAGTCGGTCGTACGCGCTGCGCGCCGCAATCAATGCGCCGATACAAGGATTCGAAGCCGACCTGATGCGATTTGCGATGGTGAAAATTGATGAAATGATTCGAGGCGAACAGATAAAAATGATTCTGCAAGTCCACGATGAAATCGTATTTGAATGCGACGAAGATTCCGCCGAAGATTGGGCCCAAAAAATCGAACACGTAATGGAATCCGTCACAAAATTATCTGTACCGATTGTTGCAGATTATTCGATAAGCAAAGATTGGAAGAAATAAACTTGGTGGCTCGTGCTGGTGGCTTATAATTGGTTGTCCAATATATTGGACAACATTTTATCGGCAATCAGACCACCAATCACCAGCACGAGCCAACTGTTAAGAAAATAAAACCGGCTTTTGCCGGTTTTATTTTCTTAACGCAGTGCCTGCATTATCTGCTGGAACGGTACTGCGCCCGGGAATGCTTGTTCCCCGACAATCAAGTACGGTGTTCCGCCGATTTGCAATTCTTGGACCGCTTTGCGGACGCTGTCCAGTTCTGCTTGGACAATCGGACCTTGCATATCTTCTTGCAATTGCACGACTGACAATCCAGCTTTCTGGGCGATATCCATCACGCTGCGGTGAACCAAACGTGCAACTTCATCTTGGGATTTGCCTTGCAAATCAGATGGCCAGAAATCTTTTTCGAACAGCATGTCGACCAATTTTGCAGCTTTGTCCTGGCCCTGCAATGTGGCGGCGATTGTCGCACGCGCAGCATCGTCATTCAAAACACCGTGGATAGAGAAGTTTTTAATAACAACGCGAACGTCATCACGTTCAGCCAACACGCGGTTCAATTCATTATGAGCGCGGCGGCAATACGGACATGTATAATCCGTGAACACGAAGATTGTATTTTTCGCATCAGCATTACCCAATATCGGCGCATGTTTCGCCATGTCCGCGCCGTGTTTGCGGATAAAGCGACGAACTTCGCGGTTGTTCGTTTCCGAACGCTTGCCCTGCATGTTTTGTGCCATTTCTTGCAGAATCATTGGATTCGCCTGGGTCAGGTAATAGTTAGTACCAATACCAGTACGATTCACGCCGATAACCAACAGAATGATAGCAACGATTTTCAGTGATTTTTTCGCATAGTGCGCGACCATCGTGCGTCCCTTTTTCGGGTCCTTTGGAAATATTTTTCCAACGAACAGATAAAGTGCAACCGCGACGACAATCATAAGTATTGTCCAAATCATAAGTTTCTCCTTTTTGTTGAACGTGCGTATTTTATCGCGTCGCTGGTAAAAAGCAAGTGATTTTTATATCATTTTTCGCATCATTGGAATTTCTGTGCCCATATCAGCGGCAGCGCGTTCGACAAAAAATTTTGTCACATTCAAATCAATGGGCAATGCGAAACATTTATCAACCCACGGCGTTGCACATTCCGTGCACACTGCACGACCAGTGCGCCGCGATAGATGTGTTAAATTTTCCGCGGTGCCACAATTGGAACACCGACTTAAATCCAACGCATAGCCCAGTTCGCGTAATAAAAATATTTCCCACGGCAAATAATCGCCAGTCGTCAAAAATTCCAATGTAGAATTATACAGGCATTCATATCTTTCCCGTTCGGGCAGCATTGCATGCAACAATGCAAATGCAGAATTCATATATGCCAGTGCCGACGCATTCGACATCAGCGGCGCAGACAAATTGCGCGAAGATTCAAAATGAAAAACGCCCAGCGCAGAATCCAGCCGCGCATTCCAAGATACCACGCCCATCTGGCCAACCAACGGTCGGTTTTTACGCGCGACCGCGGCGCCACGCATCATCCCGACCATTACGCCATAATCACGCGTAAAAATATGCGCGACCATATCCCGTTCGCCAAACGGTCGCAATGCTATGATGATTCCAATAGATTCAAGTTTCATATAACCACTATAAAAGAAAAAAACAAAAACTGGAACGAATAAATAATTTGACAAAACATATTTATATCATAAAATAACACAGCAAACTAAAAAGGACTCTTATATGTTAGAACAAGTTATAACTACAAAAATAGTTGGTATGCGTATGCTGCCAAAGCCGCCGCTATTCTTGACCATTGGCAATAAAGCAACAATAGCGTTGGAGAACGGCTATTTCATCGAAGCTAATCTTTCAAAATTCAAAGAACACGATTTGAAACTTAATAGCACTGTTCATCTATATTTATGGAACAATGGGTCCGCAGATATTTTGATAGATGGTACAAACACTTTTATCCCGGGCAAAATAAGCAACTCACGATAACCACTATAAAAAAACAAAAAACTGGAACGAATAAACAATTTAACAAAAGATATTTACATAATATAATCCGCATCCCAACACAAAAGGATTCTTGATATGTCAATCGTTTATGCACAACCAAGTCGCATTATGCATTCAAAAATAATCGGTGCACGTATAGTATCGAACACATCTTATTTTTTACGACTGGGCAAAAAAGTTGATATTTTGCTTGAAGACAATTTTTATTTCAGAATGAATTTTTCTGAATTCAAAAAATATAACCTGGAAATTAATGAAGCCGTTACATTATCTTTGTATAACAAAGCATCTAAATTACCAAAGTTGCAAATTCGCGGAAGGAATATTTTTATCCCAGCCAACCAATTAAAACAATACCAGTAAATAAAAATCCGCCGTTTGGCGGATTTTTTATTCTGCGGATTCTTCTGTTTTTTCTTCTGCAACTGGTTCTACGACTTCTTCCGCCTTCGCCTCTGGCTCCGGCGCGACTTCGTCTTCGATTTTCTTTGTTCCAAACGTCAAGACTTTGCCAGCGACCAATGCATCAATTTCGTCTTGGGTCTGTGCGACATAGATTTTTACCGGAACGATAACATCGGCATGCAGCGCGATTTTCGTATTGAACGCGCCAATGGTTTTAATCGGATTGCCCAGCAAGACTTGGGCTGATTCAATTTTAACACCGGTCAGTTCGGCCAACATGCGCGCGATATCGCGGCTGGACACGGAACCATACAGATGGCCGGTGTCCCCTGCGGAACGAATCATGTGGAATTTCGCGTTGGCAACTTTATCGACCAAAGATTCGGCGGATTTTTTTGCGCCTTCTTGTTTCGCAGTCAATTCAGCTTTTTTCGTTTCAAACACAGCCAAATTTTCTTTGGAATAACGCATCGCCTTGCCATTTGGCAGCAAGTAATTACGCGCAAATCCCATTTTAACATCAACGACATCGCCGATGTTGCCCAATTTTGCAACTTTTTCAGTTAATATAATCTTCATTTTATCTGTCCTTTTGTGTAGGGGCGCGTATTCGCACCCTGGGGCGCAAGTATGCGCCCCTACATTAAGTTAGGGATTAACCCAAATTATTCCGAACAAACGGCAACAAGCCGATGTGCCGGGCACGCTTGATGGCGGTGGCCAATGTGCGTTGGTTTTTCTGGGACACGCCCGAAATGCGCGATGGAATTATTTTACCGCGTTCGGTAATAAAACCTTCCAGCATTTTTTTGTTTTTATAATCTATATCTTTTCCCTTTAATGGGTCGGATTTTCTGCGATATACAGCTGCACGTACGGCCATTATTCCACCTCTTCTGTCTTTTTCATCATTATTGACGGGCCCTTGGCCAGTTCGTCAACGCGGACGTTCAAGAAACGAATCAAATCTTCGTCAATGCGTTCACGACGTTCGAATTCGGACAAGTTTTCGCCCGGCAAGGAGGCGTTGAACATCACATAATGTGCTTTTTTATTTTTACGAATAATATAGGCAAGGCTTTTCAATCCCCAGAATTCTGTGGATACAACTTTGCCGCCCAGTTCAACGATAATATCGGTGAATTTTTTTGCGCGTTCTTTGACCTGCGCATCGGTCAAATCTTGGCGAAACACCAAGACACTTTCATAAAATGCCATATTCTACTCCTGTGGACTATGGGCCATTGCACCATGCAATGACCAGGAAAGTGCCCACATTATGCCCAAAAATTATTAAAAATCAAGCTAAAAAATCCGATTGACGCAGGATTCCGATTTCTTGTATCATCTTCCTGAGATGAATAATAAATTCCACAATATCTTGAACCGCATGGCGTTGTTCACCGCATTGGTCCTGGTTGGCCTTATCTTTTGGCACCGGGAATTCTTGGCGATTGCGACCGCGAATATATGGCTGAACGGCGTAATTATCGGTACCGCATTGTTCGGCATTGGATTATGTTTTATGGATATGTTCCGCCTTATTCCAGAATATCGCTGGATGAGAAGATATTTCAACGACCCAAAGTCGCGCCGTAGTCCAAAGGACGAAGACGGATTGCCCCCGCGCGTGTTTCGCCCCGTTGCGATTATGTTGAATCGTGCAAAAGCATCGCGCAACAATTATATTTCTGCGCAAACACTGGATAATTTTTTAAACATAATAATGGGACGGTTTGAAGACAGTCGGGAATCGATTCGTTATATAACGAATACTTTGATATTTTTGGGGCTGCTGGGGACTTTCTGGGGACTGATTAAAACCGTTGGTGGATTTTCTGAATTAATCGGTACTATGAATTTTGATGACCCGGATGTTATGGGCGCGCTGCAAACCGGAATCGCCGTGCCAATGTCCGGAATGTCGATTGCGTTTGCATCCAGTATTTTGGGTCTGGGCGGTTCGCTGATTGTTGGATTTTTGGGATTGCAAACGACATTGGCGCAAAATTCTGTATTCCGCGAATTGGAAGAAAATCTGTCTGACCGCGCGCGATTGTTCGGATATTTGGCCGGTGAACGCGGCTCTGACGTTGCATTACCGTACGTTCGCGATGCGGCCAAAGATTTGGCGCGGGCAACAACAACGCTGGAAAAAATAGTAAAAAAGATTGTCGGATAAAAAAAACCGAGAGGGAGAGAGATGTTAAGGATAAGAGAGAGAACAAATTCATGGCCTGGGTTTGTCGATTTATTTTCGAACCTGGTCATCATACTTATATTTCTGTTGATTGTGTTTGTATTCTTGTGGACAACAACAACGGTATTTAATTCTGCCGGTGGGTCAAAAAAGTTTGCGGAAATGCGCCGCGTTAACGCAATGCAAACGGAACAATTGGCACAATTGTCTGCGGACGAAAACGAAGCGCGCAGCTTGCTGTTGGCCGCACGCGGCGCATTGGAAGAATTGGACGCGGGCAAGCAGGCACTGCAAACCGACTTGGCATCCTTGCGCGACCAGAATGACTTGCTGGGCGATCAGATTGCATCCAAAAATTCCATGCTGGAAAAATTGGTTTCGGATTATGAAAGCGCACTGGCCGATGCAATGGCCGACAGCGTGCGCAAAACTGCATTATTCCTGGAACAGGAAGCGCAGCTGGCCGAATTAGAATCCATCTTGGTGGAACAAGAAGACCATTTGGCGAATATGGAATCACGCTTGGAACTGAACGAAAAAATCAGCGATATTGCGGAATCAGAATTGGCATTACAACGCGATGCGCTGATGGCGGAAATTACGCGCATGAACGAATTGCTGACCGCAAGCGAAGCGCGTTCGCTGGAACAAGAAACCGCGTACGCCGCATTGTCGGAACGATTGAACAAAGCACTGGCCGACAAAGTTGCGGAAATGGCCGCATTGGAAGCAAAACGCGACCAATTGTCCGAATACCAATCGCAATTCTTTTCACAGGTCCGCATGGCATTGGCGAACACGCGCGGCGTGGAAATGTCTGGCGACCGATTCGTAATTTCCAGCGATATATTATTCCCGTCCGGCGCGTTTAATCTGTCGCCCGAAGGTAAAAATCAATTACGCATCATCGCGCATGTGATGCTGGAACTGGAAGAAAAAATTCCATCCGATGTCGCATGGATAATTCGTGTTGACGGTCACACAGACCGCAAACCCGTAATCGCCGGCACGCGCCAATTCCGGAATAATACCGAATTGTCATTGCTGCGCGCCCAGGCCGTCGTTAATGAATTGGTACGTGAAGGCGTATCGCGCCGCCGATTGGTGCCCACCGGATTCGGCGAATTGTTCCCAGTAGAACTGGGCAACGATGCCGCATCATTGCAAAAAAATAGACGTATTGAATTACGCCTGACCAATCCATAAAATAAAAACGCCCGTCGGGCGTTTTTATTTTGTTAATTTGCCTTTGTAAAAATCCAAAACTTTATGAACCCTGTTGACCAGCATTTTTGCCAGCTGGATTGTTTTCTCGATTTCTTCTTCGCTTGGGCGCTGTACGGCAAATTGTGTATGACGTCCCATATTATCAACGATATTCAAATTTCCATCACGGAATTCCACGCTTTGGCAATCATCAACTTTTGGAATAATTATTTGGCCATTGTCTTGATATACCGACAATCTTGAACTCAGTTTATAGTCAATTTCCAAGCCGTCTTCGTACGGTTCGATAACATTGTACCCAATAGCGTTGTATTTGCCATAATTGGTCATCCGATATACCGAATGAATATTGCCGACCAGACATGCAACCGGCGTGTCCAACCATGATATAACCACACCGCGTTTTAATGCATCTTTTTTAAGCCCTGTATATGGACTGATACTATCTATTCTTTTTACTTCAAATCCAGCGTCTATCCTCAGACCATTGTTATTAATTTTTTTATTCATATCCGTCATCCTTTGACTAGTATGAACACATTATAAGCACGCTATATTATTTTGTCAAATGACAAATATATTGATTTCGGATAACAACATGATACATTCCGAGCATGTCACAACTATCGGACCCAAAATTTATTGAAAAATTAAATGCCCACCTGGCGGCGGGCGGCGTAATTGCTTTTCCGACTGATACAGTGTGGGGGTTGGGCGCATTGCCCACCGCTGATGGTGCGGCCGCATTGTATGAAACCAAAAATCGCCCATCAGACAAACGCTTTATCGTAATGTCAAACGCAGTTGAACATTTGGCGCCTTTTATGTGCGGATATTCTGACAAAGCCATCGAATTGGGCCGGAAATATTGGCCCGGCGCATTGACAGTCAGCGGCAACCCAAATCCGATTTTCGACAGCCAACGGTTATTACCAAGACAAACAGAGCCCAGCGAATACAAAGATACACATCCAATATTCGGCAGTGTCAGAATTCCAAATCATCCAATATTTTTGGAATTGTGCGAAAAAATTCCCGGGCACTGTCTGGCCACGACATCCGCAAATGTTTCCGGTTGGCCAACACTGAAATCCGCCGATGAAATCCGCAATACTTTTCCGGACGTAATTGTAATCGAAGATGGCGATATCCCGCCCGCCGGATTGGCATCCACCGTTATTCGCGTCACCGGCGATACAGTTGAAATATTAAGACAAGGAAAGATTGTTTTATAAATAAATGCCGCGATTGCGGCATTTATTATTTTACATCATTCCCGGCATACCGCCCATCGCGGGCGTTACGGATTTTTCTTCGGGTATTTCCGACATTACACATCCGGTCGTAATCATCACACCAGCGGTTGATGCAGCGGCCAGCAATGCAGTCTTTACAACTTTCGCCGGGTCGATAATTCCAGACTTTATCATATCGACGTATTCGCCCGTCTGCGCGTCATATCCAAAATTATAGTCTTTGGATTCACGGACTTTTCCGACGACAATCGCGCCTTCGACGCCTGCATTTTCTGCAATCTGGGACATCGGCGCGACCAGTGCGCGACGAACGATATCAACGCCCGTATCGAAATCAGAATTTGCGCCTTTTAATTTTGCCAATGCATCAATCGCACGGACCAACGCAACACCGCCGCCGGCAACGATGCCGTCCGACACCGCAGCACGTGTGGCCGACAACGCATCATCGACGCGGTCTTTCTTTTCTTTGACTTCGACTTCGGTCATACCACCAACACGGATAACGGCAACGCCGCCAACCAGTCGCGCCAAACGTTCAGATAATTTTTCACGGTCATAATCGGACGTGGTTTTATCCAGTGCAACGCGAATTTCATCTGCGCGTGCGTTTATGGCTTTCTTGTCCCCTGCCCCATCAACCAGTAACGTAGTATCTTTGGACACCACGATTTTTTTCGCCGAACCCAAAACCGCAGGTGTCAAATTTTCAAAAGTCATACCCAGTTCATCGCTGATAACAGTCGCACCGGTCAGAACGGCGATGTCTTTCAGCATTTCTTTGCGGCGGTCGCCGAATCCAGGCGCCTTGACCGCACAAACTTTCAATCCGCCGCGCAATTTATTTAATACCAAAGTCGTAATTGCTTCGGATTCCACATCGTCTGCGATTATCAATAATGGCTTGCCTGATTGCGCAACCGGTTCCAGAATGGGCAACAGAGCCTGCAATCCCGCGACCTTTTTTTCCGATACGAACACGTGCGCGCCGTCCAATTCGCACAGCATTTTTTCGCTGTTGGTCACAAAGTAAGGCGACATAAATCCGTGGTCAAACTGCATGCCGCGGGCAATGTCGATTTCAGTGTCCAATCCTTTGGCCTCTTCGACGGTAATCACGCCCTCTTTGCCAACGCGTTCCATCGCGTCGGCGATTTTTGCGCCAATATCGGCATCGCCGTTCGCAGAAATTGTCGCAACCTGGGCGATTTCAGTTGAATTTTTAACGGGCGTCGCATGCTTTTCAATATCCGCGACAACGGCCGCAACCGCGGCGTCGATACCACGCTTGATATCCATCGGATTCATTCCGGCGGCGGTCATTTTATAACCCTCTGCAAAAATTCTTTGCGCCAAGACGGTTGCCGTTGTCGTTCCATCACCCGCGTTATCGCCGGCTTTTTTCGCGACTTCCTGGACCAATTTGGCACCGATATTTTCAGATGGGTCGGCCAGCGAAACTTCGCGTGCCACAGACACGCCGTCTTTGGTAACAACCGGCGCGCCGTATGATTTTTCGATTACAACCGTGCGGCCTTTTGGCCCCATGGTGATTTTCACGGCGTTGGTCAAAATATCCACGCCACGTTTCATTGATTCAGTATCAAAAACAATTTTCTTTGCCATTTAATTTGCTCCATATTTGTAGGGGCGCGGTTTCCGCGCCCGGGCGGGGCAACCCCGCCCCTACATTTTTATAATATTCCCAATATATCCGATTCTTTAATAATAACGTAATCTCTGCCGTCCAATTTGATTTCGGATGCAGACGGTGCCCATTTTGCGAACAGGACAGTATCGCCATTTCGAACTGACAAAGGAACCAAAATTCCATTATCATAAAATCCCGGGCCAGCGGCAATGACTTTGCCGCGCACCGGTTTTTCTTTGGCGTTATCTGGGATAATAATTCCACCGGGGGTTGTATTTTGTTCTTCCAACCGTTCTAATAAAACATAATTGTGCAATGGTTTAAGCATTGACTTCTCCTTTCTGTAATGGCTAAAATATAATATAAATAAATGAAATTTCAAGGTATTTGATATGTATGACACAAACAACGTATTTGCAAAAATTTTACGGGGTGAAATTCCGGCACGGAAAATTTATGAGAACGAATATGCGTTGGCATTTCATAATATCGCACCAAAGGCCGAAACGCACGTACTGGTAATTCCAAAGGGTGAATTTATAAACCTGGCCGATTTTACCGAACATGCAACCGCGGAACAAACCCGCGGATTTTGGGATGCAGTGCATGCGACCGCCACCGCAATGGGCATCGGTCATGAATTCCGTATTTCTGCCAATTCCGGCGGATATCAATCAGTTATGCATTTCCATATTCATATTTTGAATGACGATAAATTCAAAACCGACGGACTATAAAAAATAATTCTGTATTAACAACACCTAGGCCTTTGCTGTTATTGCAGGGGCTTTTTTCAATTGACAAAATCACAATTCGCATATATGTTGTTAACAAAACAAGGAGCCATAACATGAATAATGAAGCCACACACTTTGACGAAATCCTGGACTTGCAAGCTGAAATAAGAGAAAACAACAATGATTTTGCAAGCGAAAAAATCAAATTGAAAAATGCTCGTGCCGATGCACGCGCAAGTTTTCGTCGTATGCTGGTACGATTTACTCCACAAATGATTATGATTCCTGCTGGGCTTTGGTTGGCTCATTCACTCAATAGCGAATGGCTGCAAAACCGGCCACTATTGGACCAAGTCAAATATAAAAAAGTAATAACGGTGGACGATGCTGGGTTTCCCCAAAACACATTCATATTATCCAAAGATTTTCCAAAAGATAAATCTGCCCAGACGCTGTATTTATTCGAAGAATTTTGTATCAGAGAATTCAAATCTATCGAAAACTTCCAGAATGATACCAAGCTAAAAGCACTTGGCGGAAATATGAATATTAACAATGGTAAGCATGTGCCTTACCTTAGTGGTGTCGGTGCCATATGCTTTATTTTTGTGTCTTTTATGCTTTCACATGGGCCATTAGGTGCAGGCAAAAAAGTAACAACGCATCGTAACCAGCGTAGAAACGTGCGCGGTGCCAAAGCAGCATTGCGACAATTCAAAAAGCGCCGCAAAGAATTAGATGCTCAATTGTCGGCCGCCAAACAGCCGGCCAAAAACAGACAATAATTTTAAATTGAGTAGGGCGCATATTTGCGCCCCTTTTTGAATCACTGAATTGCTTCGCATACGCTCGCAATGACAGCACAGAGTTGTCACGTAGTGACGATGCAATCCAGTTTATTAGATTGTCGCGCAGCGACACAATAACTTATCACTCTTCACTAAAAAATGCCGCTTTCGCGGCATTTTTAAATTGAATCTGCATTTATCCATCGACCATTCATCAACAGTCCTGGTGCTAATCCTTCGGATGAACGCAAGCTGTCGATTGTCGAACGTGCGCCGGGTGCATCTAATCCAACTACGCGGACTTTGTGCAATCCGGATTCGTTATCAATTTGGACATTGCCCAGGTGGCGAATACGGCTGGCCAATTGCTGTGCACTGTCTTCGGAATAGAATGCACCGACTTGGACAGTATATGGCCCAGTTGCGGCAACAGGTACCGGTGTCTGTGCTGGTTCATCGCGTACTATGCCCAATTGCGATGTCGTGCCAAGCGTTGCATTTTTCACAGCCAAACTTTGTTCCGCCATTATTTGAACTTGGACGCGTGTGTTACCCGTCATGCCCAATTGACGCGCAGCTGTGGTCGAAACGTCCATCATACGATTGTTCACAAATGGTCCGCGGTTATTAACACGCACAATCGCCGTACGTCCGTTTTCCAAATTGGTAACGCGAACAATGGACGGCAATGGGAGCGTCTTGCTGGTACCCAACATCTGATTAGAATCGAATATTTCACCATTCGTCGTCATAACGCCGTTCAGATCGGTCGGGATAATTCCCGCAATCCCGGTCTGATTGAAATTCATATCTTCGGCCGGTGTATAAAGTGTATCTTCGATTTTATACGGTGCACCGACATGCCATTTTGGGCCAGGTGCCAATAAAAAAGCATCCGTGCTCAACGAACCGCCCAAGCTTTCTTCGCCACTGAATGCGCCGTAATCCGAAGTGCTGGGCCCGCCGTTACAAGCGGCCAGAACAAATGGCAACAAACCAAGCAATAGTAATTTTTTCATTCCACTCTCCTTAGTGTTTATAGCTTGATTTTATCATATTTTGGACTTGGTTGCAAATTATTAATATGCATCTACAACTTCGCGGAATATTTCTGCCGGGACTGTTCCACCGGTAATATTATCCATCGGACTGAAATCATCGTTGCCGACCCAGACACCGATTGTTAATTCTTCGGTGGCACCAACAAACCAAGCATCACGATAATCGGATGAAGTTCCCGTCTTGCCGCCAATTGCATATTCGGACGCTGCGCGTCGGCCTGTGCCGCCGATTGCCAAAACATCGGCCAGCATGATTTGCATATCGTGCGTAACATGCGGTGCCAATATTCGCATACGTTCAGGCGCCACGCGTTCGAAAACAGTGCGGCCCGACGGTGTCATTATTTTTTCAATTCCATACGGATAAACTTCGTATCCGTCGTTCCACACGACATCGTACATCTGGCTCAGGTTTAATAATGTCATCTCGGACGCGCCTAATATGGTCGAATATTCGCGGCGTAATTTTCCGCCGACACCCAAACGTGCAGCCATACGTAACACATTACCAACACCGAATTTTTCCGCCAGTTTCAAAGGAACAGAATTTACAGATTTCGCAAATGCGGCCGACAAAGTCATATCACCATGATACCGTTCGTTCAGGTTTCGCGGATTGTAATCACCGATGGAAAACCGCGAATCATTTACGATTGTGGATGGATTCATTCCGACTTCCAGTGCCACCAGAAATACGACCAATTTAAATGTCGAACCTGGTTGCCGATGTGCCAGCACGCGATTAAATTGGCTTTCTTGATAATTTGTCCCGCCGACCATCGCGCGAATTGCGCCGCCGCGTTCCATCGCAACCGCAGCACCCTGGCCCACATGACGACCGGCCGCATTTGCGACATTTCGACGAACAACCGCGGACATAGATTCTTGCAAATCACCGTCCAGCGTCGTATAAACAATCAAATCTTCGGCAACATTGTTGCCAACGCGCGATGCGATTTCATCCGTTATATAATCCGTCCAATATCGGAAAACATTGGTGTCCGGCGGCGGCGTGACCGGATACAGCATCAGCGCGGCTGCGCGTGCTTCATCAATCGTAATATATTTTTGGCGCACCATTTCGACCAAGATAACACGTGTGCGCGCAATATTTTTTTCCGGTGCACGAACTGGGCTGTACGTGGTTGGTGCTTTTAACATCGCGGCAATCTGTGCGGATTCAGCCAATGTTAATTCTGTCGCCGGTTTTAAAAACAAATCACGCGCGGCGGCATCAATCCCGCGAAGGCCCCGCACAAGCGATACACGGTTCATATATAAATCCAAAATTTGTTCTTTGGAAAAACGATTTTCCAACCAATACGCCAAAATTAATTCTTGGATTTTTCGCGACATTGTACGTTGGTGCGACAAGAATATATTCTTTGCGGTTTGCTGGGTTATCGTGCTGCCGCCTGCGACAACCGAACCCGCGCGCATATTGGAAATCACAGAACGAATAAATCCACGCATATCAACCGCGCCATGGTTGAAAAACCGTTTGTCTTCGATGGCAATAATCGCCTGCCACACGTGCGGCGGCAAATTTTCGACCGACACGGGCGAGCCCATAATTTTGTTATAGCTGCGAATTTCATAGCCGTCTTTATCGACAAAAGTAATTGATGGACTGCGCGTTTCACGCAACATGGAATCCAGTGACGGCATTTGCAAAAATACGAACAACACATAAAGTGCAATCGCCGACGCAACCGCCAACATAATCGCCAAAGCCGCACCAAATGCCCGCCATTTCCATGATATTGGCTTTTTTTCTTCGGTTGCTTTTTTTGATGGCTGCTTCATGGACGTATTATAGCATAAAAAAATCGTGATTTGTAGGGGCGCGTATTCACGCCCAAAATTAAAGGGCACAAGTATGCGCCCCTACTTTATATTTTTCTCAAACTCACTTTCATCCCAAACGGTCACGCCCAAGCGATGTGCGTCGGCCAATTTTGAACCTGCATCCGCACCGGCAATTACTATATCCGTTTTTGCGGATACACTGCCCGCCACTTTCGCACCCATTGATTCCAAAATTTCGGTTGCCGCTTCGCGCGAATATTTTGACAGCGTTCCGGTCAGCACGATTTTTTTACCATCGAATTTTGAATTTTTTATTTCGGTTTTCGGATTAACAACTGTCAAATGTTTTAACAATTCATCCAGTGCTTTTTTGGTATGCACATCCGAAAAATATTTTACAATTTCATTTGCCATGATATCGCCAATGCCGGATATCGCCATCAATTGTTCTGTGGTCGCGGCGCGTAATTTTTCGATTGAACCAAATTCATTGGCCAGTGTTTTTGCTGTTGCCGCGCCGACCTCTGGAATACCAATCGCAAACAGTATTCGGTGCAATTCCACACGCGCACGGGAACGTATTGCCACATCCAGATTATTCACAGACTTTTCACCATGACCTTCCATATTTCTTAACTGGTCGCCGTGTCTTGGTATCAATTCCCATATATCCGCTGGTGTTTTCAACCAACCAAGTTCCACAAATTTTTGAATATTCCTATCGCCCAGTCCTTCGATATCAAAACCTTTGCGCGATACGAAATGTTGCAATTCGCCTTCGATCATCGCGGGACAGCCAAGCGTATTAACACATCGGCGCGCAACTTTGTTTGCTTCCTGTACCACCGCCGCTCCGCATACGGGGCATTTAGTTGGGAAATGATATGGATGGCTGTGCGCCGCATGTTCCAGCGATTCCACAACTTGCGGAATAACGTCGCCCGCGCGCTGAATCATGACTTTGTCACCAACACGGAAATCTTTCCGCATCAGTTCGTCCGCATTGTGAAGGGTCGCGCGCGACACAATCACGCCGCCAATGTTGATGGGTTCCAGTTCCGCAACGGGTGTCAAGACGCCCGTGCGACCGACTTGGATTGTAATATCATTTAATTTTGTAATCGCACGCGCAGCCGGGAATTTATATGCAACTTCCCACCTGGGACTGTGCGCCGTACTTCCCAATTTTTCTTGGGTCGCAATATCATCGACTTTGCAGACCAGGCCATCCATATCAAACGGAATTTCGGAACGGATATTTTCGATATGTTTATGGTATGCGGAAATTTCATCCATCGAATGACACATCCGACACCATTGGCGCGTGGTATGAAATCCCCATTTTTCCAGCCGTTCAAAAAATTCAGATTGCGTTGTCCAATCGCGGTCGCTGACCGCGCCCCAGGTATAAGCAAAAGCGCGCAGGTTTCGCGAAGCAGTAACGCGGGCATCCAATTGGCGCAGAGAACCCGCCGCCGCGTTCCGCGGATTGGCAAATAATTTCCCGCCGGATTTTTCAGCCGCGGCATTAAGCGCGAAAAAATCCGCCCGCATTAAATATACTTCACCGCGAACTTCGACAATTTTCGGCAACTTTTGGCCGTATAATTTATGCGGAATATCTGAAATAGTTTTTAAATTCTCTGTAATATCTTCGCCGCGCACGCCATCGCCGCGGGTCAAAGCGCGAACCAAAACGCCATCTTCGTACCGCGCGGAAAAGCCCAGACCATCAATTTTCGGCTCTACCCAAATATCATCGCGACCAACGCGCTTCAGCCAATCGGCAACGTCAGATTCGTTATGCACATCCTGAATCGAAATCATCGGGACGGAATGCGGGAAAGTCTTGAAATCGCGCGACGGCGCCGCACCGACAGAAATTCCCGCTACACTTTCCCCGGCCAATGAATATTCCGATTCCAATTCGCGCGCGCGCGCGCGCGCCGCATCATACGTCGCATCATCCACCAGGGGGGCATCATTTTGATAATACGCAATATCCCATTTGCGCAAGCTATGGATAAGCTGCTGATGCTCTGCCCTTATAATTAAATCAGGATGTTTCTTCATGGCATGAGCATACAAAAATCCCCCTTGTTTTTCAAGGGGGAAATAATCAAATATCTGATTTTTTATTAATCATTTATTACTTTCAACAGTGCATCTTTCAAATCGTTCGGCATCATGCCGGTGGATGAATATCCGCAATCCACATGGTGAATTTCGCCGGTTACGCCGGATGACAAGTTGCTGAACAGATATACGGCCGCGCCGGCGACGTCTTCCAAAGTCATATTCCGACGCAGCGGCGTCATCATTTCATTGATTTTCAAAATATCGCTGAACCCGCCGACACCGCTGGCCGCGAGTGTTTTAATCGGGCCGGCTGAAATCGCGTTGACGCGGATGCCGCCTGCGCCCAAATCGGCCGCCAAATATTTGACCGATGATTCCAGTGCGGCCTTTGCAACGCCCATCACATTATAATTAGGAATAGACTTTTCGCCGCCATAGTATGTCAGCGTCACGATTGATCCACCGTTCGGCATTAATGCAGCCGCACGACGCGTCATATCAACCATCGAAAACGCCGAAATATCCATCGTATTTTTGAAATTTTCGCGCGACGTATCGGCATAACGCCCCGTTAATTCATTGCGACCTGAATAAGCAATCGCATGCAGAACGCCGTCAATCGTGCCCCACTCTTTTTTGATTTCCGCAAACAGCGCGTCCATTTGCGCATCGTCTTGGACATTGCATTCCATTACAAATTTCGCACCGATTGATTCCGCCAGCGGTCGCACACGTTTTTCCAAAACCGGCGCACCATACGGAATCGCGATTTCGGCGCCCTGTTCCGCCGCCATTTTTGCAATTGCCCACGCCATCGACCAATCATTCGCCACGCCCGTGATTAAAATCTTTTTTCCTGTTAATAACATTTCTGTTTTCCTTTTGATTATTGGACGTGTGTAAAATAGCATAAAAAAATTATAGGGGCAAATAATTATTTGCCCCTATTTTTATTAACTGGATTGCTTCGCTTTGCTCGCAATGACAAGCCTTCACTAAAATTCAAACCGAACCCCAACCAATGCGCTGGTATAAATTACGTCGCGGATGCTGAACACTTCTTTGTGCTTTGTGCCGATAATCGCAACATCCGGCGATAATGCATTATTCAAAGAATACGTAATTCTTGGGATATAAGTCACACGCACACCAGCATCCAAAAACACACCATCAGTAATTCCGTATGAAAAGCCCAGCGCACCCGCCGCAGCAAAATTCCGCGAAGTGTTTTTGCTGGTATAAAATTCCAGTGCGATATTTGTTGGTTCGCCAAATGGCTGCATCGACCACTGGTCAGACAAATCGCCGTACAAATCGGTCAATTCCAACACCGTACGCGACATCGCATATCCAATACCCAACCCGACATAAGGCACGAAAGTTTTTACTGGTTTCACGCATCCATCAAACCAATCGTAATAAACCATCGCGGTTAAAATATCGCTGTTCAAAGTACTGTGTACACCGCCGGATTGCAGACCATCAATGATATAGCCGCCGGTTGTGGGCAGACTGCCCGAAAACATTGGTGCTGCACGATAATGCGATTCGGCGATATGGTCCCAGTTACCCTCTATTCTCCATTGTGCTGCCTTTGGCACAGTGAATCCGATTGCAACCGACCCAGTCCAAGTGAATGCAGAAAAATCTTTGGATGCGGGTAAATTACCAATATTAACTTCGCCAATATGGGTAAATCCGGCATTTGCACAGCCGACCGGCCCGCCGCAAAAACTTTCGCCGACCAATAATCCAGATGACGCATCAAACCAAAAAGATTCCGGAATCATTGCGCCCAGTTCGTTGTGCACACTGCCAAATCCGTACGCGAAACCGCCGCGCAAAGACAAAGTAAATCGCATGCCATCATCAACATAAACCGGTCGCCGTTCCCAATTGGCGGACGCTGCCGATGCACCCAGCGCAAGCAACATTGAACATAATGCAATTTTTGATTTCATAGCCGCATTATATCATAAATCAATAGCGCATAAAAGCATATTTCTGGTTTGATTTCGGTCATGGCTTTACATTATAATTGGCATCTGTTTCGCAAAGGATTTTCATGCCCAATTTCGATTTTTTTCAAACATTCTTTATGCTCGCTGGGTTTTCGCTGGCCATGTATTCTTGCGTTGCGAACGACGTGCCACAGACGCTGGGCACTTTCCTCAGCTCTAATATGAAGCGTCCGCGCTTTACAATATGGGCGTTCACCATAACGATTTTTATAGCGACCATAACAATCGGATATTTTTTTAACGCCGGTGATATGGCGTTCGGGCGATTGGACCAGATTCCGATGGCCGCGAAACTTTATTGGTGGCATTTGATTCCGCCGATTGTTTTGTTGACACTGACGCGGTTCGGAATTCCTGTATCGACAACCTTCTTGTTATTGTCCGTATTTTCAAGCACCGCAGTTATCGGTGCCATGGTCATGAAATCATTGGCGGGATATATTATCGCATTCGCCAGCGCGATGTTTGCATACACCGTGATTTCCAGAAAAATCGAAAAGAAATGGATTTTGACCGCACATCTGGCGCCGCCCCGCAGATGGATTATCGCGCAATGGATATCGACGGCTTTTCTGTGGTCCAGTTGGCTGATGCAGAATTCGGCAAACCTGGTGGTGTATTTCCCGCGCGATGTATCAATTTGGAAACTGTTGCTGGTAATCGTCGCAATGTCTGGATTTATGTGGCTTATCATCACAAAACGCGGGGGCCGCATTCAAAAAATTGTAATGCGTAAAACCAGCGTGACAGATGTGCGGTCGGCAACAATTATCAATTTTATTTACGGAATTATTTTATTTTTATTTCTGAAATACAGCACTGTTCCAATGTCGACAACATGGGTGTTCATTGGGCTGCTGGCCGGTCGTGAAATCGCATTACGATACCGCTTGGATATAGATAACAAGCCCCAAATGTGGCGCGATATCATTCGTGATTTCTTGAAAATATCTTTGGGACTGCTGGTGTCAATTGGCGTCGCGTATATGATTGTTTATTTGTCAGGCGTATAAAAAATGCCACATTACGACATTTTTAGATTTTCCGTTTGGTTGACGTTCCTGGACGATTATAGAACTCATTTGCCAGAAATGCGGGAATATTTTAATACATTTTCAGAACTAGTAGCGTTATCTTGACTTGTATTCTCTGCAAGCATCTGTAGGTAGACACTTCATAAATTTTGCCCTTGTTTTTTTCATAGAATAAAATTCAATCTCTTCGAATTTCTTAGCCGCCTTAATATAGTTTATAATGTTAAGAGTGTTGGTTGAGTTATTGCAATGTTCATTGGTGTAGTAATGACAACTTCCACAACATGCGGCTCTTCCAATCATACCTCTAAAATTTGGTTTATTGTTATTCATATTCCACTCCTTGTTGCTATTAACACATTGTCAAGCATTGGTTGGGGTTGCTTTGCAATTTACGAACTACCCAAACCAATGACTTTATCAGGATAGCAAAGAAAATTATCACTTTCAATACAATAACAACCTTGTGACCACATCTTGACAAATGTTAATTTTTATGCTATGAATAACGTTATCTTATAAAGTAAAGGATGTTAAATGTCTATATACAAATTTAAAATTAAATCTGCTGATGCTAGTATTGTTTTGGGCAACATAACCAAACAAATTGTTGATGCATATGTCGTGCCTCATTTTGATAACGAAGTGTCTTGGGGCGGGGTCGGGGCTTCCGTTTCTCGTGCCGGCGCGGCCAAAGGAATGGAAGAATACGAAGAAAAATACTGCAATGGCAATTTAAAATTCGGAGATGTTATCCTGACCAATTCATATGGTGGAAATTCTAAATATCTGCTAAATGCCACTACGGTCGCATCCGGCGAAGACAAAGAACCACGTACAGTTTATGAAGCCACATCTAATGCGATTAAAGTAGCCGAGGCAAACAAATTGATATCTGTTGCTTTCCCAGCCCTTGGCACTGGAATCATTGGCGACTTGACACCAGAACAATCGGCCTTGGTTATGCTAGGCGCATCGCACAATGCTTTGCAGACATTGAAAGATATCCGGTTTATCATATATGGTGATGAATATGCCTATAATGAATTTGTGAAAATAGCAAAGTCAGAAAAGGATGTGTTAAAAATCTCTGAAACAATAAAACATATGGTTGGTAAAGCAGGATTTAGCCAAGCAAGATGGTTGTCAGAGTTTGTACAGGGCCGGGTTTTCGGTTAATATTTTGATATTATATAATAAAAAACTGGGCTCGTGAATGAGTCCTTTTTTGTTGGATGGTGTTCAACAGGCCTACTGGACTTGAACTGACCAAAAGGCTCAAAAAAGGTTGGTATAGTCCTATCTACGTACTAGCGAAAGGCTGGCCTGCCTTGACTTGCGCGCGAAAATAAGGGGCTTTGCACGAAATGGTTGGGGCAACTGGATTCGCTCGCCCTTTGGACTGCGCGTATTCTCGTATTTATTCGAACTGCACTTTGCTTGTTCTCATATACTCGAATTCGAACCATTGGTTCTCATCTCATGCGCCCATGCAACCAAATTAAAACCCGCCGATGGCGGGCTTGAATTTGGTTGGGGCAACTGGATTCGAACCAATATAGGCAGAATCAGAATCTGCAGTCCTACCATTAGACGATGCCCCAATGCGTCGGCCATTATATCTGACGAACGGTGTTTTGCAAGCGCAAATTTCCTTGACAATTTCACCAAATGTTTTATCCCCTTTCAACTTTTTTACTGATATTTCAGCGATTTTGATTTTACTATTTTTTATATTTAGGTTGTTCACCAAAATGACAACAAGGAGCGACAGCAAGGCCAAATAACACATGGAATCCGCCGAAATATGAAAAAAGTCCTTGTGATTCGGAATTCAAGCCTATATTATCCCAAATTAGGATAATTGTCCGACCAGCCAATGGCCGAACTAAGCAGGGATAATATGCGGTTTTGCAAAAAGATTATCGCGAATTTTCTAGCGTTTTCAATGCTTTTTACGCATACCGCATTTGCTTTTAATGATATCGTTCCGCCGCAGAATATCCAAGATAATCCAATTCATCATATCGTCGTAGACTCTGACCGTGCGGGCAATACTCATCTGGATCGCGCCCAAAACGGAACGCCTGTAATCAATATAAACGCTGCCAGTGCTGGCGGCGTTTCTGCTAATTATTACCGCGATTTTAATGTCAATCGGGAAAATCTGATTTTAAATAATTTACAGGGCGAAGCGGGTGTCAGCAACCTGGGCGGCGCGTTGCACGGCAATTCGAATTTGAATGTACCCGGCACGCGCGCAGCAGATATTATTTTGAACGAAGTGACCAGTTCGCGCGTCACAAATTTGGATGGGTATCTAGAAGTCTTTGGCAAGACCGCTGAAGTAATTATTGCAAACCCGAATGGAATCATGGTCGGCGGCGCGGGATTTATCAATACCAGCCGACTGTCGCTGGTAACTGGCGCATCCGGTGGCTTGGATGCGGGCGGCAATTTGAACCCGTTCATACTTTCGGAGAATCCGAATACAATAATTACAGTTGTCGGGCGCGATGTAGTTGACCAGGACGGTCGTCCGGTTGCGTATAATTTGGGCATTGATATGGCGGGCGGCAGTTATGTCGATTTGCTGTCGCGTATTGTTGAAATCAACGGCAATATTCTGTCGGGTGGCGCGGTTAATATACGGACAGGAAATGACCGCGCAGTCAAGAATGCTGACGGCGAATGGACTGTCACCAGCACTGACAAAGCAAACAAGCCAGAATTTGCGATTGACAGTACGGCATTGGGCGGAATATATGCTGGCCGCGTCAGCCTTATCGCAACCGAAGACGGCGTTGGCGTGCGTACCCGTGGCGACGTGATTGCGAACATAGACGATATAAAGTTTGATGCGCTGGGCAACATAGTTATACAGGGCGAAACCGCCGCTATGCGCGATATCAAAATCAACACTCCAAAGAATGTGACCGCATCTTCCGAAATCACCGCTGGGCGCAATATTGAAATTGTAGCTGACAAGGTAAAAAACACTGACGAAATCAAGGCGAAAAAAGACCTCAATATCACGACGAATGAATTGGACAACGCTGGTGGCAAACTAATCGCTCTGAACGATCTTAATATAGACCTTGGAAATAATGATTGGACGGTCAATGGTTTATTGCAATCCGGCGGAACATTAACCCTTTCGGTCAAAAATCTAACAAACGCGACTGGCGATATCAGCGGCCATAACCTGGTCTTGAATGTTGACGGTGATTTTATAAATGGCACAAGCACTTATGAAAATATCTTGCGTGCAACCAATGATTTGATATTGAATGTCACCGGCGACATCACCAACCATGGCCAAATAATCGCTGGCCGCGATGCGAACATCACCAGTGGCGGCAGTATTTATAATGGTATTGCAAACGGTTCAGATGCGTTGATTCACGCAGGTCGCAATATTGTTATGATCGCCGCGACAAGCATTCTAAACAAAGGATTTCTACAAGCGATTGGCAATCTGACAATGGAAACGCTTTCCGCGATTAACGGCGATTATGAATTGAACGCTAATGCGCAAAACTTGCCGACCGATGCGGACACCACCCTTGAACCAGAATATCAATTGCTATATGACGATTTGGACAATCTGACAGATATTACGGTTTTGTCCGAACTATCAAATAACACCAAGACGGCAGAGCAATATTATGCCGTACAAAATCGTCTGCGCTTGGTAAAAATTCAGGAATTGCTTGATGCGTACACCGCCGATGCCAATGACATTAGCGTTGCGAACTTTTTGGCTATGACGGAATCAGAAATTCAAGAATCTTTGCAGGCTTTGTTGGGCGAAGATTACGAGCCTTCTGAATGGACAATTGATTTAACCGCGCAGATTGCGAATATAAACCAACAGATTACAGACCAGCAAGACAGATGGAATCAATATAATATAGACAACAGCACGACGCTGACGTTGGAAGATTATGCGGCATTGATGGCCGAAGATGTTTTGGTTTATTCTACTATGTTTTCCGCGGCGCAGCTTGTCGCCGAAACAGACCGCGCCGATTTGATATTCGATGCTTTTATGGAACAGATAAATTTGGCACGCGACTATCAGTTGTTGGATTGGTCTTTGATGGATGAAAACGATATCAACGACAAACTGGGCGAATTATTAGGCACAGCCCATAATCCAAGCGACTGGATGATACAGCCGTATCAGAGCAAAGATGCGGCATTAACCACCGCCTATTTGAATTCCTTGCGCATAAATAATATTGACCGTGCAAAAGTCGAAAAGACCGGCGTTCATAATGATGGACGGATCTACAGCGGCGGTAACATGTCATTGACCA
This sequence comes from Alphaproteobacteria bacterium, assembly GCA_009784235.1. Taxonomy (GTDB): domain Bacteria; phylum Pseudomonadota; class Alphaproteobacteria; order Rs-D84; family Rs-D84; genus WRKW01. Next base: position 26,924 of record WRCC01000001.1, on the reverse strand, counting down.
GCAACAGCGTCCTGCATAATAACAAAGGCGCGTTAATCTATTCTGGCGGGAACGCAGAATTTAATGTCCGCGATATTCTGTTCAACAACGAAAATGCGGTTGGCCAAGGTATATTTGCAAACGGCGCAATGACCATCCAAGGCACGAATGGTGGCTGGTTGAGCCAGTTAATAAATTATTACGGTACGATTGAATCAAACGGCAATATGTCCATCAAGGCCAACGAAGTTATAAATTATGGAAGCGACAGCGTTGATTTTTCATCGATAGATAATAATATTTATGAGATGCACGAATATCGGCTCTATACGCAGGTATGTATGATGTATTCAACTACGGGAGTCCGTAGGTGTCAGATATACAGAGAGCAAAGCCAGGTAATAACCAAAGCTCAGTATGACACATATAAAGCCCAAGGACGCAAAGTTACCGATACATTCCTGTATTATTATGTAAAAGATTCCCCAGAATTGTCTGCTGCGTATGATGTGGAACGGGTTCAAATCAACCCGATGCCAGAACTGGGCAAGACCGTTAGAACCCACACAGATATTCCGACAATGACTGCAGAATCAGAAAAATCCAGTCTGCGCAGTAATAACGGCACGCTGACAATTTTGGCCGATAATATTACTAACTATAACAGCGAAATAATGGGTGTGGATGTCAACATCACGGCACAGAATTTGTTGAACACTCATCTGGCATTGAATGTGAACACAAGGGATTATTGGGTACAGCGCGTTCGTAAATGTAAAACCAAAGTATTGGGTGTCTGCGTAGATTATCATCACGTAAACGAATCCTGGACAACGCGCCGGGTGCAAATGGTCGAAGGCACTTCCCCGTCGAAAATAGTCGCCAAGAACAATTTGAATATAACCGCGAACAGAATTGGCAATGGCACAGCATCGCTTGGCGATATAGGCACTGGCCGTCTGCCCTATACACCAGATACATTACCGGAAACAAATCTGCAAGAAATCGTCCGCACCGGCACAATCGACCCGTTGGCCAATTTCAAGCTTCCGAACGGTCAATACGGAATAATCCGTTTGGGCGATATTTTGAACGGACAGTATCTGTACGAATCTGACCCGCTGTTGGTGGATTTGTGGCATTATCTGGGCAGTCAGTATTTTATGAATCGCATTGGCATAGATCCACACGATGTTGAATCGAAATTCATAGGCGACGCGTTCGTAGAACACGAAATGATAAAGCGGTCGCTGGAACAGATAAATGATTTCCGCAATACATCGATGACCGATGCACAGCTGGACGACTATATAAACAATCTTTATAACGCATTGACGGCAGAAAAGGTAGCAGACTTAGGATTGGTATTTGGCAAACCGCTGACCGCATCGCAGATATCGCAATTGGACACGGATATTGTTTGGTATGTAAAGCAGGAAATCACTCTCCCGAATGGCGAAAAAATGGAAGTTCTTGTGCCACAGGTATATCTGGCGCAAAGCACGCTTGATGAACTTTATAGCGCTGCGCTGGGCCGTGAAGACGTAAAAACCAGCATCCGTGGCGACAATGTATCCATTTCAAAACTGGAAGAAGAAGCGCACGGCGTTCTGACAAACATGGGTGTAATTGTCGGAAATCGTTCTTTGGTTATTTCAACGGATGAAATCAACAACGCGGCCAGAGCCAGTTATCAAAAACCTGTCTTGCGCGGTGGTGATTTGCTTGTATTAAATACCCGTGCGCCATCTTCTCGTGGTGGACGAAGCGGTGGCACGGATGGCACAATCAATAATATCGGCGGAACAATTGAAACGACGAATTCGGGCAGCCAGTTGATAATCAACACGGGTGAATTGAACAATATAACAACCACTCAGCAGGAAAGCCAAAATCGCGGCAATTATAGGAATGTTGAAACCCATGTCGACGAAACCGCGACAATCCAATCCGCTGGCGATCTGTCCATTACGACATCGGGTGATCTGAACATGGCAGGCAGCAAGATTGCCGCGGCCGATGATGCGGAAATCAATGTCGGTGGCAATCTTAACGCCCTGTCCGTAGAAGATTATAGCTATGAATATCAGAAAACGACTAGAAGTGGATTCCTATCCAAGAAAACAAATAGTACAGAACAAGAAAGTATAAACAATATTGTAAGCGAAATATCTACCGGCGGCGATATGAAAGTCAATGTTGGTGGTGACGCAACGTTTGAAGGAACGAAAATTGAAAGTGGTGGCGATGTTTCAATCGACGCGGGAGGGAATGTAAACATGCTTGCTGCCCAATATTATAACCGTACAACCACTAGCTCAAGCAGACGTGGATTCTTGGGGGCAAATTCAGGTTCCAGCAAAAGCACAACGGAAACACTGACTAACAAGACATCCGAAATTTCTTCCGGCGGAGACGTATCATTGACGGCGGGCAACGATGTGAATCTTATAGGAACAAAGGTTGATGCGGATGGTGATGTCAATTTAACTGCAGGTCACAATGTAAATATATTGAGTGCAGTAGATGAATCTTACGCAACTAGTGTATCCACAGGTAAAAAAGGATGGGGCTTTCTAGAAACTTCACTGAAAGAAAATATAAGTATGAAGCTGAAAAATCAAAAAAGCGAAATCAATGCCGGTGGAAATTTTAACGCAACCAGTGGAAATGACGTGAATATTATCGGCGGTGACGTAAATGCTTATGATGGAAATATAAACGCTGGGAATAGATTCAATTTGTTTAGTGTTCAAGATTACGATTATGATTATTCATATTCGGAAAAAACAGGTATCGATTTAGGCGCGCTTGGATTGCAAACTTTGGTGACTGCGGCCACTGGTGTTGCTGGGATATTTTATCCGCCGGCACTTGTATCTGCTGGTGCAAGCGCCGCAAGAATGGGCGATCTTGTGGTAAGAGATCATAAACGTGATGGTAAAGAGTATGAAGCGGAGAGAATTACCCAGGTACAATCTGACTTGAATTTTGAAAATAAATTTGAAAGTTATTCTGAGAATAACACTACCATAGTGTCCAGTAATATTACGGCAAAAAATCCAGATAGCAAAATGGAAACAGGTGAAGACGGAGATATTGTTGTAGCAGATTTATCAGATATAACTAGATACTCAAAATCACATGCACAGTATTCGCCCGCCGCAGTAGTCGGATTTAAGATTGGTTCTACTCCGCCCGGACGGTGGACTCCGGAAAATGGTTATGTTGTTGATGATGTAGTAAACCGAACACCGACCCCAGTGGATGAATTTATCGACCATATAACAGGGGCAATTAGCGGTCTTGGGGAAAAAGCCGGCAATAACGTTGGTGGTTGGGTTGGAAATCAAATAATAAAAAACACATCCGGACAAAAAATAGAAGATCTAATAATGAAATACCCAAAACAATGGGTTGCCGACAACACAAATCCTGAATTTGACCCTAATTTGCCGCCAGAGACTCCAGAGCCAACAAGATTACAAGAATATTGTGATAAGGATGGTTGTAGGATAAATTCAACGGGCGTACAAACAAACGAAAAAACAGTAGAGTCAAATATAAAATTTGGTGAATAAAAAACGATTTAACTTTAATAAACAGTGGAGAACAAAAATGAAAAAAATTATTGTCGCTATAACGATGTTTGTATTTTCAAGCAACTTAATGGCGGCCAACTTATCGCCATATGCTTCGGCAAAGGGGATTTTGGGCTTCGGAAGTTCGGACATGTACTATCCTACGCCGATAGGTTACGGTGCATCTGGTGCTTTGGGGTTGAATTTTAAAATAAAAGATACCGATATGCGTACCGAGTTTGAATTTTCTGCGCTATGGCACAGTAAGACCGAAAGCGAAGATAATAAGCCATTTGATAAATATAACTCTTCGTATGATCTTCGCACAAACTTATATATGTTAAATTTATATGCGGATTTATTCAAAAAAGATAGATTGGGGTTATATATCGGAACAGGAATGGGAATCGCAAATTTTAAGGAACGCTTTTCTGACAATGAATACTTTTATGGAACGGACATAAATATTCCAAGCGAATTTCATCGGGAAAAATCGACGTTTGCATATGGAATCGGAGTGGGATTATATTTTGATATTACAAAAAGTTTAGTTGGCGACACGGGATTAAGATGCACTCATGTTGTGGTTAATAATAAAATCATTATTTGCGATGCAATGCTAGGTTTAAGGTATAACTTTTAGAGAATAAAACATGAGAAAAATTACATTATTTATACTATCTACTCTCGTAGTATTTGGCTCAGAACGGGCGTTTGCCGGTTCTGATTGGTCGCCCTATGTTTCTGCGAAAGTTGATGCAAGCAAACTATACGCATCAAACAATATTCTTGAAGAGCCATTTAATGTGGGATTTGGCGGCGCGGTTGGTATGCAATACCAATTAACGGCGAACTTCGCATTGCGCGGCGAATTAGAGCTTTCGTTGCACAGCTTTAGTTCGGACAAAAAATTTGATGATTCCCCACATCTCTATATCAAAGATTCTTATGATTATAAACAGACAACCGTTTTGGCAAATTTTTACATAGAGAGAGATCGTGGTTGGAAGTTAAAACCTTATGGAATGGTTGGGCTTGGAATGGCGAATTTCAAAGAAACCATAACCAAAAGCACTTATGTTTTTCTGACAGACACTACGACCTATACAGAAAACAATGATAAAGGGAACGCATTCGCTTTCGCCTTTGGCGCAGGATTTGCTTTTGATATCTTAGACAATCTGAAAGGTGATATCGGCGTACGCTATATGATTACATCGCCCGTCACCATATTGTCACCAACAGCCGGGATTCGTTACACGTTCTAATTTGTGGTTCTTGGCATTAAATTGCCTTGAACCTATTTTTTTAAACCACGCATAGGAATATAGTCAGAATTATGAAAAGAATACTTTTAATTTTTGCAGTTATATTGTTCGCAACGCCTGCGCTGGCTTTAACGCCCGACCAGATCGCGCAGCAACAAATGATTATCCAACAACAGCAGGAACAAGCCCGCCGTGCAGAATCCGATGCACGACGAGTACGTGAAGCGGAGCTTATCCGCCAATCTCGCGTTGATGCTGGTGTGTTTGATGATGGTACCGCTGGGCGCGCGGATGATGCCAATGCAGAATGTCCGCGTTTTACAACAATCGAAGTTATTGGCAATAAAATATATTCCGACAAACGCATTCAAAGAGTTACCCAACCTTACATCGGGCATTGCGTTACCCGCGATCGGATGACCGCATTGCAGAATGATTTAACAGCGATGTATATCGACCGCAAATATACATTGGCACGGGTGTATTTCGACCAGCATCGATCGAAATTGACCCCGACGGATTGCGATATCGTATTTATCGTCGAAGAAGGCATTGTTAACAGCGTCGATATGAAAGAAATAATCGATGGCGAAGAACCGGGCGAATTATCCAATTGGCAAAAATTTCGTCTGCGTACCAAGACTGCAACCGCCGTGCCGTGGGTAACGGGTCGGGTTTTTAATCTGAAAGATTTTGAACAAGGCCTTGACCAAATCAATCGTTTGCAATCCAACAATGCGACTATGGATATTCGGCCAACGCCTGGCCTGGATGCTGCGGGGCATTCTGATATTACGATTGTAAATAACCGCACGCGGCGGACGACCTTTTTCGGTGCGGGGTTGGATAACGCGGGCAACAAAAATGTTGGCGAGCATAACCTAAATTTTAATATAAATCAGGACAACCTGCTGGGGCTAAATGACAACATTTACATTAAATACACCACCGACACGGATTTTCAGCGCAGCCATCATTACAGCCAATCTATATACACCGCGTTGTCCATTCCATTCGGATATTGGACTTTTAACAGTAGCGTATCATGGGCGGATTATTTAACAACTGTTGAAGGCATGAATATCAGTTTTAAGACCCACGGCGATACATTGACGCAGACTTATGGCCTGGACCGAGTAGTATACCGTAGCGCAACATATCGCACGAATTTGGGTGCAACATTTATGCTCAAAGACACCGAAAACTGGATCCGCGATATGAAAAGTATCACGGGTAGCCGCCGCGCCAGCAATGTGAACATTTTTTGGAACAATACGATTTTTCATAAATATGGCACAATTATCGCAAAGCCGTCGTACCAGCGCGGGCTGACCCTGTTTGGCAGCCGAAAGGATCCGGACGATATTTACGATACCGAGCCACACTTGCAATACGATATGCTGAAATTCTATCTGTATTCCAGCGCGAAATTCGATATCGGTGTGCCGCTGACCTGGAATGTTACGATGGACAGCCAGTACAGCTTTCAAAACCTATACGGCACCGACCAGCTGTCGCTGGGCGGCGAGTATACCGTCCGCGGATTCCGCAGCAGCACAATCAGCGGCGACCAAGGATTTTACGCACGGAACGACTTCCGTGTGCCGATTTGGAGCATTTTGCCCGACTCTCTGACGAATTTGGAATTTATGAGCAAAGGCGGCAGCTGGTCGGCGAACAATGCGTTGGGGCGCACGCAAATCGCTGTATTCGGGGATTATGGTTGGGTGCGGAACGCGCACACCATTCTGCCCGACCCGTATAATTCCAACAGCGGTTCTATGACCGGTGCTGGCGTAGGATTACATTACAGCGGCAAACACTTTAACTGGTCACTGATGTACGCGCAGACTTTGAACGCGCCGGAATACCTGCAAACCCGCGACGGTGTCAAAAAAGAAGAACAGTCCATCTATTGGCGTATCAGCGCAACCTATTAAAAAAAAGCCCCGAATGGGGCTTTCTTATTTTCACAATCATGTATTGACAATACATAATGTATTGACGTGAATAGGTGAAATTTTTAATCAAAATATTCAACCAAAGAAAAAGGGCGCAAATATGCGCCCCTACATAAATCTGTGTTTAAAATTGCACTATTTCTTTATGTCCACGACCTTGACCTTGAACACTACTTCCTTGCCGGCCAATTCGGGTACATATTGGTCTGGGAACTGAATATTAACATCACGTGTTTCACCGCGGCGTGCGCCGACCAATTGGTCTTCGAATCCGGGAACGAATTGGCCGCTGCCCAATTTTAATGGGAAATTATCTGCGGTGCCGCCTGGGAATTGAACGCCATCCAAGTATCCAGCGAAATTAATAACAACTGTGTCGCCTTCTTTTGCTCTCTGTTCGCCGCATCCGCCCAGCATTACCGCCGCACCAATCATTATTGTTCCGATTATTTTTTTCACAGTCAATCCTTTTAGTTATTTTACATGTAGATAAATTTTAATGATGCAGATGCACCGCGATTTGCGGCAAAAATACATGACCATAGCAAATCGCAAGCAGATGCGTTATTAAAATTTATCTATAAACACACCTGAATCCAAATTCGCGCATTGTCGTGCCTTCGGATTTCGCGATATAATCAAAGTAAGGTGTTGGACGCACAACTTCGAACGATGGGCGGTCATAAATCACAACAAAGGTTTCCGCATTACGGCCACATACGCGTTTTGCTTCGAAATCAGCGACAATGCCCAAAACCCCGCTGTTATCTGTGTCAATATCCGCACCATGTGCATTTTGAACCAATTTTAACCGCATTTCACGTACATCAGTCGAACCCAACAGTATTTCAACCCGAACCATTGTGCCTTTGTATTCTTGCCACCGGGTTTCTTTGCGCGACGTTTCCCATCTGTCATTCATTTCCGTTTTTTGTTGCGGTGTTTTCGGACGAAATGTGTCGGCGTCATAAAATTCGTTATCCGGTTCCATAAATTGCATAGTGCGTTCGTTCAGCAAAGGCGCATCCGGCCCGCCGCGCGCGAAATCGTCTTCGTTATACGGCACATCCTTGGACGCGCATGCGGCCAGCGCAAAACAGACGCCAAAAATCAGAAAGTATTTTTTCATATTATCTCTCTTTCTATATATCGCGTTTATTTTAAAACATTTTTGCATATTGTTGCAAGGGGTAAATTGTGGTAAAATAAATGATATGTCTGACAAAGTATTGAACACTTTAATAAAGCCACTTGAAGAATTCTTTATGCCGGAATTCGTCGAAGAAATTGCGATTAACCGCGCCGGTGAAGTCTGGATGCGACTGCATGGCGCGCGTGTTCCATGGGCCGCATACGAAGCGCCACAGTTATCAAAACAATACCTGGTTGACTTAATTCACACTGTTGCGAATGTGTATGAACGACCGTTTGAGCCAATCCGTGGAATGCCCGTCGTATATGCCACCCTGCCCGGCCAGCATCGATTTACTGGTATCGCCGGGCCGAACGTTATGTACGACGACGCGGACGTTGCCGGCGGCGTCGCGCTGAATATTCGCGGTCATTTCAGCAAAGACATCAACGCGTTTGAAAATTATCATCTGCGCAGCGGTGAAAAATTATTAAAAGTAAAACCGCGCAGTGGGAAAAAACGTCCCGACGACCCATTTGAAAGATTGATGTCGGCGATAAATGACGGCAGTCCGATTTTGATTTCGGGTGCAACATCAACCGGTAAAACAACCTTTCTTAATCATATCTTGACGCTTATCGACCAGAATGCCCGTGTAATAACGGTCGAAGACGCCCGCGAAGTTCGCGTGCCACAAAAAAACCGCGTACATTTTGTGATGAGCCGTACAGAACAAAATAACCAGATGAATTACAAACGCCTGCTGGATTTGGTCGTGCGTATGACGCCGGATGTTATAATTGGCGGCGAAATTTCAACAGACAATGCGTCGGTATTATGGGAAATGATGGGTACTGGTCATGACCATTTTTATACAACAATCCACGCGGAATCGGCCGAAGCCGCATACAGCGCATTCGTTGACCGAATCCTGCACACGCAACCGGCATACGACCGCCAAGATTTAATCACGGAAATGAAAAAGAAACTGCACGTTGTGCAATTATCCCGTGACGGGTCACTGCGCGCAGTTACGGAAGTGGTTTAATTGTAGGGGTCGAATATTTTCGACCTAAATTGGGTGCAAAATATTGCGCCCCTACAAATAAAAAAAAAGGAAACAATATGAAAGCCGAAAATAAATCAGAATATTATCTGCGGAATATAAATCAGAAGCTTAAAAGTCGCAATAGATATGCATGGAAAATTTGGATGGGATTACTGCTGTATATTGCGCTGGCCGCTGTCGGTGCGCTGTTTATCACAATTGGCAAAGCTGTCCCGGAAAAAAACTTCATGGTTGTGGCAGGCATTTTCTTTGCAGCTGCAATATTGTCCCTGATAATCAACATCGCCATTGGCATAATCGCACTGTACAAATCAACAAAAGATTATGACACGAAATAAAAATCCGCCGAACGGCGGATTTTTTATCTTTTGTTTTATTTTTTCTTTTGAACATGGTCCTTAATAATCTGACCATCGCGGTCAAATCCCAATTCCGCGCCCGGCTTGAAAGATTGCTTGCGCGCCATCTTGGCCGTGTCGATTTGTTTTTTCAGCACCTTTTGGGATATGCGGCCACCGACAAACAACAGCGCCGGCATGGCATAATCAATCGCGGATGCGCCGCCTGTAAAGACATATACGCCATGGGCCACGCCGGTATATTTCGCCACACCCGCCAAATAATAAAACACTTTGTTGGCAATGCCGTCTTCGTCCATGAAATTTTCCCATTCATTTTTGATTGTGTATTTTGTAATGCGTTTCATAACTATCTCCCTTGTGAATTGGGCGCGTTTTCACGCGCCCCTATGATAATTAAAATATAACCTGTCCGCCCAGTCGGCCGTTGGCCGGGATTGGACCGAAAGACGAATTCGCGCTGACATAAATATTTCCGGTAACCGTGAACGGACCACAGAAACGCATCATGTTAACGTTGCGCAAATATAAATCGCCTTCGACACGCACATTGCACGGCAGCGTATATTGACGCATATTCTGCAAGTACAAATTACCGCGGATATTCGCGCCGGCAACCGGACGGGAATCCGCACCACGCGTACCATCAACAATCGTATCGCCATGACGTTCGACATTCGCAACCAATGGGCGCTTTTCGCGAACCGGCGTGGGCGCCGGGCGTGTCGCAACATTTTGTTTTGCAGCCATGGCTTCGGCAACCGGTTTTCCAATTTGGGTCAGCGGCACAGAAATGGTCAATTGGTCTTTGGTCGGGTCGATTGTGACACGGGCCGGAACATCAACAACTGTTGGTGCGGGCGCATCGGCAGTTTTCGAAACACCAACCGCCGCCGAAATGGTATTAGTACGAACTTTGCTGCACGAGTTGCCGACGGTGCGACAAATCATCATCGAAACCAAGATAATGACAACCAGCAATAATGCCAAATTAATCAATGTGACCCAGCTTTGACGGCGAAGCCAATTCCAGATTGCAACCGGAACTGTGATGAAAATAAATTTCGCGCACGCTTTGATGCACGAGCAAACGCGCGCCCAGAATGTGGGTTTCGCGGTTGATTTTGCGGCGGCAACGCGGCCGGTCGCCTTTACAATTTTTGTCTTTTTCTGCATAATCGACTCCTTTTATTAGGTATCTATGCCTTAATTATAGTGCAGAAAATAGATTTGTCAAATATTTTTGTCAAAAATTTAATTAACCGTAGGGGCGCGAATACGCGCCCCTACACAGAACGAACCAACGAAAATTTTCCAATGGATTTGCATTTCTATTCCTTGTACAATCGCCCCAGGAAAAAGGAGCAAAAATGAGCAAAAAAACACGTATAGCAATTAATGGATTTGGACGCATTGGACGACTGATTTTACGCGCTGCACTGGAATCAAAGCGCGACGACCTGGAATTCGTTGCGATAAACGACATTATGCCGATTGACCAATCGGCACATCTGCTGGAATTTGATTCTGTTCACGGGCGGTTGCCGATGCCTGTGGGTTTCGATGGAAATATCATTCATGTTGATGGGCATAAAATCGCCGTATTATCTGAACGCGAACCTGAATGCATGCCGTGGGAAGAATTGGAAATCGACATTGTTATGGAATGTACCGGGATTTATTCCAGCGCAGCCGCCGCAAAAATCCACCTGGATGCCGGCGCAAAACGCGTCCTGGTTTCCGCACCGTCGGATGATGCAGACGCAACAATTGTTTTCGGTGTAAATGATTCTGCGATTACCGCGGACGCAAAAATCGTATCTTGCGGGTCTTGCACAACAAACTGCTTGGCGCCTGTTGCCGCCATAATCGATGAAAAATTCGGTATCACAAATGGATGGATGACAACCGTGCACGCTTATACGGGCGACCAATCATTGCTGGACCGCAATCACAAAGACATCCGTCGTGCGCGCGCCGCCGCGATGTCAATGATTCCAACATCAACCGGCGCGGCCAAGGCCATCGGACTGGTTCTGCCGAACCTGGCCGGGAAATTGAACGGTATTGCAATCCGTGTGCCGACACCAGACGTTTCGGTTGTAGAATTCGTTGCTAATTTGAACACCGCCGCGACCGCAGAACAAGTCAATGATGCACTGAAATCCGCGGCTGCGGCCGGCCCGCTGGCCGGTATATTGGGCGTTACCGAACGAAAATTGGTATCCGTTGATTTCACACACGATTCACGTTCATCCATCGTTGACGCCGAACTGACCAAAATGGTTGGGGACAAAATGGTCCATATTACGGCTTGGTACGATAACGAATGGGGATTTTCAAACCGCATGTGCGACGTCGCCGCCGAGATGGGAAAATTGTTGTAAAGCAATCAACCAAAATCAAAAGGGGCGAAAGCCCCTTGTTTTTTTGAAGTTTTAAGTCTAATATACAAACACAAAGGTAAATATTATGACCAAGAATAAAATAATTTTAACAGGAATAAAACCAACTGGAACACCGCACCTGGGCAATTTGGTGGGCGCACTGTTGCCTGCAATAAAAATGGCGAATGACCCAGCGGCCGGGCAATCTTTTATGTTTATCGCAGATTTGCACGCGCTGAATTCGACCAGTGACCGGACAGAAATTGCCAAACATTCGCGCGAAATTGCCGCAATAATGTTGGCGCTTGGGTTGAATACCGACCGCACTGTTTTCTTTCGCCAATCTGACGTTCCGGAAATTTCGGAATTAACAACATTGCTGCTGAATGTCACGCCAAAAGGCCTGATGAATCGCGCGCATTCGTATAAAGCTGCGGTTGATAAAAACATCGCCGCCGGCACAGACCCAGATGCAGGCATTAATATGGGGCTTTATACTTATCCGATTCTGATGACCGCAGATATTTTGCTTTATAATTCGGATATCGTTCCAGTCGGTGCCGACCAAAAACAGCATGTTGAATTCGCGCGCGATATCGCGGGATATTTCAATAATATATATGGTCCTATTTTCAAAATACCAGAACCGTTTATCAAAAAAGAAACCGGCCTGATTCCTGGATTTGATGGTCGCAAGATGTCTAAATCGTATGGCAATCAAATTCCAATTTTCGATGATGAAAATGACTTGCGCAAAAATATTATGAAAATCGTCACGGACAGCAAATTACCCACGGAACCAAAAAATCCGGACGAATCCACGATATTCCAATTGTACCAGCATTTCGCAGACGCTGTTGAAGTTTCGCAATTCCGACAAAAATTTACCAACGGTGGCACTGGATATGGCGACTTGAAAAAAATATTATTCGAAGCCGTTAATAATCATCTGTCCGGACCACGTGAAAAATATAAAAAATTAATGGCCGACCCGGATAAAATAAATGCGATATTATCCGACGGCGCGCTGCGCGCGCATACGGTCGCCGGCCCCATGCTGGCCCGCGTTAAATCCGCGATGCTGGGGTAAAAACCAAAAAGAAAATGCCATGAAGAATATCTTCAAAAGTATATTTAAACCAAAACAATATATTAATTTGACCGATGCCGATGGCACCCCGATATTTAAAATTATTTACAAGACCAGCGCGTCCGGTGCATACGCAGGATATTACATATATTCGTCGCAAATGATTAATGGGCAATCTGCATACGCAGATCAGCCATTATACATCGAAGAATGCAATATCAAGATGGCGTTTGAAAAAATCGCCAAAGAAAATCTGGTCTTGCATGAACTGTGGGGTCGCACTGAATCGAATATCGAAGGCCACCAACTGGACGAACGCGGCCAATTTATATTGGGCAAGGCAGTCGTTGCAAAGAAAAATAAAAAACGATTGGAAATATCAAAAAATTGGGGATGTATATCATTTGCTCACATATGCCCTGCACGTGCCAATCGATATGCGGCCAACGATTTAACATATTACACGGCGTATGATTCAGATATCCGCCAATCATTGCTGGCCGACCGCAAAACATATTCAAGATGATTAATTATAAAATAATATTATGAATTGTTTTTGGAGAGACTGGTTGTCATTGCGAACGCAGTGAAGCAATCCAGTTAATAGATAAAGGAGCGCAAATATGCGCCCCTACAATTTTGTATAATTATTTATTCAACTGGATTGCATCAAAGCTTACGCTTCTCGCAATGACAGGCTAGTTGCGGCCAAATGTACGCTGCCAGAATCCTTTGCGTTCCGGTGCGGCTTCTTTGGCGGATTCGTGACGTTCTGCTGTTTCAGCTTTGACTGCTTCATGATGTGCAGATGCAGATTCGTGCGCCATTGCTGCACGCTCTTTACCTTTGTCGCCGTGCATTTTTGCTTTTGATTTACCTTCGGCAGATTTTTTTGCTGCACGTTCGCGACCCGCTTCACCCTTCATTTTCGCTTTGTCACCGCCTTTGCGTGCACGCATTTCGGCTTCGCACACCGCTTCGGTTTTACCGCCATTGACACATTCGGTCATTCTGGCTTCTTTCTTTTCTTTCCATTCGGCTTTCTGTTCGGCCGTCATATTTTTAAAATCTTTTTTTGCCATTTCCGCCATTGATGCAGTTGCAAACATAACACCGAACGCAGCGGCAATAATCATAAGTTTCTTCATTGTATACTCCTTTGTTGATACTTGCAAATTATACCAGTTTTCCGCGGCTTTGCAATTACTTAAAGAAAGGATTGTTTTCCCGCAAGTATTTTATCGTCGTATCCGGACCGTGACCATGAATTACAACTGTGTCATCCGGAAAATTCCGTGCGGCTAAATCGGCCAAGGTTTTACGCATTGTCGCATCGCAGCCGGTTGGCAAATCCGTCCGGCCATAAGATTCTTGGAACACTGTATCGCCAACGATTAAATGCGTGCCGAAATTAAAAACCACACTGCCCGCACTGTGCCCAGGGGCATGAATAATTTCACAATTTACGCCTGGAAAAATTTCGTGCATACCGGCCACAATCGGTTTCGGCGGATTTTTATCCAGATTAATCTGGCCGTACCCTTGCATAAACAATATTGGATTAGACCATTTAATTATTGGCAAATCATCTGGATGCAAATGCCATCCGCCTTCGCCGCTGGCTACGGCGCGACCTTGCCCGCCGAACAGTTTTGGAATCGCGGAAATATGGTCATAATGTCCATGGGTACAATATACACCATGCAACGCCAGGTTGTATTCATCCAATAATTTCAACCAATCGTGCGCCGACCCCCACGGGTCAATTATCACAGCCCGACCGTCCAATTCAATCAGTACAGAATTGGTATTACTTGGCTTCATTCGAAGGATGCGAAATTCCGGTATCATTTTTTCTTCTTTTTCACGAAAACAATTTTTTCGATTTCTTCGTGTGACAACGTTTCACGTTTCAGCAATTCTTCGGCCAATGTTTTAACCATTGCTTTGTTCTTGAAAATAATTGCGCGGGCATCTTTGTGCGCGGCATCAATCCAAGCACGAATTTCCACATCCACCATTTCAGCAGTTTTTTCCGATGCATTTTCCAACGCACTGCGTCGACCAAATGTATCAACTTGGTTAATTGCAACCGGCCCAATTTTGTCAGACAGCCCAGCCATCGTAATCGAACGACGCGCCAAATACGTCGCATTTGCAATGTCTGCTTCGGCGCCGGTTGATACTGCACCGGGGCCAAAGAATATTTCTTCGGCCGACCGACCCGCCATTGAAATTGCGATATCTGCCTTAATCTCTGCACGCGACACCGAAACTTTGTCATCAATCGGCAAACGCTGTACCATGCCCAGCGCGCGACCACGCGGGATAATCGTCGCCTTGTGAATTGGGTCGGTTATATCTTTATAGTGCAGACTGACAAACGCGTGCCCTGCTTCGTGATATGCGGTCAATTTCAAATCCTTGGCCGAAATCTTGCGGTCTTTTTTGGGGCCCATCAATATTTTATCACGCGCTTCTTCGACATCCGCCGGTGTGATTTGTTTGCGATTATTCCGGGCAGCCAGCAATGCCGATTCGTTCAGCAAATTTTCCAAATCCGCGCCCGAAAATCCCGTCGTGCCACGCGCAACATTTTGCAGATTTACATCCGGTGAAATTTTCACTTTCTTTGCATATAATTCCAAAATTTCACGTCGTCCGGTTTGGTCCGGCAATTCAATATAAACCTGGCGGTCAAAGCGTCCGGGACGCAACAACGCCACATCCAGCATGTCCGGACGATTGGTCGCGCCAATAACGATAATCCCAGAATCACCCGCAAATCCGTCCATTTCGATTAATAATTGGTTCAATGTTTGTTCGCGGTCTTGGTCGTTAAAAGATGACCGACCGCGGTGCATTCCGATTGCGTCGATTTCATCAATGAACAAAATACATGGTGCGTTTTTCTTGGCCATTTCGAAAATTTCTTTGATTTTCGCAACGCCCAGGCCGACGATAATACCGGCAAAATCCGAACCAGATGCGGCGAAAAACGGTACATTTGCTTCGCCTGCAATTGCACGCGCCAATAATGTTTTTCCGGTGCCGGGTTCGCCCGACAGCAATACACCACGCGGAATTCGTGCACCCAGTTTTTGAAATTTTTCTTTGTTTTTCAAAAAATCAACAATTTCTTGAACTTCTTGTTTTGCATGATTAATTCCAACAACATCCGCAAACGTGACTTTTGTCTTTGCGCCGACTGTAATTTTCGTCGGGTTCATCGCGGACGCCATACGACCCATGCCGCCCATACCACCGCCCTTCAGTCCACGGTAAATCCAATATATGAAAATAATACCCATTAAAATCGGCACCCAAGTACCCAAATGTTCAACCCATCCACGCGATTTATCGATGGTCAACGATGCGCCGGATGCGGCAATACGTTCCAGAACGCGCGCATCATTATCAATTACGCCACGAAACCGTGTTCCGTCCACCATAACGCCGGATGCATCCACGCCACGGATTTCAACCGATTGAATTTTGCCCGTGTCCGATGCAGCCAAGATTTCGGAAAAATTTAACTGTACTGGTTTCGCAGACACATTTTCGCCAACAATTGATTCGATGGTTTCCGAACCACGAACATTAATTGCAGAATTGTTATCAAAGAACATTGCACGACCAATCAGAATCACAAACATAATTCCAAATATCCACAGATAGTTAAATGATTTGTCTTTATTATTAAACATTTTTTTCCTTTCTGAAACTGGTGCTGACCCCTTCGGGCACAATCAAAATTTTATTATCCAATCGTCGCACTGTGCAATGACCGACTGTGAATTTAGCATCGCCATGCAACATTATAATCGCACGGCGAATTTTTTCAAGCCGCGGCGCATAGGTTAATTGTCCGATTCGCCGAACTAATTCTGCAATGAACTTTAATCTAATCTCTTCGGGCATATCAAATAAAAATTTCGCAGAAAACAAGGCACGTCCGGACGCCACATAAACCAAATCAATCAAATGATTAACATCCGATTCCAACATATCGCGTACGCGCCCCAGCGCATCAATGGCCGTTAAAATTCGCGAATCGGAAATATCCAGGCTATCTGCCAAAACATGACGGTTTTTCCGAGTTTTCACACGCGTGAATTTTCCATCAATATTCATTTCATCATTAACGGATTTGATATTACGCGCACGCGCATATTCTTCCAATTCTGCGCGCGCGATTGACAACAGCGGCCGCGCAATGACAACCCCATCGCGAATTTGTTCGGCGCGCATCGCGGCCAGTCCATAAACCCCACTGCCCCGACCCAGATTCATCAAGAAAGTTTCAATCTGATCATCCGCCTGGTGCGCGACCAATAAAACGTCGATATCATTGTCGCGACAATAATCGGTTAATAATTTATAGCGCGCATCGCGCGCCGCGGCTTCGATTCCTGTTTTTGGTTTATCACCCGTCCAGTTTAAAATTGTGCATGGCAAGCCCAGTTTCGCCGCAGCCGCAGCCACAAATTCAGAATCCGCACCCGATGTCGCTCGCAATCCGTGGTCGACGTGCAGAACGACTGCACCCAGTCCAGCCGACGCGCACAAATTCATCAAGACCATAGAATCCACACCGCCGCTGACCGCCACTGCCATGCGCTGATTGGTATATTTTCTCATAAAATCCACGAAACTTTTATTCACAGTCTGCCTATTTTATGCTATAATTTAGCGAAATAAAGGAAAAAAGATGGCAAATAAAAAACTTTCACTGGCCGTGTATTGCGGTCACCAATTCGGAACAAACCCCCATTTCACGCGTGATGCGGCGCGCATCGGCGAACTGATGGCAGAAAATGGCATCCGTCTGGTATTCGGCGGCGGCGATGTTGGACTGATGGGAACCGTTGCAAATGCAGTCATTAATAATGGCGGCGATGCAATTGGCGTAACAACCGGGCATGTTTTGGCCAAACAAGAACCGATGCATGAACACATAGAAACCGAAATCGCAAAAAATATTTCTGACCGGCGGCAACGAATGTATGAATTATCCGACGCTTTTTGTATTTTGCCAGGCGGCACAGGGACACTGGACGAATTGACCGACATCTTGGTGCGCCAACAAATCGGCGAAACACGCAAGCCATTGTATTTCTTGAACACCGACGGTTATTGGGATATTTTCGGCCGCACGATTACGCACATGTTGGAAAACGGATTTATTGCCGATATTAATGATTATGATATGAAAGTATTCAACAAACCCGAAGATGTTATAAAGGAATTTTTGAAAGACTTCAAATAATGGACACGCTGGTCGCTGAATTTTTGGATTACCTGCTGAATACTAAAAAGTATTCTGTGCATACGGCCGATGCATACGAAACAGACATCCGTGATTTTATTCAATTTTATGAAACTTGGCGCGGTGCAGAATTGTTGCCGGCGGATTTGACACGCATTGATACAATCGGATTTCGCGCGTGGTTGGCCGACCGCGGTCGGCGCGACTTGTCACATCGTGCAACCGCGCGGGCTTTGTCATCGGTGCGCAGTTTTTTACGGTTCGCGGACAAAAGGCATGGTATTAAAAACGAAGCAATTGCATTGATTTCTTCACCAAAAATTCCAAAAAAATTATCCAAGGCAATCGAAACCCTGGACGTCGAAAATATGACAGACGCAGCAGGCGACGTGGCGGCCGAACCATGGATTGCCGCGCGGGATAATGCGCTGGTGTTGCTGATTTTCGGATGCGGATTGCGTATCAGCGAAGCACTTGCACTGACCGACAAAGACATTGCCGGCCGACCCGAAGTCCTGCGCATTACCGGCAAAGGTGGTAAAGAACGCATTGTTCCCGTGTTGCCCGCCGTTTGGGACGCGATAGAGAAATATGTAAAAATTCGACCATTCGTAGGGGCGCATATTTGCGCCCCAGGGTGCGAGTACGCGCCCCTACATTTATTCCGTTCCGTCCGCGGATTGCCGATGACGCCGCGTATGGCGCAAAAAGTCATTGAAAACCTGCGCAATGCGCTGCAATTACCCGAATATGTAACACCGCATGCTTTGCGGCATACTTTTGCCACCGCACTACTTTCCGACGGTGCGGATTTGCGCACACTACAAGAATTGCTGGGTCATTCGTCATTATCAACAACGCAATTATATACCAAGGTTGATATGTCGATGATTGCAAGCACTTACGCCGCCGCGCACCCGCGGGCGAAAAAGTTGCAGGATTGATTTGCGTATCCTATAATTCACCCATGTTATCAAAAACTTATATTATCGCTGGGCCGACTGCATCTGGAAAATCCGGATTTGCGCATGCGTTGGCAAAACAAATCGGTGGCGTAATAATTAATTGCGACAGCGTGCAAATGTACCGCGGAATTGAAATAATATCGGCAAGTCCATTTGCAGATAATTCTTGTCTCCCCCTCATTGAGGGGGAGTGTCACGCAAAGCGTGACGAGGGGGAGCTCCCCCCAGTCGCCTCAGGCGACAGCCCCCCTCAAAAAGGAGGGCACAAGTCCTTCTGCGAAATCAACAACGTGCCATATCACCTGTTTTCCGTGTTGCCACTGAACCAACAAATATCAGTTGGTGAATATTTGGATATGGCGCGCGATGTGTATAATACGGCAATACGTTCCGGAACGCCTGTTATATTCGTCGGCGGAACAGGATTCTATATTAACGCAATTTTGAATGGAATTTCGGCGATGCCGGCCGTATCAGATGTTAACCGCAAACGCGCACGCGACATGGTTCGTGATGATATTGACGCTGTGCGCGAACTACTCGGCCCCGGTGCGCCATCGGACCCACAGCGCGCCGCACGCGCATTGGAAATTTTATTCGAAACCGGTCGACCAATTACCGAATGGCAATCCGAACCGCGCACGGGTGCCATCGTGCCGGACGCAATTAAATTTTTAATTAACCCGCCGCGTGAAATTTTGGCCGCACGAATTCCCGCACGAATTCCCGGAATGATTGCCGCCGGCGCAATTGATGAAGCACGAAAAATGACCGACCCGTCACGCGCAATCGGTGGCGCGGAAATAATGCAATTTGTCCGCGGCGAAATAGATGAACCAACAATGATTGCAAACTGGACAATCAAAACCAATCAGTATGCAAAGCGTCAACGGACTTGGTTCAAACACCAATTCAGCGCAGACATAATCATAGGAAATATTCCCGGCGCCGCAGACTTGGAAAACGCCAAAAACATGATATAATTAATTCAACCAACCCAAAGGAGGGATAAATGGAATATTTGAATATAATTCGTAACCTGCGCCGCGTTCTGTTGACCGCGTTTATCATAAACGTCGCGATTGTCAGTGTGTGCTGGGGGTTCGTCTGGCTGAACCTGATGGAACATTTCATGTGGGCGATGCCGGGATTCACGATTGAAATGGCGAATGACTATATTATGTGGCTGGTCGGTGTTCTGCACATGATAAGCATTGCGGCATTCCTGATACCGACGGTCGCATTGTCATTGGAAATTTATTGCGAGAAAAAACGCATTATCCGCGAAGAAATCGAATTCGAAGCATTCAAAGCCCAACTTTTCGGCGAAGATTCCGAATTCTGTGGATGCGGTTGCGATGCGGTACCGGTCAAAACAACAAAACCAAAAGCCAAAAAATCCACAGCAAAAAAGCCCGCGGCAAAAAAGAAAAAATAACGACCGAAAATAAAAACGCCCGCATTTTTATGCGGGTATTTTTTATTGAATGATTTTTGAAAATCGGCTAGCCTTTTCGCTCTATGCAAAATAAAATAAATAATTTTATCGGTATCGAATATGGCCGCGGATGTTTGCGGGTGGCGCGTGATGGTGGATGCGCGGATGCGCCCGCCGCGATTCGGCAAATATTTCCGGACGCTGATTGGACAATGGTGACCGCTGCACCGTTCGATGCAGATGCGTGCGTACGCGACCGATTTGGCGAAAATTTTGAAATCCAGCGAGAGATTTATCGCAGCACACCCAACGGCCGCCATATATTAATCGGCGGCGACCATTCAGTGAATTTTGGACACTTTGCCGCGATGGCCGATATGATGCCGGATGACGATTTGTGTCTGGTTTATATCGATTCCCATCTGGATATTCATTCTGTGGAAACGGCGGTGACCCAAGCATCCGGCGCGCCGCACGGCACGAACGTTCGCGCGCTGTTGGGCAACGGCGATGCTCGATGGATGGGACTTTGCCGCAAACGCCCTGCCCTGAAACCGGAAAACCTGTTCTTTTTGGGCGCGCGTTCGTACGAATCTGCAGAAATAGAATTCGTCCAAAAAAACAATATATTTATGCGCAGCGCAGAACAAATTTCAACCGACGTCGGACGCAACGATGCCATTCGCAAAATCCGGGAACGTATTGCCGGACGACCATTTGTATTATCATTTGATTTTGATGTAATCGACCCGGCACTTTTTCGCGACGTACTGGTGCCTGCACCGAACGGTATTGATGTTGTGACTGCTGAATTTTTTATAAATGAATTCCGTGATGCACATGCGTTTGAATTTGTGGAATACGCACCGGCGGGCGATAAAAATTCCGCTGAAATCGTGCGGAAATTAATTGGGTTCTTATCTTCCTGAATTTAATAAATGCGCCAGAATTGCATACATATTGATAACGTGCATCGTATCAAAATTTTTCCGATAATATTCCAGGTATTCAAATTTAGTGTCGTAAAAAGACGCAACAACCGGTTTGCCATACGGGTCCGGCACCCAAACCCGATTGTCATACTGCGACACATATCCGGTACCCAAATATGCAACCGTATGGAAATAATTATTTTTACTTAATATAATCAGACTGCCCTGGGTTATATCTGTCCATGTTTCCGATGCAGGTTCGGCAACAATTCGGTTCGGAACGGCCGGATATCGTTTCCATGTTTCATTTAATGTATATAGATTATTTTCGTGCAATTCACCGCCCAAGAATTGGAATTTTTTCGCAACGCCCAGATTTCTGTACGCCGTCCTGTATGCAGTCGATACCGACAGATTGCAAAACAGCCGGTCTATTTTGAACAATTGGCGCGGCGTTGCGTTGCCTGAATTAATCAGATACAGATTATTCGAATGAACGCGTACAAATTCCGCGCATATCGCACGCGCAATTGCCTCGTTTGACCACGAAGTCCAGCATACTTGTGTCTGGGCCGAATCATAATGCGGCTTTTTATCCATTGTCGCGGCACGTTCGCGACTTTGAAAATCGTCGCGGTCCTGCATTATGGAAAAGCTTTGAAATAATGGCATCGGCGGCCGCATGCATTTGAAATCATCCAACGATGGCATAAAATTTTCCAAGTCGAATTCGTCGTATTCATGCCCGGGCGGTGGTGTTGGTGCGGCGGCAACACCGGCGCAACATTCCGATTTCGGACTTGGCTTATTTTTATGAACATGATTGGTAATTGCGTACGTCGCACCACAGGCCAAAGCCAGCGCAAACAAATTCTTAAAATATACTTTGGCGCCCATCAAATAAGATACTAGCACATAACAATCGTTTGTCAATATGCGCCTGTCCTAAAAAATCTGACCAATCCACCCGACATTTTAGCATCTGGCATTCTGTCCTATATGTCCGCCACTGCGATTTATGATAAAATCCGAATGGCCAACAAAGCCACAAAGGAGATAAAAATGTGTGATATGATGAAAAAACCAACCGTAAAGAAAGCGGCCGCAAAACCCGCAGCAAAAAAACCGGCCCCAGCGGCAAAAAAGCCGACCGCAAAGAAAGGCTGGTAATAAACGGCAAAAAAATCCGCCGAATGGCGGATTTTTATTTTTGCGATTGATTATTTTTTCGCTTTCGGTTTCGCTTTGACTTCCATCAAATAGCGCCACGTTAAACCGGCGATTATCGCACCCGCAATTGGGGCGACGATAAATATCCACAGTTGACACATTGCGGCCGGGTCTGTTGCGAACAAAGCTTGCGATACGCTTCGCGCCGGGTTCACAGATGTGTTCGTGACCGGTATGCTGACCAAGTGAATCGCGACCAACGCCAGACCGATTGCCGCACCCGCGAATTTTTGGAATGCTTCACGCGCTGTTGCACCAATGATTACAATCAAGAACACGAACGTCAGGACGATTTCAGTCGTCAGTGCCGCGGCCAGTGTGTAATCGCCTTGGATAATATTCGCCGCGAATCCGCCAACATCAACGCCGCCGCCGACTGTGCCGGTTGCGATTGTGTACAGCACGCCTGCTGCTGCTGCTGCACCAACCAATTGCGCCACGACATACATCGGCAAATCACGCCAGCCGAATCGACCCGCGCATGCCAAACCAACGGAAACCGCCGGGTTAAAATGTCCACCGGAAATATTGCCGACTGCGTACGCCATTACGAACACGGCCAAACCGAACGCGAGTGCGATTCCGGCAAAGCCGATATGCGCACCGGCCAAAACGGCCGCGCCGCATCCGAACAACACCAATACAAAAGTTCCCAGGAACTCTGCAAGTAGTTTCTTCATTATGTTCTCCTTTATTGTTGAACGCACATATTATGACTTAAACCCCATTATAAAATCAATCGAAAACGCGGCGGGGCACATTCTATATCTGGTTGTATTTTATAAAAATTTCTAGTGATATTTTTCCGCATGCATGCAATTCAAAAATATGATATGTTTTGTTTATGGCAAAAAATAAAAATATACTGCAATACACTGGCGCGATGGTGCTGGGATTGCATGATGCGTTGGTGTCCCAGACTGGAATAATTGTTGGCTTGGCATTCGCGCTGGCGGATGAACGACTGATTATTTTATCCAGCGTGATTGCCGCCGTCGCGGCCAGCCTGTCCATGGGCGCATCAAATTACCTTGCGCAAAAATCGGACGCAAACCCGCGCGCAATCATTGCCGGGGTTTATACCGGTATCGCATACCTGGTCACCGCTGCGCTTTTAACGATTCCGTTCGCAATAATTTCCAACAGATTTTTTGCTCTGGGTATTACATTTGTAATTTCTGTATTAATAATTTTTGGATTTAATTATTGGATGGCACGCGCGCACGGCCGACCTTTCATTGGGCGATTTTTGGAAATGCTGGGCATTTGCGTCGGCGTATCGGTCGCTGCATTCGCCATCGGCCAATTGGCAAAATATTTCCTGGGCGTCAGCATATAAAAAATCCCACACACGACGGGGATTTTTATTATCTTTCTTTTTTCCGTGGACGTATGCCGGTCTCGCCCATCGCCCACAGGATATGGCGCATATTACCTTTGGCCAGCGCGTAATCAGTATTTTTCAGGTTTATTTTCGATACATTCACGCCGGCATCAATTAATGGCTGCGGACTTTCGCATCCCGGTGCAATAATGCGGCGCGTATCCGGGGTATTAATCCATATCAGCGGCGGCGAAGCCGAATATATATCATCTTTGCCAATTTTTCCGAACGACGCATCGTTCAAATAATATCCGTCCAATGCAATCACGCCGCGCGGAAATATGCCGCTGTTGCGATATGCCATCTGCACAGCCATAAATGCACCTTGGTCGCGGCCCATCAGAATAACATTTTTTGATTGAATGTTCTGTCTGAACATGGCCATCGTTATTTTATCGGCATATTCGCGCCGGGCCATATCGTATTTGTCGCCCGGAATATGCCGGCCGTCATAAATATCATAATGCCGCTGAGTGCGGTTGCGGTCGTTCAAAAATGGATATCGCCCGCTGATTGTCATTGGAACCGCGCCGATACGCCCGGCCAGCCCGGTGACAAGTTTCCAGTCGTTTTCACCGGTTGAATCGTACCCGGCAAAGAAAACTAATAATTTATCGTCTTTGTTTTGTATCATAGTTATGTGATTATAGATTATTCTTGTTATTTGTCAAATCATAAGGCGTAAAATAAATCCCGCATAGGCGGGATTTTATAAATTTATAAAAACTGATTTATACGAAATGAATGCGCCGTTGTTTGTGAGCGTAGTGTATAGATATACATGAGCAAACAACAAGCAAGCATCCATAGAAATAAATTTTACCGCAGACCGAATGAAGTTATATAGTTGAACGACACACCGACCATCATATTACTGGCATACACATCGGCTTCGCGGGATTTCGCACGACGATATTGAATGTATGGTCCTGCATTGAAATTATTCCACAGGTTTGTATCCAGTCGCAGCGTCGCACTTAAATCGCGCTCTAAATCAACACCAAGAAAATATGAATAATCCAAGTATTCGCGGTAATATCCGTTCGTTGAAATACGAACACCTTCTTTTATGTTGTATTCAAGGCGCCAGCCGAATTCTAATGCAAATTTGCTGACGTCAACTGGGAAAGTAAAATCATATTCATACACGCCGACCAGATATAAATCCCGAATAATTGCATGGTCGAACAGTGCCAGACCGGCATTCACGCGCGCCAGGTTTCTGCGCGGCGCATCACCATTACGAGTGTATTCTGTTTCATATTGGCTGCGCGCAGTTGGGCCGAATTTAAAACTGTACGCTTCCCAAACTGCATACGACGCATTACTGGACAGCAAAATCTTATCCGCGTTTTCATTGGATACCGTCGGTGCGCCGGTTGGCTTCAGCCTTGTGCGACCGTATTCAGTGAACAAAGCATTTTCCCATTTGAAACGCCCATGTTCGTATTCCAGCGCGATGTCACCAACGCCGCGAATAAAATCCTGGCTGTCTGCGCTCAGCTGTTGTATCGGCGAATCGGAATATGCCGCTGCATTTCTGACCGTGGTTTGCGACCAGTCCAAACCAATGCGCCGAATATTTAAAACCAAAGTGGACCCAGCTGGCACCGGGGATTCAACATCAACCATTTCCGCAAACGCCGCAATCGGCGCCATAACCAACATCACAGCAATCAGAATTTTTTTCATATTTTTTCCTTTTTTTTTGATTTTAAAAATATTTCCCATAACAGGTCAATAAAAAAATCCCGCAGGCGCGGGATTAATAATTATTTTCCATTCATATTTCGACGACCGATATAAACAGCCCGTCGGCCAGCTTCATTATAAAAATGTCTTGCCAATCTTGGGGTTAATCCTATGGTCTTTTTATCAATTATGACTTCGCCTGAATAATCACATTCTTTCATAAAACCAGAATCATCAACAAAGGCTTTTAGTTCCATTTTTAAAAATGGTCTTTTCGGATTTTCAGATTGGCCGGTAATATAATAAGTATATTTTTCAAAAATACTGATATTACCTTCGTATCCTTTTTCAAATTTCACATCTTTTATTTTTGCTTCGATTTGTTTGCGCAATTTTTTTTCTTCATCAGTAAATTTCATCTTTGACACAATGTTTCCTAAAAATTTAATCATCTGTTTTTTTATCCTTTGTTAATTCCGTCTATCTTTTGGGGTACCCCGCACTAAAAAACCACCATAAAATGGTGGTTAAATTTTGTTTGGTTTTTGTATCTGCGTATTTGGTTCTGGCGACGACCTACTCTTCCGTTGCTTAAGCAAAAGTACCATCGGCGATGTAGGGTTTCCCTGTCTGGTTCGGGATGGAACAGAGGGTGTCTCCCACTCAATAATCACCAGAACCAAATACGCGACAATCGTAAATCTCTAATATCAGAATCCATTTTCAACATTCTCTTCAAGCATTCGTTTGATTTCTTGATGGTTTACCGTCAAGAAATCAAACAAAGATAAAAAGTCAATCATCCGATTAGTACGGCTGAGCTGAACGCCTCACAGCGCTTACACTTGCCGCCTATCAACGTCCTGGTCTTGGACAGGATTGATGGGGATATCTCATCTTGCGACCAGCTTCCCGCTTAGATGCATTCAGCGGTTATCTGTTCCGAACATAGCTAACCAGCGCTGCCGCGGGCGCGACAACTGGAACACCAGGGGTTCGTTCGACCCGGTCCTCTCGTACTAAGGTCAAGTTCGCTCAAATATCCAACGCCCACAGTAGATAGGGACCTAACTGTCTCACGACGTTATTAACCCAACTCACGTACCGCTTTAAATGGCGAACAGCCATACCCTTGGGACCTGCTCCAGCCCCAGGATGCGATGAGTCGACATCGAGGTGCCAAACACT